>NZ_LZMC01000073.1 GCF_001668615.1 Mycobacterium sp. 1274761.0
CGCGCAGGCGCAGATACAGTCCACGTGTGACCGAATACCAGACGATTACGCTCGAGCAGTCCGGCCCGATCGCGCGGCTCACGCTCAATCGGCCCGATGCCGCAAACGGCATGAACGACATCATGACTCGCGAGCTGGCCGACGCAGCCGCCCGCTGTGACACCCCCGCGACGAAGGTCGTCGTGCTGACGGGCTCGGGCCGATTCTTCAGCGCGGGAGGCGATCTCAAGTCCTTTGCGACGGCGCCCAGCCGGGGCAGCCACATCAAGGCCGTCGCCGACAGCCTGCACCGCGCGATCGGGCCGGACTGCTCGAGCGTAATCGTCTGGTATTCGGTCACACGTGGACTGTATCTGCGCCTGCGCGCCTGTCGTCGCACGTGGTCCCATTCCTGCGTTCACCTCGGTATGGCACTCTGAGCTTCCCCGGCGTATCCACGACGAAGGTGCATATGGCTGCCAGCAAAGCGAAGACATCCCGGCATACCGAGATCGAGCGGAAGTTCGACGTGATCGACTCGACGGTCTCGCCGTCATTCGAGGGGCTCTCGGCAGTGGCGCGGGTGGATCGGGCGCCGGTGCAGCGACTGGATGCCGTCTATTTCGACACACCGAACCACGACCTTGCCGCCCACCACGTGACACTGCGCAGGCGGACCGGCGGCACGGACGCGGGCTGGCATCTCAAACTGCCGGCCGGCCCCGATACCCGAACCGAGGTGCGGGCCCCGCTCGGCGACGCCGACGACGAGGCGGTGCCCGACGATCTCAAGGACATCGTGCTCGCCATCGTCCGAAACCGTCCGCTGGCGCCGGTAGCCAAGATCTCGACGTACCGGACTGTCACCGTCCTGTATGACGCGGACGGTTCGCCTCTCGCCGAGTTCAGTGACGATCAGGTGACGGCCTCAGCCGTTGAGGGCGAGCAGCAGCAGTGGCGCGAGTGGGAGCTGGAACTGGCCGAAGGCGCTGATGCCTCCGACGGTCTGTTGGATCGGCTATCGAACCGCCTGCAGGATGCCGGTGGCGTGCCCGCCGGGCACGGCTCGAAGCTTGCCCGCGTGCTGGCCAGCGATAACGACGAGGCGACGCAGCCACCGGACGATCCGATCCACCGGGCAGTGGCCGAGCAGATCGACGAGCTGATCGAGTGGGACCGCGCGGTGCGGGCGGACGTCGATGACTCGGTGCATCAGATGCGGGTGACGACCCGCAAGATTCGCAGCCTGTTGCAGTCCTCGGAGGAGGCTTTCGGCATTTCGGACGACGCGTGGGTGCTCGACGAATTGCGCCAGCTCGCAGCAGTGCTCGGCGTGGCCCGTGACGCCGAGGTGCTGGCCCAGCGCTACGAGGAGGCCCTCAACGAGTTACCCGGGGAACTCGTGCGGGGCCCGGTACGGAAGCGGTTGATCGAGGGCGCGAAGCGCCGCTACAAGTCGGGTCTGCGGCGATCGCTCATCGCAATGCGTTCAGAGCGGTACTTCCGGCTGCTGGATGCGCTCGACGGGCTGGTCGCGGCTGAACCGGTGCAAACGACCGACGACGGCGAGTCGAAGACCGCGACCGTCGGCTCGGCATACAAGCGTGTGCGCAAAGCCGCCAAGAACGCAGCCGACGCCGCCGAAACCGACCGCGATGAAGCGCTGCACCGAATCCGCAAGGGCGCCAAGCGCCTTCGCTATACCGCGGCCGCAACGGGCGCCGACAAGGTCTCCGACCGGGCGAAGAGCATTCAGAGCCTGCTGGGTGACCACCAGGACAGCGTCGTCAGCCGCACTCATCTGGTTCAGCAGGCTGAAGCCGCTCACGCAGCCGGGGAGGACACCTTCACCTACGGCCTGCTGTATGCCCGCGAGGACGCGGTGGCCCGCGACGCGCGTGGGCGACTGGACAAGGCGCTGAAGAAGCTGGACAAGTCGGTGCGCAAGGCCCGCTAACGCGAGGCGGGCGAACGAGTTGGCCTGTAAGCCGGATTCTGTTATCTGGGCGTTTGCAGCGTTGGCTCCGTTGTGTATTCGCAGGTCAGATTGTTGACTTTGTTGGTCGCCGACGGCTGTTGTCGAACCTACTGCGGACGATCCGCGGACGGGCGGGCGCTCCGCCGGGCCTGTCGCACGGGCCGGGCAAATCCCCAGGCTCGATGGGCCGAATTGCCCCCCGCGGCCTCCGACCAAAATTGTGGTTGGGAGTCGACCACTTCCTGTCACAAGAGAGGGAGTCCGTATATGGCTGACTTCGGGATCAACGACGGCGCGGGCTACCCTGTCTGAGTTTTTGCGAGCAGTCTCGCCATCAGCCGCCCGCTTTCATAAAGACTTTCATGAGTTGTGGTGTCAATTCGTCCACGAAAGAACCGGGTACTGGGAAGCGATTGGCAATTTCGAATTCATGGCTGATGTGCGCTTCCGTATATTCGCCAACAGCTTCCGGAAGTTCCACGGCTCGAATGGTGTAACCACGAAGGCTGCCCCAATCTAACTCGACACTCCCTGATGATCCCGGTCGATAGCCTTCTCTAGGTCGCGCCCCAACGGCGACGAGGTCTATTGGACCCGTGAACGATTGGGTGCGGTGGTCGGACTCGAGTGGTGACTTCTGGGATCTGTTCCTCGCCGGCTGCTACTGGTGGAGGCTGAGTTTGATCTGACCCCTCGTCTGGCGATTGCTGATGTAGATCTCATCCAAGCCCCGTTCATTGCTGTGGCCTTTCACGGTCCATGTCAGTGAACGCGGGCCGTCGAGTGCGCCTGCAGCGAAATTGATGATGCCGGGGCTCTCAAGGGTGATCGGCTCGGGCGGTATGAGCGTCGCCATGCAGCAGAGGCTATCCCAGCGGTCGTCGATCAGCCGGTAGGGCTAGCAGGCAAACGGCTGACCAGTCGGCCGCAGTGATCGCGTAATCCGGATGCAACTCGTAGCCCGCGATTTCGCGCTTAATGATCGGCCTTCAAGCCCCTTCACGCTGAACGGTTCTTCTTTAAGACATGGTGAGGGTGTAACCGTTCCGGTTCGTGAACGTGATGCCGTCCACGGTCCAGATGCCATTCGAATCAAGCCACTTGTCCCCTGCCCAGTGGAACTCGTCAGGTCCCTTGTTGGTAACCCACGCGAAGCAGGCCGGGCCGCAGTCCAGCGCCACCCCCACGTGCCATACCGTCCCGTCCTGTTCGGTGACCGTGTGCGATCCGGGCGTGACGGGAACGGGCGGCGGGTCATCGGCCAGCGCGGGGGCGGCTAGCGCGATCGAGCTTGCGGTGAGTGCCAGCGCTGCCGCCAATGTCTTCTTCATAATTTCCCTCCCGTTGGTAGCTGCCTGCCAAGTCGATGATTAACGCTGTGGCAGCTAATTAGCCCCCCTCAACGCAAGGTAGCGCGCTGGGCAGCATGATCACAGCTACTTCTCGGGCATTACTCTCGCAGTACTTGCATAAGCAAAAGCAGCGAACATTTCACCAGCAAGAAAAGGGTTCGCGGCCTCATAACTTGGTGGGACGCAGGTACCACTTTCGAACCTTTTGTTCATTCCCAGCCACTCACAGAAAGAGTTTGAACGCCGATTCCAAGAAGCTGGGTCCGTTGTTGAGCTACGGGTTCTAGGCTTCCAATGAAGCAGCAGGTGGCGAATGGACCACTTCCTCGGCCTCGATCAAGTCTTGGGATTGGTACATGAAGAATTGAGTGGCACCGCACACGTTCGGACGAGTTGGCACCGGCCACGGTCGGAGTGGTCCACGGCCTCGTTTCCACGGTGATGAAGTCGGCGATCCGCGATCCGCGATCGGCGGATCGCGTCGAACCCTTGCGACGGAACGAAATTGCCGAAGGTCCAGCGCCCGCAAATTGTGCCACTCACGACCGAGCAGGTGTCCGCGGTTCGCGCAGAACTGCCGCCGGAGCTACAGGTGCTCGTCACATTGGCCGCGGGAACCGGGATGCGCCAGGGCGAATGCTTCGGGCTGACGGTCGACCGCGTTCGGTTCCTCGAGCGGACCGCGATGGTGGACCGGCAGCTCGTCACGGTGCAAGGCGAAGCGCCGACCCTGGGACCACCCGAGACGAGGGCGAGCAATCGGACGATCCCGCTCCCCCAGGTCGTTGTCGACGCGCTCGCGGCGCACCTAGCGGCGTTTCCTGCCGAGCCGGACGGCCTGGTGTTCAAACTGGCGAGCAAGCCGATCACCCGGCAGGCCTTCGGCCACAAGTGGCGTCCAGCAGTCGAGGCCGCGGGACTTCCGGCCGGGACAGGCTTCAACGCGCTTCGCCACTACTACGCAAGCCTGCTCATCCGGCACGGCGAGAGCGTGAAAACAGTTCAGGCGCGCGTCGGTCACGCAAGCGCAGTCGAGACGCTGGACACCTACAGCCACCTGTGGCCGGATTCTGACGACCGGACGCGCGACGCCATCGACTCCGTGCTCCGGAATAACTGCGGACGCACTGCGGACGACCTCCACCCAGACGAGCTAAACATGCAGTTCAGAGAGTTAGCGCGAACGAGTTGGCCTATAAGCCGGATTCTGTTCCTCACCGCCGCGAACTACCACGGCGATGAGGCGGCGACCATCCATCTGGGCACACCGTCACCGGGTGCCTCGAGCGGCCTACCCGCAGGCTCGGGCGAGCAACCCTCGAGCGCCTGCGCAGCCGCACCAGGTGCGACCTCTTGGCCTTGCTTCGGGTGGGGTTTGCCTAGCCATCCCGGTCACCCGGAATGCTGGTGCGCGCTTACCGCACCGTTTCACCCTTACCACCGTTGGTGGCGGTCTGTTTTCTGTGGCACTTTCCCGCGAGTCACCTCGGATTGCCGTTAGCAATCACCCTGCTCTGTGAAGTCCGGACTTTCCTCGGACCCTCGGGTCCGCGGCCGCCCAGCCAACTCGTTCGCCCGTACATAATATTCCTGTGGCGCAGGTTGTTCCGGCCCGTTATCTGCAACGGGCCAAGGATCTGGTCGATTCGCGCTATGCCGAGACGATCACCGTCGATGATCTGGCGGCCGCCGCGGGTCTGTCGCGGGCACATTTCAGCCGGATGTTCACTCGGACATTCGGCGAGTCGCCGCGCTCCTACCTGCAGACTCGGCGACTGGAGCGGGCTGCGGCGCTGCTGCGCTACACCGACCGATCGGTGGCCGACATCTGTGTGATGGTGGGCCTGCAGAGCGTCGGGTCGTTCACGACGAGCTTTGCCCGGGTGTACGGCCTGACGCCGGCCGCCTATCGGGCCAGCATGCCGCCGGCGCTGATGCATGCCCGGGTGCCGAGTTGCATCCTGGCGCGCGATACCCGGCCACTACCCGACAGTCGGGTCAAGACAGCACACGGGGAGAAGACGAGCGCCGACCGCCGACCGTAGCGTCGGGTCCATGATGAGAATCGGCAGCGCCCACCTATGGGTCCATGATCAAGAAGTCGCCTTGAAGTTCTGGACCGAGAAGGTCGGCATGGAGGTGCGTGAAGATGTCTCCTTCCCCGAGGAGATGGGCGACTTCCGCTGGCTGACCGTCGGCCCGCCGGGCCAGGACGACGTCAACCTGGTGCTGATGGCGGTGCCGGGTGAGCCCGTGATGGATGAGGCCACCCGCAAGCAGGTGCTGGATCTCACCGCAAAGGGCTTCGCGGGCACCGTCTTTCTGGTGACCGACGACATCGACAAGTCGTACCGGGAGATGACGGCACGCGGCGTGGAGTTCAACGAGCCGCCCAATCAGATGCCCTACGGCATCGACTCGGGTTTCCGCGACCCCTCCGGCAACAGTGTCCGCCTCACGCAGTTGGCGGAGAACTGGCCAAACACTTAGGCGGGCGCCTCCGCGCCCGCGGCTTCTCGCATTTCGGCGAAAGCCGCGGCGAAGGCGTCGGTCAGGTCGTGAGGATCCCGCAGCGTGGCGTCGTCGGTGAGAACCGCGATACTCAACTGGTCGACGTAACTCCAGACGGTGATGTTCAGCGGGGCGCCCGCGGCGATAGGCCCAACCGAGTAGAACTCCGTCACCACGGCGCCCGCGACGCTTCCCTGTTTGCGTGGCCCCGGCACGTTGGAGACGATCAGGTTGAACAGTCGGTTGGGCGCTTCGCGCCGCGACATCAATCCGAATACCAGTCGGGTCATCGCGTGAGGTATGAACTCCAACCACTGGCCGACGAGGGTCGGACCGAGCAGTTCGTGGTCTTCCTTCGCGATGCGTGTCGATGTCCGTATCAGGTCCAGCCGCTGTACCGGGTCAGCAATCTGAACGGGCAGCGAGACGAGCATTGTGGCCAAGGCATTGCCGGCGATCCGGTCCGGCGACGTGTCGGTAGACGCGGGGACCGACGCAATCAGCGGCTGGTCGGTGTGGTCGCCGTAGAGCAGCAGCAGGCGCCTCAGCGCGCCCGCGGCGGTGGCAAGCACCACGTCGTTGACCGTCGCGTCGAGCTTTTTGCTGATCGCTTTGACGTCCCCGAATGGCAGCGCGGCGCTGGCGAACATCCGTCCCGGCGCCACCTTGTGGTTGAAGAACGTGGGCGGCGGGTTGAACTGGGCCGCCAGCTGGGGGTGGCGGCGACGTTGTCGTATCCGGCGCTGCAGCCGGTAGGCGCCGCCCACACCGGCGCGCACCGCCGACGGGAGGTTCCGCATCCGCGTGACGTGGTCGCGCGCAGCGAATGTAACCACTTCACGTGTGGTCGGCGGCCGCGTCGTCTCGGTGTGCTGCTGCGGGGGCGCATCGTCGGGCCAATCGACGGTGCGCGCCATCAGATTTGCCGACGCAACACCGTCGGCGAGAACATGGTGCACCTTGCCGATCACCGCGATCTGGTCATCTGCGAGCCCCTCGGCGTAGTAGAACTGCCACAACGGACGGCGGCGATCCACCGCCGTACTGGCGATGTCGCCGATCACCGCATCGAGTTGCCGACGACCGCCGGGCGCGGGCACCTGTACCCGTTTGAGGTGGTAGTCCAGGTCGAGTTCGGCGTTCTCCCGCCAGATCGGGCGATGTAATCGCCACGGCACCGAAGCCAACTGATACCTCAGCGGTTCAAGCACCGGCAGCCGCGAGCGGAACACCTCGCGGAACGCCTCGAACGACGGCGTGCCCTCGAACGCGCTGGTGTCGACGACAGCCACCTTCAAGGTGTGCTGGTGCACGTTCGGCGTTTCGCTGGCCAGCATCAGGACGTCCCAGCCGCTGAGTCGCTTCACCTTCGACTACCTGGCCGACCGCTCCTGGTGCTGCGCGCGGGGAAGTCGCTGATGCACTGATCGAAGCGCCCGCCGCAGCCCCGGTACGAACGCGGCAGGCTGCAGCGTGCACCCGGCGTGGCCGGCCTCGACAGGCACCATCTCGGCGTCGGGGATCTGCTCGGCCAACCACTGCTGGCGTCGAACGCCGAAGGCGCGATCCTTCATGGTGACGACCACCGCGGTGGGCACATCGATCTGTCCGACCCAGGGAGTCGAGTCGAACCGGACGACTTCGGCGATCGCTCGGCTGATGCCGCCGGGAGACGTGGCGCGCAGTTGGCCAATCACCCACCGGTGATCAGAGAGCCACCCGTCGGTGACAGCCGAGGCCGGTCCGCAGGGCCGTGGCGCGGGACTGAGGGTTTCCATCAGCGCCGCGAAGAGTCCCGTGGCGACCCGCTCGTAGCGGGCGCGGCTGACCGCTGCTGCCGCAGCGCAGAGCACCAGTCCGTCGACCCGGTCCCGGTGGCGTCTCCAAACCAATTGTGCGACAAGCGATCCCATCGAGTAACCTACCGGCACGAAGCTCGGGATGTCGAGGGCGTCTGCCAATGCGGCGACGTCGTCGGCGCAGTCCTCGAGCAGCATTCTCGGCGGTGAGATGCCCTGTCCATGGCAGCGCTGGTCGAACACGACGACACGGCCGAACTCGCGCACGACATCCAGTGCCGGATACCACGTCATCAATCCTGTGCACGCCAGCGAGTGCAGCAGCACGAAGGTCGGGCCGTTGCAGGGCCCGCTGTCGACGACATAGGTGCTCCCGCGCCCGGGCAGGTCGACGACGACGCCGGCGGGAATGCGGGCGGCGGAAGCCAACGCGGGCACCTGCGGTAACCGCGGCATCGGGAGGCGCATCCCAGGCCACAAGCTGTCGATGCGCTATTACAGCATGTCGGGCCGATTACGCTCGGGCGTTATCGCACAGAGGATCAGAATGAGGTTCCACTGATCTCACGCGCTGCTGCTTCCCGTCGTCTACACAGTGGAGAGGATGCCTGATGACGACATGGCAGAAGCGGGTGGATTCCGCCGACTGGGACGCGGTCACCGCCGAGCTGGACGAGTTCGGCGGTGCGCTGCTCCCCCAGCTGGTCACCAAGGCCGAGGCGGCGACGTTGCGCTCCCTTTACACCGATGACCGACGTTTCCGCGCCACAATCGACATGAGCCGCTACCGGTTCGGCGAAGGCGAGTACCGCTATTTCGACCGGCCGTACCCCAAGCCGATCGACGAGCTTAAGCACGCGCTCTACCCGCGGCTGTTACCCATCGCCAGGCAGTGGTGGGCCAACCTGGGCCGCGACGCGCCGTGGCCCGACGACCTCGACGACTGGCTCGCCATGTGCCACACCGCAGGGCAGACCAGGTCAACCGCCATCCTGCTGAAGTACGGACCCGGCGACTGGAACGCCCTGCACCGAGACCTCTACGGGGAGTTGGTCTTCCCGTTGCAGGTGGTGATCAACCTGTCCGAGCCCGGCATCGATCACACCGGCGGCGAATTTCTCTTGCTGGAGCAACGGGCGCGAGCGCAGTCACGCGGCACCGCCACGCTGCTCCCCCACTGTCACGGTTTCGTCTTCACCACCCGGGAGCGGCCGGTGGAGTCAGCTCGTGGATGGTCGGCTGCGCCTGTGCGCCACGGGGTTTCGGCAGTGCGCTCCGGCGAGCGCTTCACCCTTGGCCTCGTCTTCCACGACGCGTCATGAGTGCTCGCGCCGCCGCACCAGGATGACGTTGTCCATCCAGGGCCATTGCTCACCGCCCGGACCGACAGCGTGCCGCTCAACGGAATCGGCCCGGATGCACTCGAATTCGTCACGGTCCAGGTTCAGCGCCGCGACCACCTCGTCGCTGCTGGGGAACTCGTGATGGTGGTCGAGCTTCGACGGCCACGGGGGTGCCGAACCGTGGTCGACGATCACCAGAAGTCCACCGGGCCGCAGCGCGGCGAGCGCGTTCGTCAGCGCCTTCTTCCTGTCGAGATACACCGTGGAATGCAGGAACTGGGCCGACACCAAGTCGAAGGTGCCGTCGGGAAAGTCGTCAGAGAGGTCCATCTGGACAAGCTCGATGCGGCCCTCAACTCCGCGCGAAATCGCCGCCTCCCTGGCCCGACCCAACGCGGTGTCGGAGATGTCGACCGCAACAACGCTCCAACCCCGCTCCGCGAGCCACACGGCGTCGCCGCCCTCCCCGCAGCCGAGGTCGAGCGCACGCCCGGGCGCCAGATCGCCCACCACATCGGCGAGTTGGACGTTGACGCGGCCGCTCCAGATCCGGTCGCGCGCTCCATAGTGCTCTTCCCAGTGCGCTTTCGTCTCGCTCATGCAGCCCAGCTTGCCGCGCCGCCGCTGATCTGCCAATCTGATTTGCTATGCAGGCAAACCAGGCGGCTGAGGACGACGTCGACCTGCGGGTTCGCCGAAGGCTCCGCGAGCTGCGGGTGGGCCGCGGCCTGACCCTGGAAGACGTGGCCCGCAGCGCCGGCATCGATGTCTCCACGCTCAGCAGGCTCGAGTCGGGCAAGCGTCGACTTGCCCTCGACCATCTGCCCCGCCTCGCCGAAGCGCTGGCCGTGAGCACAGACGAACTGCTGCGCGCGCCCGAGCCAGCCGACCCGCGGGTGCGGGGCAGCTCGCACACCCATGACGACATCACCTACTGGCCGCTCACCCGGCATGCGGCGGCTGGCGGGCTGCAGGCGTACAAGGTCCGGATCGCCGCCAAGCGCCGAAAACCACCGCCAGACTTACCTGTTCACGAGGGACAGGACTGGACATATGTGCTGTCTGGGAGGATGCGTCTCATCCTCGGCGAGCGCGATTTCGTCATCGAGGCCGGCGAAGCCGTCGAATTCAGCACGTGGACGCCGCACTGGTTCGGCGCGGTGGACGGTCCGGTCGAGGCCATCGTGATCTTCGGCGTGCACGGCGAACGCCTGCACCTGCACGAATGATCACAGATACGACGTGTCGTTTACCAGTCGCACGGATGACGCTCCGTCGGGGTAGAACTCGGCAATCGACAGCGACGCAAGGTCGAGGTGCAGCCGGTAGAGAATACCGGGCCCGGCATCCAACGCCAGCCGAAGCAACGTCTTGATCGGCGTCACGTGCGACACCACGAGCACCGTCTCACCCGAATATTCGGCGATGATCCGACCACGCACCCGCTGCACTCGTTCTGCCACGCTGTCGAAGCTCTCACCGCCGGGCGGACGGATGCTGGTGTCCCCCAGCCAACGTCGGTGCAGCTGCGGGTCGCGTTCCGCCGCCTCCATGAACGTCAGACCTTCCCACTCGCCGAAGTCCGTCTCGATCAGATCGTCGTCGACGGTGACGTCGAGGCTCAGCGCCTTGGCGGCCCGGGCAGCTGTGTCGTATGCCCGCTGCAACGGTGAGGTGATGACTGCAGCGACTCCCCCGCGCTGCCCGAGATAGTGCGCGGCGGCGTCGGCCTGCTGCTGGCCGAGGTCGGTCAGCGCTGGGTTACCACGGCCGGAATACCGCCGCTGAATGGACAATTCGGTCTGCCCGTGCCGCAACAGGAGGAACCGAGTCGGCACACCGCGGGCGCCGGTCCAACCGACCGGTGCGGGCGGCGCCGGCTGCGGCTCCAACTGGGCGGCCGCATCCATCGCCTCGTTGGCCAGCCGGTCGGCGTGCGAGTTCTGATCCCGCGGAATCCACGTGTACGTGACGTGTTGAAACGCCGACGCGGCCGACATCGCCTGTGCCATGAGCGTCTTCAGCTCGGCGTTCTTTACCTGCCACCGGCCCGACATCTGCTCGACGACCAGCTTGGAATCCATCCGCACGTCTACTTCGGTGGCCCCGACCTTTGCGGCTTCCTCGAGGCCGGCGATCAGGCCACGGTATTCGGCGACGTTGTTGGTGGCATGGCCGATCGCCTGCTTGCTCTCGGCGAGCACCGTTCCCCGATCGGCTGTCCACACCACCGACCCGTAGCCCGCTGGCCCGGGGTTACCGCGAGAGCCGCCGTCGGCCTCGACGATGACCCTCACGGGCTACCATCCTTGACCCGCAAGAGGATTGCGCCGCATTCCGGACAGCGCAGCACCTCGTCGTCCGCGGCGGCGGTGATTCTGGCGATCTCCCCGCGATCGATCTCGATGCGGCACGCGCCACACCGGCGGCCCTGCAACCGGCCCGCGCCGGCACCACCGCGCGCCCGCTGACGCTCGTAAAGCGACACCAGATCGGCGTCCAGCGCTGCGGTCAGTTCGTCACGGCGCGAAAGGTTTTGGTGCCGGCTCTGCTCGACGGCCGCCAGCGCTTCGTCACGGGCCCGCTGCGCTTCGGCCAGCTCGCCTTCAAGCGCATCGATGGCGGTCAATTCGTCGGTCTGCTGGCGCTGCAAGTCTTCGCGACGCTCCATGACGTCGAGCAGCGAGTCCTCGAGGCTCGCCTGTCGACGTTCCAACGTCTCGAGCTCATGCTGAAGGTCTGCCAGCTGCTTGGCGTTGATGGCACCTGCCTCGAGCAGCTTGCGGTCCCGGTCCTCCCGCCCGCGCACCGCCTCGATCTCGGACTCGAATTTCGCGATCTGGGCATCGAGGTCCTCAAGCGCCAGACGCAACGCCGCGAGCCGGTCGTTGGCCTCGCGGTGGTCGGCCTGCGCCTTCTCGAAGCGCTCCTGCTCGGGCAGATGGCGAGAGCGATGTTCGATCCGACTCAGCTCGGCGTCGAGGTCGGCGAGTTCGAGCAGCGAACGTTGTTGGATGACTTCAGCTTTCATGAACCATTTCTCTCGATGTTCCACGGATCGGTGCGGACGGCAGATACCCGCACCGGCAGCGAATCCCCGAAGTGATCACGGAGCACGCCGGCCGCCTGATGGCACCAGGGGTATTCGCTCGCCCAGTGTGCGACGTCGATCAGCGCAACGTCGGAGCGTCTGCGGTGTTCGTCGGCCGGGTGGTGACGCAGGTCTGCCGTGACATAGGCGTTGACGCCGGCACCCGCGACGACGTCCAGCAGTGAATCTCCGGCGCCACCGCAGACCGCCACCCGCGAAATCTGGGCGTCGTCCTCACCAGACGCGCGTATCCCCCACGAGGTGGCGGGCAGCGCGTCGTGTACGCGCGAGACGAAGCCGGCCAATGTCTGCGGCTCCGAAAGGGTTCCGATACGGCCCAGCCCGACGTCGGCGGGCACCGGCGCCATCGCGAGTATGTCGAACGCGGGCTCCTCGTAGGGGTGCGCATGGCGCAGCGCCGCGAGGACGTGGCCGCGCAACCGGGCAGGCGCGATCATCTCGATCCGGTCCTCTGCCACCCGTTCAACCGACCCGACTCTGCCGATCGCCGGTGACGCGCCTTCCTGAGGCAGGAACTGCCCGGTTCCACCGACACTCCAGCTGCAGTGTGAGTAGTCGCCGATGTGCCCGGCGCCGGCGCCGAACATCGCCTCACGGACCACGTCGGCGTTCTCGGTGGGGACGTAGACGACCCACTTGTCGTTGTCGGGGCCGCCGGGCGCGGGAGCGAGTACCTCCTGCACCGTCACGCCCAGCGCGTCGGCGAGGGCATCGGAGACGCCGGGCGCGGCGGAGTCGGCATTGGTGTGAGCGGTGAACAACGCCCGTCCACCGCGGATCATCCGGTGCAGCAGGGCGCCCTTGGGGGTGCTCGCGGCCACGGTGTCGACACCGCGCAGCAGCAGCGGGTGATGTGCCAGCAGCAGACCGCGCTCCGGCACCTCGTCGACGACGGCTGCGGTGGCGTCAACCGCGACCGTCACCGACTCGACGACGTCGCCGGGATCACCGCAGACCAGACCGACCGAGTCCCAGTCCTGCGCCAGTGCGGGTGGGTAGGCGGCGTCGAGAACGTCGATGATGTCGGACAAGCGCGTGCTCATGGGAGCACGGTCACCTGTGTTGGACTTGCCACATCACGACCTTAGTGGGCCGTCGGAGACAATGGACGCGTGACGACCCTGGATGACACGGCGGCGGCGAACAGCGCACGCGAGGAGCAAAAAGAGCTGCGCCCGCAGCTGGTGATCTTCGATCTTGACGGCACCCTCACCGACTCGGCGGAGGGCATCGTGTCCAGCTTTCGTCACGCCCTCGGCGAAGTCGGCGCCGAGGTGCCCCACGGCGACCTGGCCAGCCGCATCGTCGGCCCGCCGATGCACCACACCCTGCGCGCCATGGGGCTCGACGAGGCCGACACGGCGATCGCCGCCTACCGCGCCGACTACACGACGCGCGGGTGGGCGATGAACAGCCTGTTCGATGGCATTCCGCAGCTCCTCGATGACCTGCGCGAGGCGGGGGTGCGGCTGGCCGTGGCGACGTCGAAGGCCGAGCCGACGGCCCGCAGAATTCTCGAGCACTTCGGCCTCGACGCATATTTCGAGGTCATCGCGGGCGCCAGCGTCGACGGTGTCCGCGCCACCAAGGCCGATGTGATGGCGCACGCGCTGGCTCAGCTCGACTCGCTGCCAGAGCGGGTCGTAATGGTCGGCGATCGTGCCCACGACGTCGAGGGCGCGGCCGCGCACGGCATCGCGACGGTCGTGGTCGAGTGGGGCTACGGGCGCGCCGACTTCGACGGCCCTGCCGCGGTCACGCCCGCGGCACGGGTGGCGACGGTCGAGGACCTTCGCGAGGTGCTGGGTGTCTGAGCCTCTGCACGTCACATTCATCTGCTCGGGCAACATCTGCCGGTCCCCGATGGCGGAGAAGATGTTCGCCCACCAGATCCGCGAGCGCGGCCTGGCCGACGCGGTCCGAGTGACCAGCGCTGGCACCGGAGACTGGCACGCCGGCGAGGGCGCCGACAACCGGGCCAACCGCGTGCTGCGTGCCCACGGCTACCCCACCGAGCATCGGGCCCGGCGGATCAACGAGGACCACCTGTCGGCCGACCTGCTGGTCGCGCTCGGCCGAAACCATGAGCGGATCCTGCGCGACATGGGCATACCACCTACCCGACTGCGAATGCTGCGTTCGTTCGACCCGAAGTCGGGTGCCCACCCGCTCGACGTCGACGATCCCTACTACGGCACCCAGGAGGACTTCGAGGACGTCTTCGGTGTGATCGAGGCGGCGCTGCCCGGTTTGCACCAATGGGTGGACGAACAGCTCGTCGAGCGTGGGATCGCCAGCTGATGAAGCGGTGGTCGTTCCTGCTTCGGCCGGGCTGGCTCGCATTGTTCGTCGTCGTGGTTGCGTTCGCCTACCTGTGCTTCACCGTCCTCGCCCCGTGGCAGCTCGGTAAGAACACCAGGACATCACGCGAGAACGCGCAGATATCGCGGTCATTGACTGCGGAGCCTGTGCCGCTGACAAGTGTTCTGCCGCACCAGGATTCGTCGGCATCCGACCAGCAGTGGCAACGAGTGACGGCGACCGGGCATTACCTGCCCGACCGGCAAGTCCTGGCGCGGCTGCGGGTGATCGAGGGAGATCCCGCGTTCGAGGTGCTGGTGCCGTTCGTCATTGATGACGGGCCGACGGTTCTGGTCGACCGCGGCTACGTGAAACCCGAAGAGGGCTCGAAGGTTCCGGCCATTGCGCCGGCGCCCGAAGGAAGGGTGACGATCATCGCGCGGCTGCGCGATTCCGAGACGGCGCCGCCAGACAAGGCGCCGTTCCGCCAGGACGGCGTGCAGCAGGTGTACGCGATCGACACCGTCCAGGTCTCCGGGCTTCTCGGCGTTCCGTTGGCCGGGTCCTACCTGCAGTTGGTCGACAATCAGCCGGGCGGGCTCGGCGTGGTTCCGCTGCCACACCTCGACGCCGGGCCGTTCTTGTCCTACGGCATTCAGTGGATCGCGTTCGGCATCATCGCCCCGATCGGGCTGGGCTACTTCATCGTTTCGGAAATCAAGGCGCGACGCCGGGAAGCGGCCGTTCGGCCTGCAACCGGTCCGCTGACCACCGAAGAGAAACTCGCCGACCGCTACGGCAAGCGCCGCTGACCACCACCGTCGCCGCCACCGCACCCACCAACTGAACAGCCCGCGAAAGCCGCACGGCCCGAATCAGATCCACCACCTGGGGCGCGGGGCCGTCACCGAGGGCGGGCCGGATCTCCAGCTGGTGCGCGTACTGTGTCGGGCCGCCGAGTCGAACGCCAAGAGCACCCGCGAACGACGCCTCGGCCACGCCGGCATTCGGGCTCGGATGCCTCGCTGCGTCGCGCCGCCACGCCCGCACCGCCCGCCACGGCGAGCCCCCGACGACGGGTGCGCACACCACCACCAGCGCACCGGTTACGCGGGCGGCGACGAAGTTGAGCAGATCGTCCAATCGCGCTGCGGCCCAACCGAATCGCAGATACCGCGGTGACCGATGGCCGATCATCGCGTCGAGCGTGTTGGCCCCGCGGTAGACCAACACCCCGGGCACCCCGCCAACGGCGACCCACACAAGGGGCGCCACCTGCGCGTCAGAGGTGTTCTCGGCGACGGACTCCAGGGCCGCGCGGCTGAGCCCATCAACGTCGAGCACGGAAGGATCGCGGCCACACAACGACGGCAGCAGAGCGCGCGCCGCAACGACGTCGGGGCGCGCCAGCAGACCGGCGATCTGCGCGCCGGTGCGGGCCAGCGAGGTACCGCCGAGCGACACGAACGTCGCCGCGGCCGTCAGTGCGGCCGTCCACACGGGCCCTCGGCGGGCTGCCGCCCGGTCAGCCGCGACCCCCACCGTCGCCAGCACACTGAGCAGCGCGCCGGTATGCAGTGCGCCCGCCAGCCGGTCATCGGCATAGGTGAACCGTTCGAGGCGGGCGGCGGTCGCGCCGAACAACGCCACGGGGTGTGCACGCCGAGGGTCGCCGAACGTCAGGTCGGCCAGGTATCCGACCGCGATACCGGCCGCGCGCCCCAGACACATCCGCGCAAACACGCTGCGAGCGTCTCACAAGGTGGTGTACTCGAATCATGAGGCTGGGGCCCCCGCAGCGGCCGACCCGTGTGGTCGATCTGATCAACCCTGCGGCGCTACTGGCGCCCGCCGCCAACGTGATCATGCAGTTGTCGTTGCCGGGAGTCGGATACGGCGTGTTGGAGAGCCCGGTGGACAGCGGCAACGTCTACCTGCACCCCTTCAAGCGGGCCCGCACCACCGGCACTTATCTCGCCGCGGCGACGCTCGGCACGGACGCCGACCGCGCCCTGATCCGGGCTGCGGTGGACAAGGTGCACGCTCAAGTGCGGTCGAGGAAGTCAAGTCCGCTGTCTTACAACGCATTAGACCCGCGGCTGCAGCTGTGGGTGGCGGCGTGTCTGTACCGGTACTACATCGATCAGCACGAATTCCTCTACGGCCCACTCGGCGACGAGGCGGCTGACGCGATCTATCAGGACGCCAGGAAGCTGGGCACCACGCTGCAGGTCCGCGACGACATGTGGCCACCCGACCGCGTCGCGTTCGACGAGTTCTGGAAGCGCACGCTGGACGAGTTGGCCATCGATCCTCCGGTGCGCGAGCACCTGCACGGTGTGGCCGCGATGGTGTTTCTTCCTGCCCCGCTTCGCCTGCTGGCCGGCCGGTTCAATCTGTTCGCCACCAAAGGTTTTCTGCCGCCTGAGTTTCGCGCGCTCATGAAGATGTCGTGGTCTGCGGCGCAACAGCGGCAGTTCGACCGGCTACTGGTATTGCTTCGGGTCGTCGACCACGTCGTCCCGCGCGAGGTGTGGCTGCTCGGCTACCGGATGTATCTGTGGGACATGCGTGCTCGGGCACGCCGAGGAAAGCGGGTCGTATGACGAGGGTCAACCATGTCGCGGTCACGGTGCGTGACGTCGATGCCAGCGCGCCCTGGTATCAGGCGCTGTTCGGCACCGACCCGGTGCTCGACGAGCACACCGACGCCGGCTTCCGGCATGTGGTGTGGGCGTTTGACGACGGCACCCTGTTCGGCATTCACCAGCATGACCGCACGATCGAAGACGGACGCTTCTCCGAATTCCGCGCCGGGCTCGACCATGTCGGCTTCGGCTGCGCCGACCGCGCGGAGCTCCAGACATGGCTCGACAAGCTCAACTCACTGGGGATCGAGCACGGCGGCATCGTCGACGCCCACTACGGGTCTGGGCTGAGCTTCCGCGACCCCGACGGCATCGCGCTGGAGTTCTTTGCGCCGCCCGGCGGCTAGCCACCTACCCTTGCCCGTGTGCACGAGCATGCCTTCAGCGACGAGGAGCGCCGCGCGGTCTACCGGGTGATCGCCGAGCGGCGCGACATGCGCCGATTCATCCCCCGTTCGACGGTTTCCGACGAAGTGCTGGCACGGTTGCTGGGCGCCGCGCACGCCGCACCGAGCGTCGGGCTGATGCAGCCGTGGCGGTTCATCCGCATCACCGACGACACGCTGCGCACGCGCATCCACCGGCTCGTCGACGAGGAACGAGACCGCACCGCCGCGGCGCTGGGTCCGCGGGCCGAGGAGTTTCTGGCGCTGAAGGTCGAGGGCATCCTCGAATGCGCCGAGTTGTTCGTCGTCGCCTTGTGCGACAACCGGGAAGCTCATACCTTCGGGCGCCGCACCCTGCCCCAGATGGACCTGGCGTCGGTGTCGTGCGCAATTCAGAACCTGTGGCTGGCCGCGCGCGCCGAGGGGCTCGGCATGGGGTGGGTCTCGCTGTTCGAGCCCCGCGAGTTGGCCGAGCTGCTGGGAATGCCGGCCGATGCCGACCCGGTGGCGGTGCTGTGCCTTGGCCCGGTGCCGGAATTCCCACCGCGGCCGATGCTCGAGATCGATCAGTGGGCGGTCGGGCGACCGTTGGCGGAGTTCGTCAGCGAGAACGCCTGGCTCAGCGGGTCATCGGACGACCCGGTAGCGCAGGTGGGCTACGCCCGGGGCTTCGAGCACCCGGACTAGCTCGAGAGTGGGCTGGCCCGCGTCGAACCCGTCGAACAGGGGCTCGCCCGACCCGAGTATCACCGGGCTGATCTGAAGATCGATCTCGTCGACCACGCCCGCTGCGATCGCCTGCCGCGCGCATGAGGCTCCTCCGGCGATCGATATGTCGCGGTCACCGGCGGCCGCTGTCGCCAGGGCGTAGGCCGACTCGATGCCGTCGGTGACGAAGTGGAAGGTGGTCCCACCGGCCATCTCGATCGGGTCGTGCGGATAGTGCGTCAGGACGAACACCGGACAGTGGTAGGGAGGCTCGTCGCCCCACCAACCCTTCCAACCCGAGTCCCCCCAGTCGCCACGGATGGGCCCAAACATGTTGCGGCCCATGATTGTTGCGCCCATGCCGTCCATCATGTCCGAGACCACCTGCCGGTTGACCGGGTGATCCTTGGCGGGGCCCAAGTGCCACGCGTGAAGCGCCTCACCGCCCACACCCAGCGGATGCTCCTCGCATTGGCAGGGCCCGGCGACATAGCCGTCGGCAGAGATCGACATCGAGAGATTGGTTCTGGTCACGGGAAGGCAGACCGGGACGGCCCGCAAAAGTCATCGGTGGGCGCGGACGGTATCGAACCGCCGACCGCTGGTGTGTAAAACCAGAGCTCTACCACTGAGCTACGCGCCCGTGCCGGTGCAGGCTACACGGCGATCACCGGCGACGGGAAATCTTCAAGCCGACCTTAGGGCCGCCAACGCCTCGGCCCAGACCGCTTGATCGCGGGCCTCGCCGGGCTGTTTCATCTCGGCGAACCGGATGATTCCGGCGCGGTCGACGACGAACGTGCCGCGGTTGGGGAAACCCGTGTCGGAGTTGAACACCCCGTACGCGGCGGCGACCGCTCCATGCGGCCAGAAATCGGCCAGCACCGGGAACGTGAACCCGCTCTGGGTGGCCCAAACCCGGTGCGTTGGGGGCGGACCCACCGAGATTGCCAGCGTGGCGGTGTCGGCGTTCTGGTAGACGGAAGGGTTGTCGCGGATCTCGTCGAGCTCGCCCTGGCAGATGCCGGTGAACGCCAGCGGAAAGAACACCAACAGCACGTCTTTGGCGCCGCGGAAGTCGCCGAGCCGCACCTGTTGACCGTTCTGGTCCTTCAGTGTGAAGTCAGGGGCCTCAGTTCCCAGGCCCAGCACTACCGCTGCTGTCTGCTCTTCGCGCAAGCGCTCATCGCCTGCCGTCTGCTCTTCGCGCAAGCGCTCATCGCCTGCCGTCTGCTCTTCGCGCAAGCGCTCATCGCCTGCCCGCCGCTTTCGACTTCGGCTGCACCAACCGGCTGGCGCTCCAGTCGCCGAGGTTGGCCGACGACGTCTGCATCAACCCGGCCGTCGGCGCCGACTCGGCGATCTCGGCCGGCAGCACATGGCCCGGTTTGCCAGTTTTGGGAGTCAAAACCCAGATCACGCCGTCATCGGCCAGCGGGGTGATGGCATCCATCAGCCTGTCGACCAGATCGCCGTCATCGTCGCGCCACCACAGCAGCACGACATCGACGACCTCGTCGGCGTCCTCATCGAGGAGCTCACCGCCGCACGCGTCTTCGATATCGGCCCGGATGTCGTCGTCGACGTCGTCGTCCCAGCCCAGTTCCTGCACAACCTGATCTTTTTGGATGCCCAGCCGTTGGGCGTAGTTCGGGGCGTCCGCCGCCGCGACCACCGTCGGTCCTCCTTCAACTGCTCGCTCGATCGTCCTATCGTCGCACGACCGAGTCTTCTAGCGGTGCCTGGTGCGGAAAGGTTTATCGATATGCGGCATCACAGAGGTCGAGCGCCGTCGTCTTGACGTCGTTCAACTTGGTCACCGCGGCGTTGAACTCGTCGGGTCCGTAGTTGCCTGCGATGGCGTTGGCCACCCCCCGGGCGGCGTCCACCCAGGCGTTGAGGGC
The DNA here is from genome assembly GCF_001668615.1 of Mycobacterium sp. 1274761.0. Lineage (GTDB taxonomy): Bacteria > Actinomycetota > Actinomycetes > Mycobacteriales > Mycobacteriaceae > Mycobacterium. The sequence goes on from NZ_LZMC01000073.1 coordinate 20,022, forward strand.
GTCCCGGAGCTGGGGCGTCAGCGGCTCGCTGATGCTCTGGGCGACCAGGTCCGCGCTGTGGTTGAGCGAGTCGACGGCCGGCCCGGCCTTGGCCGCCGCATCCGGGGCGCTGTCGTTGAAGGCCTTCACGTAGTCGTTGACCGCGGTGATCGAGTCGACGCTGCTGGAACTCAACGCCTCACACGAGGTGTGCACCGCCTCGGTGGACAACGATTCCCGGCGCTGCGACTCCTTCGAGCTGGACGAGGACGCCGACTCCTCGATCGACGCCGAAACCGATGCCCGGTACACCGGCGCGTCGCCGGCGTTCACCGTCGGCGAGCCGTCGGTCACCGAGGTGCAGCCGACAACGATTATGGCCAGACCCGCCAGGCTGCCGACCACCTGGGCGACAATTCGCAGCCGCGGCCCCCTCACCGGCCCTCCCGTCTGCACAACCTGCAGACGTTACCGGGTCAACGGCTGATCGGCGGTTCATTCCACTAGGCACCACCGGCGGTGCACGTGGGGCACGATGGGGGGACGATAGGGGTTGTGCGAGACCTATACCTGGAACCGAGGAGCGCAAGTTGACCACCGAGTTCGCGCGCCAAGACCTGGCCCAAAACTCCGGCACCGCAGCCGAACCCGACCGGGTACGGGTGATCCGCGAAGGCGTTGCCTCCTACCTGCCCGACATCGATCCCGACGAAACCAGTGAGTGGCTGGAATCGTTCGATCAGTTGCTGGAACGGCAGGGCCCTGCGCGTGCGCGCTATCTGATGCTGCGCTTGCTGGAGCGCGCCGGTGAGCAGCGGGTGGCCATCCCGTCGCTCACCTCCACCGACTATGTCAACACCATCCCGACCGAGCTGGAGCCGTGGTTCCCCGGCGATGAGGAGATCGAGCGCCGCTACCGCGCGTGGATCCGGTGGAACGCTGCGATCATGGTGCACCGCGCTCAACGGCCGGGAGTTGGTGTGGGCGGCCATATTTCGACATACGCCTCCTCGGCCGCGCTCTACGAGGTCGGCTTCAACCACTTCTTCCGCGGCAAGTCGCATCCCGGCGGTGGCGACCAGGTCTTCATCCAGGGACATGCATCGCCGGGCATCTACGCGCGCGCGTTCCTCGAGGGCCGGCTCACCGCCGACCAACTCGACGGCTTCCGCCAGGAGCACAGCCACCCCGGCGGAGGCATCCCGTCGTACCCGCATCCGCGGCTGATGCCCGACTTCTGGGAGTTCCCCACGGTGTCGATGGGTCTGGGGCCCGCGAACGCGATCTTCCAGGCACGTTTCAACCACTACCTGCACGACCGGGGCATCAAAGATACCTCCGATCAGCACGTCTGGGCGTTTCTCGGGGACGGCGAGATGGACGAGCCGGAGAGCCGCGGGCTGATCCAGGTAGCCGCAAACGAGGCACTGGACAACCTGACCTTCGTGATCAACTGCAACCTGCAACGCCTCGACGGTCCCGTCCGCGGCAACGGCAAGATCATCCAGGAGCTGGAATCGTTCTTCCGCGGCGCAGGCTGGAACGTCATCAAGGTCGTGTGGGGACGCGAGTGGGACGCACTGCTGCACGCCGACCGCGATGGCGCGTTGGTCAACCTGATGAACACCACGCCCGACGGGGACTACCAGACGTACAAGGCCAACGACGGCGCCTACGTGCGCGATCACTTCTTCGGCCGCGATCCGCGCACCAAAGCACTCGTCGAGAAGATGAGCGACAGCGAGATCTGGAACCTCAAGCGCGGCGGCCACGACTACCGCAAGGTCTATGCGGCCTATCGCGCCGCCACCGAGCACAAGGGTCAGCCGACGGTGATCCTGGCCAAGACCATCAAGGGCTACTCGCTCGGCGCGCACTTCCAGGGCCGCAACGCGACCCACCAGATGAAAAAGCTTGCGCTGGAAGACCTCAAGCAGTTCCGCGATGCCATCCGCATCCCGATCAGCGACGATGACATCGAGAAGAACCCCTACTTGCCGCCGTACTACCATCCGGGGCCCGACGCACCCGAGATCCGCTACATGCTCGACCGCAGGCGGACGTTGGGCGGCTTCGTGCCGGAGCGGCGCACCAAGTCGAAGGCGCTGACGCTGCCGCCGCGTGACATCTATAAGGCATTGAAGAAGGGCTCCGGCAAGCAAGAGGTGGCGACCACCATGGCGCTTGTGCGTACCTTCAAGGAACTGTTGCGCGACAAGAATATTGGGCCGCGGATCGTGCCGATCATCCCGGATGAGGCGCGGACGTTCGGCATGGACTCGTGGTTCCCGAGCCTGAAGATCTACAACCGCAACGGCCAGCTGTATACCTCCGTGGACGCGGAACTGATGTTGGCGTACAAGGAAAGTGAAGTCGGCCAGATCCTGCACGAGGGCATCAACGAGGCCGGCTCGACGGCGACGTTCACCGCGGCGGGCACCTCGTATGCCACCCACAACGAGCCGATGATCCCGGTTTACATCTTTTATTCGATGTTCGGCTTCCAGCGCACCGGCGATGGGCTGTGGGCCGCCGCGGATCAAATGGCCCGCGGTTTCGTGCTGGGCGCCACGGCGGGGCGCACCACTCTCGTCGGCGAGGGGCTGCAGCACGCCGACGGCCATTCGCTTCTGCTGGCGTCCACCAATCCCGCTGTGGTCGCTTACGATCCCGCGTTCGCCTACGAGATCGCCTACATCGTCGAAAGCGGCTTGGCCCGCATGTACGGCGAGGATCCGGAGAACGTCTACTTCTACATCACGCTGTACAACGAGCCCTACAAGCAGCCCGCCGAGCCGGAGGGACTGGACATCGAGGGCCTACTGCGCGGCATCTACCGCTACCGGCCCGCGCCGGAGAAGAAGTCGAAGCAGGCGCACATCCTGGTGTCCGGGGTGGCGATGCCGGAGGCGCTGCGAGCGGCCGACTTACTGGCCGACGAGTGGGATGTCGCCGCTGATGTGTGGTCGGTGACGAGCTGGGGCGAGCTCAACCGCGACGGCGTCGAGATCGAGAAGGAAAAGCTGCGTCATCCCGACCGGCCGGCGCGGGTGCCCTACATCACCCAGGTGCTCGCCGACACCCGCGGACCTGCCGTGGCGGTGTCGGACTGGATGCGCGCGGTGCCCGAGCAGATACGGCCATGGGTGCCCAACACCTACGTGACGCTGGGCACCGACGGCTTCGGGTTCTCCGACACCAGGCCGGCCGCTCGGCGGTACTACAACACCGACGCCGAGTCGGTGGTGGTGGCGGTGCTCGAGGCGTTGGCTCGCGACGGCGAAATAGACGATTCGGTGGCCGCCGAGGCAGCCGACAAATACGAGGTCGACGACGTGCTCGCTGCGCCGGAGCAGACCTCGGACCCCGGGGTCGCCTGACTCGCTGCCTTCTTGGAGGATTCCACCAGAAATATGGGGTAGCTTTTAGGGATGACCGACAATCGGTACGTCCCGCCCGCCTCCACACTCGAGGTGCTCGAGACGGTGCCCGAATCGGTGTTGCGTCGGTTGAGCCAGTACTCGGGGCGGCTGGCCACCCAGGCGGTCCACGTGCTTGAGGAGCGGCTGCCGTTTTTCGCCGACCTGGAGGCTTCGCAGCGGGCCAGCGTTCAGCTCGTAGTGCAGACCGCCGTGGTCAACTTCGTCGAGTGGATGCGCAACCCCAAGGGCGACGTCAGCTACACCGCGCAGGCCTTCGAGGTGGTGCCGCAGGACCTCCGTAGACGCATCGCGCTGCGGCAGACCGTCGAGATGGTGCGCGTCACGATGGAGTTCTTCGAGGAAGTGGTGCCGCTACTGGCCCGCTCCGAAGAACAGCTGACCGCGCTGACCGCAGGAATTCTGCGCTACAGCCGCGACCTGGCGTTCGCCGCCGCAACGGCCTACGCCGACCAGGCCGAGGCGCGGGGCGCCTGGGACACCCGGATGGAGGCCAACATCGTCGACGCGGTGGTCCGCGGCGACACCGGGCCCGAGCTGCAGTCGCAGGCCGCCGCGCTCAACTGGGATGCCACCGCGCCGGCCACCGTCATTGTGGGTATGCCGCAGCCCGACCGCATCGACCTGGCCAGCGACGACGTCCACGACGTCGTCGTCAGGCACGGACGCTCGGCGCTGTCGGACGTGCACGGCACGTGGCTGGTGGCGATCGTGTCCGGGCCGATGAGCCTGACGGACAGGTTTGTCGCCGAGCTCGTCGACGTCTTCGCCGACGGGCCGGTGATCGTCGGGCCCACCGCCCCGACCCTGTCGGCGGCCCATTGGAGCGCCACCGAGGCGATCGCCGGGATGAATGCGGTCGCGGGCTGGACCGGCGCCCCCCGCCCGGTGACGGCCCGCGAGCTGCTGCCGGAGCGGGCATTGCTGGGCGACGCGTCGGCGGTCGCCGCGCTCGAGACCGAGGTGATGAGACCCCTCGGCGACGCCGGGCCCGCGCTGACGGAGACGCTGGATGCCTATCTGGACTCAGGTGGTGCGATCGAGGCCTGTGCCCGCCGACTGTTCGTTCATCCAAACACCGTCAGGTACCGGCTCAAGCGCATCGCCGACTTCACGGGCCGCGATCCCACCGTCCCGCGCGACGCCTATGTGCTGCGCGTGGCCTCGACCGTGGGACGATTGACCAGGCAGGCGTACCTTTCCGGCCAGTCAGCCACGGGGGGTCGAGAAGGGTAACAGATTGCGGGTCTATATCGATGGTGTCCCATCACATGCTGTTTTGTGGGGACTCCACAAAAAGATAAGACGAGGTTCATAATCTCTTACACCGCGCAGATCCGTTCCCACAGTGTTTTCTTAAATACGTGCTCGCATTGCTTGCTCCCGGACAGGGATCGCAGACCCCCGGCATGCTCGCCTCGTGGCTTGAGCTGCCCGGTGCGGCCGACCGTGTCTCCGCATGGTCGCAGGCCACCGGTCTCGACCTGGCCCGCCTCGGCACCACCGCGACGGCCGAGGAAATCACCGACACCGCGGTGACGCAGCCGCTGGTCGTGGCGGCGACGCTGTTGGCCTGGGAAGAGCTCACCAAGCGCGGCCTGCTGGCCGGACGCGACTTCATCGCAGCCGGACACTCCGTCGGAGAGATCGCGGCCTACGCCATCGCCGGCGTGATCTCGAGCGACGACGCCGTTGTGCTGGCGGCGACCCGCGGCGCTGAGATGGCCAAGGCCTGCGCGCTGGAGCCGACGGGCATGTCGGCTGTGCTCGGCGGCGACGAAGCCGAGGTCGTCAGCCGGCTGGAGGCGCTCGACCTGGTGCCCGCCAACCGCAACGCGACCGGCCAGATCGTCGCGGCGGGCAGCCTGACCGCGCTGAGCAAGCTCGCCGAGGATCCACCCGCCAAGGCCCGTGTCCGCCCGCTGGCCACCGCCGGCGCGTTCCACACGCACTACATGGCGTCGGCGACCGAGGGCTACGCCGCCGCCGCCGAGAGCGTCGCCACCAGCGAGCCGACCGGTAGGCTGTTGTCGAACGCCGACGGCAAGCCGGTCGCCTCGGCGTCGGATGCCATGAGCAAGCTGGTCGCTCAGCTGACCCGGCCGGTGCGCTGGGACCTGTGCACGGAGACGCTCCGGCAATCAAACGTGTCCGCGATCGTCGAGTTCCCGCCCGCCGGGACGCTCGCCGGAATCGCCAAACGCGAACTGAAGGGCACGCCGACTCATCCGGTTAAGACCCGCGCTGACCTGGACGGGCTGTCTGAGCTCTAAAGGTGTGACGCCCGGCATTCGTTGGGTGTCAGTGACAACCGAATAACTACGTAATCGCAGTAACACAACCAATTAGAAGGAGCCATTGTGCCCGCCACTCAAGAAGAAATCATCGCCGGTCTCGCCGAGATCATCGAAGAGGTCACCGGTATCGAGCCGTCGGAGGTCACCCCGGAGAAGTCGTTCGTCGACGACCTGGACATCGACTCGCTGTCGATGGTGGAGATCGCCGTGCAGACCGAGGACAAGTACGGCGTGAAGATTCCGGACGAGGACCTCGCAGGCCTGCGCACCGTGGGTGACGTCGTCTCCTACATCCAGAAGCTCGAGGAAGAGAACCCCGAGGCTGCCGCCGCGCTGCGCGAGAAGATCGAAGCGGATCGCGCGTGAGCAGGCCTTCCACTGCTAACGGCGGTTACCCCAATGTTGTGGTAACCGCCGTCACGGCGACGACGTCGATCGCGCCGGACATCGAGAGCACGTGGAAGGGCTTGTTGGCAGGCGAGAGCGGCATTCGCGTCCTCGAAGACGAGTTCGTCACCAAGTGGGATCTTCCCGTGCGGATCGGCGGCCACCTCAAGGAGGCCGTCGACGACCACATGGGGAGGCTGGACCTGCGGCGCATGTCGTATGTCCAGCGCATGGCCAAGCTGCTCGGTGGGCAGGTCTGGGACGCCGCCGGTACCCCGGAGGTCGACCCCGACCGGTTCGCAGTCGTTGTCGGCACCGGCCTCGGTGGCGGCGAGAAGATCGTCGAGACCTATGACCTGATGAACGAGGGCGGGCCCCGCAAGGTGTCCCCGCTTGCCGTCCAGATGATCATGCCGAACGGTGCCGCCGCGGTCATCGGCCTGCAGCTCGGTGCCCGTGCCGGCGTCATGACGCCGGTGTCGGCCTGCTCGTCGGGCTCGGAAGCCATCGCCCACGCGTGGCGGCAGATCGTCATGGGCGACGCCGACATCGCTGTCTGCGGTGGCGTCGAGGGCGGCATCGAAGCGCTGCCGATCGCGGCGTTCTCGATGATGCGTGCCATGTCGACCCGCAACGACGACCCGGAGGGCGCCTCGCGTCCGTTCGACAAGGACCGCGACGGTTTCGTGTTCGGTGAAGCCGGCGCGCTCATGGTCATCGAGACCGAGGAGCATGCGAAGGCACGCGGCGCCCAGCCGCTGGCCCGGCTCATGGGTGCCGGTATCACGTCGGACGCCTTTCACATGGTGGCGCCGGCAGCCGACGGTCTGCGCGCGGGTCAGGCAATGAAGCGGTCGATGGAACTTGCGGGCCTGTCCGCCAAGGACATTGACCACGTCAACGCCCACGCCACGGCGACCCCGATCGGTGACACTGCAGAGGCGAACGCGCTGCGGGTCGCCGGTGTGGAACACGCCGCGGTGTACGCGCCGAAATCGGCGCTCGGCCACTCCATCGGTGCAGTGGGCGCACTCGAGTCGGTGCTGACGGTGCTGTCGCTTCGCGACGGCGTCATCCCGCCGACGCTGAACTACGAAACACCGGATCCAGAGATCGATTTGGACGTCGTCGCGGGTGAGCCGCGATACGGCGACTACAAGTACGCCATCAACAACTCGTTCGGATTCGGCGGACACAACGTGGCACTTGCCTTCGGCAAGTACTGAGGTGTTCGGGGAAAGGAAGCACCGCAACGAGATGACAGGGTTAGCCACGGGGAATGGTTTCCCCAATGTCGTCGTCACCGGCATGGCCATGACGACTGCCCTGGCTACCGATGCGAACAGCACGTGGCAGAAACTGCTCGACGGGCACAGCGGCATCCGCACGCTCGAGGATCCGTTCGTCGAGGAGTACGACCTCCCGGTTCGCATCGGCGGTCACCTTCTCGAGACCTTCGAGGATGAGCTGACGCGGGTCGAGCTGCGTCGGTTGTCGTATCTGCAGCGGATGTCGACGGTGTTGAGCCGGCGGGTCTGGAAGGACGCCGGCGAGCCCGAAGTCGATCCGAAGCGGTTGATGGTGTCCATCGGTACTGGAATGGGCTCCAGCGAGGAACTGCTCTTTGCCTACGACGGCATGCGGCAAAAGGGTCTGCGGGCCGTCTCCCCCCTCGCCGTTCAGATGTACATGCCGAACGCGGCTGCGGCCGCAGTCGGTTTGGAGCGCAAGGCCAGGGCCGGAGTCATCACTCCTGTCTCGGCTTGCGCCTCCGGCTCCGAGGGCATCGCGCACGCGTGGCGCAACATCGTGCTAGGCGAAGCCGACATGGCGATCTGCGGCGGCGTCGAGACGAAGATCGAGGCGGTGCCGATCGCCGGCTTCGCGCAGATGCGAATCGTGTTGTCCACCACCAACGATGACCCCGCCGGTGCGTGCCGTCCGTTCGACAAGGACCGCAACGGGTTCGTGTTCGGCGAAGCCGGCGCGCTGATGGTCATCGAGACCGAGGAGCACGCCAAGGCGCGCGGTGCCACCATCTACGGGCGGATCATGGGCGCCAGCATCACCTCGGACGGCTACCACATCGTGGCGCCGGATCCGAATGGCGAGCAGGCCGGTCACGCGATGACACGCGCGATTCAACTCGCGGGTCTCAAACCCACTGATATCGACCATGTCAACGCGCATGCCACCGGCACCAGCGTCGGCGACGTGGCCGAGGGGCAGGCGATCAACAATGCGATGGGCGGACACAAGCCCGCGGTGTACGCGCCGAAATCCGCGCTCGGCCACTCGGTGGGCGCGGTGGGGGCCGTCGAATCGATCCTGACCGTCTTGGCACTCAAGAACGGTGTCATCCCGCCGACGCTCAACCTGAAAAACCAGGATCCGGAGATCGACCTCGACGTCGTCGCCGGCTCACCGCGACCCGGCAACTACAACTACGCGATCAACAACTCGTTCGGATTCGGTGGGCACAACGTGGCGCTCACCTTCGGGAAGTACTGAAGCCCCGATAATCCGGCCCGACAGGAGGTTTCGATGACGATCACGGTCCCCGAGGCAGTCGGCGAATCGACCGACCCCCGCGATCCGCTTCTGCGCCTGAAGAACTTCTTCGACGACGACTCCACATTGGAGTTCCTCCACGAGCGTGACCGCTCGGGTGTGCTCGCCGCCGCAGGAACGGTCAACGGCGTGCGGACCATCGCGTTCTGCACCGACGGGACCGTGATGGGTGGGGCGATGGGCGTGGAAGGCTGCGCCCACATCGTCACCGCTTACGACACCGCCATCGAGGAGCAGAGCCCGATCGTCGGCATCTGGCACTCCGGTGGCGCCCGCCTCGCCGAGGGCGTACGGGCGCTGCACGCCGTCGGTTTGGTGTTCGAGGCGATGATCCGGGCGTCGGGCTACATCCCGCAGATCTCCGTCGTCGTCGGATTCGCCGCGGGCGGCGCCGCTTACGGCCCCGCGCTGACCGACGTCATCGTGATGGCGCCGGACAGCAGGGTTTTCGTCACCGGACCTGACATCGTGCGCAGTGTCACCGGCGAAGACGTCGACATGGCGTCGCTCGGCGGTCCCGACACCCACCACAAGAAGTCCGGCGTGTGCCACATCGTCGCCGATGACGAGCTCGACGCCTACGCGCGTGGCCGTCGGCTGGTCGGATTGTTCTGCCAGCAGGGCCATTTCGACCGCAGCAAGGCCGAGGCCGGTGACACCGACCTGCACGCGTTGCTTCCCGAGTCGGCGCGCCGCGCCTACGACGTGCACCCGCTCGTCGAAGCGCTGCTGGATGCCGACGCGCCGTTCGAAGAATTCCAGGCCAAGTGGGCGCCGTCGATGGTGATCGGCCTTGGTCGGCTGGCCGGGCGCACCGTCGGTGTGCTGGCCAACAATCCCCTCCGGCTGGGCGGCTGCCTGAATTCCGAAAGCGCCGAGAAGGCAGCGCGTTTCGTGCGCCTGTGCGACGCGTTCGGTATTCCGCTCGTGGTCGTTGTCGACGTGCCCGGCTATCTGCCCGGTGTCGACCAGGAGTGGGGCGGCGTCGTGCGGCGCGGCGCAAAGCTGTTACACGCGTTCGGTGAGGCCACGGTTCCCCGCGTGACGCTGGTGACCCGCAAGATCTACGGCGGCGCTTACATCGCGATGAACTCGCGTTCGCTCAACGCCACCAAGGTGTTTGCGTGGCCGGACGCTGAGGTCGCCGTCATGGGCGCGAAGGCCGCCGTCGGTATTCTGCACCGCAAGAAGCTGGCCGCCGCATCCGACGACGAGCGGGAGGCGCTGCATGAGGAACTCGCCGCCGAGCACGAGCGTATTGCTGGCGGCGTCGATTCCGCCATCGAAATCGGCGTGGTGGACGAGAAGATCGACCCGGCCCACACCCGCAGCAAGCTGACTCAGGCCCTGGCCGAGGCGCCCGCACGCCGCGGACGTCACAAGAACATTCCACTGTAGGTTTAATCAAGAACGACCGCGGTGAATCCTCGCTTCCGTAATGTGGTTAGCGGCCCATCCCGTCGGGGGACAACCTGGGCCCCGCAACGGAGTGAGGAGCACACATGTTTGGCATCACTATTCGCCGTGGAGTCGCAGGGGTTGTCGCCGCCGCAGCGTTCACCGGACTTGCCGGCGCCATCGCAGTGCCGACGGCATCGGCCGACGCTGACTGTACGGTGTCCGGGCTGAGCAACGCCATCGGCGAGGTCGGGTCACAGACCGGCGCCTGGTTCGCGAACCATCCGGCCGCAAACAAGGCCGTCACCGACGCCGGCAATCAGGGCGGAGGGGCCGAGGCTGCCATCCGCAACTACTTCGTCGCTCATCCCAGCGAGTGGGCCGAATTGCAGCGCATCGCTTCCCCGCTGCGCAACCTGCGTCAGCAGTGCGGATCGAACGTAGCGCCCGCTGACATCGCGCGGCTCTACGACGCGATGGCCTCATAGCCGGGCCGAGGCGATCGGCGACGCCGAATTGATGTAGGGCTAAGTAGATCCCGTACCGACTCCGAGCATCTCCTCTGCGACAGTCAACACGGCGGCCCTGTCGGCGTCGACCAGCCCGATGCGCGTGCGGCGGTCGACGATGTCGTCGACCGCCAGCGCACCCTCGTGCGTCACGGCGTATTCGAATTCGGCGCGGATCACGTCGATGCCATCGGCCACCGGATCGGTGGGCCGCTCACAGGTGGCCGTGGCGATGACGTTCGAGGCCTCGGCGCCGAACCGCGCCACCAGTGATGGCGGCAGGTCGGTGGGAACGGGCTGTCCCGTAACGGGATTCGACGGAGCGCCGACGAGCGGAAGGTTTCGGGTTCGGCAACCGCGCCCATCCAGTCTCCGCAGCGCGACGGCCTTGTCGAGGACGTCTTCGGCCATGAAGCGATACTCGGTCAGCTTGCCGCCGATCACGCTGATTACGCCGGACGCCGATTCGACGACGGCGTGCTCCCGCGACACGTCGGCAGTCCTGCCGGCACCGGTGTCGATCAACGGGCGCAGGCCGGCGTAGGCGCCGATGACGTCGTCACGGCCGAGGGTGGTTTCCAGTGCGGTGTTGACGGTGTCGAGGAGGAAAGCGATCTCGTCCGAGGTCGGCTCGGGGACATCGGGAATTGCGCCAGGGGCGTCCTCGTCGGTCAGACCGAGGTACACCCGGCCCAACTGCTCGGGCATCGCGAACACGAAGCGGTTGAGTTCGCCGGGAATCGGGATGGTCAGCGCCGCGGTCGGATTGCCGAATGCGTTGGCGTCGAACACGAGATGGGTGCCGCGGCTGGGCCGCAGGCGGATCGAGGTGTCGACCTCGCCGGCCCACACCCCGCTGGCGTTGATGACCGCCCGCGCGCGGACGTCGAAGGACTCACCGGTCAATTGATCGTTAAGGCACACCGACGTGCCGGTGGCATGTGAAGCGGCGACACGGGTGAGGATGAACGCGCCGTGCTGGGCCGCGGTTCTCGCGACGGCCGCGACCAGGCGGGCGTCGTCGATCAACTGCCCGTCGTAGGCGAGGAATCCGCCCAACAGGCCGTCGCGTCTGACCGCGGGCGCCATGTCGACCGCTCGGCTCGCGGAGATCCGTCGTGATCGCGGCAGCGTTTCCGATCGGGTGCCCGCCAGGCGGCGCAGCGCGTCACCGGCGAGGAACCCGGCTCGCACCAGCGCTCGCTCTGCGCCGCCCATCGCGGGCAGCAGCGGCACGAGTTGCGGCATCGCGCTGACGAGGTGAGGAGCGTTGCGCGCCATCAGGATTCCGCGTTCGACCGCGCTGCGCCGCGCGATACCGACGTTTCCGGTGGCCAGGTACCGCAGCCCGCCGTGGACGAGCTTGGAAGACCAGCGGCTGGTGCCGAACGCGAGGTCGTGCTTCTCCACCAGGGCTACGCTCAAGCCGCGTGACGCCGCGTCCAGCGCGATCCCAGTGCCGGTGATCCCGCCGCCGATGACGACGATGTCGAGCGGTCCCCCGTCGGCCAGGATCGCGAGCTCGCGCGACCGGCGGGCTGCGTTGAGTGCGGCCGGGTTCGTCACGGCTTGAGGTATCCGTCCAGGCAATGGGCGAGTTCCACGGCGAGCGCATCGGCGTCGAGGATCGGAACGACGATCTGGGCGGACTGGATCGTCGACTGGGTGATGAGCAGACACATCGCGGCCAGCTGCCGCGGATCGCCCGGCCGCACACTGCCGTCCCGCTGCGCCTCAACCAACTCGCGCGCGACCGCATCGATGAGGATCTGCTGGCTGGTGCCCAGCCGTTCGGCGATGTACACCATCGCCAGGTCGGGCGCGGTATGGAACACCGCCATCACAACGTCGTCCTGCCGCAGCCGCTCGGCGACGCCGACGATCCGCTCGACGATCGCTTGCCGGCCCCAACCGCGCGACGGGACTTTGTTCAGCGCACCGACGATTCGGGCCGTCAGCAGCGCGGCCAGCAGGGCGCGGGTGTCGGGCCAGCGGCGGTAGATGGTCGGCCTGCTCACGCCCGCGCGGCGGGCGATCTCGGCGAGCGTTACCCGGTCCACGCCGTAGGCGAGCACGCAGCTGGCGGCCGCGTTGAGAATTCGGTCGCCGACATCCGGCGCCGTATCGTTACTGATTGACAGCATCTGTAATACTGTAACGCATGATGAAGTGGGACGCATGGGGTGACCCGGCGAAGGCCAAACCGCTCTCCGACGGGATTCGCAGCCTGCTGTCGCAGGCGCTGGGCATTGACACCTCACCGCTTCCGCAGCTGGAGCCCGATGTGGTGCGGCTGCGACCCTCGGCCCTGTCGCAGGCCGACCGCGACGCGTTCGCCGGCGTAGTCGGCGCCGACCATTGCGGTGTCGACGATCAGGCCAGGCTGTTGCGCGCGGGCGGCAAATCCACGCTCGACCTGCTGCGCCGGCGCGACACCGGAGTCCAGGACGCCCCCGACGCCGTGCTGCTGCCCCGTGACGAGGACGAGATCGCGGCGATCCTTCGGGTGTGCGAGGAGCGCGGCATCGCCGTCGTCCCCTTCGGCGGCGGCACCAGCGTCGTCGGCGGCCTCGACCCGCTGCGTGGAGAGTTCGCAGCGGTCATCTCGCTGGATCTGCGCAGGCTCAACCGACTGCACTCGCTGGACGAGGTCTCCGGAGAAGCCGTCCTCGGTGCGGGTCTGAAGGGGCCGGAGGCCGAACGCTTGCTCGGGGAGCGCGGGTTCTCCCTGGGGCACTTCCCGCAGAGCTACCAGTTCGCGACGATCGGCGGGTTCGCCGCGACCCGGTCCTCCGGGCAGGATTCGGCGGGCTACGGGCGATTCAACGACATGGTCCGCGGCCTGCGCGCCGTCACCCCCGCTGGTGTGCTCGACCTCGGTCGTGCCCCGGAGTCCGCCGCGGGCCCCGACCTTCGTCAACTGCTGATCGGCTCCGAGGGCGTGTTCGGCGTCATCACCCGCGTGCGCGTGCGTGTGCACCCGGTCCCGGCGACCACCCGGTATGAGGCATGGTCGTTTCCTGACTTCGCCACTGGCGCCGACGCGCTGCGCGCCGTCGCCCAGACCGGCACCGGCCCGACCGTGCTGCGGCTGTCCGACGAGGCGGAAACCGGCGTAAACCTGGCGACCACCGAGAGCATCGGCGAGGACAGCATCACCGGCGGCTGCCTCGCGATCACGGTGTTCGAAGGGTCGCAGGAACATGTCGCAAGCAGACATGCCGAGACCCGGGCACTGCTGCAGGCCATGGGCGGCACGTCGCTGGGCGAGGCGCCTGCGCACGCATGGGAGCACGGCCGCTTCGATGCGCCGTACCTCCGTGACTCGCTGTTGTCGGCAGGCGCACTGTGCGAAACGCTGGAGACGGCCACCAGCTGGTCCAGCATTCCCGCGGTGAAATTCGCGGTGACTGAGGCGCTGACGGCCGCGCTGGCCGAAAGCGGCACGGCAGCGCTTGTGCTGTGCCACATTTCGCATGTGTATCCCACCGGCGCATCGCTGTACTTCACGGTGGTCGCCGCGCAACGGGGAAACCCGATCGAGCAGTGGCGCAGCGCCAAAGCCGCCGCGTCAGACGCCATGATGCGCACCGGCGCGACCATCACCCATCACCATGCCGTGGGTGCCGATCACCGGCCGTGGATGCGCGAGGAGGTCGGCGAGCTCGGCGTTAGAGTGCTGGCTGCTGTCAAGGCGACGCTGGATCCGGCGGGAATCCTCAACCCGGGCAAGCTGATTCCATGACAGCGCGCACGCGAGGAGCATGATGACAGCGCGCACGCGAGGAGCATGATGACACCGCGCACGCGAGGAGCATGATGACAGCGCGCACGCGAGGAGCATGATGATATCCGGTCGAATTACGATGCTGACCAATCCCGCATCGGGGCACGGCAGCGCGCCGCATGCGGCCGAACGTGCGGTCGGCCAATTGCATCGGCGGGGCGTCGACGTCGTGGCCATTGCGGGCACCGATGCCGACCATGCGCGACGGCTCGTCGAGGGCGCCCTCGAACGCGGGATGGATGCCCTGGTCGTGGTCGGCGGTGACGGCATCGTCTCCCTGGCGCTGCAGGTGCTCGCGCAGACCGACATCCCGCTCGGCATCATCCCGTCGGGCACCGGCAATGACCATGCCCGCGAATTCGGTATTCCCGCAAAGGATCCCGAGGCGGCCGCCGACGTCATCGTCGACGGCGTCGCCCAGACAGTGGACCTCGGCCGCATCACGGGAGCTGACGGCACCGAGAGATGGTTCGGCACCGTGATGGCCGCGGGCTTCGATTCCCTGGTCACCGATCGCACCAACCGCATGCGGTGGCCGCACGGCCGGATGCGCTACAACCTCGCGATGCTCGCCGAGCTATCGCAGTTGCGGCTATTGCCGTTCCGCCTGACGTTTGACGGCGAGGAGATCGAAACACGGCTCACCCTCGCCGCATTCGGCAACACCAAGAGCTACGGCGGCGGCATGCTGATCTGCCCCACCGCCGATCCCACCGACGGTCTGCTCGACGCGACGATGGTGGCGTCGGAGTCGCGCACGAGACTGATTCGGTTGTTTCCGACCGTGTTCAAGGGCACGCACGTCAACCTCGACGAGGTCCGCACGGCGCGGGCCACCACGATCAGGGTGGAGTGCCGGGCTTCGACCGAAATTACGGCGTACGCCGACGGCGAGTACGTCTGCCCGCTGCCGGTGGAGGTGTCGGCGGTACCGGCGGCGCTGAAAATACTGCGGCCGGCTACCCCACGCCGCGGTTGAGCCAGCTCACCTCGCCGGTGTCGCCGCCGCTGCGGTAGGGCTCGAGCGCTTCGTCCCAGGCGGTGCCCAGCACCGAGTCGAGTTCGGCGGCGAGCATGTCCGCACCGGCCGACATCAGCGACCGCAGCCGCATCTCGCCGACCATGGTGTCGCCGTTGGCGCTCATGGAGCCGCTCCACAAACCGAGCTGGGGCGTGTGGCAGAAACGCTGGCCGTCCACGCCGGGGCTGGGATCCTCGGTCACCTCGAAGCGCAACACTGACCACGACCGGAGCGCGTTGGCGAGTTGTGCCCCTGCGCCGACGGGGCCGACCCAGTTGGTGACCGCGCGCAGCTGGCCAGGCATGGCCGGCTGTGGGGTCCAGGTGAGGTTCGCCCGTGACTTCAGGGTCGATGACAACGCCCACTCGACGTGCGGGCACACGGCCGCTGGTGAGGCGTGGATGTAAACCACGCCCGTCGTCGAGTCGGCGAACTGGTTCGACGCACGCATCTGCTGCTCCTTCGGCTCCACGAGGGACGTCTTCCCCAACGACCTGGCGGAACGAAATGAGCCGCATTCGGATGCGGTTGTGTCGTACGTGCCTATTGTGCCTTGTGAGGCCCCTGTTGCGCTAGCCCCCGGGCTATTTGCTGTCGAATTCAGCGATCACGGCGTCGGAAAGGGCCGGCCAGGGCTGGTAGGCCCAGTCGCCGAATTCGCGGTCGGTCAGCACGACGAGCGCCAGCTCGCGGCGCGGATCGACCCAGAGAAACGTCCCTGACTGGCCAAAATGGCCGTAGGTGTCGCCGCTGTTGGCTGACCCCGTCCAGTGCGGCGACTTGCCGTCACGGATCTCGAAGCCAAGGCCCCAGTCGTTGGGCCGCTGGACGCCGAAGCCGGGCAGCACGCCGTCGAGCCCGGGGAACTGCACGCTGGTGGCCTCGCTGTGCATGTCACCCGACACCAGCTCGGGCCGCAGCAGGTCGGCGGCGAAGGTCGCGAGGTCGGCGACCGAGGAGGTCGCGCCGTAGCCCGCGGCCTCGGCGCCACCGTCGAGCTCGCTGGACGTCATGCCCAGCGGTTCGAAGACCGCCTCCGCCAGGTAGCAGCCGAACTCGATGTCGGCTTCCGCGGCGATCGTCTGCGCGAGCACCCCGAAGCCGTAGTTCGAGTAGATGCGGCGCTTTCCCGGCTCCGACATCACCTTGTCGGTGTGCATCGAATATCCGGAGGTGTGGGCCAGCAGATGCCGCACCGTCGACTCCGGCGGGCCCGCGGGGGTGTCCAGTTCGAGGACGCCCTCTTCGATCGCGATCTGCGCCGCACGCGCGACCAACGACTTGGTCACCGACGCCAGCTGGAACCGATGAGCGGTGTCGCCGTGCTCGACCAGGATGCCCGACGGCCCGATGACCGCGGCAGCGGCGGTCGGCACCGGCCAATCGGCGACCACATCGAGTGCAGACATCTAAACGACGGCGTCGACCACGACACCGGTGAGCACGACCCAACGCTGCATCGACTCCGTCCACGCCCGACGGTGTTGTGCATCTGCCCGCCGACCCGAGCGCAGCACCAACCGATACACGTCGCCCGCCCAGTCGAGCGGTATCCGGTCGTCGAGCACGGGCAACAACGCGTCGTCGAGCATCCGGTACCCGTCGGCGGCGCGCGCGTCCAGCGCGGCGACACCCCCGACCACCCGGGCCAGCAGGGCAAGCGTGGCGTCGCCGGTTTCGGACGCCGTGTGCTGCAGGGCCGTTAGGGCGCGGCTCAGCCCGGCGGCGTCGCCAGCAGCCAGCGCGGTGGCCGCGTCGAGATAGGCCAGGTAGCCGTCGACGCGGCGGGCAGCACCACCCGCGGCCAGCGCGTGTGCACGGTCCGCCCATTGTCGCGACACCGCGTCGTGCCCGCGGGCGTGCCACTGCATCGCGAGAACCGCGGCCGTCATCGCGGCGGCGGGAGGGTCGGCCCGCACAGACCTGTCGTAGGCCCGCTCGGCCAACCGGACAGCTTCCCGGCCATATCCGAGGCGCCAGGCGGCAGCAGCGTAGGCGTGGAGGTCGTCGGGCGGAATTGATCCGATTCCGTCGGCCCGGACGAACGCCGCGTAGCTCGCGCGCCAGTCATTACGCCGGTAAGCATCGCGCGCTTCGGCGAGAAAATCGATCAACGTCTCCATGGCCTCTCCATCACCTCCATCACACCAGTTTCCCTCGACGTCATGGTCACAGGTTCCCACTATCCCGCTATCGTTTTGCCCCATGGGTCAGACAGTGCGCGGAGTGATTTCGAGGAAGAAGGGCCAGCCGGTCGAGGTGGTGGATGTCGTCATCCCCGATCCGGGACCGGGGGAGGTCGTCGTCGACATCCAGGCATGCGGTGTCTGTCATACCGACCTGACCTACCGTGACGGCGGCATAAACGATGACTATCCGTTCCTGCTGGGCCACGAGGCCGCTGGTGTCGTCGACGCTGTCGGCGACGGTGTCACCAACGTACAGCCCGGCGACTTCGTCATCCTGAATTGGCGTGCCGTGTGCGGCCAGTGCCGGGCCTGCAAGCGGGGGCGTCCGCACCTGTGCTTCGACACCCACAACGCCGCGCAGAAAATGACGTTGACCGACGGCACCGAGTTGACGCCCGCGCTCGGCATCGGGGCATTCATCGACAAGACCCTGGTTCACGAGGGGCAGTGCACGAAGGTCAATCCCGCCGCCGATCCCGCGGTGGCCGGGCTACTGGGCTGCGGGGTGATGGCCGGCATCGGTGCAGCAATCAACACCGGCGCGGTGAACCGTGACGACACCGTTGCGGTAATCGGTTGCGGCGGTGTGGGTGACGCCGCCATCGCGGGTTCGGCATTGGTCGGGGCGAAGCGGATCATCGCGGTCGACACCGACAACAAGAAGCTCGACTGGGCGCGCGGGTTCGGCGCGACGCACACGATCAATGCCCGCGAACTCGACCCGGTGGAGACCATCCAGGATCTCACCGACGGCTATGGCGCCGACGTGGTGATCGACGCGGTCGGACGGCCCGAGACATGGAAGCAGGCATTCTACGCCCGTGATCTGGCGGGAACCGTTGTGCTGGTGGGTGTTCCGACTCCAGATATGACCTTGGAGATGCCGCTGGTCGACTTCTTCTCCCGCGGCGGCTCACTGAAGTCGTCGTGGTACGGCGACTGTCTGCCGGAGCGCGACTTCCCGACCCTGATCAGCCTGCATCTACAAGGCAGGCTGCCGTTGGAGAAATTCGTGTCCGAGCGCATCGGCCTCGACGACATCGAGGACGCATTCCACAAGATGCACGCCGGCTCCGACACAGAGCCAGTGCTGCGGTCGGTGGTGGTGTTCGGCCGATGAGCGCTTGCGCGAAGAGGAGACGATGATGAACGGCGGCCCAATAGAGCGGCTGGTTACCCACGGCACCTTCGAACTCGACGGTGGCAGTTGGGAAGTCGACAACAACATCTGGATTGTCGGCGACAACAACGACGTCATCGTCTTCGACGCCGCGCACGATGCGGGCCCGATCGTGAACGCGGTCGGCGGGCGCAACGTCGTCGCAGTGGTGTGCACGCACGGCCACAACGACCATGTGACGGTGGCACCCGAACTGGGTGAGGCATTGGACGCGCCGGTGTTGCTGCACCCCGCTGACGAGGTGCTGTGGCGAATGACGCATCCCGACAGAGATTTTCGCGCAGTCGGCGACGCGGAGATGCTGACGGTAGCCGGTACGCAGTTGCGGGCACTGCATACGCCTGGCCACTCGCCGGGTTCGGTGTGCTGGTATGCGCCCGAGCTCAAGGCGGTGTTCTCCGGTGACACGCTGTTCGAGGGCGGTCCTGGCGCCACGGGCCGGTCGTACTCGGACTTCCCGACGATCCTGGAATCCATCGCGGGCCGGCTCGGCAGGCTGCCCGGCGAGACTGTCGTCTACACCGGCCACGGCGACTCCACGACCATCGGCGATGAGATCGTGCACTACGACGAATGGGTGGCCCGCGGCCACTAGAAGACTACCGTTGGTGGCATGCCCGAGAAGCCGACGGCTGTGCCCGAGTCGAGCGTTGTCGTTCGACCCGAGCCGGTGGAGAGCAAGACCTACACGGTCAGCTCACGGCTGCAGGCCGCCGGATTACGTGCGGCGATAGCGCTTTTCGAGCAGGCAGCCGACACCGTGCCGCTGCCCCGCGCGCCGCAGCCCATCGTCATCGCCGACTACGGCGCTTCCACTGGCCACAACTCGCTGCTGCCCATTTCGACGGCGCTGCCGGTGCTGCGCAGACGCACCCGTCCGGAGCATTCCATCCTGGTCGTACACACCGACGTGCCGGACAACGACTTCACGGTGATGTTCGAAACGCTGGCCGACGATCCGGACACCTACCTGAAGAAGGACGCCGCCACGTTCGCCTCGGCCGTCGGGCGGTCGTTCTACAGCCAGATCATTCCCTCCAACAGCGTTCACCTCGGCTGGTCGTCGTGGGCGATCCTGTGGCTGAGTCGCGTACCTTCGCCGATCCCCGACCACGTGCAGGTGAACTACAGCGCCGACCAGAACGTGCGAGCGGCCTACGAACGCCAGGCCGCCTACGACTGGCACGAGTTCGTCGCCTTCCGTGGCCGCGAGTTGGCCCCGGGAGGACAACTGGTCGTGCTGACGATGGCCATCGACGAGCACGGCGAGTTCGGCTATCGGCCGGTGCTGGGCGCGCTCGTCGATGCGCTGGGCGAGCTGGTCACCGACGGCCTGGTTACCGAGGACGAGGTTCGGCGTATGTGCATGCCGATCGTCGGGCGACGCGAGTCGGACTTCATTGCCCCCTTCGCGCCGTCGGGCCGTTTCGAGCGGCTGTCGATTGAGCATCTCGAGGTGTTCAATGCCGAGGACCGATTCTGGATGCAGTACCAAGCCGACCATGACACAGCGGTTTTCGGCGCGCTATGGGCGGCTTTTGTCAGGGCGTCGATCTTCCCGACGCTGGCGTCCGCGCTCACCGGCGGCCGCAACGACGCACGCGCGCCACAGTTCTTCGAGCGGCTGGAAGCCGGTGTCGCGCAACGGTTGGCCGCCTCCCCTGAGCCGGTGCAAATCCCGTTGGCCAAGCTCGTGTTGACCAAGCGGCAGCGCGCGTCCTAGGGCGCGGGCTGTGGCGGCTGTATCGGCCTGGGCACAAACGGCAGACCGGGAATGGTCTGGTACGGCAGCGTCGGGATCAGCCGCGGCGGAGTCGACGGCGCCTCCGATGTCGGCGGCGGGGCCTCCGATGTCGGCGGTGGCGGCGGTGGCGCTTCACTCGTCTGCGGAGGCGGGGGCGCCTGGGTGACGGTCTCCGGCGCTCGGGTGACCGTCTCGGTCATCTGCGGTGGCGGCGGTGCTGGCGTCTCACCGGGCGGCGGCGGCGCCTCCGATGTCGGCGGCGGGACGGCCGCTGTGGTCGTCGTGGTCGTGACCGGCGACGGGGAGGGCGCGCTCTCGTCACTGCGCAGCACGAACCACACCGCGAACGCGACCGCGAGAAGCACCAGGATCAAGCCCGCAATCAGCAGCGCGTACGGCCGTCGGCCGTCGGCCTCGGAGTGCTGAGTTTCGGGCTCGAAGTACATCGGCGGACGGGGACCGCCCATCGCGTCGGTCGAGGCCGCTCCCGCGTAGTCGTAGGGGTCGGTGACGGGGACGACATCGGGAACGTCGTCAGCCTCGGACCAGGCCAGGCCGGACGACGGAGCGGATCCCGCCGCGTCGGGGTGGACTTCCGGCGCCATCTGGGTCGCCACCACTGCAGCCGCTGCCGCCGCGGTGGGCGGGCTCAGCGCTTCGGCCATCGCCGTCGCGCCCACATCGGCAACGCCTCGGGCCGCGGTCAGCCCGCCACCGATGGCCGCGGTCAACTCCGGGTGCGGGCCGGTGATGACGGGCACGCCGAAGTGCTCAGACAGCGTCGTCGTGATCAACGGGATCCGGGAGCCGCCGCCCACGGAAGCCACGGCGGCCAACCCGCGGGCCCCATCACGGTCCAGCGTCTCCTGCAGCACACCGACGAAATCGGCCAGCGACGGACGGATCGCTTCGTCGAGCTCGTTTCGGGTGAGCCGCACCTCGCCCCGGTGCCCTGGCAACTCGGCGGTCAGGGACGTAGCTGTGGTGGTCGACAGCCGCTCCTTGGCGGCGCGGCACTGCCCGCGCAATCTGCTGAGCGGGCCGATAGCCGAGGTGCCCGTCGCGTCGACGGCTCCGGCATCGGACAGCCCCTCCAGAACTTGGGTCAGAACGGCCTGGTCGATCAGGTCACCGGACAGATCGGTGTGCCGCACGGTCTGGCCTACGGGTCTGCCGGTGCCGGCATCGACCAGCGTGATGCTGCTGCCACTGCCGCCGAAGTCGCACAGCGCAACGATTCCACTCGCGGGCAGGCCCGGATCATCCCGTAGCGCCGTCACGGCCGCGGCGGCGTCGGACACCAGCGCCGCGGCGGAAAACTCGCGCATCGGGGCGAGCGCACCGCGCAGTGCGTCCACGCTGGCCGGTCGCCAATGCGCCGGATGCGTCACGACGACGGGGTCGGTGGTGCCGCGGCCGTTGGTCACGTCGTAGAGCAGCGCGCGCAGCGCCTGGGCCAGCAGTGCCTCGCCGCGGTGGGTGGTGCCATCGGCAGCCACGATGCCGACCGGGTCTCCGACGCGGTCGACGAAGTCGGTGATGACGACGCCGCGGTCATCGGGGGTCAGCCTGGGGTTTTCGCCGGGCACGCCGACCTCGAGCGGCCGGTCGGGAAAAAGGGTCACCACGGAGGACCGCGTCACCGCGGCCCTGCCCACCACCACGGCCGTCAGGTTGGTGGCGCCAACCGACAGCCCTAAAGAATCAGCCATCCCAATCCAATCTCGCGGCCAACCCTATCGTCCATCTCGGCGCGGCCCGCAGCCGTTACTCAGCGGATGGTGCCGGCCCCGGCGATCAGCGGAAGCTCAAGCGGCGTCACCCACCCCGGCCTGAGGTCGTTGACGGCCGGAACCGCGTTGAGCGCGCGCATGCCGGTGGCAAGGCAGCCGGCCGCCGCGGCGTCGCGGCCGGAGCCATCGGTGAATCGAAATGCGGTCTCTTGGAGGATGCTTGGCGTGCCCTCGATGTCGACGCGGTACACGTCGTTCTGGTTTCCGGTGGGCCACTCGGGCGCGGCGTCGTCCCCGATGCGGTTCACGTGCTCCAGCTGAATTCGGGTTTCGCCCTGGTAGACACCGTTGATGGTGAACCGGACGGCGGCGACGTGACCGGCGGGGATGACGCCCTTCGCCGACTTCCGCTCGCTGGGTGTCACCCACTTGTCATAGGTGGTGGTGATCTCGTCGAGCATGATGCCCGCTGCATGCGCGATCATGGGAACCGTTGCGCCCCAAGCGAATACCAGGATGTCGGAGGTTTCGAGCATCGCCTTCTTCTCCGGCGGCTTGCCGATGCCCATCTCGCGTTCGTAGTCACCGGTGTAGTTGGTGTAGTCCAGCAGCTCCGAGGCCCGCACCGTGCGAACCTCCGAACACAGCCCCATCAGCGTCATCGGAAACAGGTCGTTGGCGAAGCCGGGATCGATGCCGGTGGTGAAACACGAAGATTCACCCAATTCGCACGCCTCGGTGATCGGCTGGATCCAGTTCGGCGGATTGAGATGCATCGTCGGCCACACCCATGGGGTCATCGCCGTCGAACACACATCGATACCGGCGCGGAGGAAGCGAGTCATCAGCGCGATGTTGTCCTCGGCGTGGGCCGCCGTGGGGCCGTAATGCACCAGGGCATCGGGTTTGAGGTCGATGAGGGCGTCGACGTCATCTGTCGCGGCGAGTCCCAACAATGCGGGCAGCCCGCAGATATCGGCGACGTCGCGGCCAACCTTGTCGGGGTTGCTCACTCCGACGCCTACTAGCTCGAACAGCGGGTGCTTCACGACTTCGGCGATCACCATCTTGCCGACAAAGCCGGTGCCCCACACGACGATTCGCTTGGTCATCCGCCACCTTCCGGTCGGTCCCCTGGTGCTGACCCTAACCCGGCGGACAGGGGCAACCGGCCGAAGGGGAATTTTCGCGTGCTCAATCGACTTGTGCCCGGCATGACAGATCTTCAGGGACGACGGGCACTGGTCACCGGTGCTTCACGCGGCATCGGGGCGGCGATCGTTCGGCGGCTGGCCGGCGACGGTGCAGCCGTCGCCTTCACCTACGGCAGGTCGGCCGAGGAGGCCGAGAAGCTGGTCGCCGAAATCACCGCCGAGAGCGGCACAGCGGTGGCGATCCAGGCCGACAGCGCCGACCCGGTGCAGGTCGCCGCGGCGGTCGACCAGGCGGTGGACCACTTGGGCGGGCTCGACGTCCTGGTGAACAACGCGGGCGTGGCCGTGTTGCACGATATCGAGTCGTTCCCGCTGGAGGAATTCGACCGGCTGCTGGCGATCAACGTCCGCGCAGTGTTCGTCGCGACGCAGCGCGCGGTGCCGCATCTGGGCGCCAACGGCCGCATCATCAACATCGGCAGCATCAACGCCGAACGGGTGCCCGGGCCCGGATTGTCCGGTTATGCGATGACGAAGGCCGCCGTCGCGGGCCTGACCCGTGGACTGGCCCGCGAACTGGGACCCCGCGGCATCACGGTCAACAATGTGCAGCCCGGCCCGATCGACACCGACATGAATCCGGATCAGGGTGAATTCGCCGAGTCAGCCAAGCAAGTCATGGCCATCGGCCGCTACGGGCAGCCCAGTGACATCGCGGGCGTGGTGAGCTACCTCGCGGGTCCCGACACGGGATACATCACCGGTGCCAACTGGAATGTGGACGGCGGCTTCACCGTCTAGCGGGCGTCACCGGCACAGCCGAAGGCCAGCGGGTTCACACACCAGCGGATAGCGGTCGACGGGAATCGGCAGCGGTTTGTCGAAGGCAAGGGTGAACGGGGTCTTGGTCATCCCGGGCTGCACTCCGCAGACGGCGGTATGGGTGGACGTGTGCTCGCCGGTCAACGTCACGTCGTCGAACTTGTAGGTGTCGACGGAAGACTCCCTGCTGCCATCGGGGCACAGGAAACCTTCGTCCTTGTGGGTGGTCAGGGTCCACTGGCCGCCGGTCAGATGAGCGTCACCACCCCAGTTCAACGAGTTCAACTCGAAGGTGCTCTCGTTCTTGGTGGCGCTGACGACCTTCAGCGTGCACGCGACAGGCAGCTCCAGCGGCACCCGCAGATCCCCCACCGTCGGCACGCAGAGCGGGTAGATCGTCCAGGTCGCTTCGGGCAGGCCCGGCGCGCTGAACTTATAGAGGCCCTCCATGACCTGGTCGGCCGCCGCCGGGCCCGCAGTGCCCAATGCCGTGCCGCCCAGCACGACGGCAATGCCCAGCAGACGAGCGATCGTCCCCATGTCCCCTCCTCAGGCCATTGCAAGGAGTATCACAGTGCGACCCACAGGCATCAAGGATCGCCCTCGTCGGCGATCATCACGCAGAAGGCCTGCATGTCTTCTAGACTCCCGCCATGAGCAGGTCAGCGCCGGTGATTGCGTTCGCTGTGGCGATCGCCTTCGGCGCGGCGGCGACCGGATGCACCAGCACCGTGGCAGGCGTCGCCGTCAAGCCCAGCGCGTCGGTACCGGCCGACGACGTGCCGCCGCTCGAGGAGTCGGCGCTGGAGGACCTGCTGCTCAACAACCGGGAGCTCGACAAGCTCGCCGGTGTCGAGATGGAGTCGCTCTATTCGTCCGACGAGATGAACGACAACGCTGAGCAGGTCTCCGATCTCGATTGCCTTGGTGCCATCTATCCCGGTGAGAAGGAGATCTACGACGGGGCCGGATGGGACGCCATCCGCGACGAGATCTACCTCGAGTCGGGCAGCGAGGAGGAATCACGTCTGGTCGAGCAGACCGTCATCCTCTTCGATTCCCCCAACGAGGCCGTCGAATTCTTCGAGGCGTCGAAGGACAAGTGGCTCCAGTGCGCAGAGATCAAGGACATCCACGTCGAGGACGGTTCGTGGCTGCCCGAGCGGGTCGAAGACGTGGATGAACGAACCATCGCGCTGAAAGCCCAAGTCGACGGCAGCCTCTCGGGAACCTGTCAACACGCGATGGGCGTGGTTTCCAACCTGATCGTCGAGGGCTTCTCGTGCGACGCAGACGACAACGACGACGCCCAGAAGGTCACCACCCAGATCCTCGAGGAAGCGCGCGAGCAGTAGCGGGTAGGCGCTCTTTCTTTTGAAGCGGTCTTGAACTCGTTGCGACGGCCTGTCGTGTCCCTGGTGGGGAAAGATCGATGGCCGTCATCGCGCTCACGCTTTACCTCGCCTTCGGGGTCTTGGCTCTCGGCGGGCGTCTCTGGGTGCAATGGAACCGCACGGGTTCGACCGGTTACCGCGGGATCAGCCGTCACCTTGGTTCGCTTGGACTGGCCGGCGGCGTAGCGTTCATCGTCGCGATGGTCGGTGGGCTGGCCGCTCCCCTGCTTCAAGTGCTGCACGTGGTATCGCCGCTGCGGTTGCTCGACGACGGACTGCTGAACCGTGCCGGCATCGCGCTGGCCGCCTGCGGGCTCGCCGCCACCATCTATGCGCAACTCGATATGGGCGCGTCGTGGCGGGTGGGCATCGACACGGCGGAGGTGACGGCGCTGGTGCGCACGGGAACGTTTCGGCTGGTGCGGAATCCGATCTTCAGCGCGATGATGGTGTTCACGTTGGGTCAAACGCTGATGGCGCCGAACGTCGTTGCCGTCTCGGTCCTCGCGATCTTCATCGCGGCGGTCGAGGTGTCGGTGCGCAGCGCCGAGGAGCCCTACCTGCTACGGGTCCACGGCGAGGAATACCGTGACTACATGGCCAGCGTCGGACGGTTCTTTCCCGGTGTCGGATTACGCCGCTACGAACGTGATCGCATCCGCTGAACGACGCGATGAACGAGGTTGATCGGCGCAAGCGCGACTCGCCAGGCCACCCCCTGCCAAACCGGACCCGTGCCGACGAATGTGACCACAGCGCCCCGGGCGCTGCCGGTGCGTCCCGTGATCAATTCAAATGTCGCATGGGCAACGACTATTCGTCGATCGCTGCGCAGCGCCGGAACCTTGTAGACCTTCTCTGGATGACTCAGCCGACCCCGGTGCATCGCCTTGTCGAATCCGCGCCAATGCAGACTGCGCAGCACAGGCGGTATGACGACGTTGAGGTTGCGGCCGAGCGCCTCGTCCGCCGAGTAGCCCGCGATATCGGTGACAGCGTCATCCCACTCCCTGATGATCCCGTCGCGATCCACCGTCACGGTCGGCCTCTGCTTCTGGTGCCTCTGGCGCGTCCCCTCCAAAGCGTCCATGCCTTCAATACGGTGCAGGCGGGTAGTGAGTTCACATGATGATCTGGGACCGCATAGCCGCCATCGTGACGCATCGACGTTCGTGGGTGCTCGCACTGCTGATCGTCGCCGCCTCCGGAGCATTGATGGCCGCCGCTGGGGCGAATTCCGATGCCGATGAACCGCCCGTTCAGCTGCCACCGTCGGCCGAATCTGCCCGCGCGGCAGAGATATCGAAGTCGTTTCCGGGCGGGGACCGGGTTCCGGCTGTTCTTGTGGTGTCCCGTCGCGACGACTCGTCTTTGACCCCCGGTGACATCGACGCGGCCCGAGCCGCCCAGCATCGCGTGTTGTCGGCAGCCGGCGCTGCCGGGCCACCGCTCATCGTTGCGCGCGACGGCCGAGCTGCGGTGGCCCCGATCCCCGTGGCGGCCAAGTCCGGATCTGAACTCAACGAGACGGTCGGTGCGTTGCGCCGGTCGGCCATGGCGGGCGCACCAGACGAGCTTGCCGTCGCGCTCACCGGCGGCCCCGCATTCGGCGCCGACATCGGCAACGCGATGTCGAACGCCAACATCGTGCTGCTGGCGGTCACCGCGTCAGTTGTCGCACTGCTACTGATCGTCACTTACCGCTCGCCGATTCTGTGGCTGGTGCCGTTGGCGGTGGTAGGCCTGGCCGATGGGCTCTCGACCGCGTTGGGCTCGTTGGTGTCACGCCTCACCGGGTTGATGTTCGATGGCGCCACTGCCGGTATCACCAGCGTGCTGGTCTTTGGCGCGGGCACCAACTATGCGCTGCTGCTGATCTCGCGCTACCGCGAGGAACTGGGACGCGGCGACGACCATCGAATGGCGCTGCGTCGCGCAGTGCGCTGCGCTGGACCGGCTGTCGTCGCCAGCAATGCGACGGTCGTACTGGGCTTGCTGACCCTTATTTTCGCCGCCGCACCGGCCACCCGGAGCCTGGGGCTGCATGCCGCACTCGGGCTGGTGATCGCGGTGCTGCTGATCCTGCTGGTGTTGCCGCCGTTGCTCGGCCTGTTCGGCACGAGGCTCTTCTGGCCGCTCGTTCCGCGCAGCGACGCAGAAGCGGCCGCCCCGGGCATCTGGCACAACGTCGCCACATGGGTCACCGGCCATGCCCGGCTGGTGGCCGTCTCCACGGTGGCGGCGTTGGCGTTGATGACGCTCGGTATGCTCGCAACGCCCATCGGTTTATCTCAGACCGAACAGTTTCGCGTGTCGGCCGAATCGGTGTCCGGCTACGACACACTGACTGCCCACTTCCCCAGCGGCTTGACCGATCCGACTTTCGTGATCGGAGACGAGGGCCGCGCCGACGCGACGAGGCAGGCGATCGCGGGGACGCCCGGTGTGGCTTCTGTCAGCGATTCGGGGTCCGCGGACGGATTGACCCAGTGGTCGGTGGTACTCGACGCGCCGCCGGCATCTGGGCAAGCCTTAAATACCGTTGCCGCGCTGCGCGAATCAACAAAAAACGCGGACCCGACCGCCGTGGTCGGCGGCCCGGACGCACAGGCGATGGATTCGCGCGATGCTGCCGTCCACGACCGCTACCTGCTCGTCCCGGCCATCCTCGCCGTGGTGTTGGCCGTGCTCTACGTGCTTCTCCGCGCTGCGCTGGCGCCTCCGGTCTTGGTCGCAGTCATGGTGCTGGTTGCGATGTCGGCGCTGGGTCTTGGCGGCTGGGCCTGTGTGCATCTGCTCGGTATGCCCGCACTCGATTACTCGACACCGCTATTTGCATTCTTGTTCCTCGTCGCTCTCGGCGTCGACTACACGATCTTCTTGGTCACGCGCGCTCGCGAAGAGACGCTGACGCATGGCACGCGCGAGGGCGTCGTGCGCGCGGTGTCGGCTACCGGACCGGTGATCACCAGCGCGGGCATCGTGCTGGCCGCGGTTTTCTGCGTGCTTGCCGTGCTTCCGCTGATCGTGCTGACCCAACTCGGTGTGATTGTGGGACTTGGCATTCTGCTCGACACCTTCGTCGTGCGCACCATGGTGGTGCCGGCCGTCTTCACATTGCTGGGGCCCCGAATCTGGTGGCCCGTGCAGCTCGAATCGATGAACCCAAAGGCGCCGTTGTACGTGAAGTAGACATGACCGCCCAACAGCCCGGGGCGGACTGGGACGCTATGTGGTCGCCCGCGCTTGCGCGCGGCCTGATCCGGCACGAGGCGCTGCGCTCGCTTCGGCACTGCGATGGCTACATCGACCTGCTGGGCCCCGACCACAAGTCCCGTCCCACCTTCGCGCAGCGCGTGCGCCTGCACGCGACGTCGGCGTCTTTTTCTGGCGCCAGGGCGGTCAACGCCGTGCGTTTAACCGGCGGACAGCGGGTGCTCGACCTCGCCTGCGGACCCGGCGACTACACAAGGGTCTTCGCTGACAGGCTGACCGGTGACGGGTTCGTCATCGGCGTGGACGACTCGGACCGGATGCTGCAGCGTGCCGCGTTGATCAACAGCCACGCCCGCGTGGTCTACATGCGTGCCGACACCCTCGAACTTCCCTTCGGCGATGGGGCATTCGACGCGGTGTGCTGCTTCGGCGCACTCCATCTGCTGCCCGAGCCGTTGGGAGTGTTGCGTGAGATGCTCCGTGTCCTCGCACCCCTTGGGCGGATCGCGGTGCTCACCAGCTACTGCCACGAATCGGCGCTGACACACAAGGTGCTGGCCGTGGGCGCCACGATGTGCGGCGTGCACGTTTTCGACCGAACCTCTGTGCCTGCGTTCTTCGCCGCAGCGGGGCTCGCCGGTATCGAGCAAGAACTGCACGGCATGACCCAGCTCGTCACCGCCTTCCGGCCTGGACCCACTTCAGTAGCGGCTATCTCATCTGCTGCTGCTCGACGTATGCTGCGATCACATCTGTAAGGGCACGCAGTTCACGGTCGACGTCGACGGGTCCCGGCACCGCCATCTTGGCCACCATTGCCCCCATCAAAGTGGTCCAGATTAGGTTGCCGACGGCGTCGGCACGCTCGGGCTCCAGCCCGTCGGCGACATACCGCCCCAGTCGGGTCAGGGTCGAGAACAATTCGAGCAGATGTCGCTGATCGACATCGGCGCGGCTCGATCGCGTCGCGATCAGAATCTCCAATGCCGCAATAGATGTCGGGCTCAGGAAGGCCTCGGCCACGGCGTTGACAAGCAGCTGCGCCCTGGCGTGTCCGACGGTCGATCCCAGTTGCGGTTCCAGAGCGCGCAGAGTCTCAACGAGTTGGCCAAAGCCCCTGTCCACCACCGCCATCAGGAGGCCGTCGCGGTCGCCGAAGTGATACTGGATCACGCCCCACGTCACGCCGGCCCGCTCTGTGATGTGTTTTGCGCTGGCGGCGCCGAACCCTTCCTCGATGACACATCGCACCGTCTCGTCGATGACCATCGCTCGGGTCCGGTCGGCACGTTCCTGCTTGCCGTTGACCGGGCGACGCGGCGAGATGCCGGTGGGCATGATCCCTAGAGCTTGAACCGGCCGGCGAAACCGCGCAGCGGAAGATCAGCGCTGGTCACGATTCCCGGCGGCGCGGCGACCACCGACCTGATCGCCGCGAGGGCCGGCATGCCGGTGACCGTCATCCCGATTGATGCGAAGTTGTCCGGGTTGGACAGGTCCACCCCGGGTTTCGGGAAGATCATGTGCTTGTTGTAAATGCACGGGTCGCCCTTGATCTGGGTGATGTAGCAGCCCTTGATATCCCAGCTCGGATCGGTGTGCGGGGTCATCTGCCACTCGAGATGGGTTTCCACCCTCGGCACGCCGTCGACCATGCCCTGGTACTTGATGTAGTTACCGCCGAGCGAGCCCTTGGGCAGCGTGTACCAGCCGAGGTCGACGTCTTTGGTGCACGAGCCGAGTTCGTAGCTGAATTTCACCTCGTCGAGTTCGAGGTCGAAACAGTCCGCCATCATCAGCACGCTGTCGGCGAACACCCGAGTGTACTTCTCGAGCCTGGCCGGAATACTCGGATCGTCGACCGGCAGACCGTAACCCACCTCGATCCAGGTGTCCTTGCTGTGATGGCAGGACACGTCGACCGATTCGATGGTGGTGACGTTCTCGATCTCGGCGACATCGGCCGAACACACCACGCCCAGGATCTGGTTCAGGCCCGGATTCATCCCCGTCCCGTAGAACGTGGAACCACCCTTCTCGCATGCCTCGGACAGCAGCTGCGTCACCGGCTTTCCGGAAGGGTGCGGATGGTTGGTGTCGCGGTGCCAGCCGGTGATCCAGTCCGCCGTGGTGACGATGTCTATGCCCGCCTCGAGGACTCGCACATAAAGATCCTCGTCCGGAAAAACGCCGTGAAAGGTCAACACGTCGGGCTTGGCGGCGATGATCTCTTCGACGGTGCCGGTGGCCGTCACCCCGTTGGGCGCAAGGCCCGCCAACTCTCCGGCGTCCTTACCGATCTTCTCCGGCGAGTAGCAGTGCACACCGATCAGCTCCAGATCGGGTTGGCTGGCGATGCGCTTGATCATCTCCGAGCCGACATTGCCAGTGGCAACTTGGAACACACGAATCGGCTTGGCGGGCTGGCTCATTCGGTACGACCTCTCTGTGCATACACTTCGGCGGCACTCCCACCGATCCCATCTGGATAGAATTGTTTGGCCCAGTTCCGGATCGCGGTGAAGCCCTGCTGTTCGGCGCCGGCCAGCGCGGGGGGGTCCGAATAGCGCTGGTGTTGCCAGATGTGGATGTCCTGGGTGAACTGGCGGATGACCTCGTTGCCGAAATCACGTGCCCGCGCCTCGGCCTTCGGCGAGTCGTCGCCGGGCCGGCGCCCGATGTAGACCATGAAGCGCACATCGGAGGTGCGGTCGTCAACCGGTGTGATCGCCGAAATCGTGCGGTTGTCGACCATCCCCCAACTCTTGGTCACTGCGATTCCCAGTCCGCCGTTGATGGCTTCCACGCCGCTACTCACGTCGTCGATTGTCTGGTTCTCGTCGCCTTCGAAGGTGATCGTGAAATCGACGTAGGACACCGGCTCGTCGAAATCGTGGCGGGTGAAGACCGGAACGATCGGGGTCTGGTGCACGAACTTGAAATGTGCGAAGTCGACGCCGTTTTCGAGGACGTACTGCGGATGCATTTCCAACGCTTCGCGGAAGAGCCGCAGCTGGGGGTAATAGTCCTCGGCGCTGCTGCCGTCGGAGAAGCTCGCGAAGATGTCCGGCACGTCGAAGTACGGCTCGCGTCCGTCGACGTCATGCCAGATGTACACCGACTCGTTCCGCTCGACCACGGGGAACGTGCGGATGCGGCGGCCCCGGTTAGGCCGATCCTGATACGGGATGCAGACGTTGCGGCCGTCGTGGTTCCACTGCCAGCCGTGAAACGGACACTGCAGCACCTCGCCGACCACGTGTCCGCCGTATCCGAGATGCGCTCCAAGGTGCTCGCAGTAGGCGTCCATGACGGTCAGCTGCCTCGACTCCGCGCGCCACGCGACCAGTTCCCGGCCGAAGTACCTCAGCCGGTGCACATCGCCGACCTTCACCTCATCTGACCAGGCGACTTGAAACCATCCGGTCGGCGTCATCGACAGTGGCGGCTTGGCCATGGCCCAAAATCATAGAGCATTCAATGTAAATCGTGAACCCCGTGCTCGTGCGTTTCGGGCGCGGTGCAGGCAGGGTAGTTAGCGCGATGGGCCGACGATGCGGGGTGATGGCGATGTCGAGAGCGGCGAGGTGGCTCGTCGTTGGCGTGGTCGCCTCCCTGATATGCGCCCTCGTCGCCTGCTCGACCGGTGAACGGGTCGACCTCGGTGACGGCTCGTCTGGTCGTCTGGTCGCCGCGATCGCCGGTGAGCCCGACCAACTCGATCCGAACAAGACCAGCGCCTATTTCTCGTTCGAAGTTCTCGAGAACGTGTTCGACACATTGGTCGAACCCGATGCGAACCTGGTGATGCGGCCCGCACTGGCCGAGTCGTGGAACGTCAGCCCCGACCAATTGACATGGACCTTTCATCTACGGCCCGGCGTCACGTTCCACGACGGCACCCCGCTGACCGCCGACGACGTCGTCTATACCTATCGCCGCATCGTCGATGAGGAGCTGTCCAACGTCGACAAGCTCAGCGCCGTCACCGACGTCCACGCCACCGACCCCGCGACCGTCGTCATCCGCCTCAAGCACCCGACACCGAACCTGCTGACCAACCTCGGCGGCTTCAAAGGAATGGCGATCGTGTCGCGACACAACGTCGAAAGCGGCCAGATCGCCACCCACCCGATCGGCACCGGCCCCTTCGCCTTCGAGTCACAGAAGAGCGGTGACTCAATCACCCTGAAGTCGAACCCGCACTACTGGGACGGCCCGCCGAAGGTGTCGGGCGTCGTCTTTCGTTTCATCCCCGAGAAGTCGACCGCGCTGTCGGCCCTGCAGGCCGGTGAAATCGATTGGACCGATTCGATTCCCACTCAGCGCGTCAAGCAACTCGCCGACGACGATTCGATTCATCTCGCGGTCACCCCGAGCAACGACTACTGGTATCTGGCGCTCAACCAGGCCCGTAAGCCGTGGGACGAGGTACGGGTCCGTCAGGCCATCGCCTATGCGATCGACCGCGACGCGATCGTGGCGGCCACCAGCTACGGCACCGCCGCCAAAAATCAACTCGCGATCCCGAAAGGGAGCTTCTGGTACACCGAATACAGCAGGTACCAATACGACATCGAGCAGGCCAAGCGGTTGCTCGCCGAGGCCTCGGCCGGCTCCGCTGCACCGAAGACGATGGACATGCTGGTCACCAACGAGTACCCGGAGACGGTGACCGCGGCCCAGATCATCGCTGACAACCTTGCGCCGCTTGGAATCACGGTGAACATTCGCACGGTCGACTTCGCGACGTGGCTCGACGAACAGAACAGCGGCCATTTCGACATGCTGATGATGGGCTGGCTCGGCAACATCGACCCCGACGACTTCTACTACGCCCAGCACCACACCGACGGCACCAGCAACGCGCAGAAGTTCTCCAACCCGCAAGTCGACCGGCTGCTCGATGCCGGCCGGGTGGAGATCAACCAGGACGCGCGCGCCGACATCTACCGCAAGGCCGCGACGATCATCGCCGACGAGTGCAGCTACATCTATCTGTACAACCCGTCGGTCATTCAAGCGTGGAACACAGCCATGTCGGGCTATGAGGCCCGCCGCGACAAGGCCATCCGGTTCCGCACGGCGGCCATCAGCGAAGGCGGCCGCGCGTGAACTCATCTGCTCCTCGCGTGCGCGTGAACCCGGTAGTGCGCTTCGTGGCCCGTCGCTTGCTGTACTCGGTCGTGGTCATGATCGGAGTGCTGATCGTGGTGTTCATGCTCGTGCACTTGGTGCCGGGCGACCCCGTGCGCATCGCACTTGGGACGCGCTACACCCCACAGGCTTACGAAGCGCTGCGCAGCGCAAGCGGTTTGGACCGGCCCATCGTCGAGCAGTTCTTCGGCTATATCGGATCCGCACTGACCGGTGACCTCGGGGTGAGTTTCCGCAACGGCGATCCCGTCACCGTCACCCTGCTCGAGCGGCTGCCCGCGACCGTGTCGCTTGCCGTCGTTGGAATCATCATCGCCCTCCTCATCGCGCTGCCCGCAGGCATCTGGTCGGCACTGCACGAGGGCCGCCTCAGCGATGCGATCGTGCGTGTCACAAGCCAATTCGGTGTGTCGATTCCCGATTTCTGGATGGGCATTCTGCTGATCGCATTGTTCGCCTCCACGCTGCACTGGCTGCCGACGTCGGGCTACCGGCCATTGTTGCAAGATCCCGGCGGATGGCTGCGGCACATCATTCTGCCCGGGCTGACCGTGGGGCTCGTCGCGGCGGCGATAATGACCCGCTACATCCGGTCGGCCGTATTGGAAGTCGCCGCAATGGGTTACGTGCGCACCGCGCGGTCGAAGGGACTGCCGCCGCGGGTGGTCACTCTGCGGCACACGGTCCGCAACGCCGCGATTCCGGTGCTGACCATCACCGGCATCCAGCTGGCGACCATCCTCGGCGGCGTCATCGTGGTCGAAGTGGTCTTCGCTTGGCCGGGACTCGGGAGGCTGGTGTACAACGCCGTTGCCGCCCGCGACTACCCGGTGATCCAGGGTGCGGTGCTGCTGATCGCCGCGCTGTTTCTGCTCATCAACCTCATCGTGGACCTGCTGTATGCGGTGGTGGACCCGAGGATCCGACTGTCATGACGACCGATACCACCGACGACCGGGCCAGGCTTTCCGCCGTCCGCCTGCTGGCCGGTAACCCGGTCACGGTGGCCAGCGCGGTAGTGCTGGCGCTGGTGGTCATCATTGCGGTGACAGCGCAATGGATCGTGCCGTTCGGCGTCAACGACGTCGACGTGCCGAGCGCGTTACGGCCGCCAAGCGGTGAACACTGGTTCGGCACAGACGAACTCGGCCGCGACGTGTTGTCCCGGGTGCTGGTGGCCGTGCAGGCGTCGACGCGTGTCGCCGTGGTGAGCGTGGCGTTCGCGGTGGTGGTCGGTGTGACGCTCGGTGTGGTCGCCGGCTACCGGGGCGGTTGGCTTGACACCGTTGCCATGCGCGTGGTGGACGTGATGTTCGCCTTTCCTGTGCTGCTGCTCGCGCTGGCCGTGGTAGCCATCCTCGGTCCGGGTCTGACGACCACGATCCTGGCTATCGGCATCGTCTACACGCCGATCTTCGCGCGGGTGGCGCGGGCCAGCACACTCAGCGTGCGGGTGGAGCCGTTCGTTCAGGTGTCGCGCACGATGGGCACCGGCCACCTGTACATGCTCGGGCGGCACATCCTGCCGAACATCGCCGGGCCGTTGATCGTTCAGACGTCGCTTTCACTGGCATTCGCGATCCTGTCGGAGGCCGCCCTGTCATTTCTCGGCCTCGGCATCCAGCCGCCGCAGCCATCGCTGGGCCGGATGATCTTCGACTCCCAGGGATTCGTGACGCTCGCATGGTGGATGGCGGTGTTCCCCGGCGCGGCGATCGTCGTCACCGTGCTGGCGTTCAACCTGTTCGGCGACGGGCTGCGCGACGTGCTGGATCCCAAGCAGCGCACGATGATCGAGGCGCGGAGGCGCAGTGGCTGAGCCCGTCCTGAGCGTGCGCGACCTGCGGGTGCGAATCGGCCGACGTGACATCGTCCGAGGAGTGTCGTTCGATGTCCCGCGGGAGTCGACGTTGGGCATCGTCGGTGAATCCGGGTCGGGTAAGTCGATGACCGTGCTCGCCGCCACGGGGCTGCTCGATGCGCCGGGCGCGGTCGTCAGCGGCTCAAGCATGCTGGACGGTAGTGGGGCGTCGACGCAACTTGTCGGGGCGTCGCAACGCGTGCTGCGTGAGGTGCACGGAGGGCGCGTCGGCTTCGTGTTCCAGGATCCTGGCACCTCGTTGAACCCGCTGCTCACCGTCGAACGTCAGATCACGGAATCGCTTGAGACGCACCGGAACATGACGCGACGGCAGGCGGGCGCGCGTGCATTGAAGTTGATCGAGGCGGTCGGCCTCCCCGACCCCCAGGCGCGGCTGGGATCCTATCCGCATCAGCTCTCGGGCGGACAGCGCCAGCGTGTGATGGTCGCGATCGCATTGTCGTGTGATCCCGAGCTGTTGATCGCCGATGAACCGACCACGTCTCTGGACGTCACCACGCAGGCGCAGATCATCGACCTGGTGCGTGATCTGCAGCGCGACTTCGGCACTGCGGTGGTGTGGATCAGCCACGACCTCGGCGTCATCGGTCAGGTCGCCGACGAGGTCACCGTTCTGCAGGACGGTGAGGCCGTGGAGCAGGCGCCGATCCTCGACGTCTTCGACAGACCGCAGCAGCCCTACACGCGCGAACTTCTCGAATCGCGCCCGCTCATCGGGTCGGCGGCGCCGCCGCCCGCCTCGGACGATGTTCCGGTGCTGCTCGATGTCGCGGGCCTGGATGTGCGCTTCCCCGTCACCACCCCGGTGGGCAGGTCGACGGTGCACGCGGTGAAGGACTTGAGTTTTCGGATACGCCGCGGAACGACGCTGGGCTTGGTCGGCGAATCGGGTTCGGGCAAATCGACGGTCGCGGCCACGCTGACGGGACTCGTGCCACCGGATTCCGGCAGCGCGGTGCTGGACGGCACCGACGTCTTCGATGTGCGCGGAAAGGACGAGAAGAGTTTGCGCAGGCGCATCAGCCTGGTATTCCAGGATCCCTTCTCGTCGCTGAACCCCCGCACCCGCGCGGGAACAGCGATTGCCGAGCCGCTGCGCGTACATCGTCTGGCGCAGGGCAAACGGGCGCGCGAACAGCGAGTGGCCGAACTACTCGAACTCGTCGGCCTGTCAGCGTCATTCGCGTCACGCTATCCCCATGAACTGTCCGGGGGCCAACGCCAGCGCGTCAGCATCGCCCGCGCCCTGGCCACCGAACCCGATCTGCTGATCCTCGACGAATCCACTGCGTCGTTGGATGTCTCGGTGCAGTCGCGCGTGCTCGATCTGCTCGCAGATCTCCAGCGCGATCTGCACCTGACCTATTTGTTCATCGGCCACGATCTGGCGGTCATCCAACGCATGAGCCACGACGTCCTCGTCATGCGCGACGGCGTCGCCGTCGAATATGGGCCTGCGGCAAAGCTCTTCGACAAGCCCCGAAGCGACTACACCCGTGCCCTGTTGGCCGCGATACCGCCGTCGCGGCCGCGGGCGGCTACGTGACCTTCAGCACGGCGCCGATCGCAAGACCCAGCACCAGCAGTGCTCCGGCCTGACGCACGTGCAGGAACGCCAGCGCCGCGTACCACAGCGGCCAGACGGGATAGTTCGGCGGCGGTTCGGCCGGCGGCGGTTGGCGAAACCGCGGCCACACCTTCCACAGTCGCGGCAATGCCAGCACGACCAGCAGCGCGGGCCAGGGCATCGCGTGAAGCGCAACTGCCAGCGCGACGAGAACGTAGAAGCCGACCATCATCGCCAGCGTCGCAACGCGGGCGCGCCGTTCACCGAGAATGACTGGCAGCGTGTGGATGCCGAGCGGTTCGTCGAACGGGATCTTGTCGATGTGCTTGCCCATCAACACCGTCGTGCTCAAAAGACCGTACGGCAGGGACGCCAGGACGATGTCCCAGCCGACGGTGCCGACGGCCGAGTAGTACGTGCCGCACACCATCAACGGGCCCCAGACGACCAGAACGTCGGGCTCGCCGAGACCGTGCTTCTTCAGACGCAGCGGCGGCGCGGTGTAGGCGACGCTCAGCGCGAAACCCGCGAGCGCGAAAGCCAGCACCGGCCAGCCGCGAGCCACGGTGAGGATCACGAGAATCGCGAGGTCGGCTATGTTGACGACGAGGATCGAGACCAGCAGCGTCCGGCGGCTCACCAGCCCCGACAACACCGGATGCGGGGCATACAGAGCACGCGGATAGGTGGAGCTGTCGGTGCCGACCTCGGTGTCGAAGAGGTCGTTCATCAGGTTGTTCGCAATATGGGCGAGCGTGATCCCCACCAGCGCCAGCACCAGCCAGCGCCAATCCAGGCCGGGTTCTCCGATGGCCAGCAGCGCGGCCACCAGCCCCGACACCAAGGTCATGGGCAGCACCGCCGCGCGGGTGACGACTAGCCAGCGGGTGACGGTATCGACGGGCGCGTCGGGCGGCGGGTTGGTGGTGCGTAGGGCGTACGCCCAGGAGGAGACCCTGGAACGGGCCCTTCCGGTACGGGTCACGTCAGGCCGATGTGCCGTTGCGGCAGTCGACCGCATCCGGTCGGTGCAGGGTGGCGGTCCAGCGACCGTGCGCCAGATGAGCGTCCCAGGTCAAGCCGGCGGCGACAACCGCCCGATGAATCCTCATGCTCTCCCCTTGCCCAGACAATGCTGTGTTGACTGCATGCGATGCGCACATTGTCCGATTCAGACCGACCGTAGGTTGCAGATCGGAGAAACATAAGTTCGCTGATGCCTTTACTCGGTCTTGACCGGAGGTTGAATCGGCCCACCGACGATGGCTGAGTGACTACGCTTCTAGCGGTGGAGCTGGGGGTTTTGGGTCCACTCCAGGTCCGGCAGGCCGGTCG
Organism: Mycobacterium sp. 1274761.0; assembly: GCF_001668615.1. Classification (GTDB taxonomy): domain Bacteria; phylum Actinomycetota; class Actinomycetes; order Mycobacteriales; family Mycobacteriaceae; genus Mycobacterium. Next base: position 58,784 of record NZ_LZMC01000073.1, read on the forward strand.
ACCGGTCGCGATCCCGGGCGCCAAGCCGCGCGCCGTCCTCACGATGCTCGGGCTGCACGACGGGTCGGTCGTATCGGCCGACTCGTTGATCGAACTGCTCTGGAGCGACGACCCCCCACGCACCGCCGCCAAGGCCCTTCAGACACACATCTCTGCTCTTCGTCGCACGCTCGGCGACGGCGTCGTGGTGACGCTGGGAGCGGGATGGGCGCTGGCCGGAGTCGACGTCGATGCCTCACGCTACAAGATCGCCGCGCGTCTCGGCCGCGACGCCGCTGCCGCCGGTGACATCAGTCAAGCGGTGGCCCGATTCGAAGAAGCGCTGTCGCTGTGGCGCGGGACTCCCGAACTGCCCGACGGGCAGCGGGGGGAATCGGAGAAAACCCGGTGGATCGAGACGAATTCGGCACTGGTCGAAGACCGCGCGGACGCCTTGCTGGCGTCCGGCCGCGCCGCGGAGATCATCGGCGAACTCGAAGCCGCCGTGGCCGAGGCCCCGCTGCGCGAGCGGCGGTGGGGCCAGCTGATGCTCGCCCTGTACCGGGCAGGCAGACAGGGCGAGGCGCTGGGCGCCTACCAACGGGCGAGGTCGCTGCTGGCCAAGCAGTTGGGCGTCGACCCCGGCCCGGAGCTTCGGCGCCTCGAGGCCGCCATCGTGGCCCAGGACTCCGCGCTGGATATGCCTGTGGCACAACAGGCCTCGAGCATCACCCGCGCGGTCACCTTCCTCCTGACCGACATCGAGGGGTCGACGGCCGCGTGGGAGGCCGACGCCGAGGCCATGGCGGTGGCCCTCGCCCGACACGACGAACTCGTCGAACAGGTGGTGACGTCGCGCGGCGGTCGGCTGGTCAAGACGCGAGGTGAGGGCGACGCCACGTTCTCGGTGTTCGAGCGGCCGTCGGCGGCCGCGGCAGCGGCTATCGAACTGCAGGATGCGATGGACCATGAGCCGTGGGAGCTGCAGACGCCCCTCCGGATTCGGGTGGCGCTGCACACCGGTGAAGTGGAACTGCGCGACGGTGACTATTTCGGCCGGGCCGTCAACCGTGCCGCACGGCTGCGTTCGTTGGCATCCGGCGGCCAGATCCTGTGTTCGGGCGCCACCGCCGAACTCGTCATCGATTCGCTTCCCGACGACGTAGTTCTCGCCGATCTCGGTATGCGTCAACTGCGTAACTTGACCCGTCCAGAGCACGTGTTCGAACTCCGGCTGCACACCGACGACGATCCGCAGGACGTGTCGATCGACGAACCCGTGAGCCGGCCGGAGCTTCCGGCCGTCCTGACCAATACCGGGCCGTTCGTCGGCCGTGGTCGTGAACTCGCACGGCTGCTGGGAGCATGGCAGGCGGCGCTCGGCGGCGGGATGAGCGCGGTGCTGATCGCCGGTGAACCGGGCGTGGGAAAGACGCGCTTGGCGGCGGAGTGGTCGTTGCAGGCGTACGAGCAAGGAGCATTCGTGCTCTACGGCCGATGCGACGAGGATCTCGGGGCGCCGTATCAGCCGTTCGCCGAGGCGCTGCGGTCGCTGGTGCCCTGCCTCGGCGAGGGCCGCCTGCGTGGACTCCGTGGCCTTGAGTCGCTACTCGCCCTCGTACCCGGGTTGACCGATATCCTGCCCGATCTCTCGGCGCCGACGCGCGCGGATCCCGACACCGAGCGTTATGCGCTGTTCGACGCTGTGGTGGCGGTGCTGGAACTGGCCTCGGCGAGCGCGCCGATCGTGCTGATCATCGACGACCTGCACTGGGCGGCCAAACCGACGCTGCTGCTTTTGCGTCATCTCCTGCGCTTCGGCGAGCGCGCCCGCGTCCAGGTGATCGGCACGTACCGCAGCACCGACCTGGACCGCTCCCATCCCCTGGCCGCGATGCTCGCCGACCTGCACCGCGACGGGACCGCCGAACGGCTGGCACTGAGCGGACTTGATGAAGACGACGTGACGGCCTATGTCGCCGAAGCGGGTTACGACGACGAGGATCTCGCCCGAGCGTTAGCGTCGGTCACCGGCGGCAACCCGTTCTTCCTCATCGAGGCCCTGCGCCATGTCGATGAAAGCGGCGGTGTCTGGGATCAGAGCACGTTGCCCCAGGGTGTTCGAGAAGCGGTGTCCCGCCGCCTGTCCCGGCTTCCGGCGGAGACGAACAAGGCGCTGGCTGCCGCTGCGGTCGTCGGGAGCCGGTTCGACGTCGAACTCGTCGAGCGCGTTGTCGATCAGGATCTCGTGGACGCGTTCGACGAGGCATGCAAGGCCGGGATCGTCATCGAAGAGCCTGGCGGTCGCTACCGGTTCAACCACGCACTGGTTCGGCAGTCGTTGCTCGCCGAGCTGCCGTCGGTGCGACGCATGCGGCTGCACCAGCGCATCGCGGCGACGTTGGAGAACCAGCCAGGCGCCGACGATGAACTGCTCGCAGACCTGGCGCACCACTACTTCGAATGTGCCTGGGCCGGAAACGCGGCCAAGGCCGTCGAGTACTGCCGACGTGCCGCAGACCAGGCGATGGCTCGGCTGGCCTACGAAGGCGCTGCCGACCTGTACGACCACGCTCTGCACGCGCTGGAGGAACTCGACGACGAGCTACCCGACCGTGACGATCAGATTGCCGAGTTGCTGGTCGCTCGATGCGAGGCGCTGCTGGCCGCGGGTGACATGACCTCGGCGACAGACGCGGTGGCGCAATTGCAGAGCGCGACAAGCGATTCGCCCCGCCTCGCGGCGTGGGCGGCCTGTTTTGACGGACAACTGTCGATGCTCACTCATCCCGAGCGGCTGGATGCCATCGAATCGGCGGTTTCCGCTGCGGCGGAACAGCTGGCTGCGCTCGAAGACGCCGCCGGAGAAGCCAAGGCGCACACCGTGCGTGCCGGCTGCTTGGCGCGATTGGGACGCATCGGCGACGCCGAGATAGCACTCGACCATGCGCTCACCGCGGCCCGTCGCGCACGTGAGCACCGCAGGGTCAACGCGGTGTTGGCGAATGCTCCCCTGGCGGCACTGTGGGGCCCGAATCCGGTGCCGCGCGCCGGCGGCCGGTGTCTCGACGTGGTGCGCTTGCTGCGGATCACCACGGATTCGCCTGCGGTGGAGGCGACGTCGACGCGGTGCCAGGCGGTGTTGGAGGCCTTCCGGGGACGGGCGGCTGCGGCCCGCCGGATGATCGACTCTGCCCGTCGCACGGTCACCGAACTGGGGCTGCGGCATGCACTGCTGGAGGTCGAGCAGTTTGCGGGCATCGTCGAACTCGTTGTCGGCGATCCTGCCGCCGCTGAGCCGCATCTGCGCAAGGCCTACACCGGATTTCGTCGATTAGGACTCGATGCCGACACCGCCGAGACGGCGGCGCTCCTGGGCCGGGCGTGTCTGGCGCTCGACCGGGCCGACGAGGCCGAGAAGTTATGTGCCGAAAGTGAGCGCCTGGCCGGTCACGCGCTGAAGCCATCGATCGCGTGGCGCACGCTTCGGGCGCATTTGCTGTCGTGCCGCGGTGAGCATGACGAAGCGCGTCACCTCGCTGAGGCCGCTGTCGGCTTGGCCGAACGGACCGACCTGCTGGTCGATCACGGCGACGCATGCCTCGCGCTGGCGGTGGTGCTGCGTGCCGCGGGTGCCGATTCTGGGGCTCGCGCCGCTGCGGAACGGGCCGCGGAACTATACGAGCAGAAAGACGCTGCGGCACTTGCTGAAAAGGCACACGCAGTTCTGGGACAGCCGGTTGCTGCAGCGCCAGAGGCGGTTCCCGAAGGGACTCAGGCTGAGCCCTGGAATGAATGTGTCCGGGTGATCCGATGCGCGCAAGATGCACTCGACCGCGAGGCATGGAATGAACTCGCGGAGCTCTTCGGCACCGACGCGGCAATCGAAAGCCGCCGGAAGATCGTCCACTTCACCCAGCAAGACATCACGGCCGCGAATTTTCCACTGATAACGAGGCTTCTTCACGAGGCTGACGGCATGCGCGTCCACATCACGGTTGTCGCCGTGCGAGGCGAGCACCTGGCTCTCACCCGAATGTGGCTGGTGACCGCTGACGCGAGCCCGGACGCACCGCGCGATGAACTGCTCCATCTGTTCGGAATCGACACGGACGGTCGCATCACACTGCAGATCTCGTTCGACACTGACGATCTCGCTGCGGCGATGGCCGAACTTGACGCGCAGCATGCACGATTCGAGCAATCCATCCAGCAACCACGGCCGCTTGAGAACGCGGCCAGTCGAGTGCTTGGTGACTATCTGTCGCACTTTGCGACACGCGATTGGGATGCCATGGCAGCAGCTCTGGCTGACGACTTCGCAGCCGATGATCGTCGCCGGGTGATAAATGCCGGCATCCGACGCGGCCGCGATAACGAGATAACGAATGTACGAGCGATTGCACAGCTCGGCTGCGAGGAGATCACGTCCACGCCCATCGCGACTCGCGGGGAGCATCTTGTACTGGCTCGCCACTTGTTCGCGCACCCCGAATGGCACGACCCATTCCGGAACGAAGTGATCGACGTCGTCGAGATCGATACCGACAACCGGATCATTGCCGAGGTCGCTTTCGACGCCGACGATCTCACCTCTGCCTTCGCGGAGCTCGACGCTCGGTATGTCGCTGGCGAAGCAGCGCCCTACGCCCACGTGTGGCAGGACGCGGTAACCAGTCTCGCCGAGGTCAACCGGCACGAGCGAGGGCGAATGGTCGACAGTATCGATTACTCCGACCGCCGGCGAGTGCCCTTCGCGCCAGGCGACTTTCAGAGGGCCGCAGAACAACTGTGGACGATGGTGCCCGATGCCCGCTACCGGGTCACGGCGGTGCACGCCCTCGATGAACGAGCGACCGTAGCCAGCCTTCTGATCGAAGGGACCGATACGCAGGGGAACACGCTGCAGTGGCCTCGCTGCGTGTTGTATACCGCTGCCCCACAGCGTATGGAGGTCTACGAAGCCGACGATGTAGATACCGCTCTCGCGCGGTTCGAGGAATTGCGCCGGCCACAACGTCGGCTGGAAAACGCGGCGAGCCGGACATATCAACGCGTCAACGACTACTTCGCGGCCAGAGACTGGCCCGCCATGGCCGAGGCTCTCATTCCCGACATATGCGACGACGATCGGCGTCGCGGCGCGAACCACGGCGTCCAGTATGGCCGCGACTTTGTACTCGCGAATTCACAGACCGCCGCCACCCTTGGCGCGACGCATATCGCTGTGGACGTCCTCGCGACACGCGGTGACCGACTCGCGCTGTGTCGCGTGTGCCACTTCGGCGATAGCCAACGGCCCGCGGAATTTCACATGGAGTCACTCGGAGTCGTTGAGGTCAACACCGACGGACGGGTTGTGACGCATGTTGCATTCAGTGTTGCCGACCTAGATGCGGCTCTCGAAGAACTCGACGCCCGCTACCTCGCTGGAGAAGCGGCACCCCATGCGCGTGTGTGGTCGGCGGTCATAGATGGTCACGCCGCCTTCAATCGTCACGAGTTTCCAGATGCAATACCGGATCTGGTTGACCACCGACCGCTCGTGGCGGTCGGCCCGGGTGACCCAGCGGCAAAGATCCGCCAGATGTGGGACTTCACCCCGGATCTGAAATTGTATGTGGAAGCGGTTCATCGGTTGAATGAGCGAGGTGCCGTCCTCACTCAGGCCTCCCATGGCACGTCGCAGTCGGGTTTCGAGGCTGAATGGCGGGTCGTCGAGCTGGTGACGGTCGATGACGCATCAGTTACACGCGCCGAATTGTTCGACGAAGCGGATCTCGACTCTGCCGTCTCACGATTCGAGGAGCTCAATAACTCTGTCCCTCGTCTGCGAAATACGGCGACCAAAGTGGTGGAACGCTTTTGGAGCTGTTTCGCTGCGATCGACGTAACTGCGACAAGCGCCCTGTTGGCCGACGATGTCTTCAATGCCGACCATCGTCCTATGGTGAACTCCGGGGTTCGTCGCGGTCGGGAAGCGATCTTGAAGGATATCTATGTGAGCGCGCGTTTCGGTACACGCATCACACCTTTCATCATCGCCACCCGCGGCGACCGTCTCGCCCTCATCCAAACCCGGTATACAGGCAAAGACCAAGGACCCCGTGCCTTCGCGATCGAAACCCTCAACGTCTTCGAGGTCGATACCGACGAGAAAATCACGGCACTCCTCACCTACGAGGTCGATGACCTCGACGCCGCATTTGACGATCTCGAGGCACGCTATCTCGCGGGCGAAGCAGCACCGCACGCGCGCACTTGGTCAGTGATCGCAAAAGCGTGCGCGGGACTCATCGAATCCGTGCATCGGCTGAACGATGCTGGAGCGGTTTTTACCCGCTTCGAAGCCGAGCGGCGGGCGCTAGACATCACGATGGTCGACGGTGACGCCGTTAGCGGCATCGAATTGTTCGACGAGGCAGAACTGGATGCCGCGCTCGCGAAGTTCGACGAGCTCTGCCGCCAGTCGTCACTCGAGAATCGGGCCAGCCGCGTCGCAGAACGCCTGTACGCCTGCTTTGCAGCGCGTGACTGGGACGGCCTCGGTGACACCCTGGCGGAAGACATTTGCCTGGACGACCGACGCAAGGTGATCGGGTCAGGCATTCGACGCGGGCGAGAGCTGAATGTTGCAGACCTCCGCGTCGTGGCAGACCTTGGCGCGCGAAGTATTTCACAGGTAGTACTCGCGACCCGTGGGGAACGCCTGGTGCTCGGTCGGGTCCATTTCGTCATCAACGGCCAGGACATTTACGAGAATTTTCACACCCATGCCCTGCGCGTCTTCGAAATAGACGACGACAACAGAATTGCAGCGGTGGCCATGTTCGACCCTGACGACGTCGACGCCGCCCTTACAGAACTCGACGCCCGATTCCTCGCCGGCGAGGCTGCCCCTTATGCAAGGACGTGGGAGGTGATCACAGATACGTATGCAGCTGTAAGCCGACGTGAACTTCCGCTGACCACAAAGGATTTCACGAACGTAGACCATCGTCGCGTCACCGCGCATGCACCCGGAGATCTCGTCGGCTATGTCCGTGCCGCCTGGGCACTGGAAGATGCTCTTGAGACCTACATCGAGATGGTGCACCGCCTGAGCCACGTAGGGGCTGTTGTCACCTGGAGGGCAGAGGGCACGTCACGTGACGGCTTCGATGCCGAGTGGCGGGGGGTCGGCATTCTGACGGTCAGCGGCGAGAAGGTCAGCCGTTGCGAAATCTTCGACGAAGTCGACCTCGACAAGGCAATAGCGAGATTCGACGAACTGAGCCGACCGGCACAGCTCGACAACGCGGCGACGCGAATATTCGAACGATTAGCTGATGCCTATAACCGGCGCGACCTCAAATCCTTTGTATCCCTTGCAACCCCGTCCAGCATCACACATGACCGGCGGTATGGACTTAACACCGTTGAGACGGGCTTAGCTGGACGACAGAATCTGCAAGCCATATTCGAGGTGTCGCCGTACAGCCTTAGATTGCAATATCGGCCCATTGCGACACGCGGATCGCGTCTGTCTTTGGTCGACGTTCACTGGGTTGACAGTGATGATCCCAAGCGGCCGATCACCATCGAGGTGTTGACGGTCATGGAAGTCAGCGACAACGGGCTGATGCAGACGACGGTGAGTTTCGATCCTGCCGACCTCGACGCCGCCTTCGCAGAACTCGACGCCCGATACCTCGCCGGGGAAGCCGCGGCCCATTCAACGATGTGGTCGCTTATCGCGCGGTTTTACGCGGCGCACAATAGAGGCGATATATCCGGTGCGTCGGATTGGACGACCATTGACCATCGGGTACGCGAGACGTTCCAAGCAGCGGACCTGACCGCCTACATCCGCAGCGCATGGCAACTGACCCCGGACGTCAAAATGCGCGTCGAGTCGGTGCACCGGTTAAGCAACACGGCAGCCCTCTTCACCCACGTGGCTTACGGAACCACTGCGGACTGCTTTGAAGCCGAGTGGCGGATGATCGTCCTCGTTGCCGTCGGGGTCGACGCGCAGAACCACTGCGAACTCTTCGAAGAAGCTGACCTTGAAGCAGCAGTCGCCGCGTTCGACGGGTTGACTCTGCGCTGACCGCGGCCGCCACTCGTACTTTTGCGCCAACGACGCAGAGTCAACGCCTAGACATGGCCCGCATTCGGTGGGCTCGTAGTCAGGTAGGGGTTGTAGATCGTCGTCGTTGTCGTCGGGGTGTCGGTCTCAGCGTCATCATCGGTCGGTGTCTGGCTGGTCGTCGACGACGGCGGCGGTGGCGGGGGCGGCAGGATCGCCTCACTGGTTTGCACACTCGGTCGGGTGTAACTCGTCGTGGTCGTCGACGAGGGCGTCCACGTCTCCGCTCCGCTAGAGGTGGCCGGTGCCGGCACTGAAACCGGCGGCACTACCGAGTCCTCCGCGGTCCTGACGACGGCGAAGATCAACACGAGAACCAGAACAACCGCTGAAGCGCCCGCCGCGAAGATCACGGCGGGTCGCTCGAACCACGACTTCAGGTCCTCTTCGTCAAGCGGCACGCCGGGATCCTAGTCATGGCGGGTTAATTCACAGACCCGGCAAGCAGATGGGTGACCCCGCCGCACGTATTCGCCGAGGAAGGATCTCCCTCGAGAATGTGCGCGCCCACGGGATGCCGCCCTCGGTGCCGGGATGTCAGTGGGCGGTTGCGCTGGTGTTCGCCGTGTTGACGGTCTGGGTGGTAGCCACCTGGCAGGTGACCCGTCGGCGGGTCGCGCGGCTGGCGGCAGCTGTCAGCGACCGGCAAGCACGCTGACGATTGGGGCGCTTAGGTAACGCTCCTGCATCGACCTATGCCACGTCCTGCGTGCCGTTACCTCGTTACGGGTAGTCGCGCGATAGGAAGGACGCGATATGACTATGCTTGCGAAAACCACTGCTCTGTTGGTGGCGTCAGCCAGCGCGATCCTCGGTGCGCCCGGCGCCGCCGCCTCACCCGAGAGCGACTACTGCACAAGCATGGCTGCCATCGGCTTTACCGGTAACTGTGCGACCTACACGACCCTCGCCCGCGATGTATGCGCTCAATTCGACCATGGGGCCGATTCGGCGACCGTTGCAGAAAAGTTGGACCTCGCAACCAAGGATCAGAAGCTCTCGAACTACATCGTGGCCGGCGCCCCGCTGTATTTCTGCCCGAACCACGCCGACAAGGTGTGATACGCCGACGCTTCTGAAAATCTTGTAGCTGACGGCCGGGGCGATCGCGTATCCGTACGTGTTCATACCGTTGCTGATGTAGACCGCCGTGGTCCTGTTCGTCATGGAATTTACGCGGATCAGAAGACAGCGGATGCGGACAGAACGCCGGCCGCGGCTGAGGAATTAGAAGCCTCCCGACACAATGTCACGTTGAGAACCTCGTCGAGGCTATATATGCACGGTGACGCTCTCAGACTGACATTGTGGTTCGGACGGTCAGCTCGAGCGCCAGCCGTCGCAGCCCCCAGTACGGCGAAACGCTGTCAGGCATCACCCGACATAGAACTATCAGCCCTGCGATCATTCGCTTCGAGTCTGTCTCCAGGTCGGTGTATCGCCATGTGGCGTTTTCGGCATCGCCGGAATGTCGGCATTAAGCTGAAAGTTCGTATGGCCTCGTCCATCAACGCCGAGTCGAATTCGCGGTGACCGACACTGCCTCGCAGCGCCAGCCGCTGTACCTGTTCGCCGACAGCCAGTTGTTGTTCTGGAAGCGGCGGGGCCGCCTCCTCCTCGAAGCGGCCGTCGCCAAGCTGCCGCCGGGTCCGCAGGTGGCCGCCGCATACATCGGGGCGTCCAACCAGGACCGCCCCGAGTTCTACGACCTCTGCAAGTCGGCGCTGGACGCCGCTGGGATAACCGATCACCGCATGGTCCGGGCCTCCCTCACGTCAGCCGACCGCGACTTCCTCGACCGAGCGCGGCTGATCGTCCTCGCCGGTGGCGACGTGCGCGTCGGCTGGGAGACCTTCACGGCGACCGGCATGGACCGTCTGATCTCGAGGCGGTATGCCGAAGGAGCCATTCTCATCGGCGTCTCAGCCGGGGCGGTCCAGTTGGGCACGTGCGCGCTCGTGGAAGCGGCTGGTGGCGCGTCGGAGATGGTCGAGACGTTCGCCCTGTCGTCGATGGTCATCGATGTTCATGACGAGCCGGCCGGGTGGACGCGGCTGTCGCGCACGATCCGTGCGCTCGGCGGCACCACCACGGGCCTCGCGATCCCCTCCGGAGGCGGTGTGATCGTTGGTGCAGACGGCCACCTCGAGGCTCTTCGACGTCCCGCCCACCTGTATCGGTTCGACGGCACTCGGCTGACGCGTACGCCGCTGACCCCTGCTGAGCGCTACTGAGTCTTCGATTTCGAGACTGCCGGGCGACACTGCTGTCGGGAAACGTCCGTTAATGCCACCGACACGCGGCGACGTCGGTAACAATGAGTGAGACGTCTCCTGAGGGGATGCGATTGTGGGGTCTTCGCGAATCGCCTTGCACTGGCCGGACCGCCGCTTGTGGACCGCGCGGTTGATCTCCGTCCGAGCGACCATTCTCGACGTCGCCGATCGGCAACCGTGGGTCGCGGCGGTGTTCGCAGTGCCCTTGACCATCATCGCCCTGGCTGGCGTGATCACCCATCCCAACGTATTCATGCCGTTGCTGGTGCTGGCCGCTGCAGCGCTCATCGGCGTCGAGTTCTACGTTGACCAGCAGCAAGCACATGATCTCCAGGCCCACAGGGGTGTCGGCGCCCGCAATCGGCACCGGCCGTCGCACACCGGGCCGACGAGGAAGCACGCCAAGCCCGACATGAAGCAGATGGAAGCAGAAGCGCGCGCACGGGTGGAAGCCGCCGAAGCCCAAGCGCTGGCCGTGGAAACACGGGCGCGGGCAGAGGCTACCGAGGCACAAGCCTTGGCTGCCGAAGCCGAAGCGCTCGCCGCCGAAGCCGAAGCGCTCGCCGCCGAGGCGCAAGCCCAGGCGAAAGCCGCCGAAGCACAAGCCCTTGCCGCCGAGCCCGAAGCGCTCGCCGCCGAAGCGCGCGCGCAGGCAGAAGCCGCCGAAGTGCAATCTCTCGCCGCAGAGGTGAAGGCTTGGTCGCGCGCGCGGACCGAGGCCGCCGAAACGGAAGCACGCGCCGCCGAGGCCAGAAAGCAGGCGCAAGCTGCGGCAGAGCAAGCCCGCGCCGCTTTGGTGTGGGCGCAAGCCGAAGCGGCTGAAGCACAAGTTCGCGCCGCCGAGGCCAGAAAGCAGGTCGAGGAGGCAGAGGCGCAAGCCCGCGCCGCCGAAGCATGGGCGCAAGCCGAAGCCGCCGAAGCCGAGGCCCGCGCAGCCGAGGCGAGAGCATGGGCGCGCGCCCAGGCAGAAGCCGCCCAGACCGAGGCCCGCGCAGCGAGAGCCGGCAAGCAGGCTGAAGCCGCCGAAGCGCAAGCCCGGGCCGCTGAGGTGTGGGCCGGGGCGAAAGCCGCCGAGGCCCTAGCGCTGGCCGAGGAAGCGCGCGCTCGGGCCAATCAGCTGCGACTTCAAGCGGAAGCCAAGACCAATCGCTTGCCCCGCGTGGAATGACGTCGAGCCGGCCTGAGAGGCAAGACACTCCAGCGGCGGGCGCCTCCACCCAACCCGGCAAGGCCTTCGGACACGTTTCGACAATTGACCGGTCGAGGAGTGCTGCTCGAGAAACGGTGGATAGAAAACGCTGACCGCTGCTGTATTGCTAGCCCCGCCAGCCGCGGGAAACCCTGATAATGACGGCTACTTGAGCATCCTGCGCCGTGCCGGTTTGAAGGGGTCGGATGCGACGCTCATAACGTTCGGCAAGAGCGTGTGCAGCCAATTCCACGCGGGCTCAGGATTCGACACAGTCGCGGCGTCCATCTACAAAAACACGAATTACCAAGCCCTTCAGGCAGGCATGATCGTCGAAGCGTCAACGCACTATCTATGTCCTGATGTTTACGACCTACCCGCCGCCTCGTGAGGACGGGTCCGGAAACACGGTGGTTATAGGCGAGGCGCAGCGGGGCTTCCTTCGCCGAGACGGCGGTCGCCGGTTACCCGCAAGAGAAGAAACACCTCCGACGAGGATTGCCATACCAAGACCGAAGCCTGCAAAAGCGATCACTTTGCGAGAGTCGCGCTCGCTACGGCAAGCATCACCAAAATTGGTCTGCTTCCCAATGAGCCTGTTCAAGTGGTCCCTCTCTTCAGCTGCTCCGAGTGCAGGGCTGAAAGCCGGACCACAGACGAAACTTTCACCTCCGCCCTGCGCCTCTAAGGAGCTAGCACCGAGGAAAACGCCGATTCCGATGACCACCATGCCAATGACGATCGCAAGCATCTTCATGTGTCCCTCCCAGGGGTTACCAACATTCTCACCCCCAACAGTGATTTCTGGTGGGATGCTGGCCTGGAGGCCGTGTTTGATGCCTCCCGTCGCTGTGGGCGCCTACCTGCGACTGAGGCACGCTTGGGCGCATGACTGCGGTCGTCCCGTTCCCGCCGACACCAATGCTGGCTACCGCAGCGACCCTGCCGACCAATCCAAGCGGCTATGCGTTCGAGGCGAAATGGGACGGCATCCGCGGCCTCGCCCGCGTCGATGACCGCGCAGAACTGTTCAGCCGCCACGCGAACAACCTCACTCCCTGCTTCCCCGAAATCGCCGGACACCTAGCCGATGCCCTGACGGGCCCAATATGGCGACGGCGAGTACGTCGCCAGCAATGAACTCGGCGAGCCGCTGCACCCCGACGCGCTTACCTCCCGCTGGGAGAAGGAACTGAAGGGACTCAAGATTCCGGCGGTGCTGCTTCATGACGCCCGCCACTCGTGCGCCAACTTGAGGCACCTGCGCGGGGTGCCAATCGCGGTCATCGCGGCATGGCTGGGTTACGCGTCGGCCGCCTTCACGATGGCTACCTACGCCCACAGCCAGGACGACGCACTCAAGGCCGCGGCGAGCAGTTTCTCTTTGCGCAACGCCTCGGCGGCGCGAAGCCCGGCCACTGATGCCCCGACGATGACGACGCGGCCGGTGTCGCTAACGGCACTCCCCTTGCCCATGCTTGCCTACTCGTCGTCATACTGCTCGACGATGATCGCTTGCACCGGGCAGGAAGCCGCGGCCCGCAACACCCGCAGACGTTGACTGTCATCCGGGTTCGGGTTGCAAGTCAAGGCTTCTTCCCCGCTGAGCTTGAGCACCTCCGGTGCCAGCGGGACACACTGCGCACACCCCAGGCAGCGATTCAGGTCGACGACGATTCGCACACGCACCGCCTCACACTTCTGAAGAGCTAGACTCCCAAATTCGGTCTATGTGCCGACACGGATGGACGGTACGCCGTCTACACGCTCGATAGATCCATTCCGGTACATATCGAAAGTTGCGCGCGGCCTTCACAACTTGCGCGCGCTAGCGTCGGCCGTCCGTCATCTCGTTCAGGGCCGGTGCCGGAAATGTCGTTCACATTCGGTGCCGGAATGCAAGTGCTAGCGTCGAATTGACGGAGACGTGGACGGAGTCTGATGTGCCTGTAAGTGATCATGACTGGAGTAAGCCGGCGGCGATGGCCATCCCGAGGGAGGGCTACTTCGAACTGCAACGCGGCCGTTACGGCCCGGTTTACCCGCGAACCCCGGCTTGCTACGGGTTCTCCATCATCGCAAAGGTGAAGGAGGGCCGTGAGGAGGCGCTCCGCGCCTACGGCAAGCAGATCGAGGAGACGATCAAAGCCAGTCCGGACGCGCTGGCCGTCTTGCGCCTCCACTACCTGCGCTGGGTGCTGTTCGATGTGGGTTTCGGCCTGTACTTCCAATACCAGGGCATCTTCGACACCGACTTCGACAAGTACACCGAAGACGCGGTGCAGCTGTTCAGCCAAACCGGAATCACGACGGCTTTCGTGAACTTGGAAGGCTTCCCGGAGGACTGGAAGGAGAACCCGGCGGCATTCGTGCAGTTCGTACGCGACCACCACTTTCCAAGCTTCTTGGAATACGGTGAATACCCTTACGTCACAGCGGATGAGGTCAAGAAGGCGCTGCGGCTCAAGGCGGCATTCTCCACGATGCTCGATCAGATGCAGTGAACGCCGCGGTCTGTGGTGCAGATGCTTGAACTCGATGACATCCAACACATTCTGCTGACCCGCACGCCGGCGATGACCGGCCGCTACGAGTTTCTGTCCTTCGACACGGCAGTCGGCGGACGGGCGTGGCTGTCCGAAATGGTGGAAGTGGTGGAGTCGGCGGCATCGGTGCCGACCACGATGGACGACACCAAACGGTGGGTCACGCTGGGGTTCACGTGGACGGGTCTTCGAGCGTTGGGAGTGCCCGAGGAATCACTGGACACCTTCCCCGACGCGTTTCGCCAAGGGATGGCGGCACGCGGTGACATCTTGGGTGACACCGGCCGCAACCACCCCGACAATTGGGTCGGCGGGTTGGCCGGCGAGGATTTGCACGCGATTGCGATCTTGTTCGCCCGTGACGACGCCGAGCAGGCTAGGGCCACCGGCGCCCACGACGACCTTCTTGCGCGTATCGATGGCGTGCGGCGGCTGTCGCATCTGGACCTGAATGCCACCCCACCGTTCAACTACGCCCACGACCACTTCGGCTTCCGGGATCGCCTGTCCCAACCGGTGATCGAGGGGACCGGCGAGGAGCCCACTCCGGGCTCCGGCGACCCTCTGAAGGCGGGCGAGTTCATCCTCGGCTATCCCGACGAATTGGGTCCGGTGATTAATCTGCCGCAACCGGACGTGCTGTCCCGGAACGGGACATACGCCGCCTACCGGCGGCTGCAGGAACATGTCGGCCTCTTCCGGGAGTACTTGAGCGACAACGCCGAGACCCCCGAAGAGCAGGAACTGCTTGCGGCGAAGTTCATGGGTCGCTGGCGCAGCGGTGCCCCGCTTGTGCTGGCGCCCGATAAGGACGACCCCGAGTTGGGTGCCGATCCCATGCGCAACAACGACTTCAATTACAAAGAGATGGACCCGCATGGGTACGCATGTCCGCTGGGCGCTCACGCGAGGCGACTCAACCCGAGGGACACCGCGCACAACATGAACCGACGCCGGATGATCCGCCGCGGAGCTACCTACGGTCCTGCGCTTCCAGACGGAGCGGCCGACGACGGCGCCGACCGCGGCATCGCCGCGTTCATCATCTGCGCAAACCTGATGCGGCAGTTCGAGTTCGCCCAGAACGTCTGGATCAACGACCGGACCTTTCACGAATTGGGCAACGAACACGACCCGATCTGCGGCACACAGGACGGCACCTTCGAATTCAAGATCCCGAAGCGTCCCATACGCAAGGTCCTCAAAGGACTTCCAGCATTTACGACCCTGACCGGCGGGGCGTACTTCTTTCTGCCCGGCATCAAGGCAATGCGTTATCTCGCCCAACTCGCTTGAACTGCAGGAAAACTCATGACCGCTACACAACCCGCAGCGCGCACCTACAACCAGTTCCACGTTCCACGACCACATTCGGGTGGGCGGCGCATCAGCATCTACTGGACGTGGAGCTATCCCTGGGAATCGCAACGCGATATTGAAGAATTGGACAACAGATTCTCCACCATGACTGAGGTACGCAGGGTCGCATGGCCGAACTACGAAGGCCAAGAGTGGGACGAAGCGAACTTCTTGCAAGGCGTTGCCGGTACTCTGGAGCTGTTTCACCGCTCGACACTGGCGTTCCAAGAGTTAGCCGGTGAAGCCACCGGCCATCCGGTCGCGGTGTTTCAGCGTATCGACCAAGCCGGCTACAAGCAGCTCATCGATGAACGGATCCTTGCCGACACCGACACCGTGATGGTGTTCGGGCTGGATCATCTTGTTGGGCAGGAGGAAGCAGCACCGGAGGAGATATCAGCCATTCAAGAGTGGCTGAAGCGAGAAGGCACCTGCCTGCTGCTGGCTCCGCATCACGACGTCGGGTTCACCGACGACATGCAACAACGACAGGTCGAATACCTCCACCACGGCGACCCCTTGGTGCCACGCCAACAACGCTTCACGGCCTACACCCGCTCGCTGATGAAGGCGCTCGACGTTCCTGTCCACAACAAGTGGGGACTTCGACCGGCCGTCGTGGACGGAACAAACGAAATCGCCCCGCTCAATGGATTCCGCGACCTTGACACGCCGCGGTTGCTCGACGACGTCACCACACTCAACTTCCATCCCCATCTACCGCATTACGAACTCACCGCGCCCGAAAGCGACCAACTCAGAGTGCTCGGCCGCCAACGTGTCGACCCGAACCGACCCCACCCCTTCACCGAGGCAGGCAACCCCGAATTCAATGCACTGATCTGGATGCCGCCCAACGAAAAACGAGCCGGTGACATAGTGCTCATCGACTCGACAAACTTCACCACCCTCTTCGGAGGCACAGACAGCCTGAAGAACCTGTGGCACAACCTCGCCACGATGAAGTAGCACACGAAAACCTCGACGCCTGGCATTCCCCGCACTGATGCAAGCCTTGGAGAAAGCCATCCCGATTACGACGCTGGTCTTTGTCGTGTCGAGCATGGCGGCGATGGGACTAGGACTCAAAGTGGCCGAAGTCACTGCTCCGCTGCGCAATCTGCGCCTAGTGATGTTGTCTCTGCTGGCAAATTTCGTGCTGATGCCGGGGGCGGCCTTCGTGCTTGCTCGGGTGCTGCGACTTGACGAACCACTAGGTGTCGGACTTCTGTTATTGGGCGTAGCCGCCGGCGCGCCGTTTCTGCCCAAGCTGACGCAGATGGCCAAAGGGAACTTGGCTTTCGCGGTGGCTCTGATGGTCTTGCTCATGGTCATCACGGTTGCCTACATGCCACTCGTACTGCCGCTCTTACTCCCAGGCGTGTCCGTCAACCCGGCGAGGATCGCGCTGTCGCTGGTTCTGACGATGCTCCTCCCGTTGGGCATTGCACTCGCTGTCAACGCGAAGTGGCCCGGTGCGGCGGCGCGGGCCAAGTCATTGTTCGACCGGCTCTCCAGTCTCGCAATAGTGCTTGTAGTTGTGCTGTTAGTCGTTGCGAACTTCAGTAAGGTGGTCTCACTTTTCGGCACCCGTGCCATTCTGGCCGGCCTGTTGTTCATAGCTTTCGGTTATGCCGCGGGGTGGGCGCTTGGCGGCCCGGCCGCGGACACTCGGCCCGTGCTGGGTCTGGGCACTGCGCAACGCAATATTGCAGCTGCGCTCGTGGTTGCTGGCCAAAGTTTCAGCGACCCTAGCGTCGTCGTCATGGTGGTCGTCGTCGCAATCGTCAGTCTCCTGATACTTCTACCCATGTCACGCCTGCTGGCCAAAAACCTTTGAAATCCGATGATTTGCATGGTGTTTAGGCGAGCACACCGAAGACGCGATCCATTTGGTGTCGCGCGGGGCTCGATCTCGAAGTGCTCGCCGTGTCCGCGTCCAGCGCGGTCTCGAGCGGGTTTTGCTCGGCTGTTTCAGCAGCCCGCGCGGGCCGATCAGCTCGACCGGTCGAGGCTTCCTGGAGTACGGGGGAAGCCCCACCTGCGTCTGCTGACCCTACTAACCGAGCGAATTGGTTGCTCCACTCGCGAACAAGGCAACACATCAATGTGGCCGACATGACCTCATCGATGTGAGGAGCAGGTCCATTGCCGTATCGTACTGCGGCCGCACATCACGGAGCGGCCTCTCGAAAGGTCTGAACCAGCTCGTATCGGCAATGGCAGCGTTGAATAAAGCTGAGCCGCGCCAAAGGATGGCGGCGACGGAGAGCGGGCTATTAGAGGCGCGCTGTCGCCCGGATTTCGAGTCGGCTCGGCCCCGCCGACCGTGCACAGCGAGACGGCCGTTGGAAGAGCGCGCACATCACCCCTGACGCAATCCGAACACCAGAGCACCTCATCCCCCGGTTCGCGGGCGCCAAGTCAGCTCGCGCTGCCGCCTATCGGCCGCAGGCCGACGCCCGGTCACCGGTGTGACGCTCCATCACAGATCGTTCGGGTGCGCTCGCGGGCCATCAGCCGAGCGCAAACACACCCGACGGAATAAACCCCTTTACGGTGGGGCGGGCGGGGCTCGAACCCGCGACCAACGGATTATGAGTCCGCGGCTCTAACCAACTGAGCTACCGCCCCTTGTCGCAGCATTAGACACTAGCGTCCAACCCGGCGACCGACGCTTGCTGCCCGGTCGGCCATCATCTCACCGGCTACCCCAGGTGTTCCACGACGTGATGCTCTCGACTGGCGGCCTGACGGCCGGCTTGAAATCGGTGCCGATCGTGTAGGCCACGGGGAGCAAAGCGACTTGCGTCACGTCGGTTGGAATCCCGAGTAATTCGCCGACCTCGTCAGCCTTGGACAGGTGCAATGTGGTCCACACCGATCCCAGGCCGCGCGCCCGCAGCGCCAGCATGAAACTCCACGCCGCTGGGATGATCGACGCCCACCCCGCCGCCGCAATGACCAGCGGAGCGCCGTCCAAGCGGCCCTCGACACATGGGATCACGTGCACCGGCACCCGTGCCAGCGTGGTGCTCAGCGCGTACGCGCTCTCATAGACCCTTCTGGTCTGCGGGTCCTCCGTCGTGCGCGCTGCGTGCGCGAGATACTCCTCGCCGCAGGTGCGATAGATATCAGCGATCGCGGCTTTCTTATCCAGATCGGTGACGACTAGCCACCGCCAGTTCTGAGAGTTGCTCGCCGTCGGCGCCTGAACTGCGACGCGCAAGCAATCCATGATGACTTCCCGCTCGACGGGCCGGCTGACGTCCAGGCGACGCCGGACCGCCCGCGTCGTCGTCAGCACCGCGTCAACCGCTTCGATATCCATGCGCTCAATCCTGCCCGTGTCGCATGGGAATCGCCGGTTACCGGCTAGCCGACGGCTGGCGATCTACCATCAAACCGACCATGGCGTCGCAAACCAACACCGAAGCCGCACCGTCGGCGCATACCGCTGTCGGGAAGTCGATCCGGCCCGCAGTCGTCCTCGCCGCGCTCGGTGTGGTGTTCGGTGACATCGGCACCAGCCCGATCTACACCATCCAGACACTGTTCAGCCCCGACGATCCCCACCCGGTCCCGCTTAATGCGCACAACGTCTACGGCGTCGTTTCCCTGATCTTCTGGACGATCATGATCATAGTCACCTTCACCTACGTGAGCCTGGTGCTACGTGCCGACAACGACGGCGAGGGCGGCATCATGGCGCTGATCACCCTCCTCCGCCGATGGGGTTCGGAGACCCGCCACCGCACCGCGCTGATCCTCGCGGCGCTGGGCGTCTTCGGCGCATCGCTGTTCTTCGGCGACAGCATGATCACCCCAGCGATCTCGGTGCTGAGCGCCGTCGAGGGGCTCGAGGTTGTCGACCCGGACTTCGAGCACTGGGTCGTGCCGATCACCGTGGTCATCATCGTGTCGCTGTTCTACGTGCAACGTCACGGCACCTCCGTCGTCGGACGCGCGTTCGGGCCGGTCATGGTCGCATGGTTTCTCGCCATCGGCGCTTGCGGGCTCACCGGCATCATCGCCCACCCCGAGATCCTCAAGGCGCTGTCGCCGACCTACGCGCTGACCTTCATGGTCGGGCATTTCGGAATCGCCTTTTTCTCGCTGACGGCCGTCGTGCTCGCCGTCACCGGCGCCGAGGCGCTCTATGCCGACCTGGGCCACTTCGGCCGCAAGGCGATCACCCGGGCCTGGCTGTTTGTCGTCTTGCCGGCGTTGGCCCTCAACTACCTGGGCCAGGGCGCGCTGCTGATCGGCGACCCGACGGCCATGCGCGCGCCGTTCTTCCTGCTCATCCCCAGCTGGGCGCTATGGCCGATGGTGCTGCTGGCCACGGCGGCAACGGTGATCGCATCGCAAGCGGTGATCACCGGCGCATTCTCGGTGACGTCGCAAGCGGCCCGCGTCGGGTATCTGCCGCGGATCCGGGTGATTCACACCTCCGCCTCGACCGAGGGCCAGATCTACGTGCCGTGGATCAACGGGCTGCTGACCGTCGCGGTGCTCGCACTGGTGCTCGCATTCCGTAGCTCCGAACGGCTGGCGTACGCCTACGGGATGGCGGTGACCGGCACCATCACGATCACCCTGTTGCTGTTTCTGTACTACGCGCGGACCAGGTGGCATGCCCCGCTGTGGTTGGTGACCATCGGGGGCGGAATCCTGCTTGCGATCGATCTGCTCCTCGTCGCGGCCAACCTGACCAAGGTCATTCACGGGGCTTGGCTGCCGCTGGCCATCGGGCTCACTGCCTTCACCGTGATGATCACCTGGCATCGGGGCCGTGAGATCGTCACCGCGGCACGGGAACACACCGAAGGGCCACTGAACACGTTCATCGAGGAGATCCGCCGCTGCGATCCACCGCTCGTACGTGTGCCGGGCACCGCAGTCTTCCTCAACCGCGGGAAGGAGACGGCACCGCTGGCGATGCGGACATGCGTCGAACACACCCATGTCCTGCACAAGCACGTGGTGATCGTGTCCATCGAGACCCTGCCGATGCCCCGCGCGCCCGAAGGCGAGCGCATTCAGGTGGACGCGCTCGGCTACAAGCGCGACGGGATCGTCTTCGTCACAGCCAATTACGGTTACATGGAGAAGACCCGCGTTCTCGATGCGCTCCGCAGCCTTACCCCCGAACAGTCCGAGGGCAAGATCGTGATCGATGAGGCGTCCTATTTCCTGTCCAAGCTCGAACTCGTCAGGGGCCGGGAGAAGACGATGGCGGCATGGCGCAAGCGGCTGTTCATCGCGACGAGCTACATCACCGCCGACGCCGCTGAACGGTTCGGCCTCCCCCGCGACCGGACTGTGATCATGGGTTCGCGTATCGAGGTGTAGGCCCGTCAGGGCGCATCGGCCGCGAGGGACACGGCAATCTTGTTGGCGGCGTTGTGCATAACGTCGACGGTCAACTCGAACGCCTCCGCCCCGGTGAAATGCGCCCGCACTCCGTCTGCCACGTCGGGTTCGATAGCAGCCGGCGTCCAGATCAACGCGTCGACGTAACGCAGCGCGGCTTTGTGCCGGTCGGCCAGCGCGTCTGCCGTGTCATACCAGGCGATCTGCTCATATAGCGCTTCGGTTCCGCCCGCCTGCAGTGCGTCTTCTTCCCGACGAGCCTTGCACATCCGGCAGTTGTGCTGGGCGGCGCCGCGCAGACGCACGACTTCCGTTGTCAGCGCGTCGAGTTCGCACAGCTCGGCGACGCGCGGCAGGAACTGGCCGAACAGCGCGTCGCCAACATCGGCGTCTCTGTCCCACACCACCGTGTCGCCCCACGGCACCGGCAGGCCCAGCGCTTCGAGACCGGCGCGAACTCTCGGAAGAAAGTCGGCGAAATAGGTCATGATCACCACGGGCAGCGTCGACGCACCCAGCGCGGAGGCGAACCGGCCCCGCAGATCGTCACTGATCGAGGACACGTCGACGCTGAACTGTTCGGCGAACTCCACCGCGACCGCCTCCGCCTCATCGGCGGGGCCGTCGACGGCGGTGTCGGCGGGCAGGGCCGGCAACGACAATGCAGCCGCGCATGTGCGGCGCACCAACGCGTTGATCCGTCCGTGCTCGGACGGTGCGAGCGCGACCAATCGCTCGAGTTTGCTATTCAGCGCGTCGGGCATCGTCGCATTATTGCGCCTGGCTGACCGACGACATGTGGAAGTCGGGGATTCGCAGCGACGGCATCGCGGCCCGCGTCGCCCAGTCACCCCATTCGCGCGGCAGCGTGACATCGCTGATGCCCGCCTGACTGACGCGGCGCAGCAGGTCCAGCGGGCTCTCGTTAAACCGGAAGTTGTTGACCGCGCCGGTGACCCGCCCGTTCTCGATGAGGTAGACGCCGTCACGGGTGAGACCCGTCAACAGCAACACCGCCGGGTCGACGGTGCGGATGTACCACAGGGTGGTGAGCAACAGGCCGCGCTCGGTGCTCGCCACCATGTCGGTGAGGGTGTCGGTGCCGCCGGTCATCAGCAAGTTGTCGGCGGCGACGGCAACGGGGGCGCCGAACTCGGCGGCGGCCGCACGCGGGTACGCCAGCGCGTTGATAGTGCCGTCCCGGATCCAGTCGACACGGCCGATGTCCATGCCGTTGTCGAATACCGACACGCTTTCCGACGAACTGGCCGTCGCGACGAACGGCAGGCATTCCAGGCCGGGCGCCGTCGGGTCGGAGTACACCGTCAGCGGCAGGTCGGTGAGCTTCTCCCCCACCCTGGTGCCGCCGCCGGGGGCCGAGAACGCGGTGCGGCCCTCCTGCGCGCCCCGTCCGTCCATCGACCACGACAGGTAGATCATCAGGTCGGCGACCGCCGACGGCGGCAGGATCGTCTCGTAGCGGCCCGCGGGTAACTCGATGGTGTTCTGCGCCCAACCCAGCCGCGTCGAAAGCTCCTCGAGCATGAGATCGGTTGGCACATCGACGAAATGGGGTGTGCCGACGCCCGCCCAGGCGCTTCCGGGACCACGCTTGGCGTTGATCTCGACGGAACCGGTCGGCTGCGTGTAGCGCCGACGCGCACCGCCCGACGTCGCCACGAACGTCGTTTCCAGGATGTGCCGCGCATAGCCGTAAAGCCGGTCGGCACGCGGGAAGCCGCGTGTCAGCGCATCGGCCACGTCACCGAATGCCTCGACACCGGTCTCGGGAACCGCTGCGTCCCAATCACTTCCGGCGTCTGCCCCGGGCAGTGACGGGGCATTGTCGCGTGCCTCCGGCGCCGAAAGCGCAGCCTCCTGGCACGCGGCCACCAGCCCGCCGATGACCGACGGATCCACGTCGCTGGACGTCAGCGACGCCACCTGCCCACGCTCGCCACGCCGCACCACCGAGATCACCGTCGTCTTGCGTTGCACCGAAACACCGTTGGTGGTCATCGAATTGTTGGCCCACCGCAGTGCAGCGTCGCTGCGGTCGGTGACCATGACGATCGTCTCGTCGGCCTTCCCCAACCGTGCCGCTTCAGCCAACGCGATGTCGATTACCTGCTGTGCGGCGATCACGGTCACCGTCCCCCTTCGGCGCGCGTGTTGAGCACGTTGACGTCGCGGAACAACGCCGACGGGCAACCGTGACTGACGGGGGCGACCTGACCGGGTTGCGCCTTGCCGCAGTTGAAGGCACCGCCCAGCCGCCACGTCGACCGGCCGCCGACCGCTTCCATTGCGCCCCAGAAATCGGTGGTGGTCGCCTGATACGCCACGTCGCGCAGTTGTCCGTCCAGCTTGCCCTCGCGGATCCGGAAAAACCTCTGCCCGGTGAACTGAAAGTTGTAGCGCTGCATGTCGATCGACCAGCTCTTGTCGCCGACGATGTAAATGCCGTCTTCGACCCGAGCGATCAGGTCATCGGTGGACAGATCTTCGGGCCCGGGCTGCAGGGAGACGTTGGCCATCCGCTGGATCGGCACATGGTGCGGAGAGTCGGCATACGAGCAGCCGTTGGATCGGGCCACCCCGAGCCGCGGGGCGAACACCCTGTCGAGCTGGTAGCCCACAAAGATACCGTCGCGCACCAGATCCCACCGCTGGGCCTGCACCCCCTCGTCGTCCCAGCCGACGCTGGCCAGCCCGAACTGCTGCGTGCGGTCGGCGGTCACGTTCATCACCGGCGAGCCGTACCGCATGGTGCCCAGCTTGTCGGGTGTGGCGAACGACGTGCCCGCGTAGGCCGCCTCATACCCGATGGCACGGTCGTATTCGGTGGCGTGCCCGATGGATTCGTGGATTGTCAGCCACAGATTGGATGGATCGATGACCAGATCTGTGGGCCGCGGTGTCACGCTCGGCGATTTGACCTTCTCGGCGAGCAGGGTCGGCAGCTCGGCGAGTTCGGTGCTCCAGTGCCACACGTCGTCGCCGTCGACAGCCTCCCAGCCCCGTGCGATCGGCGGCGCCAGCGTGCGCATCGTTTCGAAGGATCCTGCCGCGGCGTCGACGGCGACGGCTTCCAGCGTCGGTTGCACCCGGACCCGCTGCTGCGTGATGGACGACCCGGCGGTGTCGGCGTAGAACGTCTGCTCCTTGACCGCGTGCAGGCTGGCCGAGACGTGGTTGACGCCGTCGGCGGCCAGCAGCCGTCCCGAGTACTCGCCGAGCAGGTCGATCTTGGCCGTCGTCGGGATCGCGAACGGATCGGTCCGGTAGTCCGACACCCAGTTGGCGTCTGCGTACACCGGCTCGGGCGCCAACTCGATGGTCTCGGCGTTCAAGGGTGCCAGCGCCCGCGCCACCGCGACGGCGCGACGGGCGGTCTGCGCCGCGACGTCGGAATCCAACTCGGCGTGCGATGCGAAACCCCACGTCCCGTCGACGATCACCCGCACCGCGAGGCCGATCTCACGGTCGACGACTGAGGTCTGCAACTCGCCGTCGCGCAACGCCACCCTCTCGTCGAGGATGCGATGGATGCGCAGGTCGGCGTGGCTGGCTCCGGCGGCCAGCGCGGCCGACAGCGCGGCATCGGCAAGCTGGTGGCGCGGCAGCTCGAGAAAGTCGGCATCAACCTGACGGGGTGCTGTCACGGATATCACCGTAGTTGCGCCGCCGCAGGCCCGCTTTAATGGCTCGGTGGCCGCTAATCGGATGCGAAGGACGGCGGTGGCATACACGCTGCTGGCGCCGAGCCTGTTCGGCGTCGTCACGTTTCTGGTGCTGCCGATGCTGGTCGTGGCGTGGCTCAGCGTGCACCGATGGGATCTGCTGGGCCCGATTCACTATGTCGGACTGCAGAATTGGCGCTCGGTGTTGACCGACCCGTCGTTCGCCAGGTCGCTGGCGGTGACGGCGCTGTTCATCGCGATCGTGGTGCCCACGCAGTCGCTGCTCGGCCTCGTGGCCGCCGCCATGCTGGCGCGCGGGCTGCCGGGCAGCGGTTTCTTCCGCACTCTCTACGTGCTGCCGTGGATCTGTGCCCCGCTGGCGATCGCGGTGCTGTGGCGCTGGATCCTGGCCCCGACCGACGGCGCTGTCAGCGCGATGCTGGGTCGCCGCATCGAGTGGCTCACCGACCCGGACCTGGCCCTGCCCGTCGTGTCGGCGGTGACGATCTGGACCAACGTGGGCTACGTGACGCTGTTCTTCCTGGCGGGCATCTTGGCGATCCCCGGTGAGATTCAGGACGCGGCCCGCACCGACGGCGCCGACGCGTGGCAGCGGTTTCGTCGAATCACGCTGCCGATGCTGCGGCCGACGCTGTTTTTCGTCCTGGTCACCGGTGTCATCAGCGCCGCGCAGGTGTTCGACACCGTCTATGCACTCACCGCCGGCGGGCCGCAGGGGCGCACCGATCTGATCGCTCACCGCATCTACGCCGAGGCGTTCGGCGCCGCCGCGGTCGGGCGTGCGGCGGTGATGGCCGCGGTTCTGTTCGCCCTCCTGGTCGGGGTGACGATCGCACAGCACCTCTACTTCCGCAGGCGGATCACCTATGACGTCGTTTAGCCGGGCGGTGTCGGCGCCGGTGATCTACGCCGGGCTGGGTGTGGGCGCGGTGATCACGCTGGCGCCGTTCGCGCTGGGGCTGCTCACAGCCTTCACCTCTGCCGAGCAGTTCAACACCGGCACGCCTCTGTCATGGCCGAAGCCTCCGACGCTGGAGAACTACACGCGGTTGGCCGGCGCGGGCTTCGCCCGGGCGCTGTTGGTGACCGCGCTGATGACCGCTGTCATCCTGGTCGGCCAGCTCACGTTCTCGGTGTTGGCGGCGTATGCGTTTGCGCGACTGGACTTTCCCGGCCGCGGCGCGTTGTTCTGGGTGTACCTGGCGACGTTGATGGTTCCGGCGACGGTCACCGTCGTGCCGCTGTACCTGATGATGGCCCAAGCCGGTCTACGCAATACCTTTTGGGCATTGGTGCTGCCGTTCATGTTCGGTTCGCCTTACGCGATCTTCCTGCTGCGTGAGTACTTCCGTGGGATTCCCGACGATCTCATCAAGGCAGCCCGTATCGACGGCGCCAACACCCTCGACATTCTCACCCATGTCGTGATTCCCGCCAGCAAGCCGATTCTGGTGACGCTGACGCTCATCACCGTTGTCAGCCAATGGAACAGCTTCATGTGGCCGCTGGTGATCACCAGCGGCGGCAACTGGCAGGTGTTGACGGTGGCGACGGCGGCCCTGCAGTCCCGCTACAACGCGCAGTGGACGGTGGTGATGGCCGCGACGACGGTCGCAATCGTTCCGCTCCTTGTGTTGTTCGTCGCCCTCGGTCGACACATTGTCCGCTCGATCGTGGTGACGGGGCTCAAATGAGCTTTCGTCTCAAGGTTTCCACGCTCGCCGCGGCGGCGCTGGCGCTGACCATGGCCGTGCTGCTGATCGCGGCGGTGCTGCTGGGCAGGTCAACGGAGCCCGCCGGCCGGACAGTAGTCACCGTGCGCCTGTGGGACGAGCAGGTCGCTGATGCCTATCGGAAATCGTTCGACGAGTTCAGCCGCATTCATCCCGACATCGATGTGCGGCTCAACGTGCTGGCCTACGCCACCTATTTCGACACGTTGCGTACCGACGCCGCGGGCGGCAGCGCCGACGATATTTTCTGGTTGTCGAATGCGTACTTCGCGCAGTACGCCGACAGCGGACGGCTGCTGGATATCGGAAAAGAGTCAGGGCCCAACGCCGCAACGGGCTGGGACCAGTCGGTGGTGAAGCAATTTACCCGCGGCGGCACCTTGTGGGCGGTGCCGCAACTGACCGACGCGGGAATCGCCGTCTACTACAACGCCGAGCTGATCGAGAAGGCGGGCGTGGACCTTGGGCGCCTGCTGGCGATGCGATGGTCGCCGGGTGAGGTCGACACGCTGCGGCCACTGCTGACCCGCCTGACCGTCGACGCTGACGGGCGACGGGCCGACGAACCGGGCTTCGACGCCGGCCGCGTCCAGCAGTGGGGTTACAACGCGGCCAACGATCTACAGGGCATCTACCTCAACTTCATCGGCTCGGCCGGCGGCCGGTTCTCCGACGGCGACCGCTTCGACTTCGACAATCCGGGTGCGGTCGCCGCATTTAACTACCTGGTGCACCTGATCAACACCGAGCACGTCGCGCCACCCGCGTCGGACACCAACGGCAACGGTGACTTCTCCCGCAACCAGTTCCTGCAGGGCAAGATGGCGCTCTTTCAGTCCGGCACCTACAACCTGGCGGCGATCGCCGACCAGGCCCCCTTCCAGTGGGGTGTGGTCCCGATGCCAATCGGACCGGTCGGCCGGGTGAGCGTCACCAACGGCATTGCCGCCGCGGGCAATTCGGCCACCGGACATCCCGACGCCGTGCGTCACGTGCTGGCGTGGATGGGCAGCGCCCGCGGCAATTCGTATCTCGGCGCCAGCGGTGCGGCCATTCCCGCGGTGCTGGCGGCCCAGCACGTCTACTTCGACTATTGGGCCCGGCGCGGTGTCGATGTGCAGCCGTTCTTCAGCGTGCTCGACGGACCACGCATACGCGCCCCGGGCGGGCCCGGGTTTCCCGCGGGTTACCAAGCGCTGCGGCCGTACTTCGACGAGATGTTTCTGGGCCGCTCCGATGTGGCGACCACGCTGCGCGAGGCGCAGGCCGCCGCGAACGCCGCGGCCGAGCGCTAGGTCGTCGCCAACAGCGTCAGCTCGAGCGCGAGCGCCGCACCGCACACCGCCAGAACGATCGAAAGCGCCACCCAGTCACGCTTTTTCGGCCCCGACGGCGCAGCTGAGATCTGGCCTGCACCGCCACGTGCGGTGATCGCGTCGCCCATCTCATCGGCCCGCCGCAGCGCAACGATCACCGCGGCGGCGATCAGATCGATCACCTCGAGCGCCCAGCGGCGCCTGCGCGCGCGTCGTGTGGTGAGCACCGGCTTGGGACGGAGGCTGCGCGCCGCGTAGAGCGTCCGGAACTCGTCGATCAGCATCGGGAAGGCCCTCAACGCCAGCGCCAGCGCGACCGCCCAGTCGTCGACCGGAACGCGGAAGAAACGCAACGGTTTTCCAAGCGTCGCAACAGCGGGCGCGATCTCGGCGACGTTGGTGGTCCACGACACCATGCCGCCGAGCGCAAGCAGCACGATCGACAGCGCGGTGATGCGCAGGAACTTCAAGAACCCGCCCAGCCCGAGGTTGAGCCCGAACAGTTCGATGACGGGGCTGCCACCGGCCAGCGCCGCGGTGACGCCACCGAGCGCAAGCAGGAACCACAGCCACCGCGGTATCGACGGCAGCGCGCCGCGCGGGATCCGGGCCAGCCGCGCCGCGACGAGCACCAGCGCGGCGATGAAGCCAATCGGCACCCAGCCCGGATAGAACGTCAGCAGCACGCCGATGCCGGCCACGACAAGGAGTTTGGTGCCGGCCCACAGCTGGTGCACGACGCTGGTACCGGGCACCGGGCGCAGCAGTACCACCGGCCTGCGTTGGGGCCTGCGGGTCGGCGCGGTCATGCCACACCTCCCGCAGCTGTCGGCGCGGTCGCCAACGTCCCGTCCTGCAGGCGCACGGTGCGCGGGCACAGGTCGTCCAGTCCGGAGAAGTCGTGTGAGATCACGATGACGGTCAGCCCGGCGTTGCGGCGCAGATCCTCCAGCAGTCGCAGCAGTCCGCGTGCACTGGCGGCGTCGAGGCCGGCCAGCGGCTCGTCGAGGATGAGTGCGCGCGGCGAGCGTTCCAGCAACCCGGCCAGCACAACCCGGCGCATCTGACCGCCGCTGAGCTGGTCAATCCGCCGCGTCGCCAGCGCCGGATCCAGACCGACGGTCGCCAACGCTTGTTTCACCCGAGCCCGGTCACGCGTGGAAAATCCTGCCGCCGAGGCGATTTCGAGGTCCACCCGGCTGCGCAACAACTGCAGTCGGGCCGCCTGGAACGAGATCGCCACCGCGCCTACCTGGTCGGCCACCGGTGCGCCGTCGAGCAGGCACTGTCCGCTCGTCGGGGTGGTGAGCCCAGCCATGATCCACGCCAGCGTCGACTTGCCTGACCCGTTGAGTCCGTGGATCAGCACGCCGTCGCCCTCGTGCACCGCGAAGTTGATGTTCTGCAGCGCGGTCTTCGCCCACGGCGTGCTGCTGCCGTACTCATGGCCGACGTCGATGAGTTCGAGGACCGGCGCGTCGCCACTGGGCGCCGACGGCTGCGTCGCCTCGGGCGCGGCGGCGGTTTCCACCATCGCGGTGTTGTCAGCTGCTCCCCCGTTTCCGGTGAGGTCGATTGCGCGGTCGGCAGAGTCGGCTTCGTCGTTGTAGTGCGTGATGTGCACCAGCGACATGCGGTGGCGTTGGGTGAGCCCCGACAGCACGCCCATCAGCGCTTCGCGGCCATCCTGGTCGACCATGCTGGTCACCTCGTCCGCGATCAGCAGCGACGGCTCCCGCGCCAGCGCAGCGGCAACGGCAAGGCGCTGCAGTTCCCCTCCGGACAGCCCGCCGGTGTCGCGTTCGGCCATCCCGTCGAGTCCGACCTCGGCGAGCAACTTGTGCACGTCGGTGACGGTGCCCGGAGGCAGCCCCCACACCACGTCGTCGGCGACCCGCGTGCCGAGCACCTGGCTCTCGGGGTGCTGCAGGACCACCGCGGTGCCGCCGAGACGGCCCAACCCCACCGCGCCGGGACGCTCGACCGTCCCCGACGACGGGTCCCGCCCGGCCAGCACCAGCATCAGCGTCGTCTTGCCCGAGCCGTTGGGGCCGGTCACCGCGACGTGTTCGCCGGGTTCGACACTCAAACTCACCGGCCCGAGCGCATCGTGGTCGCTCTTCGGGTAGCGGAAGCGGACGTCGGTCAACCGCACCGGCACCGGAGCCACCGGCTCGCCGTCGCACGGCGGGTCCAGCTTGTGCACGTCGGGAATGACCACGAGGCGATTGATCACCTGTGACAAGGCCCACCAACCGATCAGCATGACAATGGTGATGGAGATCACCGACGACCCGCCGATCAGGTACGGCCAGTAGTCCAGCGCGGTGGCGAACAGGCTGCGCAACCGCTCGGCGAACTGCGTCATGTCGGGCAGGATCCACCAACCCGAGATGCGGGTGAGGAAGGCGGCGATGCCCTCGACGTTGGCGGTCAACGACTCGAAGATCAGGTGGCGCAGCCGCACCAGCACCGCCAGCGCGCCGACGACAACACCGCCGAATACCGCCCCTGCGACCAGCCCGACGAGGATGACGGTGGGCCAGCCCCGGCCGCGGCGCAGGATGAGCCCGATGAGCAGGCCGATATAGGCGCAGTCGATCACCGTCATGAAGCCGCCCATGCCGGCGATCAGGAACGCGATGGTGGAGCCCGCGACGGTTGCGGCGATGAGCACCCGCAACCGAAACCGGTACACCAGAAAGCCCATTGGCACGTTGCCCAGCAGGGAGATGCCCCCGGCGAAGGGCACCACGACAGCGATGATCGCAGTGGCCGCGCACAACGCGGCCATCACCGAGGCGTGTGCCAGCTCAACCGGTTGCAGCGATCCCGCACGACGAGCCCGGCTCGCGTGGTGGGTCGCAGTCATTTCACGATTCTGCCAGTCGCGGCTCGACGAGCCTGTGTCGCCACTGTGAGTGTCGACACGCGGCGGCATGTTGATACGCATAGTGAAGCTATGTAATTATGGAGTCGTGACCCCGACCCTTGGCGCCGACCTGCTTGCCGTGGTGGCACGACTCAACCGGCTCGCATCGCAGCGGGCCCGCATCCCTTTGCCGTTCGCGCAGGGGCGCCTGTTGTCCACTATCGAAGATCAGGGCGCGGCGCGCATCTCCGATCTCGCCGCGCTCGATCATTGCTCCCAGCCGACGATGACCATGCAGGTTCGCAGGCTGGAGGACGCCGGGCTGGTGTCACGCACCGTCGATCCCGACGATGCACGGGCTGTGCTCATCCGCATCACCGACAAAGGCGTCGACACGCTGCGGCAGGTTCGCGTCGATCGCGGCGCCGCCATCGACCCGTATCTGGAACGGCTCGATGAGGCCGACCGCCGGACGCTCGACGACGCCGTTCGTGTGATGCGCAAGCTCCTCAAAGACGCGGCAGCCCCGAAACCAACCGTCAAAGAGCAATAGTTCAATAGTTAGGAGCAGGCACCCGTATGTGGCGCCAACCCAAAGCCGTCTGGGCCGTTGCGTTCGCTTCTGTCGTCGCCTTCATGGGCATCGGACTCGTCGACCCCATCCTCAAGCCAATCGCCGACAACCTCAACGCCTCACCGTCGCAAGTCTCGTTGCTGTTCACCAGCTACATGGCGGTGATGGGCGTCGCCATGCTCATCACCGGCGTGGTCGCCAGCCGGATCGGCCCCAAACGCACACTGCTGCTGGGCCTGGCCGTGATCATCGCCGGCGCCGGGCTGGCAGGCCTGTCGGACACCGTGATGGG
Organism: Mycobacterium sp. 1274761.0; assembly: GCF_001668615.1. GTDB lineage: Bacteria > Actinomycetota > Actinomycetes > Mycobacteriales > Mycobacteriaceae > Mycobacterium. Next base: position 90,131 of record NZ_LZMC01000073.1, read on the forward strand.
AATCGTCGGCTGGCGGGCACTGTGGGGCCTCGGCAACGCCCTATTCATCGCGACGGCGCTGGCCACGATCGTCAACTCGGCGCGCGGATCGGTCGCCCAGGCGATCATCCTCTACGAGGCGGCGCTGGGCCTGGGCATCGCCGTCGGGCCTCTGGTCGGCGGTGTGCTGGGCTCGATCTCGTGGCGCGGACCGTTCTTCGGGGTCTCGGCGTTGATGGCCGTCGCGCTGGTCGTCACCGCATTCCTGCTGCCGTCGACACCGCGTGCTGAACGCGCGACCACCCTGGCCGACCCGTTCCGCGCCCTGCGGCACCGCGGTCTGCTCGGCGTCGGAATCACCGCGCTGCTGTACAACTTCGGGTTCTTCACCCTGTTGGCCTTCACGCCATTCCCCCTCGACATGAGCGCCCACCAAATCGGGCTGATCTTCTTCGGCTGGGGCATCGCGCTGGCGTTCACCTCCGTGGTGGTTGCGCCACGACTGCAGCACCGGTTCGGGACGGTGAACGTATTGATCGTCAACCTGGTGGCGATGACGGCGACGTTGGCCGTAATGGCGGTCTTCACCGAACTGAAGGCGGTCCTGGCCGCGTGCGTGGTGGTGGCCGGGCTGTTCATCGGCGTCAACAACACGTTGATCACCGAAACCGTGATGAAGGCCGCGCCCGTGGAACGCGGTGTGGCCTCGGCGGCCTACAGCTTCCTGCGGTTCGGCGGCGCCGCTGTCGCGCCGTGGCTGGCCGGCGTGCTCGGCGAGCAGGTCAGCGTGCACCTGCCGTTCTGGGTGGGCGCAGGTGGCGTGTTGCTGGGCGCGGGCGTACTCGCGGCCACGCGCGGGCACCTGACCGGAATCGACATCGAGGAAACGGAATTGGAAGAGCTGACCGATTACGCCGAGTCGATGACCGTCGGCGTCGAGTCGTGAGTTGGGCGTGAAAACCCGCGCACGGCGCGGGAAATCACGCCCAAATCGCGCCTAGAGGAGTGAGTCGACCAGCGTGCCGACGATATAGGTCGCGGCGATCGCGATTCCGCCGAACAACATCTGCCGCGCCGACGCCCACCACCAGGGCCTACTGGTGAACCGGGCGGCGACGGCGCCGGCGACTGCCAACCCGATGCCACCGCAGACCAGCCCGCCGGTCAACGACTCGAACCCCAGCAGGTACGGGATGAGCGGCACCACGGCACCGATCGCGAACATCACGAACGATGACAGCGCCGCGACCCACGGCGACGGCTTCTCCGTCGGGTTGACCCCCAGCTCCTGAACGAGATGGAAATTGACCGCCTTGTTCGGGTCACGATGGATCTCGTCGGTCGCCACCGCGGCGGTCTCCCTCGTCAGCCCCAGTTTCACCAGCATGCCGATGAGCTCGGCCCGCTCCGCCGTCGGATGGTGCTCGAACGCGCGACGCTCCACCAGCACTTCGGAGTCGATCTGTTCGTTTGCGGTGGTGACCGATGTGTACTCGCCCAGCGCCATCGAGAAGGCGCCGGCCAGCAGGCCCGCCACACCGCTGATGACGACGGTTTGCGAGCTTGCTGCGGCCGCCACTCCCGCGATCAGCGCGGTGTTGCTGACCAGCCCGTCCATCGCGCCGAAGGTGGCGGCGCGAAGCCAACCGCCCGACACGTCGGAATGACGGTGTCCTCTGACGTGAGGCAGCCCCGTCGGTGACAGCGGAGCTTCGTTTGTCTCGGCCATGGCATGAGATTCAACGCCAAGGATTTCCACTGGTCCAGCGAGGTTTGCCTACGTTTGCCACATCACAGTTTCCACCGGACCGCCACGGGCTAACGTCAAGGTATGACCACCACCGCGGATCATCTGCGCAACACCCTTGACGGCCGTTGGCGCGATGTGAAAAACGACATGCGCAAACAGCTCTCCAGCGAGATCTTCCGCCCGCACTACACACCCAACACCGTCATCGCCCGCACCAAGGTGGCCGAGCAGTTGAAGATCATGGCCGAGCGTGGCGCGGCGGAGGACGGCTTCAAGAAAGAGCACGGCGGCAACGGCGACGTCGGTGCAGCCATCGCGCAGATCGAGATGCTCGCGATGTCCGACCTGTCCCTGATGGTCAAGGCCGGTGTGCAGTGGGGTCTGTTCGGCGGAGCCATCGAGAACCTCGGGACCGAGCGGCATCACGAACGGTACGTCAAGAAAATCATCGACCTGGAGCTGCTGGGCTGCTTTGCGATGACCGAGACCGGCCACGGCAGCGACGTGCAATCCCTCGAGACGACGGCGACCTACGACCCGTCGACACAGGAATTCATCATCGACTCCCCCACCCGCACCTCCCGCAAGGATTACATCGGCGGCGCCGCCGAAACCGCTCGGGTGGCAGCGGTTTTCGCTCAGCTGATCACACCGGACGGGGAAGGGCACGGCGTGCACTGTTTCGTTGTGCCGATCCGCGACGAGGAGGGCAACGACCTGCCGGGTGTCACGACGTCGGACTGCCACTACAAAGGCGGGTTGCCCGGTGTGGACAACGGCCGCATCCAGTTCGACCAGGTCCGCGTCCCGCGCGAGAACCTTCTCAACAAGTACGCCGACGTCGCCGAGGACGGCACGTATTCCTCGCCGATTGAGAATGTGGGTCGGCGCTTCTTCACGATGCTGGGCACGCTGATCCGCGGTCGCGTCACAGTGGGCGGTAGCGCCGGCGCCGCGGCCCGCGTGGCGCTGGACATTGCGACCCGATATGCGTTGCAGCGCAAGCAGTTCTCCGCTCCCGACGAGGAGGGCGAGGTGCTGATCATGGACTACCTGGTGCACCAGCGCCGGTTGTTCCCGCTGATCGCTAAGTCCTACGCCCTGCAGTTCGCGCAGAACGAACTGGTCGCCAAGTGTCACGAGCTGCAAAGCTCCGACGACCCTGACCCCGAAGAACAACGTGAGTTGGAGTCCCGCGCGGCGGGCCTGAAGGCGGCCAACACCTGGCATGCGACCGCCGCGATCCAGGAAGCACGCGAAGCATGCGGTGGCGCAGGCTATCTCGCCGAGAACCGGCTGATCGCGCTGAAGGCCGACACCGACGTGTTCACCACCTTCGAGGGCGACAACCACGTGCTGACCCAGCTGGTCGCCAAGGAGCTGTTGACCGCCTACGCCGACGACATCAAGGGCATGAGCCCGGTGGAGTGGGTGCGGTTCGCGGCGAACTTCGCCGGCGAGCGGGTGCTGAAACGCACTGCCGCCGAGACGATCATGCAGACCATCCTCGACACGCGGCAGGACAACGAGGAGGAGGGCAGCCTCTTCAACCGCGGCACCCAGGTGCAGATGTTCGAGGACCGCGAACAGTACATGCTGTCCACGGTGGCCCGCCGACTGCAAGGCAAGTCCAGGGAGATGAGCGCGTTCGACGCCTTCAACTCCGTCCAGGACCACGTGTTGCACACCGCGCGGGCGCACATCGAACGCATCATCCTGGAGGCATTCGTGGCGGGCATCGACTCATGTGAGGACGACGAGGCCCGCAAGATCCTCAACATGGTATGCGACCTGTACGCGCTGTCGGTCATCGAGCAGGACCGGGCCTGGTTCATGGAGCACCGCTTCCTGTCCACCGAACGCGCCAAGGCCGTCACCCGCGGTATCAACGAACGCTGCCGCAATCTGCGACCGTACGCTGAGCTGCTGGTCGACGGGTTCGGGATCCCCGAGCAGCTGCGCTACGCGGAGATGCTGCATCCGGAGAACATTCCCGACGCGGATGCCGAGGAGGAGCAGGACGCGACGTCGGCGGGCACCATCGGACCCAAATAGTCTGGTGCGCTAGGGATTCGGGATAGGGTCGAGCGCCTTGATCTTGCCCTCGTCGCTGATCTCGAACCGGACCGTGCCGATGCCGGTAGGGCAGCACGCCGCATCCTGACCTTGGCGCCACTGGTACTGCACACTGGCGGTCTGATTGCCGATCGAGATCACGTTGATGTAGGTCCGCGGCTCGGGCGTGGCAGGGCCGAGCGGGTTGTTCCGATCGAAGAACAGCACTTGCATCGGGCTGTCCGACGCGTCACCACCCTTGACCACGACCCAGTTCAGCCGGCAGTCGGGAGTGTGACCACGCGCCGTCTCGCGCCACTGCGGACCCTGCGGAAGGCCTGCCACCGCAGCAGAGACGGTCTCGGGCGTCGGCGCGTCGGATGGCGCGCAGGCCTGCGTGCTCGTCGGCGGCGGGCTCGGCGGGCTCCATCCGCAGCCGGCTGAGATGAGTCCAACGGCGATCAGCGCGGCAGGCAGGCGACGTGGCGGCATGGCCGCGAGCCTACGGGCGGTTACGCCGAAGCACAGAATGCGCGGGCAGATGAAAGCGCGTGGTTCATTGCTAAAGCGGGCGCCATAGGCCATATTGGCAATGAGCGACAACGGGGCGGAAACAGTGGCGGATACATCGAGCACAGCACCTAATATCAGGTCGGAGTGGCTGTCGAAATCGGCAGCCAAGACCAAGGGATCGGACAAAAAAGAAGTCCAATTCCACTACGACATCAGCAACGACTTCTTCAAGTTGTGGCAGGACCCCACTCAGACCTACAGCTGTGCCTACTTCGAACGCGACGACATGACGCTCGAGGAGGCCCAGATCGCCAAGATAGACCTCGCACTCGGCAAGCTGGGCCTGCAGCCGGGGATGACACTCCTCGACATCGGATGTGGTTGGGGCTCAACCATCATGCGGGCGGTCGACAAGTACGACGTCAACGTCATCGGCCTGACACTGTCGGAGAACCAGAAGAGGCACATCGAGGAGCACTGGTTCGCCAATTCCACGAGCAAGCGCCGTATGGAGGTACGGCTGCAGCCGTGGGAGGAATTCGACGAGCCCGTAGACCGGGTGGTGTCGATCGGCGCCTTCGAGCATTTCGGCTTCAGCAAATATGCCGACTACTTCAAGAAAACGTTCAACATCCTGCCTGACGACGGAGTGCAGCTGCTGCATTCGATCATCATCCCGAGCGACGAAGAGGTCCGCGCAAAGCAACTCAAGATCACGATGTCGCACCTGCGGTTCATCAAATTCATCATGGACGAGATTTATCCCGGTGGTCGACTGCCGTTGGCCGCCCTCATCGAGGAACACGCCACCAAGGCCGGCTTCACCGTGACGCGCGTGCAGCATCTGCAGCCGAACTACGTCAAGACGCTCGACACCTGGGCCGCCAACCTGGAGGCCAAGAAGGACGAGGCCATCGCGATCACCTCTGAGGAAATCTACGAGCGCTTCGTTAAGTACTTGAGAGGCTGCTCAGACCTGTTCCGCGAGGGTTACACCGATGTCGCCCAGTTCACCCTCGAAAAGGCTCCCGCTTAGCCGACATCATGTTGAACTTCGATCGGGAAGGATTCGGACAGAAGGGGGTCTGCCGATGCCGGGAGGCGTGATCAAGGACTCGACGACGATGAAAGTCGCCTACGAAGATGTCCAGGCCCACTACGACCTCTCGAATGAGTTCTTCGGCCTGTTCCAGGATCCGACGCGGACATACAGCTGCGCATACTTCGAGCGCGACGACATGTCACTGGAAGAGGCGCAACTGGCGAAGATTGATCTCGCGCTCGGCAAGCTGGGCTTGCAGCCCGGCATGACGCTGCTCGATATCGGGTGCGGCTGGGGCTCCACCATGAAAAGGGCCCTCGAGAAATACGACGTCAACGTCATCGGCTTGACGCTGAGCCGGAATCAATTGGCCCTCGGCCAGCATGTCGTCGACGGCGTCGACACCGACCGGTCGCGCAGAGTGATGCTGCGTGGGTGGGAAGAGTTCGACGAGCGCGTCGACCGGATCGTCAGTATCGAGGCGTTCGAGGCCTTCCCGAAGGAGCGGTACGTGCCGTTCTTCGAGATGTGCCAGCGCATCCTGCCGAACGACGGACGCATGGTGCTGCAGACGATCATGGGACAACCGATGAGGCGCTGGGCCGATATCGGTTTGCGGGTCACCATGAGCGACGTGAAGTTCATGCGGTTCCTCGGCACGGAAATCTTCCCGGGCGGCGGCGTGCCCTGCGACGAGGACATCGTCGAATGTTCCAGGAAAGCCGGCTTGACGATCGAACAACTGGAGTACCTGACGCCGCACTACGTGCGGACGCTCGACACGTGGACCGAACGACTGACGGCCGCCCGCGACCAGGCCATCGCGGTGACGTCGCCGGAGGTCTACGACCGGTACATCAGGTATCTGACCGGATGCTCAGATTTCTTCAGCCGCGGCATCAGCAGCGTCGGGCAGTTCACGCTAGTTAAGTAGACGGGCTCAGTACGCGCCGAAAACCAGGGCCACGTTGTGGCCGCCGACTCCGAACGAAGGACTGACCGCGTAGCGGTAGTCGCTCCGACGCGGCTCACCCACGATGACGTCGAGTTCGATCTCGCTGTCGAGTTCGGTGACGTTGAGTGTGGGTGGCGCGACGCCGTCGCGTAACGCCTGTACCGTCAGGACGGCTTCGATGGCCCCCGCAGAACCCAGTGAATGACCCAATGCTGCCTTGGGTGCGTAAACGGCGGGTCGGTGGGTTCCGAAAGCGGCCCGCAGCGCCCGCGCCTCGGCCAGATCTCCGTAGATGGTGCCGGAGGCATTGGCGTTGACGTGGTCGATGTCGGCCGGTTGGAGAGCCGCCTGCCTGATCGCACGGGTGACGGCTTCACCCGCCATCTCGCCTGACGGCTCGGGGGCCACGTCGTGGTGGCCGTCATAGGTGACGGCCGCGCCGAGGACCCGAGCCAGGATGTCGGCGCCACGAGCTTTCGCATGCTCCTCGGTCTCCAAAAGCATCAGCGCTCCGCCTTCGCCGAGCACCATGCCGTCACGATTCTTGTCAAATGGTCGACTGGCGCCTTCGGGGTCGCTGTTGTTTGTCGACAGCATGCCCAGCACGCTGAACGTCGCCACAGGTACGGCCTCGATCCGGGCTTCCACGCCGCCGCAGATCGCGACGTCGGCATCGCCGAACACGATGTGTTGCCAGCCTTGCTGGATAGCGGCTGCGCCGGAGGCATCAGATAGCACCGGCGACATGATTCCTGCCCTGGCTTTGTGATCCAGGCCGATCGCGGCCGCAGGCGCATTCGGCATGTGCATCTGCACCACGAGCGGCATCTTTCGAACCGCCCTCATACCCTCGGCTTTCAGATCCTGGTAAAGACCGATAAGCACCTGGGTCGAAGCCAGCGCTTGCCCAACGGAGACGGCGAGCCGTCGGGGCTCCACCTCCGGCGACCCGGCCTTTTCCCAGAGCCGCCGCCCCAGCACCGCCGCCATCTTCTGCATATACGACATTCGGCGCACCTCGACGCGGGAAAGGTGGTCGTCGAAGTCCTCCCGCAGTTCACCGCCGATCCGCACCTCGAGGTCGAACTCGTCGAGGAAGGGCTTCTCGAGCGTCCTGATACCACTTCGGCCGTCCAGGAGCTGTCGCCACGTGTCCTCAGCGTTGGGCGCAAGAGAGGTCGTCGACTCGATCGCGGTAACGACGACGTCGGGCCGTCCGCGTCCACCGTTGCCTGTCATATGCCACCCCCTTGTGCCTCAAGGAAAAATGCCCTCAGCCCAGAAAATGAAACCTCGGCGACGGCGCGTGATCAGAACTCGATGGTCGGCCTGTACATGTCGAGCCACACCGCCAGGTCGAGGATCCGTTCCATGCGGGTGCGTTCGACCGGCGCGAGGGTCTCGGGATCCAACTCGACGAGTCGTTCCAGGGCCTTACGGTCGATCAGACTGAACAGCGCGTCGTTGCCAGAGCCGAACAAATCCTTGACGTGCGCCTGAATCGCGGCGCCGTACTGGGGATCCGAGGTGGACGGGTACGGGCTCTTCACGCGGTTGACCACCGACTCGGGCAGCACGTCGCGCGCCGCGCCGCGAAGCAGGCTCTTCTCGCGGCCGTCGTAGGTCTTCAGCGACCATGGCGTGTTGTAGACGTATTCGACCAGCCGGTGATCGCAGAAGGGCACCCGAACCTCCAGACCGACCGCCATGCTCATTCTGTCCTTGCGGTCCAACAGAATTCGCACGAACCGCGTCAGGTGCAGATAGCTCATGACGCGCATCCGGTGGGTGAAGTCGTCTTCACCGTCGAGCCGTTGCACTTCTGCGACTGCCTCGGTGTAGCGGTCCTGCATGTAGGTGTCGAGGTCGACGGCGGATCGCAACCCAGGCGTGAGAATCTCACCGCTGGTGTCGATGGGTCTGTCACCGATCGCGATCCAGGGGAACGCGTTGGTCTGCTGTACCCGAGGGTCGTGGAACTGCCGGTAACCGCCGAAGATCTCGTCGGCCGACTCACCAGAGAGTGCCACGGTGGATTGCTGACTGATGGCCTTGAACAACAGGTACAGCGAGGCATCCATATCGCCCAGCCCCAACGGCATATCGCGGGCCCCAACGACCTTGCGCCGCAGATCCATATCGGCCAGCTGGTTGTGATCAAGCACGATATCGGTGTGATCGGAGCCGATGTGGCGGGCCACGTCGTGCACATATGGCGTGTCCATCGTCTGCCGCATCTCGCTGGGCTTGAAGTTCTCGGCCTGATCGACGAAGTCGACGGCAAACGTGCGCACCGGCTCACTGAGCTCGCGGGCCGAAAGGACGGTAATGGCACTGGAATCCAGGCCGCCGGACAACAACACGCACTCGGGGACGTCGGCGACCAGTTGCCGGCGGACGATGTCGTCGAGCAACTCGCGCACGTGCGCCACGGTGGTGTCGCGGTCGTCGGTGTGCAGCTTCGACTCCAGCCGCCAGTAAGTGCGTTCGCGGACGCCGTTCGCGTCGACCGTGACGATGGTGCCCGGCTCGACTTCGGACATGCCCTTCCACACCGCGAGCCTGGGTGTCTTGACGGGCACGAGGCTTTCGCGAAGTCCGTCGACGTCGACGACCCGCTGTGCCAACGGGTTCGCCAGAATCGCCTTGGGCTCTGAGCCGAACAGGACGCCGTCGGGCGTGCGATAGAAGTAGAACGGCTTGATTCCCATGCGGTCGCGGATCATCACCAGCTTGCGATCGCGCGCATCCCAGATGGCGAACGCGTACATGCCGTTCAGCCGGTCGGCTACCGAATCTCCCCACTGCAGGTAGCCGCGCAGCACGACCTCGGTGTCACTGGACGTGGCGAAGGTATGGCCCGCCTGCCGCAGCTCCTCGCGCAGCTCGGTGAAGTTGTAGGCCTCGCCGCTGTAGACCATTGCCACATCGCCGTTGGTGTGGACACCGTCATCGGCTGGGCACCGCCGGGCAGATCGATGACGGCCAGCCGGCGATGGCCCAGCGCGGCGTTTCGCTCAACCCACACACCCGATGCGTCGGGGCCCCGGCATGCCATGGTTTCGGTCATCGCGTCGACGGTTCGACGTTCCTGACGCAGATCCCGTGAGTAGTCCACCCAGCCGGTGATTCCACACATGTCCGACCCTCCATATGTTTCGACTCCGTTAACTATATTGGTACCCTATGTATTCGGCACACAGCAAAGTCACAGCCTCAAAACCGAAGCCACGAACAAGGATTCGCGGATAAAAAGTGGCAGACGTCACCCTTAGATGACGCCTGCCAGTCCAGTGATTGATTGGGGGTTATCCGGCGGCCAGCGCCTTCTTTCCGTAGATCCGCTCGAGCAACGCGGTGTCCCCGTGCACGTCCATCCGCACGGTCTTGCCGTCGCGAATCGTCATGACGTCGACATCCTCACTGGTTTCTCCGTCGATCGTGACCTCCGTGATGGCCACCACCGTGTCGCCTTCGGCGATCAGCCGTTTCACGGTCACCGTCGGCGACTTCTCGGCCAGCCGACCCAGAAACTCCATGACTTCGCTCTTGCCGTGGAAGGTACCGCTGATGGCGCTTTGGCCGGGCTGCACCCATTCGATGTCGTCATCGAAAAGGTCCATCACCGTCTGGACGTCACCTGCCGCGAAAGCGGCGTAGCCCTTTTTGACCAGTTCCTTGTTGTTTTCCTGCTCGGACACTGTAAATGCCCCCTTCGTGCGCATCCGATAATTCGGCCGCGAGAGGAGTGGCCGGTCTGGGGAGCCGCAGGGGCGCGACTTTCGGATCAGTCAGACCGTTCGCCGCCAAGCACATTGTCGAACTCGACCCGGAGCGTTTTGCAGCGATTCGCACGAATGATATGGCCGCTGCTGCAGACGCAAATAGGTCTTAGGTGGGCTTGCTCCCCCGGCTGGACTCGAACCAGCAACCCTTCGGTTAACAGCCGAATGCTCTGCCAATTGAGCTACAGGGGATTGCCCTGCCCGCGAGCTTCCGCCGCGGGCCGAGGGTTGACTTTAGCTTACGTGCCGGTCGGCCCGCCAATGATCTCCCGACTGGGCATGCACCCCCCGCCGTGAGGCAGGATGGACCCGTTGCACCGTCGTCTGGGAGGGGCCCTGTGTTCCGGTATGTCGCCGTATTGGCCGTCGGCTATGTGTTGGGGACTAAGGCCGGCCGGCGTCGATATGAGCAGATCGCGGGCACCTATCGCGCCGTTACCGAAAGCCCGGCCGCCAAGGCTGTGATTACGGCCGGACGCCGCAAGATCGCCAACCGGGTCTCACCCGACCCGCAAATGGTGACGTTGACGCCGATCGACGCCCAAACCGACGTACTTGAGCCCGAGACGGAGCCTCAGCCAGCCGCGAACAAAAGGAGCTAGTTAAGGCCCCTGTTGATGGTGGTGCCCGGCAACATCACGCCGTTTTGATAGTTGTTGGGGCCGTAGACACCCCAGGGCGTGCCGCCGCTGATCGGCTGGCCGTTGGAGTAGCCCAGGCACTTGCCGTCCTCTTGGTTACCGAACCACGCGAGGCACTGGCCGGGATAGGCCTGCTGCTGTGGCTCGGCAGACGTCAGAGTCGCCGCGACGATGACCGGTGCCGCAGCCGTGGCGGCCGCGAAAGCGCTGACAATGATCCACCGACGGGTCTTCTTCGAAGCCACCAACTTGCCTTTCACCTTCGGGCCCAGGGCGTCTACACCATAACGCCGGACGGCGAATTATGCAGTCAGGTCGTCGCCGCTGGCCTGTTCCAGCAGGCTGCGGCGATACGCCTCCATCGCGACCAGGTCGCCGAACAGTGCGTGGTATTCGTCGCCCTGCTCGACCGGAGACATGCGCTGCAGCTTCGATTTGACCTCGGCGATCTGCCGCCCGACGGCGACCTCCTGCAGACGGGCGAGGACACCGCTGATGTACCGCGGTAACTTCTCGTCATCTTCCACGCTGATGGATTCCACGCCGAGCTCGTTGACCAGGCTCGCCGCCGCCTCCGAACCGGTCTGCGCACGGACGGCTTCGATCCATTCGGCGCCCGCGGCGCCAGCCGACGTACCACCGGCCGCCGCGATCGCGTTGCGCACCGCGGCATAGCCGGGGTGGGTGAAGGTCTCCGGCGTCAACGCGTCGAATACCGGGCCGGCGATCGCGGCGTACTGCAGCGCCGACTTCAGCGCTTCCCGCTGCGGCCACAACGTGGGGTCGCGCGGGTCGGGCCGCGCCACCGTCTTGGCAGCGGCAGCCGCCGCCCGGCCACGCGGCTGCGGAGTCTGTTTGCCGCCCTTGGCTTGATCCCGGACGCGGCCCACCACTTGGGCGACGTCCTCCCAGCCCACCCAGCCGGCCAGCTGGCGCGCGTATTCGTCGCGCAGCGTCGGGTCCTTGATGCGCGCCACCATCGGCACGCACCGCCGCAGCGCGGCCACCCGCCCCTCGGCGTTGTCGAGGTCGTGGTCAGCCAGCGCAGTGCGAATTGCGAACTCGAACAACGGGGTTCGGCGTGCGACGAGGTCGCGCAGGGCTCCGTCGCCGTGCCGCAGCCGAAGGTCACACGGGTCCATGCCGTCGGCGGCAACCGCAACGAACGACTGGCCCGCGAGGTTCTGTTCACCGTCGAATGCTTTGACGGCGGCAGCCCGGCCCGCCGCATCACCGTCGAACACGTAGATGAGCTCGCCTCGAAAGAAGTTGTCGTCCATCATGAGTCGCCGCAGCATCGCGAGGTGCTCGTCGCCGAAGGCGGTTCCGCACGACGCCACCGCCGTCGTCACACCGGCGACGTGCATGGCCATCACGTCGGTGTAGCCCTCGACGACCACCGCCTGATGGGACTTGGCGATATCGCGCTTGGCGTGGTCGAGACCGAACAGCACCGACGACTTCTTGTACAGCACCGTTTCGGGGGTATTGACGTACTTGGCCTGGTTCTGGTCATCGTCGAACAAGCGGCGCGCCCCGAAACCGATGACCTCACCGCTGGACACCCGAATCGGCCACAGCAGCCGACGATGGAAACGGTCCATCGGGCCGCGTTTGCCTTCTCGCGACAGCCCCGCGGCTTCGAGCTCCTTGAACTCAAACCCCTTGCGCAGCAAGTGCTTTGTCAAGGTGTCCCAGCCCGAGGGCGCGAAGCCGCAACCGAACCGCGCCGCGGTCTCGGCGTCGAAGTTGCGGTCGAGCAGGTATTGCCGCGCGGGGGCGGCTTCATCGGAGTTCAGCGCCTCGGCGTAGAACTGCTGGGCGGCGGCGTTGGCGGCGAGCAGCCGGCTGCGGCTGCCGCGGTCACGCTGCACGCTGGTTGCCGCACCGGTGTAGGTGACGGTATAGCCGACGCGATCGGCGAGCAGTTCGACGGCCTCGACGAAGCTGACGTGTTCGATCTTCTGGACGAACGCGTACACGTCACCGCCCTCACCGCAGCCGAAGCAGTGGAAATGGCCGTGGTTGGGGCGCACGTGAAACGACGGGGACTTCTCGTCGTGGAACGGGCACAGACCCTTCAGCGAATCGGCTCCCGCGCGGCGCAGCTGCACGTAATCGCCGACCACGTCTTCGATGCGCACGCGTTCACGAATGGCCGCGATATCGCGATCAGGTATCCGGCCGGCCACGGGCTCAGTCTAGAGCCGGTTCCAGCCTCTCCAATCGCCCTTCGGTGAACGACGCGATCTGGTCGATGACCACGCGAAGCCGCTCACCATCGTCGGAGGCGGCGTTGAAGGCTGGCACCAAGATCGGGTCGAGCGTCGCAGGTGCACCCGCCGACAGCCACTCGGCCACCCGGTGGATGCGCTCACGCTGGCGGGCCTGCAGTTCAAGGTGTCGCGGGTCGGACATGATGAACTGCAGCGCCAGCACCTTCAGCAGCGTGACCTCGGCCCGCACGAGTGCCGGCACCTGCAGGTCTGCGGCGTAGCGGACCAGCGGCTGCGGTCCGGCTATGGCGCGGGTGGCCGCGATGGCGGCCGAGGCGAAGCGCCCGACCAACTCGCTGGTGAGCTTCTTCAGCGCCACGGATGCCGCGAGCGTGGCGTCGTACTTGCCGACGCCCGCGACCATCGGCAGCTCGGAAAGCCGGCCCGCCGCCGACACCAGCTCGTCGGCGGACAGGCCGCCGCCCATGCCGCTCGACTCCCCCAGCCGGCCCAACTCGGCGGCGGCATCGTCGTCGGCGAGCACGCGAAGGTCGATCCGCCCCGACACCACGCCGTCCTCGACGTCGTGCACGGAATAGGCCACGTCGTCGGCCCAGTCCATCACCTGGGCCTCCAGGCACGGGCGGAACTCCGGCGCGCCGTCACGCATCCAGTCCGCGGCGGCCACGTCGTCGCGGTAGAACCCGAACTTGCTGGCCCGCGTGCCGCGTTGCCACGGATACTTCGTTACCGCGTCCAGCGCCGCGCGGGTCAAATTCAACCCCGCGCTATGGTCTTGCGGGTCAAGGACTTTGGGTTCGAGCCGGGTCAGGATGCGGAAGTTCTGCGCGTTGCCCTCGAAGCCGCCGTGTGCGTCGGCGATCTCATTGAGGGCGCGCTCACCGTTGTGGCCGTATGGCGGATGCCCGATGTCGTGGGCGAGGCCGGCCAGGTCGACGAGGTCGGGATCGCAGCCAAGCCCGATCGCCATGCCGCGGCCGATCTGTGCGACCTCGAGCGAATGTGTGAGCCGGGTGCGCGGGGTGTCACTCTGCCGCGGGCCGACGACCTGTGTCTTGTCGGCCAGTCGACGCAGCGCCGCGCAGTGCAGTACCCGCGCTCGGTCGCGGGCGAAATCGGTGCGGTGTTCGGTGTCGGTTCCCGGCAACCCGGCACGCTTCGGCGGTTCGACCACCAGCCGCTGCCGGTCGAACTCGTCATACGCATCTTTGTCATTCGCCACGTTATTCGCCACCGACGCACAGTCTGCCAGGACGGATCGGCCGTACCCGCTGTCATGCCCCGCCGAGTCGATACATTGGCGGGCATGCGTATAGCCCGCCTGCTCAGCCTGGTCCTCGCGATTGCGGCCGCAGGTGTGCTGCTGGCCCCGAGCGCGGGCAGCACGCCGCCGTTCCGGTTGCCAAGCTATGTCACCGATCAGGCTGATGTGCTGAACGGCTCGCAGGTCACCCAGGTACAGCAGGCCGTCGACGAGCTCTACAACGACCGCCGAACCAGGCTCTGGGTCGTCTACGTCGACACCTTCAACGGCCTCGGCGCGGTGAACTGGGCCGAGAGCACCAGGCGAACAAGCGACTTAAATACCGACGACGCCATCCTGGCGGTGGCGGTCAGGGACCGCTCCTACGCCTTTTTGGTGCCGACGCAGATCGTCAGCGACTCGAAGTCCAATGACATCCGCCGCAATGTGATCGAGCCAAAGCTGCGCGCCAACGACTGGGCCGGCGCGGCCGTCGCAGCGGCCGAGGGACTGAATTCGGCGAGCGCATCGGGATCCGGTATCTCGACGTTCGGGCTGCTGGTCGCCTTGGCGATCATCGCGATCCTCGTGCTGTTGCTGTGGCTGTGGAGCAGGCGGCGACGTCGCAAGCGGCGCGAGGCCGAGCTCGCCGCGGCCCGCCGCGTCGACCCGTCTGATCCGAACGCGCTGGCGACGCTGTCGATCGACGCACTCGACGACCTGTCGAGGTCGATCGTGGTGGACGTGGACAACGCCGTACGAACCAGCGACAACGAATTGAGTTTGGCGGTCGAGGAATTCGGCGAGCGGGAGACGGCGCCGTTCAGCAAGGCGGTCGCCGCCGCGAAAACGACTCTGGCGCAGGCATTCAACGTGCGCCAGATTCTCGACGACGCCATACCCGAGTCGCCCGCGCAGCGCCGCGACCTGCTGACCCGGGTGATCGTCGCAGCGGCCAAGGCCGACCGAGAGCTCGATGCCCAGCGGGAAGCCTTCGCGCAGTTACGGAACCTGGTGATCAACGCGCCGACCCGGCTGAATTCGTTGACCCAGCAGATGGTCGATCTGACCGCGCGGCTGGAGCCGGCACAGCAGGCGCTGACGGCGTTGGGCAAGCAATTCGCCCATACGGCAGTGGCTTCGGTGGCCGGCAACGTCGAGACCGCCAAGCAGCGGCTGGGTTTCGCCGATCAGAACATCACCAACGCGCGAAACCTGTTGACCCGGCCCGCGGACAGCCAGACCGGGCTCGTGGACGCGATCCGGGCCGCGGAGTCGGCGCTCGGGCAGGCGCGCACGCTGCTCGATGCGGTGGACAGCGCCGGCACCGACATCAACCGGGCGATCGCGACGCTGCCGGCGGCGATCACCGACATCGAGAACGGCATCAAGGCCGCGGGTGATCAGCTGGCGCAAGGCGACAGCGCGCACGTCGCCGAGCTCAGCGCCGCCCGCGATGCCGCCGTCACAGCCGTGGCAGACGCGCATCGCAACGGCACCGCAGATCCGTTGGGGGCTTTCACCAAATTGACTCAGGCCGATGCGGACCTGGATCGGCTACTGGCCAGCGTCGCCGAGGAACGCGAGGCCGCGGCGCGGCTCAGCCGCGCATACGACCAGGCCGTGTTCACCGCCCGGTCGCGGGTGCGGGCCGTGTCCGATTACATCGACGTGCGGCGCGGCAGCATCGGGCCGGAGGCGCGTACCCGGCTCGCGGAGGCAGTGCGCCAGCTGCAGGCCGCTCAGGACAAGCGGGAGACCAACCTCAACGAGGCGATCGCGCACGCCAACGGCGCCGCGATGCTGGCGTCGCAGGCGCAGTCGATGGCGACGGCCGACGCCCAGGCCGCTCAGCAGGCGTATGTCGGGCGCTACGGCGGCGGAGCCGGCTCCAACATGGGCGCCGTGCTCGGCGGCATCATCCTGGGCAATATCCTGTCCGGCTCGATGCGCGGCGGATTCGGCGGCGGATTCGGCGGCGGTTGGAGCTCTACGTCGTACGGCGGGTCCGGCTGGGGCGGCGGCGGTGGTGGCCTCGGCGGTGGCGGCGGCCGCTTCTAGGGCTCCCGACTTATCCCGTCAGCGTGCGTGTTTGCACCCGACACCCCCCGCATTTTCGGCTCTTTGCGCACCCTCGCACGCCACGATCATGCTCGAATACCCGACGCCTCAACGGATCCGCACCACGCACGACCTTCGGCAACACGTCGCTTTGCGCACTGTGAAACGCCGTCGAGAGTGCGCGAAGTGATCACAATCAGCGGCGTGTCGGGGAACAAACACGCACGCTCGCGGATAGAAAGGCCGGCCGCGCTCCTCAGGCGCCTTTGAGACGGACCGCGAGGTAGTCGGGCACGGCGTCGAGGGCGACGCGGTCCTGCGACATCGTGTCACGCTCGCGGATCGTCACCGCGTGGTCGTCGAGCGTGTCGAAGTCGACGGTGACGCAGAACGGCGTGCCGATTTCGTCCTGGCGCCGATACCGCCGACCGATCGCGCCTGCGTCATCGAATTCGACGTTCCACGACTTGCGCAACTCGGCAGCGAGGTCGCGCGCCTTGGGCGACAGGTCCTCGTGGCGCGACAGCGGCAGCACCGCGGCCTTGACCGGCGCGAGCCGCGGATCCAGCCGCAGCACGGTGCGCTTGTCGACACCGCCCTTGGCGTTGGGCGCCTCGTCCTCGGCGTAGGCATCGACAAGAAACGCCATGAACGATCGCGTCAAACCCGCTGCCGGCTCGATCACGTACGGCACGTAGCGGGTGTCGCTGGCCTGGTCGTAGAACGACAGGTCGACACCGGAATGCTTTGAGTGCGTGGACAAGTCGAAGTCGGTGCGGTTGGCGATGCCTTCCAGTTCACCCCACGGGTTGCCCTGGAAGCCGAACTTGTACTCGATGTCGACCGTGCGGTCGGAGTAGTGCGACAGCTTGTCCTTGGGGTGCTCGTACAGCCGTAGGTTGTCGCGGTTGATGCCGAGGTCGACATACCAATCGAGCCTGGTGTCGATCCAGTACTGGTGCCACTGCGGCGCGCTGTCCGGCTGAACGAAGAACTCCATCTCCATCTGCTCGAACTCGCGGGTGCGGAAGATGAAGTTGCCGGGGGTGATCTCGTTGCGGAAGCTCTTGCCGATCTGGCCGATGCCGAACGGCGGCTTCTTTCGCGCCGTCGTCACGACGTTGGCGAAATTGACGAAGATGCCCTGCGCGGTCTCGGGCCGCAGATAGTGCAGACCTTCCTCGGTCTCGATCGGCCCGAGGTAGGTCTTGAGCATCATGTTGAAGTCGCGGGGTTCGGTCCACTGTCCCTTGGTGCCGCAGTCTGGGCAGGCGATCTCGCTCATCGGGACTGAAGCCGGATCAACGGCGGTATCGCCCTTACCCTTCTTGGCGGCGTAGGCCTCCTGCAGGTGGTCCTGGCGGTGGCGCTTGTGGCAGTTCAGGCATTCGACCAGCGGGTCGTTGAACACCTCGACGTGTCCCGACGCCACCCACACCTCGCGCGGCAGGATGATCGCGCTGTCGAGGCCGACGACGTCGTCGCGGCCGGTGACCACCGAGCGCCACCACTGCCGCTTGATGTTCTCCTTGAGTTCGACACCCAAAGGGCCGTAGTCCCAAGCGGACTTGGTCCCGCCGTAGATTTCGCCGGACTGGTACACCAGGCCACGGCGCTTGGCCAGGTTTGCAATGGTGTCGATGATCGAGGAAGACTTCGAGGAAGACGCAGCCACGGGTGACTAGCGTAACGATGCGCCGTTGACATGCGTAATCGCGCATGTATCGTGGCGACATAATGAAAACGGTTTCCAACTACTCGTCGGGGCTGGCCGCGGATGACGATGACCACATCCTCGACATGGCGGGCGACCTGCTGCGCGCTCTGGCCGCCCCGGTGCGGATCGCGATCGTTCTGCAACTGCGCGAGTCGTCGCGGTGCGTCCACGAACTCGTCGACGCGCTGGCCGTGCCGCAGCCGTTGGTCAGCCAGCACCTGAGGATCCTCAAGGCCGCAGGTGTGGTGGCCGGCGAGCGCTCGGGCCGAGAGGTGCTCTACCGGCTGGTCGATCGCCACCTCGCCGATATCGTGGTTGCCGCGGTAACGCATGCCGCGGAGGACGGATGAGCGCCCCCGGCGTGCGCGCCACCCGGCAGCGCGCGGCGATCTCGGCACTGCTGGAGAACCTGGACGACTTCCGCTCCGCGCAAGAGCTGCACGACGAACTGCGCCGCCGCGGCGAGGGCATCGGCTTGACGACGGTGTACCGCACGCTGCAGTCGATGGCCGCCGCCGGACAGGTCGACACGCTGCGCACCGACACCGGTGAATCGGTATACCGGCGCTGCTCCGAGCATCACCACCACCATTTGGTGTGCCGGGCCTGTGGTTGCACGGTCGAGGTGCAGGGCGGGCACGTGGAGAAGTGGGCCGCCGACGTCGCACGCGAGCACGGCTTCTCCGACGTCAGCCACACGATCGAGATCTTCGGCGTCTGCGGCGGCTGCTCGCCGAGCGCCTAGACGCCGATCAACGTCTGGCGCACGTCGGCGCCCGCGCTGAGCACCATCATGATCAGGGTCCGCAGCGCATCGTCGGTCAGGCCAGCGGCCGGAAAGTTGTACCGCAGCGTGACATCGGCGACGCCGCCGCCGGCGACGTGCTCGGCCAGCGATACCGTGCCGAGGACGGTGTCGTGCGCCAGACCAACGACCTTGTCGCGAATCTCATTGTCGACAGCCAGGTCCCAGGCAAGAATTTGGGTCAGCGACACCATCTCGAGGTCCTCGGCGATCGCCACCACCCGCAGCGAGGCAAACGTGTGCTCGTAATGAACGGTCAGAGCACCGTCGTCTTCCTCGTCGAAAGCCAGCACGCCGGTGAGTGTGCTGCGCAACCGTTCTCCGAGCTCCATCAGGCCCGGCCGAACCTGCGATTGCGGTTCACGTACTCCTCGCACGCCGCCCACAGATCGCGGCGGTCGTAGTCGGGCCAGAGCTTGTCCTGGAAGACATATTCGGCGTAGGCGGCCTGCCACAGCAGGAAATTGCTGGCCCGCTGCTCCCCCGACGTCCGGATGAACAGGTCGACGTCGGGAATGTCCGATCGGTGCAAGTGCTTGGCGAACGTCGCCTCGCTGATCCGGTTCGGGTTGATCTTGCCGTCCACCGCCTCCTGCGCGAGTTCCCTTGCCGCCTCAACGATTTCGGTGCGGCCGCCGTAGTTCACGCAATAGTTGATCGTGATGACATCGTTGCCGACGGTCATCTGCTCGGCGATGTCGAACTCCTTGATCACGCTGCGCCACATCCGCGGTCGCGAACCGACCCAGCGCATCCGCACGCCCATGTCGTTGAGGTTCTCGCGCCGGCGCCGCACCACCTCGCGGTTGAACCCCATCAGGAAGCGGACCTCCTCGGTGCTGCGCTTCCAATTCTCCGTCGAGAACGCGTAGACGGTCAGGTGTTTGATGCCGATTTCGATGGCGCCGCAAGTGATGTCGATGAGCACCGCTTCGCCCATCTTGTGGCCCTCGGTGCGGTGCAGCCCCCGCTGGGTGGCCCAGCGCCCGTTGCCGTCCATGACCACCGCGACGTGATGGGGCACCTGGTCGGCCGGGATCACGGGGGCGGCGGCTTTCGAGGTGTGCTGCGGCGGACGGGCGAACCGGCCGTTGGTACGCGGCGGCAGGTCAGGGAAGACGACCGGCCAGGTGGACTTGTCCGGAAAGGTGGGATAGTCGTCAGGCGCCGGAGGCAGCTGAGGGTGGATAGCTGTCGAGGCCCTTCTCGAGGTCCCCGGCCCCTTCCTTTTCACTACCACGGGTGACATCCTGCCCGAACAGCGCCACGCGATGCTCGGCGACCGCGCGATCAACCCGGTAGACACGCTCGACCAGCGGCAATGTCCGAAGTTGACGCTCGAGATGCCACTGCAGATGCGCCGCCACCAGCCCGCTGGCCTGGGTGCGGTGCGACTGTTGCGAGGCCTGCGCGAACTCCCAGTCGCCGTCGTAGAGCGCCGACATCAGGTCGAGGACCGCCTGCGGCGGCGTCGCCGAACCCGAAGGCCGACAGTGCACACACACGCTGCCGCCCGCCGCGATGTGAAATGCCCGGTGCGGACCCGGCGCGGCGCAGCGGGCGCACTCGGTGAGCGCAGGCGCCCACCCGGCGATTCCCATGGCGCGCAGCAGGTAAGCGTCCAGCACGAGCTCCCACGGGCGGCTGCCGTCGGCCACCGCGCGCAACGCCCCGACCGTCAGCCGGTGCAGCGCCGGCATGGGCGCGCGCTCCTCGCCTGCCAGCCGTTCGGCGGTCTCCAAGATGGCGCATGCGCACGTGTAGCGGCCGTAGTCGCTGACGATGTCGGCGGCGAACGCATCGATTGCCTGCACCTGGGTGACGATGTCGAGATTGCGGCCGGGGTGCAGCTGGACGTCGATGTGGGCGAACGGTTCCAGCCGGGAACCGAACTTGCTGCGAGTGCGTCGAACCCCCTTGGCCACGGCGCGCACCATCCCGTGCTCATGGGTGAGCAGGGTGACGATCCGGTCGGCCTCGCCGAGCTTGTGCTGGCGAAGCACCACCGCCCGATCGCGGTACAGGCGCATCCGCTCAGTTTCTCATCGTGTACCGACAGAGCCGGTAAGCAGCGCCGGGATATTGTCGACATCGATGGCCATGTCCCCCGTGCTTCCCCCGTTCTCGGCGCCAAAATCCAGGTTTCCCACCTTGACGAGCCTGCTGTATCGGCTGGCCAGCGGCAGCGTGACCTCTGTTGAACTGGTACGGCAGTCGCTGGATGCGATCGAGGCCAGCCAGCCGACGCTCAACGCGTTTCGCGTGGTGCTGCGCAAGCAGGCGCTCGCCGACGCCGCCAGGGCCGACCGGCGACGGGCCGCCGGACAGCACGCCGCACTGCTCGGGGTGCCTATCGCCGTCAAGGACGACGTCGACGTCGCGGGTACCCCGACCATGTTCGGCGCGGCGGGCCGGGTGCGACCGGCGGTGGCCGACGCCGAAGTCGTGCGGCGGCTCCGCACCGCGGGTGCGGTCATCGTCGGCAAGACGAACACCTGCGAGCTCGGCCAGTGGCCGTTCACCAGCGGACCCGCGTTCGGCCACACGCGAAATCCGTGGTCGCGCAACCACACTCCCGGCGGCTCGTCCGGAGGCAGCGCGGCGGCAGTGGCCGCAGGACTGGTCACCGGCGCCATCGGATCCGATGGGGCGGGCAGCGTCCGGATCCCCGCGGCGTGGACGCATCTGGTCGGTATCAAGCCGCAGCGAGGCCGTATTTCGACATGGCCGCTGCCCGAGGCGTTCAATGGCATCACCGTCAACGGCGTGCTGGCCCGGACCGTCACCGACGCGGCCCTGCTGCTCGATGCCGCGTCAGGCAACGTCGACGGCGACCGCCACAAGCCGTCGCCCATTCAGGCGGCCGAAGCCGTCGGCCGGGCGCCCGGCCCGCTGAGGATCGCGCTGTCAACACGGTTTCCCTTCAACGTGTTCCGGCCCAAGCTCAACCCCGACATCCGCGCCGCGCTGCACACCGTCGGTGAGCAACTCACCGAGCTCGGCCACACGATGGTCGCGGCCGACCCCGATTACACCGTCGGGATGTCGTGGAACTTCCTGTCGCGGTCCACGTCAGGCTTGCTGGACTGGGCCGACCGCCTGGGCCACGACGTGGAGCTCGACCGCCGCACCGTCGCCAACCTTCGGATGGGCCGGCTGCTGTCGGAGAACGCGCTACGGAAGGCCCGCGCGAAGGAAGCCGCCGCACAGCGTCGCGTCGGTTACATCTTCAACCTGGTCGACGTCATCGTTGCGCCGACGACCGCCCTGCCGCCGCCTGCCCTGCACCACTTCGACAACCGCGGCGGCTTGTCCACCGACCGGGCGATGATCCGGGCCTGCCCCGCGACGTGGCCGTGGAACCTGCTGGGCTGGCCGTCGATCAACGTGCCCGCCGGCTTCACCTCCGAGGGATTACCGATCGGCGTGCAATTAATGGGTCCCGCTGACAGTGAGCCGCTGCTGATTTCCCTTGCCGCCGAGCTAGAGGCCGTAAACGGCTGGGTCACCAAGCAGCCTGACCCGTGGTGGACCGAATCAGCCGGCTAGGCCGGAAACGGGCGATCGGCGTAAGGTGCGGCGGCGTGAAGGTGTGGCGCTGCGCAGCCGTGCTGTCGGTGATGACGGTGCTGGGCGGCGTCAGCATGCCGTCTGCGGTCGCCGACAACAAGCGGCTCAATGACGGGGTGGTCGCCAACGTCTACACAGTCCAGCACCAGGCCGGCTGCCGCAACGACGTGAAGATCAACCCGCAGCTGCAGTTGGCGGCGGAGTGGCACACCAACGACGTGCTGAACAACCGCGCACTCGACGGCGACGTCGGCTCGGACGGGTCGACTCCGCAGGCGCGGGCCGCCGCGGCGGGCTATCGGGGTGCGGTCGCCGAGACCGTCGCGATCAATCCGGCGCTGGCGGTCAACGGCGTCGAAATCATCAACCAGTGGTACTACCGGCCCGACTACCTGGCCATCATGTCGGACTGCGGCTACACGCAGATGGGCGTCTGGTCGCAAAACAGCCTGGACCGCTCGGTCGTTGTCGCCGTGTACGGCAAGCCGGCTTAGAAGCCGAGGCGGCCAAGCTGTTTGGGGTCGCGCTGCCAGTTTTTCGCGATCTTGACGCGCAGGTCCAAATACACCTTGGTGCCGAGCAGCTTCTCGATCTGCGTGCGGGCGGCGGTGCCCACCTCACGCAGCCGCGCGCCCCCCTTGCCGATCACGATGCCCTTCTGGCTGTCCCGCTCGACGAAGAGGTTGGCGCGCACATCGACTAACGGGTTGAGATCGTCGCGGCCTTCGCGCGGGGTGACCTCTTCGATGACGACCGCCAGCGAGTGCGGCAGCTCGTCGCGGACCCCTTCGAGTGCGGCTTCGCGGATCAGCTCGGCCATCAGCACTTCCTCGGGCTCGTCGGTCAATTCGCCGTCGGGATAGAACGCCGGCCCCGGCGGTAGCTGATCGGCGAGCACGTCTATCAGCACGTCGACCTGTTCGCCCGTCGTCGCCGACACCGGCACGATCTCGGCTTCGCCGACCAACTCGCTGACCGCGACGAGCTGTGCGGCCACCCGGTCCCGCGGCACCTTGTCGATCTTGGTGACGATCGCCACCAGCGTGGTCTTCGGCGCGACGGTCCGGATCTGTTCGTAGATCCACCGGTCCCCCGGCCCGATCGACTCGTCGGCGGGAATGCATAAGCCGATGACATCGACCTCCGAATAGGTGTCCCGAACAAGATCATTGAGTCGTTGGCCCAGCAGAGTCCGCGGCCGGTGCAGGCCAGGGGTGTCCACGAGCACGATCTGGAAGTCGTCGCGGTGCACGATTCCACGGATGGTGTGGCGCGTGGTCTGCGGACGGTTGGACGTGATCGCCACCTTGGCGCCGACCAGCGCGTTGGTCAGCGTCGACTTGCCCGTATTGGGCCTGCCGACGAAACAGACGAAGCCGGAACGGAACTCGCTCACGCCGGGCTTCACAAGGGCGAGCCCGACCGATCGGTGACAATGACCGCGGCGTCGGCGGACAGTTCGCGCACGGCCGCGACTCCGGGGTCGTCGTCCGATCCGCCGACGAGCACGGCCGCCTCGAGTCCGGTCGCACCGCTGGACACCGCTGCGGCCACCGCCGCCTGCAGCGCCGTCAAACTCAGCGCGTCAAGCCGCACCGGGGCGCCCGCATAGGTACGGCCGTCCTCGTCGCGCACGGCGGCGCCGCTGCCCGCTTCGGCGCGGCCCATCGCTCCGCGCGCCAGCGTTACCAGCTTGGCGTCCTCCGCGTCGAGCTCAGTCATTGTCGCCTTCCTGCTCGGATGCGACGGGGCTGACCAGCACGGTGCCGATCCGCACCCGGCCGCGATGGTCACGGCCGCCCTCGGCCCGCAGCTGCAGCTTGTCCCAGGTGACCTCGGCGCCGGGCAGCGGAACCCGGCCGAGTTCGAGCGCCAGCAGGCCGCCGACAGTGTCGACGTCGAGGTCCTCGTCGAGCTCGATGTCGTACAGCTCACTGAGGTCCTCGATCGGCAGCCGGGCCGACACCCGGTAGCGCTTGTCCCCCAGCTCTTCCACGGGTGCGACCTCGTTGCTGTCGTACTCGTCGGCGATCTCGCCGACGATCTCCTCGAGCACATCCTCGATCGTCACCAGCCCGGCGATCGCCCCGTACTCGTCGACCAGCAGCGCCATGTGGTTGCGGTCGCGCTGCATCTCGCGCAGCAGCGCGTCCAACGGTTTGGAGTCGGGCACGAACACTGCGGGGCGCATCACCGCCGAGACTTTGGTGTCGCGTCCGCCGTTGTTCGAGTAGTAGGTGCGCTCGACAAGGTCCTTCAGGTAAACGACACCGACCACGTCATCGACGTTTTCACCGATCACCGGGATGCGGGAATGGCCGCTGCGCACCGCGAGCGACGTGGCCTGGCCCGCGGTTTTGTCGCTTTCGATCCAGACCATCTCCGTGCGGGGCACCATCACCTCACGCGCCGGGGTGTCGCCGAGCTCGAACACCGACTGGATCATCCGACGTTCGTCGTCGGCCACGACCCCGCTCTGCTGGGCGAGATCGACGACTTCGCGCAGTTCGATCTCCGAGGCGAAGGGACCGTTGCGGAAGCCGCGGCCCGGCGTCAACGCGTTGCCGATGAGCACGAGCAGACGGCTGATCGGTGTCAGCAGCACCGAAATCGCCTGCAGCGGAACGGCTGCGCCCAACGCGATCGTGTAAGCGTTCTGCCTGCCGAGCGTTCTGGGCCCGACGCCGATCACCACGAAGCTGACGACGACCATGATCGCGGCCGCTGCGACCAGACCCCAGTCCAGACCGAGATGCTCGTAGAGGTAGTCGACCAGCAAGGCCGTCGCCGTGATCTCGCATGCGATGCGCAGCAGCACAACAAGGTTGGTGTAGCGCGGACGTTCGTTGACCACCCGGGCGAGCCGGACCGCGCCGGGCCGCTCGTCGCGCACCATCTCCTCGATGCGGGCGATCGATACCGCGCTGATGGCCGCGTCGATGGCGGCGAACAACCCACCGAAGCAGATCAGCGCGATGGCGCCGAGCAGCGAACCCAGGCCGGTCACGGCTGGTCGAAGTACCGGGACTTGTCCAGCAGCCGCCGATCCTTCTCGGTCTGGCGGTCCTGGTGATAAGCCTCGACCTGTGCGGCCACCCACTCCTCGAGCAGTTGGCGTTGCAGCGTGAACATCTCTTTCTCTTCGTCCGGTTCGGCGTGGTCGTAGCCCAGCAGGTGCAGCACACCGTGCACCGTCAACAACGCGAGTTCCTGGCCGAGGGTGTGCCCGGCCGCTTTGGCCTGGTCAGCGGCGAACTGCGGGCACAACACGATGTCGCCGAGCATCGAAGGCCCCGGCTCGGGTGCATCGGGCCGCCCACCAGGTTCGAGCTCGTCCATCGGGAAGCTCATCACGTCGGTCGGCCCGGGCAGGTCCATCCACCGCATGTGCAGATCGGCCATCGCGGCACTGTCGAGCAGCACCATCGAAAGCTCCGCGGCAGGATGGACTTTCAGTTTCTTGATGACGAAACGGGCGACGCTGACGAGTTCTTCTTCGGAGACGTCGAGGCCGGACTCGTTGGATACTTCGATGCTCATGCCTCGGCTCTCGCTCAACGCCGCGGCCGATGGCCCGAGGCGCGTCGCTGCGCACGGTTCACCAATCCGGGTTCCTCGAATTTCGCATAGGCGTCGACGATTTCACCCACCAGTCGGTGGCGGACGACGTCGGCGCTGGTGAGCTCGGAGATGTGGATGTCCTCGACATCGTCGAGGATCTGCACCGCCGCCCGCAGACCCGAGTTGGCGCCACCGGGCAGGTCGATCTGGGTAATGTCGCCCGTCACAACCATTTTCGAGCCGAAGCCGAGCCGGGTGAGGAACATCTTCATCTGCTCGCTCGTGCTGTTCTGCGCCTCGTCGAGAATGATGAATGCATCGTTCAGTGTCCGGCCACGCATGTACGCCAGCGGAGCGACCTCGATGACCCCGGCGCTCATCAGCTTCGGGATGAGCTCGGGATCCATCATGTCGTGCAGCGCGTCATACAGCGGGCGCAGGTACGGGTCGATCTTCTCGCTCAGCGTGCCGGGCAGGAAGCCAAGGCGCTCACCGGCTTCCACCGCGGGGCGGGTGAGGATGATGCGCGCCACCTGCTTGGTCTGCAGCGCGCTGACGGCCTTCGCCATGGCCAGATACGTCTTGCCCGTACCCGCAGGCCCGATCCCGAACACGATCGTGTTCGCGTCGATCGCGTCCACGTACCGTTTCTGGTTCAGCGTCTTCGGCCGGATCGTCTTGCCGCGGCGCGACAGGATGTCGAGCGTGAGCACTTCGGCGGGTGATTCACCCTCGGTGCCGGTGAGTATCCCGACGCTGTGACGCACCACTTCGGGGGTCAGCGAGTGGCCGCTGGCCACGATCGCGATCAGTTCGGAGACCACCCGCTCGGCCAGGGCCACGTCGGCGGGTTCGCCGGAGAGGGTGATCGCGTTGCCGCGGGCATGAATGTCTGCGGCGAGGATGCGCTCAAGGGCGCGCAGGTTTTCGTCGGCGGAACCGAGCAGGCCCACGACGAGGTCGGGCGGAACATCGATGCTGCTGCGGACCGGGGTGTCCGGCTCAGCGTTGGTCTCGCTGGGCGTCACGTGGGGTTTTCTGCCTGCTTTCTGGGTTTTTGCCGGTTGCTGCGCCGTCGAACACCCAGTTTACCGCCGGGCACGGACCTCGACCCAATGTTTAACCTGCGGCGACCTCGACTGGGGCCGGTCGGGGCCGCGGCGGACGGGTGCGCACGTTCATCGGCCACCAGAACCAGCGCCCGAGCAGCGTGGCGATCGACGGCGTCATGAACGACCGCACCACCAGCGTGTCGAACAGCAAGCCGAGGCCGATCGTGGTGCCCATTTGGCCGATCACGCGCAGGTCGCTGACGACCATCGAGCACATCGTCAGCGCGAAAACCAGGCCGGCGGCCGTCACGACGCTGCCCGTGCCGCCCATCGCGCGAATGATGCCGGTCTTCAGTCCGCCCGGTATCTCCTCCTTGAACCGCGACACCAGCAGCAGGTTGTAATCCGATCCGACCGCCAGCAGGATGATCACCGCCATCGCGAGCACCATCCAGTGCAGCTCGATGCCCAGGATGTGCTGCCAGATGAGCACCGAGATGCCGAACGACGCCCCCAGCGACAGCACGACGGTGCCGACGATCACCACGGCGGCAACGAGGCTGCGGGTGAACAGCAGCATGATCAAGAAAATCAGGCTGATCGAGGCGATCCCGGCGATGAGCAGGTCGTAGTAGGAGCCGTCGGCCAGGTCCTTGAACGTCGCCGCGGTGCCACCGAGGGAGATCTTCGCGTCTTCCAGCGGCGTGCCCTTCACGGCCTCGATCGCCGCCAGCTTGATCGGCTCGACGCGCGAAAGCCCTTCGGGCGTCACCGGATCCCCGCGGTGGGCGATGATCATCCGGACCGATCTGCCGTCCGGCGAGAAGAAGCTCTTCATGCCGCGCTGGAAGTCCGGATTGTCGAACACCTCGGGCGGCAGATAGAAGCTGTCGTCGTTCTTGGCCTCGTCGAACGCCTTACCCATCGACGTCGAGTTCGCACTCAGTTCGTCCATCTGGTGGTAGAAGCCGGACATGGTGCTGTAGGTGGTCAGCATCATGGTCTGCATGCTTTCCATCGTCGTGATCATCGGCCCGAACTGAGCCAGCATCTCGGGCATCAGCGTGTCGAGCCGATTCATGTTGACGATAATCGCGTCCATGCTGTCGGTCAGCTCACTGACACCGTCGAGCGCGTCGAACAGCGAGCGAATCGAGTGGCACGCGGGAATGTCGTAGCAGTGCGGCTCCCAGTAGAAATAGTTGCGGATCGGCCGGAAGAAGTCGTCGAAATCGGCTATGTGGTCCCGTAATTCGTGAATCGTGCCCTGGAGGTCGTTCATCTGGCCGACCATGTCGTGGGTGACGCCGACCAACTGCGTCATCAGGCTGTACATGCGCTTCATGGTCGCGACGGTCTTGCCCATCTCGTCGGCCTGAGTCTTCATGTCGGCCATGCGGTCTTTCATCAGCTTCATGTTCTGCAGCTGACCCGCGCCCTGCATGCTCAAAATGAACGGGAGCGACGTGTGCTGGATCGGCGTGCCGTCCGGCCTGGTGATCGCCTGCACGCGGGCTATGCCGGGCACCCGGAACACCGCTTTGGCGACCTTGTCGAGAACGAGGAAGTCCGATGAATTACGCAGGTCATGATCGGACTCGATCAGCAGCACCTCGGGGTTCATTCGGGCCATCGAGAAGTGCCGGTTGGCGGCGTCGAATCCGGTGTTGGCGGGGATGTCCTTCGGGATGAACTTGGTGTCGTCGTAGTTCGCCTTGTATCCGGGCAGCGCGGCCAGGCCGATGAGGGCCAGCGCCAGCGAGGCGACGAGGATCGGACCGGGCCACCGCACGATCGATGTGCCGATCTTTCGCCAGAACCGAATCCGCATGGCACGTCTGGGTTCGAACAGGCCGAAGCGGCTGCCGATGGTGACGATCGCAGGGCCAAGAGTGAGCGCCACCGCCACACCCGCGAGGATGCCGACCGCGCACGGCACGCCCAGCGTCTGGAAGTACGGCATGCGGGTGAAGGTCAGACAGTAGGTGGCGCCGGCGATGGTCAGACCCGACCCCAGCACGACATGTGCTGTGCCGTGGAACATTTCGTAGTAGGCCTCTTCGCGGCTGGCCCCCGACGTGCGGGCCTCCTGATAGCGCCCGATCAGAAAGATGGCGTAGTCGGTGCCTGCCGCGATCGTCAGCGAGACCAACATGTTCACCGCGAATGTCGACAGGCCGATGATCTGGTGATGGCCCAGGAACGCCACGATTCCCCGCGCAGCCGTCAATTGGATGCCGACCATGACGAGCAGAAGCAGCACCGTGACGATCGAGCGGTAGAAGATCAACAGCATCGTGATGATGACGACGAACGTGACGATGGTGATCTTGAGGATCGTCCGATCGCCGGCGTGGTTCATGTCGGCCTGCAGCGCAGCCGGACCGGTCACGAACACCTTCACCCCCGGCGGGGGGGATGACGCGTCGACGATGCTGCGCACGGCTTCGACCGACTCGTTCGACAGCGTCTCGCCCATGTTGCCGGCGAGGTTCAGCTGCACGTATGCGGCCTTGCCGTCGTTGCTCTTGGCGCCGGCTTCGGTGAGCGGATCGCCCCAGAAGTCCGCGACGTGCTGGATGTGTTTCGGATCCGCCCGCAGCTTGGCGACCAGGTCCTTGTAATAGTCGAGTGCCGCTTCGCCCAGCGGCTCATCGCCCTCGACGACGAGCATCGCGACGCTGTCGGAGTCCGACTCGCCGAACCGCTGTCCCATGTGCTTCATCGCCTGCATGGACGGGGCGTCCGTCGGGCTCATCGACACCTGGTTGGCCTTGCCGACCACTTCCAGCTGGGGCACCGTGGCGTTGAGCAGGAACAGCAGTGCCAGCCAGCCGAGAATGATCGGTATCGACATCCGCCGGATCCAGCGCGCGATCGCCGACGGTTCCCGCCGCGTGTGCAGCGCGGTCGTCATGCGGACTTCACAACGCAGTAGATGTATGCGCTGACCTGATTCACGGTGCGCTCGTCCTTGACCTCACCGTCGGAGGTGATCCGGCACCCGATGAAGTCGCTGTCACCCTGCGCCACAATGTTTCCCATCACCGACGGTGCGTTGGAGATGATCTCGCGGGACCACGGCAACGTCGCGTCGTTCACCTGGTTGGTTTCGCCCTCGTCGTCGATGTAGTTGATGTCGGCCGTCGCGCCCGGCGGACCCCAGACCTCGTAGATCAGGCTCTTCGGGTCGGTCTTGTTCGAGTTGTCGGACATGCTGCCCGCGTACGTCGGCAGCTGATGCGAACCGAAGATGCCTCGGACACGTACTACAGCAAATCCCGCAGCGGCGATCACAATCACCATGGCCAGCGGGATCCACGCATGCTTCAAGACACGGAAAATTCGCGGGATCCCTTCACGCTCGGCGAGTAAAGTTAGGCTAACAAACCCTGCGGGGGCAGAGGGACCCTACCGCGCTCAGCGCCACCGAGCGGTCAGCGCGCCGAGGGCCCCGAGCGCCACAGCCGCCGCCGTCGATGTCCTCAGCACCGTCGGCCCCATCCGCACCACCGCCGCCCCGGCGCCGGACAACGCGGCGAGTTCGTCGACGGTGATGCCACCTTCGGGCCCGACCACCAAAATCAGCGACTTCGCCTGTGCCACAGGGAGTTCCGTCATCGGTTCGGCCGCCGATTCGTGCAGCACCAACACCGTAGTGCCCGCGGACACCGCTTCTGCGAGCCAGCTCGTCAGCTCGCCAGTGCTCACCACCCCGGTGACTGACGGGATGTAGGGCCTGCGCGACTGACGGGCCGCCGAGCGGGCCACCGCGCGCCACCGGCGCAGGCCCTTGTCGGCCTTGGCCGCGTCCCAGCGCGCCACGCAGCGCGCCGATTGCCAGCCGACGAACGCGTCGGCGCCCGCCTCGGTGGCCAATTCGATGGCCAGCTCGGAGCGGTCGGCCTTGGGCAGTGCCTGCACGACGGTGACCGACGGCGTCGGCGGCTCGACGATCCAGCGCTCCTGCACGCGCGCCGAGAGCCGGGTCTTGGCCACCTCTTCGATCACGCAGTGCGCCACCGCGCCCGCCCCATCGGAGAGATCGAGCTGCTCACCCGCCCTGATGCGACGCACGGTGGCGGCGTGGAAGCCCTCATCGCCGTCTACGACGGCCAGGTCGCCGACGTCGGGCAGCGTGTCGACGTAGAACAGCGCCCCTGCCATCAGCGCCGGCTAGCGG
This sequence comes from Mycobacterium sp. 1274761.0, assembly GCF_001668615.1. GTDB lineage: Bacteria > Actinomycetota > Actinomycetes > Mycobacteriales > Mycobacteriaceae > Mycobacterium. The sequence continues at coordinate 121,280 of NZ_LZMC01000073.1, forward strand.
CCGGTGAAGGTTTCGCGCAGCCTGCTGAACAGGCCGCCGCCGGCGGAGGCGGTCTGGGTGGACTTCACCTCGGCGGCGTCGCGGGTGCGGCGTTCCTTCAACTTGCGGAGCAACTCGATGTCCTCGTGGTCCAGCCGCGAAGGGACGACCACCTCGATATGGGCGTGCAGGTCCCCGCGCACCCCCGACCGCAGATGCGGCATCCCGTGACCGCGCAGCGTGACCACCGAGTCGGGCTGGGTGCCCGCAGGGATCGTGATATCGGTCGGCCCGTCGAGGATCGCGTCTATGGAGACGGTGGCACCCAGCGCCGCGTCGACCATCGGCACCGACACGGTGCAATGCAGATCGTCGCCGTCACGGACAAACACCTCGTGCTGCGTCTCGTGGACCTCGACGTACAAGTCACCCGCCGGGCCGCCGCCGGGACCCACTTCACCTTGGGCCGCCAGCCGTACCCGCATGCCGTCGCCCACCCCGGCAGGGATCTTCACACTGATCTCGCGCCGAGAGCGGACCCGGCCGTCGCCGCCGCAGCGGTGGCAGGGATCCAGGATGACCTCACCGACTCCACCGCAGACCGGACACGGACGCGTGGTCATGACCTGCCCCAGCAGCGAGCGCTGCACAGTCTGGATCTCACCCTTCCCGCCGCAGGTGTCGCAGGTGGTCGGCTTGGAGTTGCCGTGGGTGCCCTTGCCGTGGCACAGGTCACACAGCACCGCGGTGTCGACCGTGACCTGCTTGGTCACGCCCGTCGCGCACTCCTCCAGGGTGAGCCGCATGCGCAGCAGGGAGTCGGAGCCGGGCCGAACCCGACCGATCGGGCCTCGGGACGTGGCACCGCCGCCGAAGAACGCCTCGAACACGTCGCCGAGGCCACCGAAACCGCCGAAACCGTTGCCGGCGGCACTCGCGGATTGCAGCGGGTCGCCGCCGAGGTCGACGATGCGCCGCTTCTCCGGATCGCTGAGCACCTCGTAGGCGGCGCTGATCTCCTGAAAGCGGGCCTGCGCCTCCTGGTCGGGGTTGACGTCGGGGTGCAGCTCACGGGCCAGCTTCCGGTAGGCGCGCTTGATTTCCGAATCGCTGGCGCCCTTGCTCACTCCGAGCAGACCGTAATAGTCGCGTGCCACTCCCTGACCTTCCTTACCGCCGAGGCGGTTCTTCTCTTGTGCTCCTCGCGTGCGCGGGCTATCGACTGCCCAAGACTTCGCCGATGTACATCGCAACCGCTGCGACATTGGCGATCGTTCCCGGATAGTCCATTCGGGTGGGTCCGAGCACACCCATACCGCCGTAGACCTTCCCCATACTGCCGTAAGCCGTCGTGACTACCGAGGTGCCCGCCATCTCCTCGGCTTCCGTCTCGTGTCCGATGCGCACGGTGACCTTGCCGGCCTCCTGCTGCGCCGCGAGCAGCCGCAACACCACGACCTGCTCTTCGAGCGCCTCGAGCACAGAGCGCAGCGATCCGCCGAAGTCGGCGGTGTTGCGGGTGAGGTTCGCGGTGCCGCCCAGCAGCAACCGCTCCTCGGTGCGTTCGACAAGCGATTCCAGTAGCACCGTCGCCGACCTGCCGATGGCGTCACCGAGGCCACCCTTGCCGTCCATGTGGGCGGCCAGCTCCGACACCGCGACCGAGGCCGCCGCCAAGCGCTTGCCCTCCAGCGCTTGGCCCAGCATCTCGCGCAGCTGGCCGATCTCGTGCTCGTCGATGACGTCACCGAGTTCGACCATTCGCTGGTCGACCCGGCCAGTGTCGGTGATCACCACCAGCAGCAGACGGGCGGGGGTCAGCTGAACCACTTCGAGATGGCGCACGGTGGAAGTCGACAGCGTCGGGTACTGGACGATGGCCACCTGCCGGGTGAGCTGGGCCAATAGCTTCACCGCACGGCGCAGGACGTCGTCGAGGTCCACGCCCGTCTCCAGGAATTTCAGGATGGCCGACCGCTCGGACGACGACAGCGGCTTGATGTCCTCGAGCCGGTCGACGAATTCGCGGTACCCCTTCTCGGTCGGCACGCGACCGGAGCTCGTGTGGGGCTGGGTGATGTAGCCCTCGGCCTCGAGCACGGCCATGTCGTTGCGGACGGTCGCGCTGGACACCCCGAGGTTGTGCCGCTCGACCAGAGACTTGGAACCTATCGGTTCCTTGGTCGCAACGAAGTCGGCGACGATCGCGCGCAACACCTCGAACCGACGGTCGTCGGCACTTCCCATGTTCACCTCCTGAGATCGACCCCATTTTACGGTCATCAGCAGGGGCTATAGCTTCACGTGGCAGATCAACCGGATGCGACTAGCCTGCAGATGATGCGCAGGGCGCAGGCAGTCGGGACGAGTCGAAGGATTCGGGCAGGTGATCTTCAAGGGCACACTCGATGGCAAGCCGTATCCCCACCACGGGTTGACGCACCGGCAGTGGTCGCAGATACCGCCGCGACAGATCCGCCTCGACGAGCTGGTGACCACGACGAAAGTGCTGCAGCTGGACCGCCTGCTGTCGGAGGATTCGACGTTCTATGGCGACCTGTTTCCCCATGCCGTGCGCTGGCGGGGCGTCGTGTATCTCGAAGACGGGCTGCACCGGGCGGTGCGGGCGGCGCTGCGCAATCGGACGGTGCTGCATGCGCGCGTCTTCGATATGGACGTGCCGGTCGCCGAGCAGACCTAGCCTATCCGGTCAGCAGGCAATCCCATTCTCCTGCAACGTGATCCGCAGCGCACGCATCGCGTAGTACAGCCTGGACTTGACCGTGCCCTCCGGAATGCGTTCTCCGGCAGCGATGTCGGCGATGGTCTGCCCGAGATAGTGCGCGCGGACGACGACAGCGCGGTGGTCGGCCGACAGTGACCTCAACGCCTCCGCCAGGATCCACCTGTCGAATGCCGGGCCGATCGCATCCGGCGATGGCCGCTCGGGTAGCGAGTCCGTCCGGTATTCGCGCGTGTACCGAGCACTTCGGCGATCGTCGATCACCAGGTTGCGGGCCACGGTGAACAGCCAGGCCCTCACCCCGCTCGGGCACTGCCGCAAGATGTCCGGCTTGCGCCAGAGCCGCAGCAGCGTCTCCTGGACAACATCCTCAGCGAAGGCCCTGTCCCCGTCGGTGAACCGCAGGACATACCGCAGCAACGCTCGGGCGTGTGCGTCATGCATCGCTCGAAGGAGTGCCGCCGGCTCAGGATCGGTCACTCCGTTCATGGTTCGCCTGAGCCCTTCGCATCTGCTGTGGGATTCCTTGGGAAACGACCACAGCGCGACGATCAGTCGAGCACCGCGCGGACCACGCCATCGGCCAGCAGCCGTCCGCGGTCGGTGAGCACCAACCGGTCGACGTCGCTCGCCAGCAACCCGTCGCCGACGGCGATCTGTGCCCGGACGCGTTCGTCCTCGGTGAGGAAGCTAGCAGGCAGGCCCCGCCGCAACCGCAGGCGCAGCATCACGTCTTCCATATGCCGCGCGTCGCCATCGAGCTGCTCGAAATCGGCTACCGGAAGCAATCCGTCGGCCAGCGCATGCCCATACGCGTTGGGGTGCTTGATATTCCACCACCGGATCGATCCCACATACCCGTGCGCCCCTGGCCCGGCGCCCCACCACTCGCCGCCGTCCCAGTAGCCCATGTTGTGCCTGCATTCACCGCCGGGCCGGCTCCAATTGGAGACCTCATACCAGTCGAAACCCGCGGCCGACAGCCGTTCGTCGGCAAGCTCGTAGCGCCGCGCCAGCACATCGTCGTCGGTGAGCGATAGTTCCCCGCGCCGCACCCGTCTGCCCATCGCGGTGCCCTCCTCGATGGTCAGCGCATACGCCGAAATGTGATCAACACCTCCCTCGACGGCCGCGTCGATCGAGCGCGCAAAATCGTCGTCGGTCTCCCCCGGCGTGCCGTATATGAGGTCGATGTTGACGTGCTCGAATCCGGCCGCGAGGGCCTCGCGTGCGGCCGCGGGCGCCCGGCCCGGCGAGTGCACCCGGTCCAGCGTCGCCAGCACGTGCGGAGCGACCGACTGCATGCCCAGCGACACGCGCGTGTATCCGGCGTCGCGCAGGCGCACGAACAGTTCGGGAGACGTCGATTCCGGGTTGGCTTCGGTGGTGACCTCGGCCCCGTCGGCGAGGACAAAGTGGTCACGCACCGCGTCGAGCACCTTGATCAGGCCCGGCCCGCCCAGCAGCGACGGCGTGCCGCCGCCCACGAAGACCGTCTGCACCGCCGGTGGTGACCCCAGCATCGCTGCGGCCAGGCCCAGTTCGGCGCGCAGCGCGGCCAGCCAGCCGTCGAATTCGGCGCCGCCCAGCTCGGCGGGGGTGTAGGTGTTGAAGTCGCAGTATCCGCAGCGGGTGGCGCAGAACGGGACGTGGACATACAAACCGAACGGCGCCCCGGGCGTCGGCGTCATGCCAGGCAAGCCGGCAGGCTGGGTTCGGACGGTCACAAGCCCAGTTTCTCAGAGGACTTTTGTTCACCCTGAGCCCAAATCTCGACCGGTTAGGGCATATGTCGGTGTCCGTGGCACAATTGGGCCGTGATCGCCGCTCGCATCTTCTCCCACCGCGTATCGCTGGTGGCGCGGCGGCATGTCGACTTCAAGCGCGTATGTAGCTGTTGTTGTCTGCCTTGACGTCGTAGTCCTGCCCACCAGTACTTTCAGCTGGCCGCCGGATCTGCGCCGCCGGACAGCCCCCGGTGAAAGCGCGCCCGAAGGCCGGCTCCAGTAAGGAGCCACACAACATGACCACCGCCAAGCCCCTCAAACGCCCGCGCGCCGAGGGTCAATGGGCTCTCGGCTATCGCGAGCCGCTCAACGCGAACGAACAGTTCAAGAAGGATGACGACGCGCTGAACGTGCGCGCCCGCATCCTCGATATCTACTCCAAGCGGGGCTTCGACAGCATCGACAAGCAGGACCTGCGCGGCCGGTTCCGCTGGATGGGCCTCTACACCCAGCGTGAGCAGGGCTACGACGGCACCTGGACCGGGGATGAGAACGCCGACCTGCTCGAGGCCAAGTACTTCATGATGCGGGTCCGCTGCGACGGGGGCGCGCTGACCACCGCCGCGCTGCGCACCATCGGGGAGATCTCCACCGAGTTCGCCCGCGACACCGCCGACATCTCCGACCGCGAGAACATCCAGTACCACTGGATCCGGATCGAGGACGTCCCGCAGATCTGGGACCGGCTGGCCGCGGTCGGCCTGCAGACCACCGAGGCCTGCGGCGACTGCCCTCGCGTCGTGCTCGGCGGCCCGCTGTCCGGAGAATCGCTAGACGAGGTGCTCGACCCGAGTTGGGCCGTCGACGAGATCGTCCGCCGCTTCATCGGCAGCCCGGAGTTCTCGAACCTGCCGCGTAAGTACAAAACCGCGATCTCCGGTCTGCAGGACGTCGCTCACGAGGTGAACGACATCGCATTCATCGGGGTCAACCACCCCGAGCACGGCCCGGGCCTGGACATTTGGGTCGGCGGCGGCCTGTCAACCAACCCAATGCTGGCCCAGCGCCTCGGCGCGTGGGTGCCGCTGGAGGAAGTGCCCGAGGTCTGGGCGGCCGTCACATCGGTGTTCCGTGACTACGGCTACCGCAGGCTGCGGTCCAAGGCGCGGCTGAAGTTCTTGATCAAGGACTGGGGCGTCGAAAAGTTCCGCCAGGTCGTCGAGGACGAGTATCTCGGCCGCAAGCTGATCGACGGTCCGGCCCCCGAGCCGGTCAAGCACCCGATCGACCACGTCGGCGTGCAGAAGCTGAAGAATGGCCGCAACGCCATCGGCATCGCGCCGATCGCCGGTCGGGTTTCCGGGACGATCCTGACCAAGATCGCCGACCTCGCGGCCGAGGTCGGTTCCGACCGGGTCCGCCTGACGCCGTACCAGAAGCTGATCATCCTCGATGTGCCCGACGACAAGGTCGACGCGCTGGTGCGCGGGCTGGAGGAGCTGGGCCTGCCGGCCACGCCCACGCACTGGCGGCGCAACCTGATGGCCTGCACCGGCATCGAGTACTGCAAGCTGTCCTTCGCCGACACGAAGGGCCGCGCGCAGCTGCTGGTGCCCGATCTCGAGAAGCGGCTGGAGGACATCTCCGGCGACCTGGGGGCTCAGCTCGATGTGCCGATCACGGTCAACATCAACGGCTGCCCCAACTCATGCGCCCGCATCCAGGTCGCCGACATCGGGTTCAAGGGCCAGATGGTCGACGACGGCGACGGACCGGTCGAGGGTTTCCAAGTGCATT
>NZ_LZMC01000074.1 GCF_001668615.1 Mycobacterium sp. 1274761.0
GCTGAGGCAAAGCCAGCTCCACGAACGGCAGACGCAGTTCGTGGGCCAGCTTGGCCATCTGCTCGGCCAATGCCGAGGCGTCTCGAGCCAGGGCGGGACCCAGCCGCGCGGCCACCGCATCCAGCTGGCGCGCGCGCACGGCCTCGCCGGACGGCGCGAGCAGCAAGCCGATCACGGCGGCCGGGGCCGTGGTGGGCTGGCTGGCGAGTTGTCGGATCTCGGCATTGGCCGAGCAGATGGCCAAGCTGGCCCACGAACTGCGTCTGCCGTTCGTGGAGCTGGCTTTGCCTCAGCTTGCCGCGCATCCGCGCGAGTATCAGGACGAGCTGGTTGCCGCATTGAACGACTTAGCCGTTGCCGACAGCACCGTGACGATGTTCGAGTATTGCGTGACGCGGCTGGTCTGGAGCTACCTGCAGGACGCCGCCGACCCCTCGCGTCGAAGCAGGTTGGGCAAGGGCTCACTGCGCGATGTGCGGCCGTTGGTCACGACGCTTCTGGCGACGCTGGCCGTGGCGGGTGGAGGTGATCAGACCTCGACTGGGCACGCCTTCGACGCTGCGCTTCGTCGCTTGTACGGGGATGCGGAACGGTCCGACAACCCGCGTCGGCGCAGCTGGCAGCAGACCCTGGACGAGGGCTGGGCAGCACTGGACGCTCTGGAACCAAAGGCCAAGCAAGCCCTCATCGAGGCAATGGTGGTGTCGGTACTCGATGACGGCACGGTCACTCCGTCGGAGGCCGAACTGCTGCGTGCAGCATGCGCGTTGATGCACGTTCCGTTGCCCGCGCTGCTCGGCTGAGCGGGTCGCAAAGCCTATCCGTATTCGCGCGAGACGGGCCAAGCTGTCACGAAAAGGTTGTGGCGGGCCACAGTCTGCGCCATAGTGAGGCGGATACCTCTTCCGGCCTCCAGCCACGTGGGCCATTTTTCTTGGTTCACCGTAGGAGGCTTTTCGTGCGTGAGCAGGTCGCCGTGGGCGTCGAGACTGATCTCGACGCGCCGTGGACGTCCCTGCCGTGGCCGGTGCTGGTCATCGACGCCGCTGGCACGGTCCGCGCACGCAGCGAGTCCGCCCAATCCGTCCTGCCCGCCGCGACGACCGGCACCCGCATCGAGGACGCGGTGCCGCCGTGGCTGTCGCAAGCCCACCAACAGTTCACTCAGTCGCTCGCGGCATCTACGCCCGCGCCGGCACCGACTGTGTCGGGTGCGGTGAACGGCCGCGAATTCGATGCAAAGCCGGCGGTGCTGCCGGGCGGCAACGTGGCGTGGTACCTGGTTGAGGATTCCGTCCGCCTCCTGGCCGAGGCCGAGCAGTCGTTGGCGAAGGAACGCGAACGCACCGCCTTCCTGGCAGAGGCGTCCGCGGTGTTGGGTGCTTCGCGCAACGTGGACCGATGCATGCAGGCGACAGTGCAGATGGCGAAGAAACACCTGGCCGACGCCGCAGTCCTCGTCGCACCCCCGACCGGCAGGCGAGTACCGGTGGTCTGCAGCGGTAGCGACGGCGCCGCCGCGCCGCGCAGCGTAGTCGCCGACCCCTCCGACGTGGCGGGGCTGAGCGAGGCGCTTCGCGGATTCCCGCCGGTGCCGTCACGCTGGATAGATCCGGACACAGTGCCCGACTGGCTCAAGCCGGACGATTTCACCGGGCCAGTCGGATCGGTGGTGATCACCCCGCTGCCGGGCCACGGCACGCCTGCCGGCGCGCTCGTGCTGCTGCGGCGCGCGTCGCAGGCGGTGTTCAGCGACGGCGAGGAGGTGCTGGCCCTGCTTTTCGCGGCGCGGGCCGGTGCCGCGCTGTCGGCCGCACGCGTCCATGCCGAACAAGCGGCCACCACCCGCATGTTGATGCGTGAGCTGATGCCGCCCCCGCTGCGTCGGGTGCACGGGATCGACATGGCAGGTGGATATCGCGCATCGGAGGATCATCTGGTCGTCGGCGGCGACTTCTATGACGTCCACCCGGCTGCCACGCCAGAGGACGAGACGCTTGTGGTGCTCGGCGACGTCTGCGGAAAGGGTCTGGACGCCGCTGTGCTGACCGGCAAGATCCGCAACACGCTGCAGGCGCTGGCTCCCTTGGCCAATCATCACGAAGGCGTGCTCAAGCTTCTCAACGACGCGATGTTGTCGCCCGACAACAGTCGATTCGCCACTATGGTGCTGGCCTCGATCGCCCGAAGGGACGGTCAGCTGGCGTTGCGCCTCACGTGCGCCGGTCATCCCGCGCCGCTGATCGTGCGCAACGACGGCCGCGTCGAGGAGGCCGACACACGCGGCACGCTCGTCGGCGCGCTGCCGCAGTTCAAGGCCCGATCGTTCGAGACGTCACTGGCGCCGGGGGAAACGTGCTTGCTGTACACCGACGGGGTGACCGAGGCACACGGCGGCCCCAGGGGTCGCGAGATGTTTGGTGAGCATCGGCTGAAGAAGGCCATGGCCGAATGCGTCGGGATGCCTCCGGAGGCCGTGGTCGAGCACGTCCTCACGCTCACCACGAAATGGCTCAGCCGGCGAACCCACGACGACATTGCGGTGGTGGCGATCACTGCGCCCCACCGCACGCACCTCAGCGCCGTCGACGGTCACACCGCTGGACGGTATACCGCTTGATCGTGACTGACCCAGTGCGGGCACCCACGGGTCCCGCCGCGCCCACCCGTCCGAAAACCGACCCTTCATCGCAGGAATGAACATCACCCAGACCGTGGATATCGCAAACCGAACCGCCCGTGTGCAGGCCGCTGGTGACCTCGACTACGTCACGACGCGCGGCGTCGTCGAAACCGTTTCGCGGTTGCTCGTCGAACAGCCCGACCTCGCCGAGATTCGCATTGACTGCTCCGAATTGGACTTCTGCGATTCGGCAGGCCTGTCCGGGCTGCTGCAGATTCACCGCCAGACCTCGGCGGCCGGGGTGCAACTGCATCTCGACGACCCGCCCAGCCATCTCGAGCGTCTCCTGCAGATCACCGGTACGCTCGAGCACTTCACGGCGGCTGGTGATGCCGCATCGGATGCCAGCGACGAGCAAAACGCCTGACGCGGTCAGTTGCGCAGCAGGAACCCGGCGTCCAGCGGCCACGCCGTTCCCGTGATGAACTTGCCGGCATCCGAGACAAGCCACGCGACGGCGCCTGCGACGTCGCCGGGTTCCAGCAGCGGAATGGGTAATGCGTTCTGCTGAGCTGAGATCCATGCGTCGCCGGCCGAAACGAGCGCCATCGTCGCGTCGTTGAGGATCATGTCGGTGGCGACGCCGCTCGGGTGAATGGTGTTGACGCGGATGGAGTGCAGCGCAAGCTGAGTGGCCCACCCTTGCATCAGCGCGACGAGCGCCCGCTTGGAGGCCGCGTAGGCCTGCGGTCCCGCGCGGTCGGTGCCCAACGCCTTGATTCCCTGTGTCGAACTGGTCAGGACGATGGATCCGCCGCGCCCTCCCTCGATGAGCGCCGGGATGGCCGCGTCGACAGTGTTCCACGCGCCGACGAGATTCACGTCGATGATGTCGCGGAAGGTCTGCTGGCGGTCCTCACAATCGGTGACCCGAATGATGCCGGCATTGGCCACGACAATGTCGAGGCGTCCGAACTCGCGCAGCGCCTCCGCGACGACCCCCTGCATGGCCTCGGCATCGCGGACATCCACCTGCCCCAGCAAGATTCGGCGGCTATGGCCTTCGACGAGTCGCCCGGTCTCTGCCAGATCTTCGGGTGTGGAACCCGGATAGTCGGTGGACGCGAAATCTGTGCAAATGTCGACGGCGATGATGTCAGCGCCCTCGCTGGCCAGCCGCACCGCGTGTGCCCGGCCCATGCCGCGCGCGGCACCGGTGACCAGCGCGACGCGGCCGTCGAGGCTATTCACTTTGTGCCGCCGGGAAGTTGACGTTCTTGGTGACGGACTCCCACTCGTCGATCGACGCCGAGAACGCGGCGAGCTTGTCCCGCACCGCCTTCAATACGTCGCGGCCGAGCAGCAGCCTCAGCGGTGGCTCGTCAAGCATCGTCACCATCAGCACCGCCTCGGCCACCTTGCGGGGATCGCCGGGAAGGTGGTTGGCGAATTCCTTGATCAGCGTCTTGCGCGCACCGACGTTCGCCTCGTAATCGTCTATCGACGTGGCGGATTCCCACATCGAGCGGGCGGCCCAGTCCGTGCGGAACGCACCGGGCTCGACCGCGGTGACCTTGATGCCGAACGGTTTCACTTCCTGCGCCAGCGCTTCGGTCAGCGCCTCCAGCGCGAACTTCGTCGACGAGTAATAGGCGTTCGGTGGATTGGCGACCAGACCCGTCATCGACGAGATGTTGACGATGTGCCCAGACTGGCGAGCGCGCATCTGGGGCAGCACCGCTTTGATGGTGTCCACGACACCGAAGTAGTTGGTGTCGAACAGTTTGCGGACCTTATCGTCCTCGCCCTCCTCGATCGCCGAAAGATAGCCGTTGCCCGCGTTATTCACCAGGACGTCGATCCCGCCGAACGCATCGTCGGCCGCCGCAACGGCCGAAGCGATCTGGGCCTTGTCGGTGACATCGAGCGCGACGATCGCTGCACGCGGGCCGAATGTATCGGCGAAATCGGCAATCGTCTCGGGACGCCGCGCCGTGACCACTACCGAATGTCCGGCTTCCAATGCGGCGCGGGCGATCTCACGGCCGATGCCGGTGGAGCAGCCGGTGATGAACCAGCGAGCCATATCAGTTCGTCCCTTCGGGGAGCCGACGCAGGTACGCCGCACGTCGGTCGGCGAGTTGGATTGCGCGTTCGTCGGCGGACACGCGGCGCAGGGTGGACACTTCCTTTTCGAGGTCGTCGAGCTTCACCACCCGCCCGCGGGCACCAAGGTCCTCCTTCGGTCCGTCCTCGCCGAATTCGGCCATCCGCAGGGTCAGGATGCCCTCACGCAGGCCGTCGGAGTCGATCCAGTTGGCCAACCCAGGGTCGGTGGGGGAGATGACGTAGGTATACGTGCCGTCGTCGTTCGGCTCGGACTGCGCCTTGTTGAGGCTGCCGGTGCGGTCAATGATGTCCAGCGTCGTGCCCCAGATATTGCTCAACGGCACGGTGAAGTACTCGGCGCCGCCGTCGCTCACATCGACGACGAACGCTTCGCCAGGGTTCAGATCGAACCGGCCCATCACGTAGACCTGGTTGCGCATTGCCCCGACTTTGTCGGCCGACCAGGCGAGGTTGAAGTTGTTCGGTGCCATCTTGTACACCCCGTGACTGAGCTTGCCGGTGAAGTTCGCGAAGTAGGCCATCATGCCCGCGGTTGCCTCGGCCTGCTCGTCCACGGTACGCGGCGGCGTCGAAGGTGCGGCGCCTAGACGTTGCACAGCAAGGTGATTGGGATCGTCGCGGTCCCAGTTGAGCAACACGTCGCGGATGTAGAACTCGTGGGCCTGCGGCGTCGTTTGCACGTGGTTGGGGCGGCCGCCCGCGGGTTCGGAATCGACGGTGATCGTGAACGATCCGTCGCTATCGACCTCCATCGTGCGGCCGTTGAGCACGGCGACGGTGCCCATGTTGGCATCCCACAATGTGAAGTAGTTCTCGGTCATCCGATTTGCCCCCACCTGGCCGCGGATTTCATACCGCTCATCGCCGGAGATCGGGATAACGCGGTACACACTGTCGGGATTGTCGATGCCCCAGCGTGATCCGGGGATGGCATGACCGGCCACGGGGTGACCGAGTCGGGTGATGCAGCTGACCTTTGGTCGCAGCTTGTCCTGGTTCGACGACCACACCGCAGCCGAGAACATCACCTCGGCGAAGGCATCGTCGAACCGCTCGCGCATGGCCTCGGATGCCTTCGCCCGGCCCAGCCAGGTCTCGGCGACGCTGCGGTACGCCTCCTTGACCGTCGGATGCTTGGTGAGCTCGAGCGCAGCGAGTTCCTGCTCGTGCTGTGACTCCGTCGCGACGGGATTACCGGTGAAATCGGACATCCAGCACCTCCTCAAAGATGTTGTCCCGGAGCGTAATCGGGAGTTGTAGATGGCGAACCGCTCGTCGATCTGCTCGTAGCTCAATCCGAAGTCTGCGGGGGCATAGGGTGGACGCGCCGGCTCGCGCGGCCGCTCGACCAGCCAGCGGCGCATCGCTGCTTCGGCTTCGGTTGTCAGCGGCACGCCGACGGCGTCGTACACGCGGGCGACTTGACCGATCGGATCGGCGACGGCGTCGGCGAATTCGATGTCGGTGCATCGCGTCGCCTCGTCGGTCCACGCCGATCGGGTGGCCATCGCGCGGTCGTTGGTCCAGCCCATGCGCTGCAGCCATTCGGCGCCGACGCGGTGGCGGTCCACGTTGTCGGCGTGCATCGCGTGCAGTGTCGCGTTGAGGCTGGCGCCGGAGGCGATGGTGTCCTTGGGGTCGCGGTGCATGTGCACCACATGCAGATCAGGGAACTGGGCACGAAGTGTGTCCAGATAGCCAAGGTGGGCAGGGGATTTGAGCACCCACCGCTGGGCGGTTCGGCCTGTCTGGCGTTTCTGCCACTGCAAGAACTGCAGCATGCGGTGCAGGTAGGCATACGCCGGGGCGAAATCCTGACCGTCTATCCACGAGCGGTAGTGCGGCACGTGTGCGCCGGACTCCGGGACGTGGGAGAGGAACGCATCGGAGAGGAAGACGATTTCTTCTTCGGGTTCGCGGGCGTACATGGGGTGGATCGAGAAGAGTTCCGGCGCGAGCTCACGCGAAGTCGCCTCGCGCTTCTCACTGATGGCAATGCGCGGATCCTCGGGCGTGTCGAACCGGTAATCCAGCTGGGGCGCGACTTCGACCACTTCCCAGCCGTATGCGCAGTGAAAGCGGCTGTCGGCGGCGAGGAGTCGCTGCAGAAGGGTTGTGCCGCTGCGCATCATGCCGACGACGACGATCGGCGAGACGATCTTTTCCGCGCTGATCTCTGGGTGCCGCCGGACCCACTCTTGTGCGCGCAGTCGCATGCGCAGGCTGTGAATCAGGCCGGAGCGCAGGATGTGCACCCCGATGTCATTCAAGTCGGCGGCGGAATAGCTGTCCGCCAGTACTGCCAACGGCTCGGTGAACGGCAGCGGGCCCCAGTCGTCCAGGGTTTCCTTGCGCTGCGCGACGGTCATCAGTTCGCCGGCGTCGAAGGCCTGTGCCACGGCAGTCAGAATTTCAGATGGTGGCTGGTGTCACCGACCTGGTCGACGAACATGGTCCGGGTGTCGAACCACCACGTCCCGTCGACGCGGTGGAAGGTGTCGCGGTAGTGCCCGGTCACGATCACCTGCAGCGGCAGGTCCGGCGTCGACTGGGTGACGCAGTAGTAGGCGCTGCCCTGTGCAGTGCCGGCGTCCTGGTCGACGTCGATCCGCACATTGGTGGTGAAATGCTTGGTCTTCGGGGTGCCGTCGTCGTAGAGGCGGGTTGCCATCCCGTACATCTGGCGCACGCGGTCGGCTCCGGCGAACACCGTCTCCGGGGGACCGTCTTCCATGCCGCGGATGCGGCCGTGGGCGAACAAGGCGGCGACACCGTCGAGGTCCCCGGCGTCGAGGCGCTCTGCATAGGTATAGATCAGGTTCTCTATCTCGCGGGCGTCGTCGCTCATCGGCGGTAGACAACCAGCCGGAAAGTGTCATGTCAACGCTTGCGTTCACCTGGACGCGCGGCGGCCCTAACCACCGATCCCGTTGTCGAGGCCGAGGTGGGTGCCGAAATACCACGGGACACCGATGCGCGCGGTAAGCGCGAGGAGCACGAACACCACCAATGCGGTGAGCCACCCGACCGTTCGCATCCGGGTTTTGATCGGCGAAAAAGCTAGGCCCAAGAACAGCAGGCCGATGCCCCCCTGCAGCCACATGAGGATTCTCAGCGGCGTGGCCGCCGCCTTCTGGTAGTCGATGGTGTGACCGTCGGGAAAGCCGAACATGAACAACTCCATGCTCGTTTCCAGCGCAAGGCCGAAAGCGGCGAGGGCGCAAACGACGCATCCGATCAGCGAGACGACCCGCATCGCGCCAGTGCCCGCGTTACCCGCTACCGCCATCAGAGCATTATCGGGCGGGCGCTGCGCGCCGGCTTGCGATTAGTGGTCGTCCTCGTCGTTGTCTGTATCGGACTTGTCTTTGTCGTTGGACTTGGACTTGGACTTGGACTTGTCGTCCTTCTCCTCCTCGTCCTCATCGTCGTCCCTGTCGTCCCTGTCCTCTTCGTCGGACTTGTCCTCGTCTTTGTCGGACTTCTCGTCCTTGTCGGACTTGTCCTCGTCCTTGTCGGACTTCTCGTCCTTGGACTTGTCTCGGTCGGCGTCGCCGGATTCGTCGAGCTTGTCGGCGTACTTGGTCAATAGCCGCGCGAAGTCACGTGCCTCCTGGGCATCCACCGCGTCCTCGAACAGTCGTTCACCGTCATTGGACACGCGCTCCAGGTAGACCTCGCCGCTTTTGATGCCGACATTCCACTGGCCACCCTCACGATCAACCATCGCCGCCTCCTTTTCGCCTGACCAGACGGACGACGGGTACCCACTTATGAGCGTCAGGACGACACCGGAATCAACTCGGCGTGCACCGTGCGGCCGTATTTGGACCGGCCGAGGCGGTGCGCGGCGGGGACCAGCACACCGTGAAGCAACGGGTATTTGCGCCGAAGGAGCCGCGCCGCCTCCCGGTACTCGTCGCCGTCGAGCAAGCGCACCTGGCCGGATTGCATGGCGCCGGTGGCAGCGCCCGACATCGTCGCCGGACCGAACTCCACGCTGGGGTTACGTCGCATGCGGCGCACCTTGACGGCCTTGTCGAAACTCCGGAAATACGCGCGATCGCCATCCACCACGATGCTGATCGGGCTGGTGCCGACCGTTCCGTCCTTGCGGTATGTCGTGAGCCTGATGGTCTTCTGCCGCACGAACGGGGCTAACGCCGGATCGGTGGCGCAATTGACGTAGCCCACGACGAACCCAAGCTGACGCAGGCGCAGTACGAAGGCGACGGCGAGGGCGAGCGACGCCGCGCCCAGCAGCCAGGCCTGGGCGGCGGAGCCGCCGAGGTCCAGATCCACCACGTGGTTGACGGTGTGGATCGCATTGGCCACAAAGAATCCGGCAATCGCGGTGATCAATGCGTCCGACCAGATCAGAGCCAGCAACAGCGTCGCGCCGAGGCCGATCTGGAAAGCACCGAGGTCGTGCAGGAAGTGCTCGTGCTCGGGGAATTCGACGAATCGCGCGAACGAGGTGGGGTCGATAAGACACCACAGTCCGATCACCAGGGTCACCAGTCCGAGCAGCGCCGTCACCGCGGTCACATAGACCCGTGCGGCGGTTCCTTCGCGGTTCATAATGGCCGTCCTTTGTCATCATTTTCGCTTCATCCGGTAGACGAGGCGGCGCGCAGATGTGTGACGCTCGGTCGTCGCGCCTCTGTTTCAGCAAATCTCCCATTCGACAATCAGCGGCGCGTGCACTGTGTGATTGTTGACGCATGCGTAACGCGGTACGGAGCGTATTCCTGTTGCTGCTCGGGCTGCTGAGTGCAGTCTTCCTCGGCGCCGCGATGGCGTTCGTGTCCGCCGTCAGCCTGGCCGCCACCGCGTTGATCGTGCCGGGCACCGGCACCCCGGACGCCAACATCGTCCCCAACTACATGGAGAACGCCCGCGACTACTACCTGCAGGGCACCTTCTGCACGACCGAGGGTGGGTGCGACACGCCTGGCCAGAATCTCATCGGCATCAACTACCCCGCCTCCTTCTGGCCGTTGCCGTTCCCGGGCTGGTGTCGGTCCGGACCCGACGGCTGCGACAAATGGAACGTATCGGTGGCAAAAGGCGTCGCAGGCCTTGACTATGAGTTGTTCGAGAACATCTGGGCTCAAAATCCCGATGAGGACATCGTCATCTTCGGCTACTCCCAGGGTGGCCAGGTGGTCTCCAACGAAATGCGCGTACTGGCCGACAAGCTGACGCCGGAACAGAAGCAGCAGCTACAAATTGTCATGATCGGCAGCATCGCCAACCCCGACGGCGGCCTGTGGCCGCGACTGAGTCCGCTGTCGCTGCTCGGTCAGCTCCTGCTCGATGCGAAGTTCGGTCCGCCGATGATCACCGACAGCGGGATACCGACCACCGTCATCGGCTTCGAGTACGACCCCGTCGTGTATTCACCGAAGTACTGGGGCAACCCGCTTGCCTTGCTCAACATGCTGGCGGCGTTCGAGACCGTTCACGGCCAGTACTTGGCGGGCCCCGACCGACCCGGAAGCGGATCGCTGCCGTATGGATACACCGAGGAAGAACTGGAAGAGGCGCTGAACGACCCGGCCAACATCCGCTATGGCGGCAACGATCCGACGAGCATCAACAAATACATCATGATCCCGGCGAAATCGTTGCCGCTGGCGGATCTGATCCTCAGCACCGCCGACTCGATCGGCATCAAACCGATTGTGAAACCGTTCGTCGACCTCCTTGCGCCGATGGCGAAGGTGATCATCGATTTGGGCTACGACTGGAGCGGCGACCCCAATGTCCCGCAGAGCCTGTCGATCCTGCCGTTCAACCCCTCTCAGAACTGGCTCGCGGTCGCAGGAAAATTCGTGGCAGCGGCGTTCGAAGGCATCCAGGCGTTCCTGCATGACCTCGGCCTGGGACCGGCCCCCGCGGCGCCGACGGTCAACCAGCAACACGCCAACACGCTCCTTTTGGACTCGGAGGCCAAGACGACCAAGCTGACCGACAAAGAGACGCTGAACACCGAAAAGCTCGCAGGCGCTTCAAACCTGAGGTTGGTACGCAACTCTGAAGGCGCCGGACTGGACCGGGCACAGGCGGGTCAACAAGTTAAGCAGCAGGACACCGGGGTAGACGCCAACGGCGCGGTGGTCAAGCAGGATCCCACCGTCACCGAAGAGAAGCGGGTGACCGAGGAAACTGAACCTCAGACGACGCCCCAGAAGAACGAGGCCGTGAACAACGATCCCGAGAACAAGGATCTCGACGCGAACGCCGGCGATACAGAAGGCAACGTCACGAAGAGCGACACCAAGGACGTCCACGACCGAAAGGCCCTCAGCAGAAAGCTGTTCACTCCGCGGGCCGACATCAAGACCGATGACACCAGGCACGGCATTCATCGCAGAGACCTCGGGACGCACGGCGTCAACGGAAGCGGCGACACCGAGCAGGCAGACACCGACAAGCCGGCAGACGTCAGCAAGCCTGCGGCTTGATGACCGCGGGTCCTGTACGTTTCATTCGCGGGTAAGGTTCAACATCCCGGCTGTGGAGAATCACACACTGTGACGGTCTGGTGTTCACCAACACATCTTTCAGGATCTCCGCAGAATTCCCGACCCACCGTCGAACTCGAATGCCTTGGCAGAGCAAGCCTTTATGCGCCGCAACCCGCCGCCACACAGCGCGCTCACAGGTTACAACCGCTTGGTCACACGCTCGGAGCCATAGTGGCCCAATGGTTTACCGGCGTAGCGTTCGAAATATGTTGAGTCAAAGCGCCGTCCGGCGTGAGGTATTCATGATGCGCGCATTTCAGAACCGGGTGGCCGGTCCGGTGTTGCGCCGCCTCACCGGACCTGAACAGATCATGCGGGAGGGAATGAGCTTCTGGGGCTCTCGCGTCGTCCTCCTTGCCGTTGAGTGTGGTCTGTTCACCGAGTTGGCGACGGGGCCCGCGACCGCGAGCGACCTGATGAGCCGGCTCGGCTGGCACCCACGCGCCACCGGCGCACTGCTTGACTGTCTCGTCGAGCTGGGGTTGCTCAAGCGCGACCGCAAGGGCAGATACGCAAACACTCTGCGGGCGAACCTGTTTCTGGACCGCAACAAGCCCAGCTACATCGGTGGGTTGATGGAGCTGTCCAGCAGGCGCCTCTATGAGCTCTGGTCGGGTCTGGGCGTGCTGATGTCCACGGGAAATCCAGCCGCCAGCGAAGAGACCGGGGACAACGAGTTCTTCTCCACGCTGTATCAGGATCCCGACGCGCTCAAGCAGTTCCTGTCGGGAATGACGGGCATCTCGACGGCAGAGGCGACGCTGATTGCCGCCCGATTCCCGTGGAAGCGCTTTCGGACGTTCGTCGATGTCGGTGGGGCGCAAGGCGCGTTCGCGACGCGCGTCGCGCTGACTCACCGGCATCTCACCGGCATCAACTACGACCTGGCCGCAGTGGGACCCATCTTCAAGGAATACGTCGCGTCGTTCGGGTTGGATGATCGGCTGACGTTTGTCTCCGGTGACATGAATGAGGGGCCCCTGCCGCAAGCCGACGTGATCTCATTCGGTCACCTTCTGCATGGATACGGCGAGGCGACACGGCGACGACTGATCGCCAAGGCGTATGCGGCTCTTCCGCCCGGTGGCTCGCTGCTCGTATACGACGCGATGGTCAACAACAAGAGCCGATACAGGTTTATGAGCCTGTTGTCGAGCTTGAACATCATGCTCGAGACCCGCGAGGGCTTCGAAGCGACCACTGCTCAGTGCGCGGGGTGGCTGCGCGACGCGGGGTTGCGCGACATCACGATCACTCATCTGGTCGGGCCGACGTCGATGGTCTACGGATTCAAGCCGTAGTGGACCGGCGGCGGACCGTCGATCAGAGCAAGCCCAGCAACTCCAGTCCGTGATGTACTTGACTGTCACCGGCGGGGTGACGTGAGGGATGTCTTTGTCGGAACCGATGTTGTCCTGCATTGCCGCTCGGATGTGATCAGCGGGCGCGAGTGATCCGTTGATCGAACGTTCGGGCTTGCGGTAGTTGTGCAGCAGTCATTCGTCAGTTGAATGCTGGTGCAACGAAGCGCTCCACCATCTGGTTTTCCAGCTCGCTGTCGCCCATCGGCCAGACCGCCAGCGACATGACGACGCGGACGATCCATTGGGCCGCCTGCGGGTCGTCGGTTATGCCGGTGAGGTCGGCGGCGAGACGGCCTAGCACCGGCGACGAAGGGAGCCCGGTCAGATCGCGACCGGCGCTCAACCCGATCATCATTTGGCGCATCGGGTCTGATCGGATGTGTTCGAGTGCGACTGTTATCGCCTTTACCACTCGCTCCGTGCCATCCAGGTTGTTCACGGCGCGTCGGACCGAGTCGACGATGCGGGCCGCCAGGCGGAGTAGAACTGCGTCGCGGATCTGGGCTTTCCCGCCGGCGTAGCGGTAGATAGTCGCCCGCGAACAGTGGACTCGTGCCGCCAAGGCGTCCAGGTCGAAGGCATCTAGGCCGTCGCGCAAGACGAGGTCGGTCGCCGCGGCATAGATGCGGTCCGCGGCTGCCGTACGGCGCTCGCCTCCAAGCAGCCAATCGTCTCGGACCACAGTGATCTTCCTTTCGAATCCCGAATTCATATTGTCTCAGCGCTGAGACAAAGTCGGCCGCAGATTTCAGCGTTGATGCAGGTCCGGGATGCAGCCTGCGACGGCCGCCGCGCGACGGGTTAAGCAGGATTTTCAACTATTGCGGAGACGGTTGACGCACACCGGCGACGCGGTCAGCGTGGAGAAATGACGCGGCTGGGGATCGAGTTGTTCGACGACGAGTACATACAAGACCCGTACCCTCTCTACCGGCGAATGTTGTCCACAGCACCGGTGCATCAAATCGGCGATTCTGGGTTCTACGCGGTGTGCAGTTGGGAGGCCGTTAACGAGGCCATTGCTCGACCCGAGGTCTTCTCCTCGAACTTGACCGCGACGATGACGTATCAGCCTGGTGGCGAGGTGGGCGCGTTTGAGATGGAGGGATTAGGCGGAAAGAGCCATGTACTGGCGACCGCCGACGAGCCTGCGCATGCGGTGCACAGGAAAGCGTTGCTTCCGCAGCTGGCAGCCAAGCGTATCCGTGCCTTCGAGCCGTTCATCGCTGAAACAGCCGAGCGGCTCTGGAATGCCAACGCGCGAAACGGGCGCATCGAATGGATGAGCGCCATGGCAAATCGACTGCCAATGATGGTCGTGGGGCGGATCATCGGTGTCCCGGATGCCGACATCGACAAGCTCGTGCGATGGGGATATTCGGCGACCCAGGTGGTCGAGGGGCTTGTCAGCCAAGATCAACTCGCCGCTGCGGGCATCGCCGTGATGGAACTCGCGGCATACATAACCGATCAGTTTCGGCGGGCTGCCGCCGACCCGCAGGACAACTTGCTCGGCGATTTGGCCATGGCGTGCGCATCGGGTGAGTTGGAAGAGCTCACCGCGCAGGCGATGATGATCATCTTGTTCAGCGCGGGTGGTGAATCCACGGCGTCGTTAATCGGATCCGCGGCTTGGGTTTTGTCGACTCGCCTTGATATTCAAGCGCGGGTGCGCGATCAACCAGAGCTGCTCGGCGCGTTCCTTGAAGAGGTGCTGAGATATGAGCCCCCGTTTCGGGGTCACTATCGTCACGTCGTCAACGACACCACACTGTGTGGTCTGGACCTTCCTGCGAATTCGCGCCTTCTGCTGTTATGGGGCGCAGCCAACCGCGATCCGTCGCACTTCGACGATCCCGACGAATTTCGACTCGATCGGCCGGCTGGGAAAACCCACATCACATTCGGCAAGGGCGCGCACTTCTGCGTCGGAGCGGCGCTCGCTCGGTTGGAGGCTCGGATCGTGCTCGGTCAGCTGCTTGAATGCACCTCGAAGATCGAAGCGGCTGAAACCGGGCGGTGGCTGCCGAGCCTCCTCGTGCGCCGTCTCGAAAGACTCGAATTGGCTTGCGAGTAAGGATCACAGCCAATCGTCGACACCTCCGTGCTGGCCTCACCGACTAATGTGCCCGTACCGGCGGGAAATGGGCGGGCTGTCAGCGTGATGGCCGAACGAGGAACGACTTTCCGCAGTCACCGCATTCCCATCGCGGCGCGCTGGCTTGCCGACTTACATCAATTCGATATGTGTCGGTGCTGCCACATCGTGGACACGTCACAACGGGCATATACCTACGTTACGGCTCGAGCCCCGAAACCCCGCAAAGCCCCCGGATGGTGTGGCTGACGAACCGAGAGCTTGAGGCGACGGTCAACGGGGCAACGCTAGCGTCTTAACAAATGGGGATGGTCCCCGTTGACCGCCTTGCAGAGAACGTCGCCGCATCCCTCAGCGAGCGCCCCCCACTGGTCCAGCCAAATTCCCGAATGGCCAAAGCTCAAACCGAGCCGTTAGCCACACCACTCCGGTTTAATTCCGCGTTCTACGGTTATACGTCCGCGCGCTGGTCGGGGACGGGCGGTTATGCAGTACCGCTGCCTCGTACGACGAGAAAGAGGAGCAAGCGAAATGCGTGAAGCTGTTGCGGTCGGCATGACCTCACTGGCGTTGCTGTTCGGTGGCGCGGGCGTCGCTAACGCGACTGAACTGACGGTCCCCTCAACCACGACGACCGTCGTCGCACAGGACAATCAGAAGGACGACAACGACAACACGGGCCTTTGGGGCCTCGCAGGACTTCTGGGTCTGGTCGGTTTGGCGGGATTGATGCGGCGTCAGGACGCCGCCCATCCGGCGCCGCGCGGCACCGGCACAACTGGCACCACCGGGCCAGGGACCGTGTAACTCCCGCAACCTCTACCGCAGGTTCGTTTTGCGGAGGCCTATCAAATAAGGAATGCAGAGCGGTCTCGCCAGCACGAGGAACCGTGCCGAAACCGGTTACTGTGATCCGGATTGCCTCTCCCTTCGGTTCGGAGCCACTGGGAAATGCTCTAGTTGCACGTATCTTGCATGAGGCAGCATCCGTGCTGGTCAGATGGTGCCCCCGGCAGGATTCGAACCTGCCAGATCCACCGGTTGCTACTACTCTGCGATCTATGCCCCGAACAGCTCAAATCCGCCTTTGAACAGTGGATACTGTAGAGGGAGTCTACACACCATTTGTGCGTATATGTGTGCCCTGGATAGCAATCCTCGGTACTGTTAGGGCACAGATAAGGCACGCCGGAGGGGGCGCGGAATGGCGGAGAAGAAGCGGACGCGGCGCAGCTGGGGCAAGGTGCGAAGGCTGGCGAGCGGCCGGTGGCAGGCGTCGTATATCGGGCCCGACCTGCAGCGCCACGTTGGGCCGCACTCCTATACCGCGAAGATCGACGCCGAGGCCTGGCTGATCGACGAGCGCCGGGTCATCGAGCGCGGTGAGTGGACACCGCCCAGGCAGCGGGCGGCGGCGAAGACGGCCGAAGTCGTCACCGTCGGCCAGTACGCCAAGCAGTGGATAGCGCACCGCAACCTCAAGCCGCGGACCCGCATGGGCTACGAGGCCTCGCTGGCCAACCACATCGAGCCCGTCCTCGGGGCGATCCCGGTGAAGTCGCTGACCCCGCAGGCCGTGCGGGCATGGCACGCGGGCATGGACAAGAAGACACCGACCGCGAGGGCGCATGCCTATCAGCTGCTCCACGCCGCCATCGCCACCGCCGTCAGCGACGGCCTGCTGCCCGCGAACCCGTGCAACGTCCCCAAGGCGCTGTCCGCCAAGGTGAAGCGCCAGGCCGTGATCCTGACGCCCGCGCAGGTCGCCGCGCTGGCCGACGCGATGCAGCCGAAGCGGCTGCGCGCCATGGTGCTCGTCATGGCGTGGTGCGCGCCGCGGTGGGGCGAGGCGATCGAGCTGCGTCGCCGCGATGTCAGCACCGACTGCAGCGTCATCACGATCGCCCGCGGCGCCACCCACCGCAACGGCGAGTGCCACGTCGACATGCCCAAGTCTGGCGAGGGGCGCAAAGTCGTTGTGCCCCCGCACATCCGGGCAGACCTGAGACAACACCTCGACCAGCACGTGCCGAAACACCCTGACGCGCAGCTTTTCCCGGCCGCGATGGGCGGCTGCCACCTCAACGACCGGGTGTTCCGCGACTACTTCGTGGAGGCACAGGAGGCGATCGGGGTTTCTGGGGCGCGAATCCACGACCTGAGGCACTTCGCCGGGACGCAGGCTGCCCGCGTGGGAAACCTGCCCGAGGTAATGGACCGCCTCGGCCACAGCACCGCACGTGCCAGCCTGATCTACCAGTCCATGGTGGATACCCGCGCCGCGGAGGTGGCCGAGGCGCTGTCGCTGCTCGCCGGGGCGGTCGACTCGCCTCAGTAGACCTCTGTAGGGGGTTGCCCTGCGCCCCTTGGCAATACCCGACACGCCCGGGGGTGACCAGCGGATATCGCGCTGGAGGTTCAGAAACGCCAAAACACGCCAGCCGGCCGGTCGCGCAGCAGGCTAATTTTGTCGCATGAGCACCAAGACAACGCAGGAGTTGACTGTCGCTACTGTGGCCGCGGACCTGAACATCCACCCCGCCACCGTCCGCCGCTACATCGCCGACGGGTTAATCCCGGCGCGCCGGGTGGGCCCGAAGCTCATCCGCATCCGAGCCTCGGACTTCGAGAAGTTCAAGGATGGGCTAGGGGGCCTCGCGTGACCACGTACACCCTGCCCGCCAGCACCAACGGCGCCGACGACGCGCTGAACGAGCTAGGCCAACTGGCGACCGCGACTGAGTGGAAGCGCGCCGCGATCGTCGCCGCGCTGGTGCTGCCGCACGGCAAGCGCAAAGACGCAGATGGCAGTTCTGCCATCCACCGCGTCACGGCCAACCAGTTCAGCAAGCGCGGTATCCACGGCCTGACCAGTCACCACACCGTGGCGGTCTACCGCGACGCCTGGCAGGCGGCGGTCGACGCCGGGCTGACCCGGCCCGCGGCGCTCGGCGTCGAGGTCGAGCTGCCCGACGTGCCGTGGCCGTTCCAGAAGGCAAAGCAGGACAACGCGGAAGCTGACGATCACGAACCCAATGACCCCGACGAGGGCGTGCTTATTAAGCGAATGTTCGTTGCGCGGCAACAAGCCGAAAAGGCACTGGCCGACCTGCTGGCGGCGATGCGCGGTGTCGCAACCCGCACAAACTTTCTTTTCGTCGCGCCGGGCGAGTGGCGCACCCTCGCCGCGATCCTGGCCACTTCGCCCGATCATCTGCTCCCCACGCCGGTGGCGCTGGACGGCAGCCGAGCAGGCGTGGACCCCGACGTCCGTGGTCGTTGGGCTCAACTGATCGACGTAGCACCGACGTTGGCCGGGCGACCAACTCCAGACACGGTCCGCGGCGGTGAGCTCGCCACCGTATAACAACTGAATATGCACCAGCTAGCCGCGAGGCCTGCTGGCCGCCGCCAGATCGATTCGAGCACAAGCGATCCGGCGGCGAGGGCGCAAAGCCCGTTGCCGGCTTTCCTCCGGTTAACGGCGAGTCCAGTTCGCCGGTGCCAGACCGGGCACCTGCGAGAGCCACGAGACGTGAGCCGAGCTGCCCCGGCGGGGTCCGAAAGATGGTTCCCGCCACGGGGGCTCGGCTTCGCCTGTCCCGCCGGACTTTATCGAAAGGTGCCCCAATAGGAAGCAGCCGACCGGATGAACCGATCGGCCGCTTGCGAAGGAACTCAACCTACGCGAACCCGAGACCCCTGAGCAGGAGGGCGACCAGACCCTCTCCGAAACGCTTAGGAGAACAAGCTCATGTCCGATTCTACTGCACCGGTCGGCCCCGGGGACGGACCGCCGCGGCCGTTGGTGACCGACTGCGACGGCCGCTGCCCAGAGTGCGGGTGGCACGTCCCGACCCAGGGTCACCACGAAAGGTGCTCGGGGCCCGAGCCGTACAAGTCGCCGCCGACGACGCCGAGGCCAGACAGGCCAGCGGACAAAGAGATTCACTACCTGCAGCTGTGGGCCTACGAGAGCGGTTTGATGAAGAAGCTCCACGACCAGGGTCTCATCGCCGACGATTGGTATCGGCGGACCCGCGCCCGGGTGGAGCGAGCGCTGAACCCGCCGACGCCCCGGGCGGTGTTTCCGGCATCCGAGGTCGGCGCAGGCCGCAGACGCAGCTACTGCCTGCACGGGCTGTCCAGGGAACTGCGGCGGCTGGCTGAGACTCCCGAGGGTGGCCGCAACGACCAGCTCAACACGAGCGCATTCAAGTGCGCCCGGTTCGTCCGCGACGGCGCGCTGTCGCACGACGAGGTGGTCGGCCCGCTGCGCGAAACCGCGATCGGCACAGGCCTTCCCGCGTCCGAGGTCGACCGCACCATCCGCAGCGCGTTCGACGGCGCCGACGCCAAGGGACTCACCACCGAGGTCTCCGACCGCGACGGCTACGGCGACGCCTTCCAGATCGGAGGCACGCCGTGACCGATAACATCCCGCCGCACCTCGAGCCGCTGGTCACCGACAAGCTCGAGAACCTACTGGCCCGCGACGCCGCGATGGAGCGGCTGCAGGAGCAGCGCGCGGCCGGGCTGGCAATACCGCCGCCGGTTCGGCTGTCCGACCTGCTGGCGATGCCCGAGCCCGACGTGCAGCACCGCATCAAGGGGTTGCTGAAGATCAGGGACCGTGCGCTGCTGGCCGCCCAGCAGAAGGCGGGCAAGACGACGCTGCGCAACAACATGGTCGGCAACCTTGTCGACGGCGACGACTTCCTGGGCATGTTTCCGGTGACCCCGGTGGCACCAGACCGGACCGTCTTCGTAATCGATTTGGAGATGGACCAGTGGACGAGCACGCTTTGGTTGCGAGACCTGGCCATCCAGCACCCCGAGCGCGTGGTGCTGCACTCGCTGCGCGGCCGGGCATCGACGTTCGGCATCCACGTCCCGGCCGTCCGACGCGAGTTCGCGAAGTTCATGAACGACTGCGGCGCCGAGGTCGCGGTACGTGTAGCGGCGGGTGGCGGGGTCGAAGTCGAGCGCGCCCCTGGGAATGTCGACGTCGCGCCCGTTGGCGGTGAATACGCGGACTCCGCCGTAGTCGTCAGCCGGTAGGTCGAACGGGTCAGCGCTCTTGGGCTGCCCGGCCTGGTTCGCCTTGAGCAGCCGCCAGTTCACGTCGGGCCAGTCGAGCAGCCTGCTGTCGCCTCGGGCGCGCTCGTTCTGGTGCCCCATGTGGTGGATCACTATCGACTCGCTGACCCCGGCCTCCGACATCAACTCGTCCCAGGCCTCGAGGAACCGGCCGCAGTCCTTGTCCTCGGACAGGCCGTGCGCGTCGAGCACCGGGCGCACGCAGTCGAGGACGGCGACCTCGGCGCCGCAGTCGTTCATGAACTTCGCGAACTCGCGTCGGACGGCCGGGACGTGGATGCCGAACGTCGA
>NZ_LZMC01000075.1 GCF_001668615.1 Mycobacterium sp. 1274761.0
CCCCGTCATCTTCTGCACGGTGGTGCTGGGCATCGGCAAGATCAGGGCGGCCGCGGTCGGCAAGGTCGGCGGCCTTGCGTTGGGCTACTTCCTGGTGATGTCGACGGTCGCGCTGGGCATAGGGCTGCTGGTCGGCAACATCATCGCGCCGGGAACCGGCCTCGACATCCCGTCCGATCCATCCAAGGGCGCCGAACTGGCGGGGGAGGCCGCCGCCAAAGGCGGCCCGATGGACTTCATCTCCGACATCATCCCGACGACCCTGTTCTCGTCGCTGACGAAGGGAAATGTCCTGCAGGCGCTGGTCGTGGCGTTGCTGGTGGGCTTCGGCATCCAGACTTTGGGCCCCACCGGTGAGCCTCTGCTGCGCGGTGTGGAGCTGCTGCAGAAGCTGGTGTTCCGCATCCTGTTCGGCGTGCTGTGGGTGGCGCCCATCGGGGCTTTCGGGGCGATGGCCGAGGTGGTCGGTGCCACCGGCTTCGACGCCGTTGTGCAGCTCGGCGTGCTGATGGCGGCGTTCTACCTCACGTGCGTCATCTTCGTATTCGGTGTGCTAGGCGCCATCTTATGGACCGTCAGCCGGGTGTCGATTTTCAAGCTGGCCCGCTACCTTGCACGCGAGTACCTGCTGATCCTCGCGACGTCGTCGTCGGAGTCGGCGCTGCCCAGGCTGATCGCGAAGATGGAACACGCCGGTGTTGAACCCGCAACGGTGGGAATCGTTGTGCCAACGGGGTATTCGTTCAACTTGGACGGCACCGCGATCTATCTGACGATGGCCTCGCTGTTCATCGCCGACGCGCTGGGCGACCCGCTGTCAATCCCCGAGCAGCTCGGGTTGCTCGCGTTCATGATTCTGGCGTCCAAGGGCGCCGCGGGGGTGACCGGTGCCGGCCTGGCGACCCTCGCCGCCGGTGTGCAGGCCCATCGGCCGGAACTGCTGAACGGCGTGGGGATCATCGTCGGCATCGATAGGTTTATGTCCGAGGCCCGCGCACTCACCAACTTCTCGGGCAATGCGGTGGCCACCGTTCTGGTCGGGTCGTGGACGAAATCCGTGGACCACCACCAGATGCAGTGCGTCCTCGACGGTGAGAGACCGTTCGACGAAACCACGATGATCGACGACGAGGCCGCCGAAGAGTCGACCGACGAGCACGAGGCCGCCGACCGCTAACGCTGCACCAGCAGCTGCGCCCGGTAATCTTCGAAGGGCCTGGGATCGTCGGGCGCCTGCGGATACGGTTCGAGAGCCTTCAACGAGATCGTGAGCCCGCCGGCCTGAACCGTCTGCCTGTTCTGACCGGGTGCCGGGTTGGTGTTGAATTCCGCTGTGGCAGCCGGTCTTCCGGGGGACTGCACCTCGACCGCGACCCGCGCCTGGCCGGTCCAGAAGCATTCGACGTCCAGGGGGCACCGAGAGTCTTCGAGGACGCCGGTGAACCGCACGCGCAGGTTCTCATCACTGATTGCCTCCTGCCCGCCGTTGAGCGTGAACTCCCGTCCCACTGTGAACGTGACGGGGTCGGCGCCGGCCTGCTGGCCGTGCTGGCAGCTGGCCAGAGCCACCGTCGCCGCGGCGGCTACCAGCCAACGCCTGGGCGTCATCCGTCGATCTCCCATGTGTGCACCGGCTCGTTGCTGTGCATCCGTGCGCAGTAGCGCCGCAACATTTCGGCGAGCGCTTCCGGCCGGGTCATGCCTCGCTCCTGCAGGATGCGTACCGTCTGGACTTGCCAGACCGAGCCGTTGCGGCCGGTCTTCGCGCGGCCTTCGATGACTCCGAGGTAGCGGTCGGACACCTCATCGGCCACCCCCCAGCTGCGCAGACCGGCGCGGGCCATCGGAAGCAGTTGGCGCAGCACCAGTTCGTCGGGCGTCACCTCACCCACACCTGGCCAATACAGCCTGGCGTCCATGCCGTGCTGGGCGGATTCGAGGAAGTTTTGGTGTGCGGCAGCAAAACTCATCTTCGTCCACAACGGCCGGTCGTCCTCGGACAGGGTACGCAACATGCCGTAGTAGAACGCCGAGTTGGCCATCATGTCGAGCACCGTCGGACCGGCAGGCAGCACGCGGTTTTCCACGCGAAGGTGTGGCCGGCCATCCACAACGTCATATACCGGGCGGTTCCACCGGTAGATCGTGCCGTTGTGGAGTCGAAGCTCAGGCAGTTTCGGTGTGCGCCCCGCGGCCAGCTCGGCGACGGGGTCTTCGTCGGACAGCTCGGGCAGCAGCGACGGGAAGTAGCGGACGTTTTCCTCGAACAGGTCGAAGATCGACGTGATCCAGCGCTCGCCGAACCACACCCGTGGCCGCACGCCCTGCGCCTTGAGTTCGTCGGGGCGGGTGTCGGTGGCCTGGGCGAACAACTCGATGCGGGTTTCGGCCCACAGTTGATGGCCGAAGAAGTAGGGCGAGTTGGCGCCAAGTGCGAGCTGCGGACCCGCAATCACCTGCGCGGCATTCCAATTCTTCGCGAAGTCTTCGGGGGACACCTGAAGATGCAATTGCATGCTGGTGCAGGCTGATTCGGGCGCAATCGAGGCGGCGTGCAGGCTGAGCCGCTCCGGGCCGATGATGTCGATCTGGATATCCTCGCCGCGGGCGACAAAGATGGAATCGTTGAGCGCCTGATAGCGCGTCGAATTGCTCATCCAGTCGCCGGTGAGATGCTCGGGCATCAGCGTCGGCAGGATGCCGATCATCACGATGTGGGTACCGCCCGAGGTCGCCTTAGCCTCGGCCGCGTTGAGGCTCGCCCGTACATCGGACTCCAATTCCAGCGCAGAACGCCCGGGCAACGGCCGGGGTGGCACATTGAATTCGATGTTGTAGGCGCCCAATTCGGTCTGATAGGCCGGATCGGCGATCGACGCCAGCACTTCGGAGTTGCTCATCGCGGGCTGATACTCGTTATCGACGAGGTTGCATTCGATTTCCATGCCGGTCAGCGGCCGCTCGAACTCGAAGCCCGATCGAGCCAGCATGGTCTCGAAGACGTCCAGGCACAGCTGGACCTTGCGCCGGTACTCGCGGCGGTGTGCGCGGGTGTAGTCGGTCCGCGTCACCTCTTCGCCCACACCGCCGATGGAACAGGCTCAGCGAGGTCCGCGCAAGGACCGGCGCATAATCCGGCGGGCCGCGGGTAAGCCCCCTTGCGATGGATATCACTGTCACCTTCATCGGCAACGCCACCACGCTCATCTCCGGCGGCGGGATCACCGTGATGACCGACCCCAACTTCCTGCATCGGGGACAGCACGCCTATCTGGGCTACGGGCTGGTGTCCAAGCGCCTACGGGAACCGGCCCTCGACATCGACCAGTTGCCACCACTGCAGGCGATCGTGTTGTCCCACATGCACGGCGACCACTGGGACCGCCGCGCGACCACCGAACTCGATCATGAGCTCCCGGTACTCACCACTGCCCATGCGGCAAAGCGGCTCGGACGCCGCGGATTCGGCTCCGCGATAGGTCTGAGCACCTGGCAGAGCCACAAAATCGTCAAGGACGACGCCGTCCTCGACGTGACGGCCCTACCCGGCAGGCACGCCCCGATGCCGGTGCATCGGCTGTTGCCGCCGGTGATGGGCACCATGCTCGAATTCACCTCGGGCGAGCGGACGCGCCGGATCTACATTTCCGGCGACACGCTCTGCGTGGACGAGCTCAACGAGATTCCGGTCCGCTTCGCGGCCATCGACGCGGGGGTGCTGCACCTGGGCGGCACCCGGCTGCCCGCAGGTCGACGGCTGCCGTTCGGGTTGACGGTCACCATGGACGGCCGCCAGGGCGCCGACGCGGTCGAGGCGCTCAACCTGCCGAGGATGATTCCCGTCCACTTCGATGACTACGGGGTTTTCGCCTCGCCCCTGTCGGATTTCGTCGAAGAGATGAGACGGCGTGGGATCAGCGACCGTGTCATCGAATTGGAGCGCGGCGCCTCGGTGAGCATCTGACGACCGCCGTCGATGGCAGTACGTTCGGTGATGTCGTTTTCTCCATCGACAGGGAGTCCGATATGACCGAATCCGAACCGACCACCCCGACACAGCAGCCGCAGCCTGCGGCGCTACCGCCCGCGCCGCCACCCCACAACGTCGGCTGGGCCGTCGCCGCGGTGTTGTTCTTCTGGCCGCTGTCCTTTTCGGCCTTCACCCACGCCTTCAACGTGTATCCGCTGTGGGCGGCGGGCAATTATGCGGGTGCGCAGTATGCGTCCGACCGGGTGCGCCGGCTGGGCCAGCTGTCACTGTGGATCGCGGGTGGTCTGCTGCTGCTGTTCGTGATCTTCTACGCCATCTTCGTGATGGTGCTGATCTCCCAAGGCGGGGACTGGGGCCACCACGGGATGCCCCGTCGCTACGCGGACTGACGGCTGGCGACGGCTATCTGCGGACTGACCAGGCCACCGCGCAGCTCGAGCTGGATCATCGGGTCGGCGTGCTCCGCGAGCGCCCGCAGGGCTGAGGGGCTGTAGCAGCGCAGCGAGCTGATCACACCGTCATGCACGAACGGCACCCACGGCGCCAGCGGGAGCATGGTCGCCAGCCGCACGAGGTGCAAGGGTGCGGGCGGCCGCGGCAGATCGATGATCAGGAGTTTGGTGGCCGCCCGGGTGCCCTCGGCGAGGACCTTCACGGCCAACGCCGGCGGGAGATGGTGGAAGGACAGCACGAATACTGCCAGATCGAAATGGCGGTCAGGCGCGTCGATTGCCGTCGCGTCCATCCGAGCGACCCTGGCGCGTGGATGGTCGCCGAGGTCGGTCGCGGCGATGGCCTGCACCGATGCTGTGTCCAGATCGGTGACCGTGAGCTCGGCAGTGGGATGCCATTCGAGCAGCTTGCGTGACAGGGCGCGGTGGCCCGCGCCGAGCTCGAGGATCTTCGGGTCGGGCACGTCGGCCACTTCATCGAGCGCGATGTGGGCGAACTTGTCGGTGTTGCCGAAGACGGCGCCCGTCCATTCGAGCGCGCGGATCACGCTGCGCTTCTTGCCCTCGTCGACATCGTCGCGGTCCAGGTACTCCAGCCGATCGGTCTGCAGCAGGCGATCGAGGCATGACGCGTCGGGGCCGCCGCGGGGCATGCGGTCAATGTCTGATGTCGCCGGCCTTCCGGCTCGAATGTCGACGATCTTGCCTGGCATGTGGTCCATGATGGACGACTGGAGCTTGGCGTGCACAAGGTGAGGAGCATCCGGAGTTGGCAGAGTTCATAGCGGCGATCGATCAGGGCACCACGAGTACCCGCGCCATGATCTTCGACCACGACGGCGCAGAAGTCGGACGCCACCAGCTCGAGCATGAGCAGATCCTGCCGCAGGCTGGCTGGGTCGAGCACAACCCGGTCGAGATCTGGGAGCGCACCGCATCGGTGCTGAATTCGGTGCTGAACAAGACGAAGTTGTCGACGACCGACCTTGCGGCGCTTGGTATTACGAACCAGCGTGAGACGTCGCTGGTGTGGAACCGCAACACCGGCCGGCCCTACTACAACGCGATCGTCTGGCAGGACACCCGAACCGACCGCATCGCCTCGGCGCTCGACCGGGACGGGCGCGGGGACGTG
This sequence comes from Mycobacterium sp. 1274761.0, assembly GCF_001668615.1. Taxonomy (GTDB): domain Bacteria; phylum Actinomycetota; class Actinomycetes; order Mycobacteriales; family Mycobacteriaceae; genus Mycobacterium. The sequence continues at coordinate 5,579 of NZ_LZMC01000075.1, forward strand.
ATCAGGCGCAAGGCCGGTCTGCCACCGGCCACCTACTTCGCCGCCGGCAAGGTGCAGTGGATCTTGGAGAACGTCGACGGCGTGCGCGAGGACGCCGAGAAGGGCGACGCCCTCTTCGGTACCGCGGACTCGTGGGTGCTGTGGAACCTCACGGGCGGGTCCCGCGGCGGGGTACACGTCACCGACGTCACCAACGCCAGCCGAACCATGCTGATGAACCTCGAAACCCTCGACTGGGACGACGAATTGCTGTCGTTCTTCGACATCCCGCGCCAGATGCTGCCCGAGATCAAGCCGTCGTCCTATCCGGAGTCCTACGGCATCACCCGCGACGAGGGACCCGTCAACGGCCAGATCCCTATCACCGGAATACTCGGCGACCAGCAGGCCGCGATGGTCGGTCAGGTATGCCTGGATGCAGGAGAGGCGAAGAACACCTATGGCACCGGCAATTTCCTGCTGCTGAACACCGGCGAGAAGATCGTGCGGTCCGACAACGGGTTGTTGACGACGGTCTGCTACCAGTTCGGAGACGCGAAACCCGTTTATGCACTTGAAGGTTCGATCGCGGTAACCGGCTCGGCTGTGCAGTGGCTGCGCGACCAGCTGGGCATCATCAGCGGCGCCGCGCAAAGCGAGTCGCTGGCCCGACAGGTCGAAGACAACGGCGGGGTCTACTTTGTGCCCGCCTTCTCGGGGTTGTTTGCGCCGTACTGGCGTTCGGATGCCCGCGGCGCGATCGTCGGGCTGTCGCGGTACAACACGAACGCCCATGTGGCGCGGGCGACGCTGGAGGCGATCTGCTACCAGAGCCGCGATGTCGTCGATGCGATGGAGGCCGACTCTGGCGTGCACATGGAGGTGCTAAAGGTCGACGGCGGCATCACCGTCAACGACCTGTGCATGCAGATCCAGGCCGACGTCCTCGGCGTCGACGTCGTCAAGCCGGTCGTCGCCGAGACCACCGCGCTGGGCGCGGCGTACGCGGCGGGTCTCGCGGTCGGCTTCTGGGAGAACGAGGACGACCTGCGGTCCAACTGGCAAGAGGACAAGCGCTGGACGCCCGATTGGAGCGACGACCAGCGCGCCGCAGGCTATGCGGGCTGGAAGAAGGCCGTCGAGCGCACGCTGGACTGGGTCGACGTCGAGTGATTTCGGCGTGAAAACCCGCGCCCGTCGCGGGAAATCACGCCCAAATCGCAACTAGGCGGCGTCGTCGAGTTGGCGCTTGATGTCTTCGTCCAGCTCGATGTCGGCCACAGCGGTGTTCTCTTCGAGGTGCGCAACCGACGATGTCCCCGGGATTAGCAAGACGTTGGGAGCAACCGACAGAGTCCATGCCAGCGCGATCTGCGCCGGTGTGCGACCCTGCCGCTCGGCCTCCCGCTTGACGGCGGGGTGGCCGAGCACCGGGTTGTCGGCGACGAACGCCGACCCGAGCGGAAAGAACGGCACGAACGCGATTCCGTGTTCTCCGCAAGCGTCCAGGATTGGCTGCGCAATCCGGTCGACCAGATTGTAGGCGTTCTGAACGCAGACGATCTCCGTGTGGTCCAGCGCGATCTGCAGGTGCTCAATCGTGATGCTGCTTAACCCGATTCCGCCGATGAGTCCTTCGTCGCGGGCCTTGATCATCGCGTCGAGTTGACGACCGAACAGGTCGCGGTCGACGGGGCCGGTGGCGATCGGATCGTCGTCGTGGATACGAAGGTTGACCGCGGCGAGCCGGTCGGTGTCCAGCGTGCGCAGGTTCTCTTCGATGCTGGCGCGCAACTCGTCGGGATGCTGGGCGGGCAGCCACGCGCCGGTGTCGTCGCGCCTGGCGCCCACCTTGCTGACCAGCGCGAGGTCGGCCGGATACGGGTGAAGCGCTTCGCGGATCAGTTGGTTGGCGACGTTGGGTCCGTAGAACTGCGCGGTGTCGATGTGGTTGATGCCCAACTCGACTGCTCGGCGCAGAACCGCCACCGCCTGGTCGTGGTCGCGGGGAGGGCCGAACACTCCCGGCCCGGGTAGTTGCATGGCGCCGAAGCCGACGCGGCCGACATGGAAAGAGCCCAGCGGGAAAGTTCGCATAGTTAGTGCGTACACGATTCCCGCCGGGCTTATTCCGGTTGGATCGGCGACTACGCCGAATCGTCGGTTTCGGCGAGGATGTTGTAAACCTCGCGGCGGGCGTTGTTGACGATGTCGATGATGCGCTGCTGCTGCTCCTCGGACGCGGCGAATGCCGACTGGGCGACGGCGCCCATCAGCTGGGTCACCGCGGTGTGCAGGTTGGCGTGGCCGGGCTCGACGTCGGCGGCGATCTCTTCCCACGGGGGAGTCTCGACCTTCTCGGCGGCCGCGCGACCGTCGTCGGTGAGCTCGAAAAGCCGCTTGCTGCCTTCGGTTTCGGTGCCGACGATCAGGCCCTCGTCGACCAGCAGTTGCAGGGTGGGGTACACCGAGCCGGGGCTCGGCCGCCACAGCCCGCCGCTGCGCTCGGCGATCTCCTGGATCATCTCGTAACCGTGCATAGGCCGGTCGGACAGCAGCGCCAGGATGGCGGCGCGCACGTCGCCGCGCTTGCCGCGCCTGCCGCCGCCGCGACGTCCGCGGGGCCCGCCGAAGCCGAACCCGAAGCCACCGCGCGGGTCGAAACCGAAGCCGCCGCGGCCGGGCCCGAAACCAAAGCCGGCCTGAAAGCCGGGGCCGTGTCGGTCGGCGCCGTGCTCACGGATGTGGTCGCGGAATTCGCGACGGGCCTGCCGGCGATGCTCGTGCAGCGCGCGGCGCTGCTCCGGTCCGAATCCGAAGCCGAACCCGCCGGGTTGTGGTGTGAATGGGTAGTTCATGGACAGTCCTTACGTTTGGGAGGAAACGCCCTACGCGTTTCCGATACGACAACGATATATCGGAAACTATCGCGATGCAACGTTGCTGTATGCGCCGAGGAACCCCTGGACCCCGCCCGGGCATAGTGGTGTTGGCCTGGATTGACGGCCGTCTCGGTGAAGCTCTACCGGGCTGTCAGCCAGGGGGCGCGAAGCTGTCACCGCCGGGTGCTGGCGGCGGTGGTGACCACGGCGCGCTCGGCGGCGGGCTCCACGACGGCGGCTGCTGCGGCGGCGCCGGCCGCAACCGCTCCAGCTCGCGACGGTGCCGTTCCGCCAACACCGCGGCCAGTACATACTGCGGGGGGACACCGGGTGGCGGGGGCGGCGAGATCCGCGACACAACGTCACCGGCAATGCGATACGCCATCTGGTCGCGAATCTGTGGATCCAATTGCGATGCCCGCGAGAGGAATTGGCGAGCCAACTCGGCCTGTTCGGCGCCGAGAGCCGACAGCTGCAGCGACGAGGCCCACCATGCCAGCGACGGCGGCATGACCGGTGGCGGTGGCAGCCGTGGTCCGCGCTCGCTGATCACGACGGTGCCGGCGAACACATCCCCGAGCCGCTTGCCCTTCGGTGACAGCAGGCTGCAGATCACCGCGGGGGCGCCGAAGAACATCCAGATTTCGATGAACGAGGCCAGCGCGCGAAACAGCGCCTGCCGGAAGCGTTCCGGGCCACCGTCGTCGGAGACCACCCGAAGCCCGAGCGCCATTTTGCCGAGCGTCTTGCCGCGCGTTGCGCTTTCGAAGATCAACGGATAACCGATCAGCGCCAGCACGGTGAAGATGATCAAAACCGCTCCGGAGAGCGCGGCGTCCAGCGAGCCGAGGGTCAGCGCCCACAGCATCACTCCGGCCAGATAACCGACGAAGATCACCGCGATATCGATCAGCGCCGACAGCGCCCGGACAGGCAGCTGGGCGATCTGGACGTCGAGGACGACGGCGTCACCGGTCACCACCTGTTCTGCCTGCCCGACCATGCCCGACACGCTACTAGGATTTGCCAGGTGGATGTCGACGCATTCGTGCTGGCCCACCGGCCGACCTGGGACCGGCTCGACGAGCTGGTCAAGCGCCGCCGGCGGCTGACAGGTGCCGAGGTCGACGAACTCGTCGATCTGTATCAGCGGGTGTCGACGCACCTGTCGATGGTGCGGACGGCCGCGGCGGATTCCGTGCTGGTAGGTCGGTTGTCGTCGCTGGTGGCCCGGGCCCGGTCGGCGGTGACCGGCGCGCACGCGCCGCTGTGGAGCGAGTTCGTTCGGTTCTGGACGGTGTCGTTCCCAGTTGCCACCTACCGGTCGTGGCGCTGGTGGGTCGCCACCGCCGCGGTGTTCTTCGCCGTAACGGCGATCATCGCCATATGGGTGGCGGGCAATCCAGAGGTCCAGTCCGCCATCGGAACACCCAGCGAGATAGAACATTTGGTCAATCACGAAGTGGCCGACTATTACAGCGAGCACCCGTCGGCGTCCTTCGCTCTCCAGGTCTGGACGAACAACTCCCTGGTCGCCGCCCAGTGCATCGCGTTCGCTCTTCTGCTGGGCATTCCGATTCCGTACATCCTGTTCCAGAACGCCGCCAACCTCGGCGTCATAGCCGGCTTGATGTTCAACGCCGGCAAGGGCGACATCTTGCTCGGCCTGCTGACCCCGCACGGGCTGCTGGAGTTGACCGCGGTGTTTCTCGCCGGGGCTGCGGGCATGCGGCTGGGGTGGACGGCGATCTCGCCCGGCGACCGGCCCCGCGGGCAGGCGCTCGCCGAACAGGGCAGGGCGGTGGTGTCGGTCGCCGTCGGGTTGGTGGCCGTACTGCTGGTGTCCGGGCTGATCGAGGCGATGGTGACGCCGTCGCCGTTTCCGACGCCCGTGCGCGTCGGTATCGGGGTGCTCGCCGAGGTAGGGTTCTTGGTCTACATCATCTATTTCGGACGAAAAGCCGTGGCGGCCAACGAGTCCGGCGATCTCGACGACGCGCCCGACCTGGTGCCGACAGGCTGACCTTTAGAGCCGGCCGGTGGCCTTCATCGCCAGATAATGATCGGCCAGCGCGGGTGCCAACTCGTCCGGCGGCGCGTCAACGACGTCGACTCCGTGTCGGCGCAACCGTGACGCGATGGACCGCCGGTCGTTGCGGGCCCGCTCGGCGGCCGCGGCGTCGTATACCTGCGCGGCGTCGGACCGCCCGGCGGCCAGTTGATCGATCCGGGGGTCGGCGACCGCGGCCACCAGCACCTGATGTCTGGCCGACAGTTGCGGCAGAACGGTCATCAACCCTTCGTCGAGCGCCGACGCGTTGAGGTCGGTCATCAGCACCACCAGTGCGCGCCTGCGGACGCGACGCTGCACCGCGGCCACCACCGCGGCGGCGTCCAACTCGACCAATGCCGGGTCCAGCGGCGCCATGGCGTTGACCAACTGGGCGAGCAGTTCGGTACGCGACGCGTTGAATACCCCGCCTCGGGTCACCCGGTCGTGGGCGAGGAAGTCCACGTGGTCGCCGGCCCGAGATGCCAACGCCGCCAACAACAACGCGGCATCCATCGACCAGTCCAGCCGCGGCCAACCGCCGGGTTCGGACTTGGTGGGGTCGACGCCCACGCGGCCCGCCGAGGTGCGGCCCGTGTCCAGCACGAGCACGATCCGCCGGTCTCGCTCTGGCCGCCAGGTGCGCACGACGACGTCGGCGCGGCGTGCAGTGGCGCGCCAGTCGATGGAACGGACGTCATCACCGATGACGTATTCCCGCAGCGAGTCGAATTCGGTGCCCTGGCCCCGGATCAGCACCGGCACCGCGCCCTCGAGTTCCCGCAGTCTCGCCAGCCGTGATGGCAGATGTTTGCGCGACAGGAAGGGCGGCAGGATCCGGATCTGCCACGGCACCCGGTGTGAGATCTGCCTGCCGGCCAGGCCCAAGGGGCCCAGCGACCGCGCGGTCACCAACGCCGAACGCTGATCACCGCGACGTACCGGCCGCAGCCAGGTTTCCACGTCAATGTGTTGGCCCGCAGACAGATTCACCGGATGGGTGCGTGGCTGCGCGCGCCCGCTGGGCGGCCACGCGTCGCGGATCTGCCCGCGCATGCGGCGCCGTCCGGCATTCACGATCGACAGCCGGGCGGCCACCGGCTGACCCAGCCTCGCTGCGGTGTCGCCGGACCTGGTGAACCGCAGCTGCCGCGTGCTGGCCGCCAACGACACATCGGCTGCCACCGCGACCGCCAACGCGGCCGCCAGGACGACGAAAGCCGTTGCGGGCCAGGGTGATAGTGCGATCGGGAGGACGCAAATCAGTGCCACCAGGCCGGCGCGCCGGGTGAGGACCACTATCGCGGTACCGGCACCGCGGCCAAGATGCCGTCGAGGACGGCGTCCGGGCTGGCGCCCTCCAGTTCGGCCTCCGGCCGCAGCGCAACCCGGTGCCGTAGTGTCGGACGTGCCATGGCCTTCACGTCGTCGGGGGTGACGTAGTTGCGGCCGGACAGCCACGCCCACGACCGCGCCGTGGCCAACAACGCGGTCGCACCGCGCGGCGAGACACCGAGTTGCAGTGAAGGCGAATGCCGTGTGGCGCCCACGATGTCGACGATGTAGCCCAGCACCTCGTCGGCCACCAGCACTTCGCGTACGGCGGCCCGGCCCGCGGTGAGCTCCGCCACGCCGGCGACCGGCCGCACCGCCGACAGATCACGCGGATCGAAGCCGCGCGCATGACGGTTCAGAATCGCGACCTCCTGATCGCGCGGCGGCAGCGGGACGGTGAGCTTCAGCAGGAACCGGTCGAGCTGCGCCTCAGGCAGCTGGTAGGTGCCCTCGTATTCGATCGGGTTCTGTGTGGCGGCGACGATGAAGGGATCAGGCAGCGGACGCGGCTGACCCTCGACGCTGACCTGACGTTCCTCCATCGCTTCCAGCAGCGCGGCTTGCGTCTTCGGCGGCGTCCGGTTGATCTCGTCGGCCAGCAGCAGATTCGCGAACACCGGGCCAGGGTGGAATTCGAACTCGGCGGTGCGGGCGTCGTACACCAACGAGCCGGTGACGTCACCCGGCATCAGATCCGGCGTGAACTGCACACGCTTGAACTCCAATTGAAGAGCCGCCGCCAGCGTTCGCACCAGCAGGGTCTTCGCAACGCCGGGCACACCTTCGAGCAGCACGTGGCCGCGACACAGCAGCGCTATCACCAGGCCGCTGACCACGGCATCTTGGCCTACTACCACCTTAGCGATCTCGCTTCGCAAGGCCAGCAACGCATTTCGCGCGGTATCTGTGGGTGCGGTTGCGGACTGAGTCACGAGCGTGCGACCTGCCTTTCGATGTCGTCGAGCGCGTTGGCCAGGTTGACCAGGTCGGCGTCGGTTGCCGGCGGCGGCCCGAACAGCGTATGTCCTACTGCCTGCGGATCTCCCCCGATGCGCTGCGCCACCGTCTCGACGACGGCAGCGCGTTCGGCGTCGGGTCCGAGGCCGAGCCTGGGCATGAGCCGTTGCAGCGTCGCCGTGCGCAGGGCATCGGCGGCACGGTCACTCGCGCGGCGCGACCGGTACAGCCTGCCGCGGCCTTCAGCTGTCTCGGAGGCGCGCACCACCACCGGAAGCGCCTCGGCGACCAGGGGGCCGATCCGGCGCGCCTTCCACAGCGCCAGCAGCACGACGACGAGGCACAGTTGCAACACGATCCACAACACCCGCTCTGGTATCAGATCGGAAATGGTTGCGCTGCCTGACGTCTCATCGCCCTCGGGGCGCTGCGGGGCGTACCAGACCAGCCGCGGCTGGGTGCCCGAGAGATTCATCGCCAGCGCGGCGTTGCCCTGCTTCGGTAACCCGGCGTTGGTCATGAACTCCGAACTGCCGACCACGGTGATGGTGCGCCCGCCCTCGGTGTAGCGGGCCAGGGCACCGTCGTAACAGCGAGTCACGGACACCTCGCCGGACGCCTCGAACGTGTCGCTTGCCCCGAACTGAACATCGCCCGCGCGCATCGCTTCCCGCATATCGCAGTCGGGTGGGCCGCCTGCGGTGCCGCCCGCCGAGCGCCGCAGTTGCGGTGCCAGCACCTCCCTGGCGTGCGAGACGGGCTCGACGAGGAGCCGGTCGCCGGGTACCGCTGCCAGCCGCCGCAGCAGGTCCTCATCGGAGATGTTGTGCGTCTGGGCCGTCAGCACAAGGGAATCGGGAGTGGCCGCGCGTTCCACCGCGGCGAGGTCGTCGGCGACTATCACGTCGACGCCGCGGTCACGCAGCAACGTGACGAGGGCGTGGGCGCCTCCGGAGGACGTTGCGCCGGCGTCCATTCGCCCGCCGGGCCGCGGCGTGGTCAGCAAGGTCGTGACCGTCATGACGGCACCGACGACGACCAACGCCACGAGCACCCATCGGTAGTTACGCCACCGCTGCATGACCGTCGGGCCGACGGCGGTCATCGTCACGGCGCGACCGTCCTGGCTGGCCCGCGCGCCCGTAGCCGGTCGTCCAGGTCGGCGATCATGCGGTAGGTCGGCTCGGTACCCGGCCGTTCGCCGTAGGTGACGTCGTTGAAAGTCGTTGCCGCGCCGGTCAATTCGTCGGCAAGGTTCGGTACCGCCGCGCCCGCATCCTTCGCGAGTTCGGTGGCGGTGCGGCCCGGCACCGGGTTGAGCACACCGTCCTCTTCGAGTTGGCGGGCAACCGCTCTGAGGCGATGGCGGATGGCGGCGGCCCAGTCACCTTGTGCCGCATACTGTTCGGCGGTGGCGCGGTGCTGACCGGCCGTCAGCTCGTGGGAGTCGAACAGGGCCAGCTCGCCGCCGCGTTTGGTGCGCATGGTCCGGCGCGCTATCCGCACGGCGACCACCACCGCCACCGCGAGGATGATCAGCAGTACGGTGATGGTGAACCAGCCGCCGGGCAACGAAGAGCCTTCCTGCGCAATGCGGTAAAGCAGGTCGTCGAGCCAGTCCCCGAGGCGTTCGGTCAGCGACGACCTGGGATAGATGGGTTTTGCGAGCTCGCGCTGCGCCGCCTCATGGGCGGTGTCACGGTCGACGTCGATCGCGGGCACGTCAGGGCTGCCGCGTCAGCCACAGATGATCAGTCGAGTCCGGCGCTGCGCCCGGCGCCGCCCCGGTCTGCAGCACCAGGTCGAACGCCTCGGCCCGCATCCGCCGATCGGTGTAGATCAGCACCACCGCACCCGCACTGAACGGCGCCGTGATGATCTGTGCGACCGCCCCGCCGATCGCGACCAGCACGAGTGCCAGCGGGATCGTCGCGGTGGATTCGGAACCCACCAGCATTAACTGGCCGACGAGGCTGAACGGGATCGCCACCGCGGCCGCGACGATGCCCGCAACCAGCGTGGCCACCAGCCGGATCCCCAGCACCCGCCAGAAGTCCCCCTTGATCAGCCGTACCGACCGCTTGATGGCGGGGAAGACGCCGAGGCGCTCGAGCACGATCAGTGGCGGCGCGAAGCTGAGCACCGTCCACAGGTAGACCAGCAGCGCAATCAGGCTCAGAACCAACGGGATCGCGATGACGAACGCCACCGCACCGCTCAACGAGGCGGCGACGATGATCACGAACCCCACGACGAAGATCGGAACGGCGACCGCGAGCAGCCACAACGCCATGAAGCCGAACAGCGGCCACAGCCGACCCCGGACCCGTTGCCACGCTTCGCCGATACTGATCGTGGCTCCGAACACCGCCCGTCCGACGATGACTGTGAGCATGCCGCTCAGCACGATCGACGACAGCAGCGTGGTCACCGTGCTGGCAATGTTCGACGCCGACTCGCCCACCATCGCCGCCGTCGACCCTTCCTGGCCGCGCAACACCCCGAGTTCACCCATGGCTGCCAACGGCCCGATCTGCAGCACGAGCCCGATGAGCTGGGCGATCACCACGACGATCGTGGTCAGGCCCAGCGTGGCCTTCGGGTTGGTGCGGATATAGGAGAAGGCACCGTTGAGGATGTCGGTCAGGCTGAGCGGCCGCAGCGGGATGACACCGGGCTTGAACGCAGGTGGTCCGTACGGTGGTGCGCTGAACCCCGGCGGGGGGTAGCCGGGATAGCCGGGCGGCGGGTAGCCCTGGTAGCCCGGTGGGGGATAAGGCTGATAGCCAGCGGGATAGCCGGGCGGCGGATACCCCGGGTTGCTCATGGCAACCATCCTGTCGATCACCGCGACAAAAGACAACGCGAGTCGGCGTAGCGTTTGCGTCATGGCGGAACTCAAGGACCGGCTTCGGACAGACCTGACCGCTGCAATGAAGGCGCAGGACAAGTTGCGCACGGCGACACTGCGGATGCTGTTGTCGGCCATTCAGACCGAAGAAGTGTCCGGTAAGCAGTTGCGCGAACTGTCCGACGCCGACGTGCTCAAGGTGTTGGCCAGGGAATCGAAGAAGCGCGGCGAATCGGCGGAGATCTACACCCAGAACGGCCGCGGTGAACTGGCCGCCAACGAACACGCCGAGGCCCGCATCATCGACGAGTACCTGCCGACGCCGCTGACCGAAGCGGAGTTGGCCGACGTGGTGGACACCGCCATCGCGCAGGTCGCCGAGGAGACCGGCGAAGCCCCCGGCATGAAGCAGATGGGTCAGGTGATGAAGGCCGCCACCGCGATCGCGGCTGGTAAGGCCGACGGGGCGCGCCTCTCGGCGGCGGTCAAGGCCCGCCTGTAGCCGTTTCGGTGTTCGTCACCTGGGTAATCGGGTGCCATGACGCGTTTTGGCTACACCCTGATGACCGAACAGAGCGGACCCAAAGAGCTTGTCCGATATGCCGTTTCGGCGGAGCGCGTGGGCTTCGACTTCGAGGTCTCCAGCGACCACTTCTTTCCGTGGCTGGCCTCCCAGGGGCATGCGCCGTATGCATGGTCGGTCCTCGGAGCCGTCGCCAACGCCACCGAACGAGTCGAGCTGATGACCTATGTCACCTGTCCGACGATCCGGTATCACCCCGCCGTGGTCGCCCAGAAGGCAGCCACCCTGCAGGTCCTCGCCGACGGCCGCTTCACCCTCGGCCTGGGCAGCGGCGAGAACCTCAACGAACACGTCGTCGGGAAGCGGTGGCCGACGGTCACCCGTCGACACGAGATGCTGCGCGAAGCGATTCAGATCATCCGCGAGCTGTTCACCGGCGAACTCGTCGACTGGAAGGGTGAGCACTTCGAGGTCGACTCCGCCCGCATCTGGGATGTGCCCGATGTTCCCGTCCCCATTGCGGCCGCCGTGTCCGGGGACCGTTCCGTCGAGCTGTTCGCCCCGCTGGCCGACCACCTCATCGCGGTTGAACCCAACAAGGATCTTGTCGACGCATGGCATGAAGCAAGGCGCGGCACCGGACTGCCGGGCGACGTCCGGGTCATCGGCCAGATCCCGATCTGCTGGGATCCCGACCGCGACGCCGCGATCGCGCGCGCACACGACCAGTTCCGGTGGTTCGCCGGTGGCTGGGCGGTGAATTCCGACTTGCCGACCACGGCGGGCTTCGAGGGCGCTACGCAGTTCGTCAAACCATCCGACGTCGCCGAATCCATTCCGTGCGGACCGGATCTCGACGCGATCGTCGAGGCCGTCAGCGAGTACTGGAAGGCCGGCTTCACCGACATCGCGCTCGTCCAGGTCGGCGACGCCGGCCAGAACGAATTCCTCGAGGAGGCCGCCGGGACGCTGCTGCAGAAGCTGCGCGCTGCAGCAGGCTAGTCAACGAGTTTGGGCCGAACGCTCTCGGGTACCCGGCACGTTCTGCACTACTTCAACAGCTCGGAGATGCCGATGTTCGTCCACAACAAAGACCTTCAATTCGAGGTACGGGTCGAAAAGCCCGACCCGCGGTTCGCTTCTCTGCTCATGGAGCAGTTCGGCGGAGCGAACGGAGAACTCACCGCGGCGCTTCAATACTTCATTCAGGCGTTCGTGCTGCGACAGAAAAACCCGAAGATGTACGACCTGTTCATGGACATCGCCACAGAAGAACTCAGCCACCTCGAAATGGTCGGCTCGACAATCACGATGCTGCTGGATGGCCTGAACGACGACCTGAAGCTGGCCAACGAGCGGTGTGACTGGATGCCCGCGGTGGCGAGCGCAGACGGCCGCGAGCAGGCCATTCATCAGGTCGCAGTCAACCCGCTTTTCTTCGTCCTCAGCGGGGGCGGCCCCGACGCCAAAGACTCCGCCGGCAACAACTGGACCGGAGCGTTCATCGACGCGAACGGCGACCCCACCGTCGATCTACGCAACAACCTCGCCGCTGAATCGCGAGCGAAGATCGTCTACGAATATCTGAAGCAGTTCACCGACGATCCCGGCGTTCAGGACACCCTGACCTTCCTGATGACACGCGAGATCGCTCATTACCAGCAATTCACTGCAGCGCTCAACGAACTACCGGTGAACTTCCCGCCAGGTACTCTCGCCGGCGACGACCGCTTCCAGAACGTGGCGTTCAACATGTCCAACGGTGGAGGCAGATCCAGTCGCGGGCCGTGGAATCAGGGCCAGGGACCGTGGCCGGACGGCATGAAATGGAAGTACGTCCAGAAGCCCGAAGAAGAGTGGCTGGGCACAAAGATTCGGGAGAACAAGGGCGCAAAGAACAATCCCGAAGGTCAGCCAGACGTACCGTGTGAAAAGCCGTTTACACACGAACAGCGCACGCCCACAACCTGATACACGCTGATACATGCGGAAGGTCGGTGCCGGAACGTGGCATCGGCCTTTGGCATGCCGAGGTCAGTGCTGCTGGGGATCAGGTGGATTCTCTGCCGCCCGCCCGCTGACGGCGTCACGCACGTGGTCCATCACCGCAGCTCCCATACCCATAGTCTTGAGCACCGTCGGATTGGGAGGAGTGTCTGGATGCGGTCGCGTCGGTGCGGCCTTCTTCGCGGTCTCCAGCTTTTCGCCCAGCTTCTCCAACTCTTCACGGCCGACCTCCGACTCGAACACCGGCCAGACGACGTCCTGCTCGTACATGATGTGCTCGCGGGCTGCCTTGACGAACTCCTGCAACGCCTCGTGGTAGTCGGGGTCGCCCGGCTTACCGTCTTCAAGGCGCTGTAGGAGCTTCTTGCCTTCCTGCTCCTGCTGTATCGCAACATCGGCGAGTTCGTCACCGCTGTCGAGTGCCTCCCGTACAGCAGGCCAGAAAAACTGTTCCTCGACGGCTTCGTGCTGCGATTCGGCGATGATGAGGTTGGTCACCATGGTTTCCAATCCGCTTTGCTGTGCGCCGGAACCGGTGGGCGCACCGTCGAGGACCTCGAGCATCCCTAGCACGCTTTTGTGGTCCTCTCGGAGAAACGTCAAAGCATCCATCTCAAAACCTTTCAGACCGTTGAGGGTTCGCACCCCATACCCCGGGGGATGCGGTTGAAACGCCGCTACTGCGGGTAGCTCCCACCGGGGACGAAGGAGAAACGTGATGACTCGCGGCAAGGGACTCTACGACGACGAAACCGCAGGCGAGAAGAAGGGCGGCCGGCCGGGACCAGCCGACGAAGGCCGCGAGGGCGGCATGGCCACTCGGGAGATCGCACCCGACGTGGCCGAGCCCGATCAGGAGCCGCCCGACTGACGGCGCTTATGCGTCGCGGCCCTCGCGACTACGGCGGTAGGCGGCGCGCCGGAAGTCGGCCAGCCACTGCGGCAACGGCTGCACGTCGGGATCGGTGTTGAGGATCGGATCGAACGCGACGTCCTCGACGTGCGGACGCCGCAGCGTCAGTCGCGCCAGCGGCAGAAACTCGCCGGTGCCCGCCGCCTGGTCGACCAGGAAGTCGACGCCGGTGGAGCCGAGGTGGCTGCGGATGGCGTCGAGGGGCAAACCCGCCACGTCGATTTCGGTGGTGAGCCGGGCTCGGATCCACCACACCCCGTCACCGTGGCGAAACGGCATGAGGCTGGAGAAGGTGGTTCCCCACCACTTGGCGGCCGGCGCCAACAAAAGTCGGTTGCGGACCGTCGAGGCCAGCAGCACATCCCACGGTGTGGTTGCGTCGGACACCCGCATTCGCCAGGCCAGTCCCGCGATGTCGGGAAGCGCCCCGGGGAGACCGATGCCCTTCGAGACGCGGCCGATGACGTCGCCGGATGCCATCGGCAGTCCTTCGCCTGCTGGCGCCAGCCGTTCCAGCGTCCCCTCGGCAAGGATGCCGACGGGATGGAACAGCCGGCGGCCGCGGACAGCGGAGCCCAGCCGCACTGGCAGGGCGGCGATATCGGAGAACTGCACCAGTCGTGATTGCCCCGGTGGGGGCGGAGCAAACACGTAGCGCTGGTTTAACACCGCTGATATGGGGCATTAATTCAAAGCTTGACCCATCACGATCATGCGCGAAAGGCCGATGTTGACCACTGCCTACAACGACTGGGACGCACCGGTCGTCACAGAGGGCGTATACACGCCGCAGGAAGATTCCCGTCTGCTGATCGACGTCATGGACAAGACCGGGCTGGCACGCGGCCGCCGCGTGGCCGACTTGTGCACCGGTAGCGGTGTCGTCGCGATCGCGGCCGCTGATCAGGGCGCTGCCGAGGTGACCGCTTTCGACATCTGTCCGCGTGCGGCGCATTTCGCGCGCCAGCAGGTGTCGATGGCCGGCGTCGATGTCACTGTTCATCTCGGCTCGTGGGCGCGTGCCGCCGAATTCGGGCCGTACGACCTGGTGGTGTGCAATCCGCCCTACGTTCCGCATGATCCGGCCATCGACGACCTGAACCTGCCGGAGCACGTGGGACCGTCTCGCGCGTGGGACGCCGGTTATGACGGCCGGCTAGTACTCGACCCGCTGTGCGCGTCGATGCGGGGCCTGCTCGCCGAAGGCGGCACGATGCTGCTCGTGCAGTCCGAGTTCGCCGAACCACGCAAGACGCTGGCCGCCCTGGCAAGTTGTGGCCTGGACGCGGAAATTCTTGCGTGGGAATGGATTCCGTTCGGTCCAGTGCTGTCGGCGCGGGCGCAGTGGCTTGAAGACACCGGTCGGCTCGATCCGGGTCGCCGGGAAGAAGAACTCGTGGTGATCAGAGCGGACAAGGCGTGAGCGACGATGCCCGCACCGTGCGGGTGGTGCCGTCCGGACCCCTCATGGTCGAGGGGCCGGTCCGCATCGAGATGCCCGACGGCAGCGTCGTGGAATCCGATCGCTTCATGGTGGCGATCTGTACGTGCCGTCGTTCGAAGAACTACCCGCTGTGCGACACCAGCCACCGTAAACGGCGGCGGGCCGACGCCTCAGCTCAGCGGCCTGCGTAGCGACGACCGCCCGGCCGTCCAGCAGTCCATGATGTGGCTCGCCAACCGTCCCTCGAGCACATCCTTGGCCCTGATCCCGAAGACGATGTCGCGGTCCAGATGTGGCTCGTTGGCCACCATGTCGCCGACGACGTCGGTGCGGACCACCTGCTCGTGCACCGCGTCGGCCTCGACGTGTTCGGCGTAGAAGTGGATGCACGGTTCGGGCGCGCCCATTCGGCGCAGTGCTTCGACGAGGCGACGTGACCCCGGCGACGAGGTGATTTCGGTCGAGGCGAAGTCACCGATCGCGGCGCCGCGCAGGTTGCGGTGCAGCCCAAACATCGACATCAGGTTGACCACCGCGAGCGACTCGGCGGGAACCGCGTCGAGGTAGGCGAGGTAGGTCGGATCCAGACCGGCGGCGTGCATCAGGTCGGCGAACAGCTGCTGATGCAGCGCAGAGCCGCGGCCGCCACCGAACTCGTCGAACTCGATGGCCACGAACGACGCCTTGGCCTGCCCGCGCAGCCGTGGGATCGCGAACGCGTGCGGGTCGCCCTCCTTCAGGTGGTACAGCGAGCGGTGCACGAAGTACTCCTGCATCTGCTCCCAGGTGCCCTCGTCGCGCAGATAGTAGGACAGGCCTGTGCCATCGACCGGCTCGATGCAGAGGGCATCCATTTCCGCTGCGGCGCTGGCATCCTCGGGAATGTCGCCGACGTCGCGACTCACGGCTTCGAGGAACACATCCTCGAGCTGGGTCCGCACGGCCAGCAGCACCGGGTTCCACTCCCAGCGGGAGTCCACGCCGGCGAAGCCGCGGTAGTGCAACTCGTAGCAGACGTAGAGCGCCAAGTGCAGATCGAGACCATAGGGGTCAGCGTCGGCCATCGGCAGCGAGACCGGGCTGAACGTCCGCTGCGGCGGGCGGCACTCCAGAAGGCTACGAACGGTAGAGGACAGCGGTCCTGTTGCCCAGGGCAGCGCAGGTTCGAGCACGGGTGAAGCCAACGTCACGCTGCTTGTGATTCCCGGCGTAGCTACCGGTCAAACCCAAAAAGTTAGCCCATTTAACGCAGTCGGGGTGGCGGGATTCGAACCCACGACCTCTTCGTCCCGAACGAAGCGCGCTACCAAGCTGCGCCACACCCCGCGTGAAGCCACGACAGCGTATCGCACGCGCTAGGTGCGCCGCCAAATCGCGTCGCAGGTCACGCCACGCCGCGGGATGAATCTTGATTGTCGGTGTTGTTGTGCAGAATGACGGCAAGTAGCCGTACATCGGTTGTGAAAGCAGGCCCGAGATGACTGGGTTGGGAGCCTCGATTTACGTGGGTTTCTTCGTCCTGGCTGCGCTGTGGCTGTTCCTGACGTCCGACGGTCCTTTGACCCGTGATCGCGACGATCAGGGCAAGCGGGCGGACCGTTCGAACTCGGCGAGCACGGCCGCCGCCGATGACGGATCGAGTCCGGCGCTGTCCAGCCACTCGTCGCTGAAGTAGGTGTCGGCGTAGCGGTCGCCGCTGTCGGCGATCAGCGTTACCACCGACCCGCCGCATCCGGCGGCAACCATCTCTGCCAGCAGGTGAAACGCTCCCCACATGTTCGTTCCCGTCGACGGGCCCACCCGTCGGCCTAGCACGGTGCTGACATGCTGCGCGGCCGCGATCGACGCGGCGTCGGGCACGCACATCATCCGGTCGACGACGTCGGGCAGAAACGACGGTTCGACCCGCGGCCTGCCGATCCCCTCGATCCGTGACGACGCTCCGGTGACGATGTCGCCGCGACCTTGGGCGTACGAGGGAAAGAAAGCCGAGTTCTCCGGGTCGACAACACACAGCCGCGTCGGGTAGCGCCGGTAGCGGATGTAGCGACCGATCGTCGCGCTGGTCCCGCCGGTGCCCGCGCCGACGACGATCCACTCCGGAATCGGATGGGCCTCCTGGCCCATCTGTACGTAGATCGACTCGGCGATGTTGTTGTTGCCGCGCCAGTCGGTCGCCCGTTCGGCGTTGGTGAACTGATCCAGGTAATGTCCACCGGTCTCGTCGGCCAGCCGCTCCGCCTCGGTGTACACCTGCGACGACTCAGCCACGAAATGGCAACGGCCGCCTTGTGATTCGATCAGCTTGATCTTCGCAGCGCTCGTCGACGACGGCATCACAGCGATGAACGGCAGACCCAGCAACGCCGCGAAATACGCCTCGGACACCGCCGTCGAACCCGACGACGCCTCGATGACGGTGGTGTGCTCGCCGATCCATCCGTTGCACAACCCGTAGAGAAACAGTGACCGCGCCAGCCGGTGTTTGAGGCTGCCGGTGATATGAGTCGACTCGTCCTTGAGATACAGCGCGACGTCGACGCCGTCACACCAGGCCGCCGGCAGCGGATACCGCAGCAGATGGGTGTCGGCGCTGCGGCGCGCATCGGCCTCGATCAGCCGGATCGCGTTGTCCACCCACTCGCGGGGCTGGCTGCGAGTCGCGCTCGACGGCGCGTCGGTCACCGCACCGAAGCGGTCGGGTGGGATTGACCCACCCGTTTGCCGGCGTCACGACCGCCGGTCGGCGCCGCCACCAACGTCAGCAGCGTCGCCTCGGGCCTGCAGCAGAACCGCAGCGGCGCGAACGGCGACGTGCCGATGCCCGCCGAGACATGCAGGGCCATGTTGGCGCCCCAGCGCGAGGGCCCCTTGGCCCGTGACCGGTCCAGGTCGCAGTTGGTCACGATGGCGCCGTAGAACGGCAGGCACAGCTGCCCGCCGTGAGTGTGGCCGGCCATCACCAGCTGATACCCGTCTGCGGCGAACCGGTCCAGCACTCGCGGCTCGGGCGAATGGGTCAGGCCGAGCCGCAGATTGGCCGTGGGATCGGCAGGCCCGGCGATGGTCTCGTAGCGGTCGCGCTTCAGGTGCGGATCGTCCACACCGGCGGCGGCTATGCGCAGCCCGGCGACCTCGATGTCGCGGCGGTTGTGGGTCAGGTCCAGCCAACCGCGCTCGGTGAAGGCGGCGCGTAGATCCTGCCAGGGCAGCGGCTGGCCGAACGACCGGTGAGACGGGTTGGTCAGGTAGTTCGCCGGGTTCTTCAGCCGCGGCCCGAAATAGTCGTTGCTGCCGAACACGAAGACACCGGGCACCGATAGCAGATCACCCAGGGTCTGCACGACCGCGGGCACCGCCTTCGGATGCGCAAGGTTGTCACCGGTGTTCACGACTAGGTCGGGCTGCAGGCTGGCGAGCTCGCGCAGCCAGGCCTGCTTGCGTCGCTGGTTGGGCCGCATGTGGATGTCGCTGATGTGCAGCACCCGCAGCGGGGTGGAACCCGGTGTCAGGACGGGCATGGTCAGCTCGCGGGTGACGAACGCGTTCCGCTCGATGATCGACGCGTAACCGATTCCGGCCGCAAGCGTGCCTGCGGCCACCGCGGCGGATTTCTTCAGGGTAGAAGGGGCTGACATGCCTCGCAGCCTACTGCCCTTCGGCTGTCCACACCTCTTTACGGAGGTGGCGGCGGCCCGAGCACCGGGACCGTGATGGGCGGCAAGCCGGGAATCTCGACCACCGTCGACCCGGCGATCGGCAGACCCGGAATGCCCTCCGGCGGCGGCGGAGGTGGCGGCGGAATGCCGTTGCTGATCTGCAGGGTGATGATCGAACCGGGGACCGTCTGGCCAGACGGCGAGGTGCCGACGACGGTGCCATACGACGACGTGCTGTTGACCGAGTTGGTCTGGTCGGACACCTGGAAGCCGGCCTCTTTCAGCCGCTGCCGCGCCAGGTCCTGACTCATGCCCGACACGCTGGGCACCCGACCGCCCGGCGCCCCGTCGACGTAGCGCGGGTCGGTCGGCGGCAACTTCACCTCGCCGAAGTTGTTGGCAATCGGCTTCATCGCGGTGAACCACGTACGAGCGGGCTCGTTGCCGCCGAACAGGTTTCCAGAACCGCACTGCCGCAACGGGAATGAGCACAGCTCGCCGGGCTCGGTGGAGTCGTCATAGATGTAGTTGGCGGCGGCCAGGGTGTTGATGAAGCCGAGAAATCCCGACGAGCGGTGCGCCTCCGTTGTTCCCGTCTTGCCCGACATCGGCAGGTCCCAGCCCGCGGAACCCGCCGAACCCGCGGCGGTACCGTTGCCCACCGAATCGTGGCTCATCGCATTGGCCAGCGTGTTGGCCAACCCCTCGGACACGACCTGCTCACACGTTTCCGTGGTGACCGACACCTCGTTGCCGTGCCGATCGAACACCTTGTCGATGGGGTTGGGCGGACACCACATGCCGCCCGACGCCAGCGTCGCGGCGACGTTGGACAACTCGAGGGCGTTGACCTCGATCGGACCGAGTGTGAACGAGCCGAGGTTCTGGCGCTTGACGAAATCGGCGAGGCTCTCGTTGCTCTCCGGGTCGTAGTCGCGCGCGGTACCAGGCAGCGCATACGACCGCAGCCCGAGCTTGACCGCCATGTCGACGGTGCGCTGCACCCCGATCTGGGAGATGAGCTTGGCGAAGGCCGTATTGGGTGACGTAGCCAACGCGTCGGTGACGTTCATCGAGCCGCGGTAGTTACCGGCGTTCTGCACACACCAGGTCGCTGGCGGACAACCTTTGGCGCCGCCGCTGCCCAGACCCTTGGCCTCGAAGCGGCTGGGCGCGTCGAGGGTAGCGTTGATGCCCATGCCCATGTCGAGCGCGGCCGCGGTGGTGAAGAGCTTGAAGATGGACCCTGCGCCGTCGCCGACAAGCGAAAATGGTTGCGGCTGCATGGTTTCGCCGGCATCGATGTTCAAGCCATAGGTCCGGTTGCTCGCCATTGCCAGCACCGCATGAGTGTCTTTGCCGGGCTTGATGACGCTCATGACGCTGGCGATGCCGTGCAGGTCCGGGCTTGCGATGCCGTCGATCGCCGACTTCACCGGTGCCTGCACATCGGGGTCCAGCGTCGTCTTGATCAGATAGCCGCCCCTGGCCACCTGCTCCTTGCTGATGCCGGCGCGGGCCAGATAGTCGAGCACGTAATCGCAGAAGAATGCGCGATCGCCGGCGGCGATGCAGCCCCGCGGCAGCTCCTGCGGCTGCGGCAGGATTCCCAGCGGCTCCTGCTTGGCGGCGCGCAGCGCATCGGCTTCCTGCGGGATGTTCTGAATCATCGTGTCGAGCACGAGATTGCGCCGGGCAAGTGCGCCGTCGGGATTGGTGTACGGGTTCAGCGTGCTGGTGGACTGCACCAGGCCAGCAAGCAGCGCGGACTGCTGCCAGTTCAACTCGGAAGCATTGATCCCGAAGTAGGTCTGCGCGGCGTCCTGAATGCCAAAAGCGTTGTTGCCGAACGAAACCAGGTTCAGATAGCGGGTGAGGATTTCCTGTTTGGTGAAGGTCTTGTCAAGGGTGAGCGCCATGCGGATCTCACGCAGCTTGCGCGCCGGCGTGGTCTCGACGGCGGCCCGCTTCTCGGCGTCGGTCTGCGCCAGGACCAACAGCTGATAGTTCTTCACGTACTGCTGCTCGAGGGTGGAGCCACCGCGAGTGTCCGCGTTGCCGGACATGTAGCCCGACACACCCGTCAGCGTGCCCTTCCAGTCGACGCCGTTGTGCTCGGCAAACCGCTTGTCCTCGATCGAGACGATGGCCAGCTTCATCGTGTCGGCGATCTGATCGCTGGGCACCTCGAACCGGCGCTGCGAATACAGCCAGGCGATGACGTTGCCCTTCGCGTCCACCATCGTCGAGACGCCGGGCACCTCGCCCTCGACCAGTTGCGCCGACCCGTTGGCAACCACATCCGAAGCCCGGTTCGACATCAGGCCGAAGCCGCCGACGATGGGGAACATCAACCCCGCCGCCACCACGCTTGCCAGCAGGCAACACCACGCCAATTTGATGACCGTGACCGTCGCCGGCGGTCGATTCGGCGGGCGCTCCGGCATGCCCTATAGACTAGCCAGGCTTGCTAATGCTCCGCGCCTCGAGCCCAACTTGCCAGCATAAAGCCACATACGCCGCAATTCGCGCCGCCGCCGTCGGGCGAGTCTGGACGGGTGTCCCAAAAAAGGGGCAAACAAAGAGTTGCATAAATAGCGTGTGACCACCTAGCTTGTACCTACAGTGCGATTCAGGTAACAGAGACCTGCGCAATGTGGCGTAGATCGCAGCAGCGATTTACACCGAGGGAGCGAGCCGTCAAGTCACGGCGGCTGGACTTAAGGGGAAACGCTGGTGTCGAGCACACGGCCAGTCGCGCGTAGGACAACAACCACCACTTCACTTCCCAGCAGTTTGGTCCAAGGCGCGGAGGCCGAGGCCCGTATTGCATGGGTTTCTCAGGCCCGATGCCGCCAGGCTGACCCGGACGAACTGTTTGTCCGTGGCGCGGCCCAGCGCAAAGCCGCGGTCATCTGCAGGCACTGCCCAGTGATCTTGGAATGCGGCGCCGATGCCCTGGACAACCGTGTCGAGTTCGGCGTGTGGGGTGGCATGACCGAGCGGCAGCGCCGCGCACTACTCAAGCAACATCCCGAGGTGGTGTCCTGGGCCGAGTTCTTCACCGCCCAGCGCAAACACCGCAGCGCCGTATAACGGCCCGCTAGGCCGCGGCCTCGCCGGTGATCTGATCGGCGATCGCGCGCAGCGCCTCCAAGTCTGAGACGTCGAACGGCAATGACGGCACGCCGACGATCGAGACGTGCGGGTTGGCGCCCGTGAACCGCGACAGCAGCCGTACTTCACGTTTGGCCGTGCCGGCCCGATCGGAATGAATCCGCAGCACCGCCGCGGTCAGCGACTCAGGATCGTCGACCGCGAGCACGTCTGCGGCTTCTTCGGCCTTGTCGGCGTGCAGCGACGACAACATCGGATGTGTCCGGTTGAGAATCAGCCCGGCCAGCGGCATGTGCTCTTCGGACAGGCGGTCGACGAAGAACGCCGCCTCGCGCAGCGCATCGGGCTCGGCTGCCGACACCACGACGAACTGGGTGCCGCGCCGCTTCAGCAGCTCGTAGGTACGGTCGGCCTTCTCGCGGAATCCGCCGAACGTGGCGTCCAGCGACTGCACGAATGCCGCTGCGTCGGAAAGCATCTGAGAACCGAGGACGGTCGACAGCGCGCGCATGGCGAGCCCCATCGCCCCTGACACCAGCTTGCCGATGCCGCGGCCGGGCCCGAGCAGCAGCTTCCACAGGCGGCTGTCCATGAAGCCGCCCAACCGTTTCGGCGCATCCAGGAAGTCCAGCGCGTTGCGCGACGGCGGCGTATCGACGACCACCAGATCCCACCGGTCCTCGCCCAGCAGCTGGCCCAGCTTCTCCATCGCCATGTACTCCTGCGTGCCGGCAAGGGAGGTGGCGACCGTTTGATAGAACTGGTTGTCCAAAATCGCTTGCGCGCGTTCGGGTCCCGAGTACTGGACGACCATTTCGTCGAATGTGCGACGCATGTCGAGCATCATCGCGTGCAGCTGGCCGGACACCTCCGGTGCCAGCGGCACCCGCTGCGGCGTATTGCCGAGGTCCTTGATTCCCAGCGCCTGGGCCAGCCGCTTGGCCGGGTCGATGGTCAGCACCACGACAGTGCGGCCATACTCCGCGGCGCGCAGGGCCATCGCCGCTGCCGTCGTGGTCTTGCCGACACCGCCTGCGCCGCAACAGACCACGACGCGGTTGGAGGTGTCGTTCAGGATCGAGGCCATGTCCAGGGCCGGCGGTGTGGTGCTCATCTGACCCCCTGATGGTTGAGCGCTTCTGCCAATTCGTAGAGGCTGCCCAGGTCAACGCCGTCGGGTATGGCGGGCAGTTCGAGCCGCGGCACCTCGATCTCGTCGAGCTGCTCGGCGCTCTCGGCGCGAGCCGTGATGCGGGTGGCATGCTGGATGGTCTCGGTGAGCAGGCCCGCGAAGTCGCTGTCGGACAATGTGATTCCCGCTTTGGTCAGGTCGGCGCGCACCTTGTCGGCGTCGACGTCACCTTCGGCAGCCTTGGCGAGCGCGTCGGGCGCGAGGTAGGCGGGGATGTTGCGGTTGACGATGACGCTGCCGATCGGCAGATCCAGGTCCTGCAGTTCGTCGATGGCCTCGATGGTCTCCTGCATGGGCAGCGCTTCGAGCAGCGTCACCAGGTGGATGGCCGTGAGGTCCGAATGCAGCACCTTCACCACGCTCTCGGCCTGCGAGTGCACCGGCCCGCCCTTGGCGAGATCCGACACGGCCTTGGTGACGTCGAGGAAGCGGGAGATGCGCCCCGTCGGCGGCGAGTCGACGACGACAGCGTCGTACACCGGCTGCTTACCCTTCTCGCCGCGCGTGACGATCTCGCGGATCTTGCCCGTGAGCAGGACGTCGCGCAGGCCCGGCGCGATGGTGGTGGCGAACTCGACGGCACCGATGCGCCGCATGGCCCGCCCCGCCAGCCCGAGGTTGTAGAACATCTCGAGATACTCCAGGAACGCCGCCTCGATGTCGATGGCCAGCGCATTGACCGTCCCGCCGCCGTCGGCCGTCGCGATCTTGACTTCCTCGTACGGCAAGGGCGGAACGTCGAAAAGCTGCGCAATGCCTTGGCGCCCTTCGACTTCGACCAACAACACCTTCCGGCCGCCGGCGGCCAGCGCCAGCGCCAGCGAAGCGGCGATGGTCGACTTTCCGGTGCCGCCCTTGCCGGTGACGAAGTGCAGCCGCGCCTTGGTCAGACGCGACGGCCAGCCGACCGTCTTGCGGTCGTTTGCCTCGGTGCCCATCACTGCATGCTAACGAAGCCGTCCCGCCCGACCGATAAGCTCAGCCACATGAGCGAAACGACCCGGTGGGAGTACGCGACGGTCCCGTTGCTGACGCACGCCACCAAGCAGATTCTCGACCAGTGGGGCGAAGACGGTTGGGAGTTGGTGTCCGTGCTGCCGGGACCCACCGGTGAGCAGCACGTCGCGTATCTGAAGCGGCCGAAGTGAGCAGCGGCTGGTCGGCGCGGCTGTCCGAGCTAGGGATCACGCTGCCCGAACTGGCCAAACCGTTGGCGGCGTATGTGCCGGCCGTCAGGACCGGGAACCTCGTCTACACCGCCGGACAGCTGCCACTGGTCAATGGCGAGCTCGTGGCGACTGGCAAGGTCGGCCTCGAGGTCACGCCGGAGATCGGCAAGACGCTGGCCCGCATCTGCGCACTCAACGCGTTGGCCGCCGTCGACTCGCTGGTCGGCATCGACTCCATCGTCAAGGTGGTAAAGGTCGTCGGCTTCGTGGCGTCGGCACCGGGCTTCCACGGGCAGCCCGGTGTGGTGAACGGTGCCTCCCAACTGTTCGGCGAAGTGTTCGGCGAGGCCGGCGCGCACGCGCGGTCCGCCGTCGGGGTGTCCGAGCTGCCGCTGGACGCGCCGGTGGAGGTCGAGATCATTGTCGAGGTCGCGTGAGCGACGATCAGCACCCGGCGTATGGGGTGCTGCGCCCGGTGACCGAGACGGCATCGGTGCTGCTGTGCAACAACCCCGGGCTGTTGACGCTGGACGGCACCAACACGTGGGTGTTGCGCGGTAGGGGCAGCGACGAGATCGTCGTCGTCGACCCTGGACCGGATGACGACGAGCACATCGCCGCCATCGCGGCACTCGGCACCATCCCGCTGGTGCTGATCAGCCACAAGCACGAGGACCACACCGGCGGTATCGACAAGCTCGTCGAGCGCACCGGCGCGGTGGTCCGCTCGGTCGGCAGCGGCTACCTGCGAGGCCTCGGCGGCCCGTTGTCCGACGGCGAGGTCATCGACGCGGCCGGGCTGCGCATCACCGTGATGGCCACGCCCGGGCACACCGCCGACTCGTTGTCGTTCGTGCTCGAGGACGCCGTGCTGACCGCCGACACCGTGCTGGGGCGGGGCACCACCGTGATCGACGCCGAGGACGGCTCACTCGGCGACTATCTCGAATCGCTGAAGCGACTGCATGGCTTGGGCCACCGCGCGGTGCTGCCGGGACACGGGCCCAACCTCTCCGACCTCGAGGCCATCACCGCGATGTACCTGGCGCATCGCGAGGAGCGGCTGGAACAGGTGCGCGACGCGTTGCGGGTGCTGGGTGACGACGCGACCGCCCGCCAGGTGGTCGAATACGTCTACACCGACGTCGACGAAAAGCTATGGGACTACGCGGAATGGAGCGTCCAGGCGCAGCTCGACTACCTCCGCGATTTCGGCGTGATTTCCCGCGATGGGCGCGGGTTTTCACGCCCAAATCGCTAGCGCGCTCGGCGGGCCAGCCGCTCGCTGTCGGAGATCAGCACGCTCTTGCCCTCCAACCGGATCCAGCCGCGATGGGCGAAATCGGCGAGCGCCTTGTTGACCGTCTCCCGGGACGCGCCGACCAACTGCGCGATCTCCTCTTGGGTCAGGTCGTGGGTGACGCGAAGCGCGCCGCCCTCCTGCGTGCCGAAGCGCTGCGCCAGCTGCAGCAGCTGCTTGGCGACGCGGCCCGGGACGTCAGTGAAGATCAGGTCGGCGAGGTTGTTGTTGGTGCGGCGCAGTCGGCGGGCCAGCACCCGCAGCAGCTGCTCGGCGATCTCAGGCCGGTCGGCGATCCACGCGCGCAGCGCGTCGCGGTCCATCGATACGGCGCGCACCTCGGTGATCGTGGTGGCGCTTGACGTGCGCGGCCCCGGGTCGAAGATCGACAGCTCGCCGAACATGTCCGACGGGCCCATGATCGTCAGCAGGTTCTCGCGGCCGTCAGGAGACCGGCGGCCGATCTTCACCTTGCCCGATATGATGATGAACAGCCGATCGCCGGGCTCGCCCTCGGCGAACACCGTGTGCCCGCGGGGGAAGTCGACGGGCTGAAGCTGTTTTGTCAGCGCGGATACGGCGCTTGGCTCAACCCCCTGGAAGATTCCGGCCCTGGCCAGGATCTCGTCCACGTTGCCCCTCTTAAGCTGTCGGGTGATATGACATACGCGCGCCGACCTCTAACCGGTTTGCGAGATCAGTCTAGAGGCTGGTTATTTCGTGCGTAGCCACGCTACACACGATCGGCGTGCCGATACTGCTGAAACCCAGGAATTTCGCGGTTGTATTGATACTGCGGCGTCGGCAACTGCAGCCAGTCCTCTTCGGTACTAAGAGGTCTGGCAACGGGCGCCTCGGCGACGCGTCCCTGCAGCCGGCGTTGCATGCCATCCAACGCTGTCGGCATCCCGTCGCGGGCCAGGGTATGAACGTCATCCGCCTGCGCCTGCTCCAAGAATGCAGCGACGTCGCTGGCCGATACTGCGCCGTCGTCGAGGCCCGATTCGAGCCGCTCGAGCCCAAGGATCGCCAACATCAGCATCCCCGGGATGAGGACCGCGAGCAGCCACGACACAAGCAGGTAGTTAACACGCCCAAGGTCTCGTCGGGATCACGAATTGTCACCGGTCCGCAGTAGTGCTGTCGCCCCCTCTCAGTACCCTTGCAGGGTGACTGTAGGTGAGTCTTCCGCCGAGAAGGCGACGCAACCCAAACCACGCGCGGCAGCCGCTACGCGCAAGTGGGACAACGAGACACACCTCGGCCTGGTCCGTCGGGCGCGTCGCATGAATCGCAAACTCGCGCAAGCCTTCCCACACGTCTACTGCGAACTGAACTTCACCAACCCGCTCGAGCTGACGGTGGCGACCATCCTGTCGGCGCAGAGCACCGACAAAGGCGTCAACCTCACCACGCCCGCATTGTTCGCCAAATATCGCACGGCCAGGGACTACGCACAGGCTGACCGCACCGAGCTCGAGGAGATGGTGCGGCCGACGGGGTTCTACCGAAACAAGGCCAACGCGCTGATCCGGCTCGGCCAGGAACTCGTCGAGCGGTTCGACGGCGAGGTGCCCTCCACCATGGAGCAGCTCGTCACGCTGCCCGGGGTCGGCCGCAAGACCGCCAACGTGATCCTGGGAAACGCCTTCGGTATTCCGGGCATCACCGTCGACACCCATTTCGGCAGGCTAGTCCGGCGCTGGCGGTGGACCGAGGAGGAGGATCCGGTCAAGGTCGAGCACGCCATCGGTGCTCTGATCGAACGCAAGGAGTGGACCGACCTGAGCCACCGGGTGATCTTCCACGGCCGCCGCGTGTGTCATGCCCGTAAGCCCGCCTGCGGCGTGTGCGTGCTCGCCAAGGACTGCCCGTCTTACGGGATCGGGCCGACGGATCCTCTCGTGGCAGCCCCGCTGGTGAAGGGGCCGGAAACCGAGCACCTGCTGGCGTTGGCCGGGCTGTAAACGCTGCGCGCCCCGGCCATGAGCACGTCGACTCGCTGGACCGTGGCCGTCCTGGTCGTGGTCCTCGCGCTCGGGGTGGCGCTGTGGCTACAGCTGGACCGCAGCGGCGGATCGACGAGACCAGGACAACCGCCCGCCCGGGAGCACCGCGACGCCGACACACCCGAGGCGCTGGCCGGTCCGCGGGCGCAGGCGCGGCTGGCCCCCTGCCCCGGCGACGGGCCCGGCCAAGGCCCGCTGAAGCTGCACGGCATCACGGTCCAATGCGTAGGCAACGGCGCACGCGTCGACGTCGCGAAGGCGCTTGCCGGACGTGCGGTCGTGCTCAACCTGTGGGCGTACTGGTGCGGACCGTGCGCCGACGAACTACCCGCGATGGCCGAATATCAGCGGCGGGTCGGTGCGGCCGCGACGGTCGTGACCGTGCACCAGGACGAAAATGAAACCGCCGCGCTTCTGCGGCTTGCGGAGCTCGGCGTGCACCTGCCGACGCTGCAGGACGGCAGGCGGTTGATCGCCGCCGCGCTGCAGGTGCCCAACGTCATGCCCGCAACCGTTGTGCTGCGGTCGGACGGTAGCGTTGCCGAGATCCTGCCGCGGTCGTTCGCCAGTGCGGACGAGATCGCCGCCGCCGTCGGTCCACAGATAGGAGTGCCTGGGTGAACTGGGAGAGCGAACGGGGTCGGCTGACTCCCGACGCTGCTCCCGCCTGGTTGAAGCCGCTGGTGGACAATGCCCACGCCGTGAAACGCGCCTACCGGCGGCGCGTGCCTGCCGAACTGCTCGCGTTGGTCACGGCCGCCAACGTGAAGGCCGCGGTGACCGGCGGCGGCCGCGACGCGGCGGTGCTGGCACTTTTTTCGGGTCCTGAAGACTCTCCGAACGGCGGCCTGCCCGACGAGGCCGATCTGCTGCTGACCGTGCGCGCGTCGACTCTTCGTCACCACGCCAGCCAGGCCGCGTTTCCCGGCGGCGCGGCCGATCCCGGCGACGAAGGCCCCATCGACACCGCGCTGCGTGAGGCCAACGAGGAAACCGGCATCGACACCAGCCGGCTGCACCCGCTGGCGACGCTGGAGAAGATGTTCATCCCGCCGTCGGGATTCCACGTGGTGCCGGTGCTGGCCTATTCGCAGGATCCGGGTCCGGTGGCCGTCGTCGACGAATCCGAGACCGCGATCGTTGCGCGTGTCCCGGTGCGCGCGTTCGTCAATCCGGAGAATCGGCTGATGGTGTACCGCAGAGAGAACACGCGGCGCCTCGCCGGGCCCGCCTTCCTTCTCAACCAGATGCTGGTGTGGGGTTTCACCGGGCAGGTGATCTCGGCGATGCTCGACGTCGCCGGCTGGGCTCAGCCCTGGAACACAGAAGACGTGCGGGAGTTGGAGCAAGCGATGGCCCTCGTCGGTCATGATGACACTGACGGGGAGGCACAACTATGACGTCGTCGCAGTGGCTCGACATGACCGTCTTGGCGGTCGCGTTCGTGGCGGCGATCTCCGGCTGGCGGTCCGGGGCGTTGGGCTCGCTGCTGTCGTTCGTCGGGGTGGTCCTGGGCGCCGTGGCCGGAGTGCTGCTCGCACCGCACATCGTCGCCAACTTCGCCGGTACACGAACCCAGTTGTTCATCACGCTATTTCTGATCCTGGGTCTGGTGGTGATCGGCGAAATCGCCGGCGTCGTCTTGGGGCGCGCGGTTCGCGGCGCCATCCGCAACCCTGGGCTGCGGCTATTCGACTCGATAATCGGCGTCGGCGTGATGGTGTTGGCCGTCGCGGTGGTGGCTTATCTTCTCGCGACGCCGCTGACGTCGACCAATCAGCCGAATCTCGCCGCCGCCGTGCGTGGTTCGAAGGTGCTGAGCCGGGTCGACTCGGTCGCGCCACCCTGGCTGAAGGCGGTGCCCAACCGGCTCAAGGCCCTGCTGGATACCTCCGGCCTGCCCGACGTGCTGCAGCCGTTCGGCCGTACACCGATCGCCAATGTCGATGCGCCGGATGCCACGCTGATCAACGATCCCGTCGTCGCTGCGGTCCGGCCGAGCATCGCGAAGATCCGCGGTGTCGCGCCGGGTTGCCAAAAGGTCTTGGAGGGAACGGGTTTCGTCGTCGCACCCAGCCGGGTGATGTCCAACGCCCACGTCGTCGCAGGCGCGGAGACGGTGACGGTCGAGGCCGACGGCCAGACCTACGACGCCACCGTGGTGTCCTACGACCCGGACGCCGACATCTCGATCCTCGACGTGCCGGGTCTGCAGTCGGCGCCGCTGCCGTTCGCGCAGGAGCCGGCGAAGAGCGGTACCGATGCGCTGGTGCTGGGCTATCCGGGCGGAGGAGATTTCCAGGCCACCCCGGCTCGGGTACGCGAGACCATTGAGCTCAA
Organism: Mycobacterium sp. 1274761.0; assembly: GCF_001668615.1. Taxonomy (GTDB): domain Bacteria; phylum Actinomycetota; class Actinomycetes; order Mycobacteriales; family Mycobacteriaceae; genus Mycobacterium. The sequence goes on from NZ_LZMC01000075.1 coordinate 35,306, forward strand.
AGGTCCCGACATCTACAAGACCAAGACCGTAGACCGCGAGGTATACACGATCAGAGGTACTGTGCGGCAAGGCAATTCGGGCGGTCCGATGATCGACCGACAGGGCCAGGTCCTCGGTGTGGTGTTCGGCGCGGCGGTCGACGATGCCGAGACCGGCTTCGTGCTGACCACCAGGGAGGTTGGCCACCAACTCGGCAGAATCGGCAACACCGCGCAGGTCGCCACCGGCACCTGCGTCAACGGCTGACCGCCGTCTCAGATGATGTCGAGGAAGCGGGACAATTGTTCGTTGACTTCTTCGGGCGCTTCCTCGTGTGCGAAATGCCCTGCGCCGGCGATCGATACATAGCGCCCGTGCGGCGCATAGCGCTGGGTCCGATGCACAGGGTCGGCCAGCACGTACGGGTCGGCGTCACCGCGAATGTGCAACATGGGCACGGACACGGGCTTTTTCATCAACCGGATGAACCGGCGCCCCTCGCCGCGTAGCTGACTGCGCACCGCCCAACGCTGGTACTCCAACGCGGAGTGGGCGGCCGACGGGATCTGGATGGCGCGGCGCATGTAGCCGATGGTTTCGGAGAAATCTGCAGAAGCAACCCATTTCGCGCTGGCACGGCTGCGCACCACGCGCTCCAACTCGGCCCCGTCGTGGCGGGTCAGTGCCCGTTCGGGCCACATCGGCAGCTGGTAGCGCAACATCCACGGCAGCAACGCGCGGCCCTGGCCGCGTCTGGTGAGCGTAGACGTGCGCAGCGCTGCGGGGTGCGGCGAGCTGACCACCGCGATCGCACGGACCATGCGCGGATGCAGCACCGATGTGGCCCAGCACACCAGGCCGCCGTCGGCGTGGCCGACCAGCGTCGCCGATGGATGGCCCAGCGCACGCACCAGCCCCGCGGTGTCACCGGCCAGCGTCCAGCCGTCGTAGCCGCGCGGCGGCTTGTCGCTGGCGCCGTAGCCGCGCAGGTCCACCGCGACCACACGGGCATTGCGCAGTCCGCGCAACTGGTGTCGCCACGACCACCAGAACGAGCCGAAACCGTGCAACAGGATCACCAGGGGCCGTTCGGTCCGCGGTTCCGCGATGTCGTCAGGCCTCGAGACGGCCTCCACCACGTGGAACCGGATGCCGTTGGCGTGCACCTCCAGATGGCGCCAAGGACCGTCGATGCGCACGACCGACGGGTCAGGCGGCCGTCCGATGTCGCCGCCGGTGCGGCTCCGCGCCATTACCAGCCGGACGGGTCCGCGGTCTGGGCCGCCGCGTCCGCGGAAAGCGCCTTGGCCTTGTCATGCCCCGGCGTCAACGCGTCGGGGATCTCCTTGACCGTCTCGATCGTCTTCTGTGGACCTCGAATGCGTCGCACCTTGAGATAGCCGAACAACGCCAGGACCGCGGTGACGACGACCATGACGCCGAACACGATCAGGAAGGCAACCCATCTCCACAGCCACGTATCGAGCAGTTCGGCGACGAAGAAGAAGAAAAAGAAGGTGGAGTAGAAGAGGACCACGAGCGCGGAGATGAAGAAGACGCTGCCGGTGAGCCCCTTCTTGACGTCGCGGGTGATTTCCGCGCGCGCCAGTTCGACTTCGGCGCGCACCAGCGTCGACACCTGCGCGGTCGCATCTTTGACCAGGTCACCGATCGACGGGTCGGGCTTGGGAGCGTGCGGATCGACCAGCGGTATCGCGGTCACGGTGCTCGGCACGCCGTTCTTCCGGTCGCTACTGCTCACGGAGGTCCTCCCGGGTCAGGTTCGTGGTCCGGCCTAGATGTTGCCACGTGGCGACGGGGTAAACGATCCCGGCCGAGCGATAGACTGGCCGTCGCAGGCGAGTAGGCGGGTCGGGACGTCGATGGGGGATCTGTTTTGAGGACCGGACACCGCTGGCTCCTGCGTCCGTGGTTTGTGCTGATGCTGCTGGCCGCTGTCGTGTCGCCGACCGCGCCGGTGGCGCAGGCCGACGACCCGGTGCCGCTGGGCGGTGGCTCTGGGCTGGTCGTCAACGGCGACACGTTGTGCACGCTGACCGCGATCGGTAACGACAGTCGGGGCAACCTGATCGGGTTCACCTCCGCGCACTGCGGTGGTCCCGGTGCGCAGGTGGGTGCCGAAGGAGCCGAGGCCAACGGCGTGCTCGGCACGATGGTCGCCGGTAACGACGCCCTCGACTATGCGGTGATCCAGTTCGACCCGCAGAAGGTGACGCCGGTCAACAACGTCGGCGGCTTCCAGATCGACGGCATCGGCCCCGATCCGGCGACCGGTGACGTCGCCTGCAAGCTCGGCCGCACCACGGGCTACTCCTGCGGCGTCGTGTGGGGGCCGGGCCAGGACCCCGGCACCATCGTCAGCCAGGTGTGCGGCCAGCCGGGGGACTCCGGCGGCCCGCTGACGGTCAACAACAAGCTCGTGGGCATGATCCACGGCGCGTTCGCCGAAGACCTGCCGACCTGCGTCGTGAAGTTCATCCCGCTGCATACTCCCGCGGTCGCGATGTCGATTAACACTCAGCTGGCCGACATCTCGGCGAAGAACCGCCCGGGAACGGGTTTCGTTCCGGTGGGGGCGACACCCGCGGCGTAGCCCGCTTACTTGCTCGCCCGGATGGCCTCGAACACGCTGGGGTCGACCAACGTCGACGTGTCGCCGAGCTCGCGGCCCTCGGCGACGTCGCGCAGCAGCCGCCGCATGATCTTGCCGCTACGGGTCTTGGGCAGCTCGGGCACCACGTGGATCTCGCGCGGCCGCGCGATCTTGCCGATCTCCTTGGCGACCTGCTCGCGCAGTTCCTCGACCATGTTGTCGTTGTCCTTGGCGTGCGACTCCAGGATGACGAAGGCGCAGATGCCCTGCCCCGTCGTTTCGTCCGACGCGCCGACGACGGCCGCTTCGGCGACACCGGAATGGCCGACGAGCGCCGACTCCACCTCGGTCGTCGAAATCCGGTGCCCCGAAACGTTCATCACGTCGTCGATGCGTCCGAGCAGCCAGATGCTGCCGTCGGCGTCGACGCGGGCGCCGTCACCGGCGAAATACCAGCCCTGCTCGGCATACCGTGACCAATAGGTGTCCTTGAACCGCTCGAGGTCATTCCAGATGCCGCGCAGCATCGACGGCCACGGCTGATCGAGCACCAGGTATCCGGTGACGTGCTCGGCCTCATCGGCGCCGGGCACCAACTCCTTGCCCTCTTCGTCGACGATGTTCGCGCTGATACCCGGCAGCGGCTGCATGGCCGAACCCGGCTTGGCGGCGGTGACGCCGGGCAGGGGCGAGATCATGATCGCTCCCGTTTCGGTCTGCCACCAGGTGTCGACGACAGGGGTTCGGTTGCCGCCGAAGGCATTTCGGTACCAGCGCCACGCCTCGGGATTGATCGGCTCACCGACCGAACCCAGTAGCCGCAGGCTGCTCAGATCATGGGCGTCGGGGAACTCGCTGCCCCACTTCATGAACATGCGAATCAGCGTCGGAGCAGTGTAATAGATTGTGACGCCGTACTTCTCAATGATCTCGAAGTGCCGGTGCTCGTCGGGGGAGTTCGGGGTGCCCTCGTATACCACCTGAGTGACGCCGTTGGACAAAGGTCCGTAGACGATGTAGGTGTGGCCGGTGACCCAGCCGATATCCGCTGTGCACCAATAGACATCGGTTTCCGGTTTGACGTCGAACACGTAGTAGTGCGTGTAAGAGGACTGGGTCAGATAGCCGCCGGAGGTGTGCACGATGCCCTTGGGCTTACCGGTGGTGCCCGAGGTGTAGAGCAGAAACAACGGATGCTCGGAATCGAAGGCCTCCGGTGTGTGTTCCGGTGAGGCCGGCTCGACGATGTCGTGCCACCAGAGATCGCGGCCGTCGGTCCACGGCGCCTCAATTCCAGTGCGGCGCACCACAACAACGTGCTCGACGGGGTTCTTGCCGCTCTTTTCGACGGCAGCGATGGCTTCGTCGACCGACTCCTTCAGTGAGGCCGCCGTGCCCCGACGGTATTGCCCGTCGGCGGTGATGACCAGTTTGGCTTCGGCGTCTTCGATGCGGGCGGCCAGCGCCGTCGCCGAGAACCCGGCGAAGACCACGGAGTGCAGCACGCCCAGCCGCGCGCAGGCCAGCATCGCGACGACGGCCTCCGGGATCATCGGCATGTAGATCGCGACGCGGTCGCCTGCGACCAGGCCGAGATCGGTCAGAGCATTGGCCGCTTTGGACACCTCGGCGAGCAGATCGGAGTAGGTAATGTCCCTGCTGTCGTCCTTGGGCTCGCCTTGCCAGCGGATGGCGACGCGGTCGCCGTGGCCCGCTTCCACGTGACGGTCGACGCAGTTGTAGGCGACGTTGAGCTTGCCGCCGACGAACCATTTGGCCACCGGGGCCTCCGACCAGTCCAGGACCTCACTGAACGGGGTATCCCAGGACAGGCGCTCGGCTTGTTTCGCCCAGAACGCCAGCCGGTCCTTCTCGGCCTCGGCGTACAGCTCGGCGGTCGCGTTCGCCTGGGCGGCGAAGTCGTCGGACGGGGGATACGTAGCGGGGCCTTCGGACTGGGTCTGCGACATAACTGTGAGCCTAGTCACCGACGAAACCTCCGACGTCCGCGTTGTTAACCTTGCCCGAATGACGTCGCACCCGCTGGCTCCGCTGGCCAAACTGCCCGGGGTGGCGGCCGCCGCCGAGGAAGCCCGCGAGGCGCTGGGCAAGGCACACCGACACCGCACCAACCTGCGGGGCTGGCCCGAGACCGCCGCCGAAGCCGCACTGCGCGCGGCGCGTGCGTCATCGGTACTCGAGGGCGGTGCGCTGCAACTGTCCGATATCGGCGAGCCTGATCCGCTACTAGCCGGTGCGCTGCGCGTCTCGGAGGCGTTGGAGGGCGGCGCCACCGCGCTCGTCGGGGTTTGGCAGAAGGCGCCGATGCAGGCCTTGGCGCGGCTGCATGCATTGGCCGCTGCGGACCTTGTCGACGACGAGCGCCTCGGCCGGCCGCGCGCCGACGCCGAGGTGATGCCGCGGCTGGAGTTGTTGGTCGACCTTGTCACCGGCAAATCGGTGATACCCGCGACCGTGCTCGCCGCGGTCGCGCACGGCGAGCTGTTGACGCTGGCGCCGTTTGGTACCGCCGACGGTCTGGTCGCGCGCGGTGTTTCGCGTCTGGTGACGATGGCCACCGGCTTGGACCCGCACGGTCTCGGCGTGCCGGAGGTGTTCTGGATGCGCAACCCCGGCGATTACCGAGCCGCCGCGCGCGGCTTCGCCTCGGGTACCCGCGACGGTCTGACCGCATGGCTGGTGCTGAGTTGTCAGGCGCTGCGCGCCGGCGCGAGGGAGGCCCTGTCGATCGCGGAGGGCGTGGCGAAGTAGAACCATTCAGCAAACTGAGAACGGGCGGCGTTCCGAATCTGTTCGGCTCGCCGCCCGCTAGCACGGACTCCGGTTACCAAGCGTGCTGTTCTGGTGTGCGTGGGTGGCCTCGGCGTCTTGCGATGCGCTACGACTGCAACCCTACCCAAAGGGTCGTCGTGGCCATCCGCTCTTCGCAACTACGCAGGCCCGCAACACTTTTGCCTAATCAGCGGCTTTAGCTCCGCGTGGGTGCCGGGATCCGTGCTGGGTAGCCTGATGCGGGAGATCGAGCCTTCTCTTCCGGCTCGAGCTTGGCCTCTCAGGCTTCCGTGGTTCCTTTGTACTACGTGACCCGGGTCACAGCAAGGGGCAATCCGCCGTGAGATTCGATCGTTACGGCGGGCCGGTCAGCTACCCGGTCAGAAAGCGAAGCGGCGCAGCAGTGAGTACGTCACCGCGCCGGCGAGCAGAGCGCTCAGGCTGACGGCGGCGGTTGTCGCCACGGCCGCGCCCGACGGTGCGGGAATGCGTTCACGCAGCGGCACCGGCCGTGAGAACGTCAGCACCGGCCAGCCGCGCGCGACGGCCTCTTTGCGCAGCCCGCGGTCGGGGTTTACCACGGTGGGATGGCCGACCGCTTCGAGCATCGGCAGGTCGGTGATCGAGTCGGAGTACGCGTAGCAGTGCTCGAGCGCATATCCCTCGCGGGCGGCGAGCTCGCGGATGGCCTGCACCTTGCCTTCGCCGTAGCAGTAATAGGCCACCTCGCCGGTGTACTGGCCGTCCTCGACAACCATCCGCGTCGCCATGGCATGGGTGGCACCGAGCGCCTTGGCGATCGGCGCGACGATCTCCTCGCCCGACGCCGAAACGATGACGACGTCGCGGCCACACAGCCGGTGATCGGCGATCAGGTCGGCGGCTTCGGCGAACACCAGGGGGTCGACGATGTCGTGCAGCGTCTCGCCGACGATCGCCTTCACCTGTTCCACGTCCCACCCTGTGCACATGTTGGTGACGTAGTTGCGCATCCGGTCCATCTGGTCGTGGTCGGCGCCCGACATCAGGAACAGGAACTGGGCGTAGGTCGACTTGAGTACGGCGCGTCTGTTAATTAGCCCTTGGTCGAAGAAGGGTTTGCTGAAAGCTAACGTGCTCGACTTAGCGATGACCGTTTTGTCGAGATCGAAGAATGCCGCGGTGCGAACGGGCTCTCCGGCGGGCGGTTGGGTTTGCGGTATCTCCGCCTGCGCGGCCGCCGGATCGGTTGCGGTCACAGCGCTCAGCATAGGGGGTATACCCGCAGCGACGGGCCGAGCGGCCAAAAAGGCAGTTCACGCCACCTGTGAATGGCAACATACCGCCGGCGAAAACTACTGCTTCCAAGAGCAAGCAGTACTTGCGCTTCTTGGGCTTTCCGTGTGTATAGTGAGGATTACTCGGCTTATGCCGGGTGTGCATCAGCCCGACCCCCCGGGGCTGATACACGACGACCTCCGCCTCCTCCCCCCCTGGCGGGGGTCGTCCCTTTTTCCGAGCCCTTTCGTTGTCCGGATAGGTCGGCGAGTGCGCCAACGTTGCGGAATCTCATTTTCGATGTGTGTGTTGCCACACGTTCTATCCACAGTTGAGACTTGATCCACAGAACTCGTGACGGCTCTGTCCGCCGTTGCGACGGCGCCCGCACAGTGGGCGGATGACTACGAGCAATGGCGTCCTCGCGATGCTTGCCGACGCCGCACTGCGCGACGAGGTCGACCGCGTGGCGGCCGCCGCCGGCGTGCCCGTCGTCCATGTTGCGAGACCGCCGAGCCGGCAGGCGTGGTCAGGCGCGTTGGCTGTGCTGCTCGATACCGCCCGCGCCGACGGGTGCGCCGCGCTACCTCGCCGCGGCTTCGTGCTGATGCTCTGCCGCGGTGAGCCGGACGCCGCCGAATGGCAGGCCGCCGTCGCCGTCGGCGCGCAGCGCGTCATGACACTGCCGTCGGACGAAGCCAATCTCGTGGCCGCCATCTCGGAAGCCGCCGCAGCCCGGCGCGACGGCGAGCGTCGCGGTCCCGTCGTCGCCGTGATGGCGGCTCGCGGTGGTGCGGGCGCGTCGGTGTTCGCTACCGCCCTCGCGCGCGCAGCGGGTGACGCCCTGCTCGTCGATGCCGACCCCTGGAGCGGTGGCATGGATCTGGTGGTCGGCACCGAAGACAAGCCGGGGCTGCGGTGGCCCGACCTCGCGGTGGAACACGGTCGGCTTGACTTCGCCGCGCTGCGGCAGGCGTTGCCGCGGCTGGACGGACTGAGCGTGCTGTCGGGCGTTCGGTCGGGCAACGACGTGGACGCCGGACCGTTGGCCGCCGTGGTCGACGCCGGTCGACGCGGCGGCGTCACGGTCGTCTGTGATCTGCCGCGGCGCATGACGCGCGCGGTCGAATTCACCCTAGACGCGGCCGATCTCGTGGTGCTCGTCGTCACCGCCGACGTCGGGGGTTGCGCCGCGGCGACCGCCGTCGCTCCAACGGTCAGCGCGATCAACGCGAATGTCGGTCTCGTGGTGCGCGGCCCCTCGCCCGCCGGCCTGCGGCCGACCGAGGTGGCGCGCATCGTCGAGCTGCCGCTGCTGGCGGCTGTGCGGGCGCAGCCCGGCCTTGCGATGATGCTGGAGCGCGGCGGTCTGCGGATTCCCCCGCGCTCGCCGCTGGGCGCCGCCGCGCGTCGGGTCATGACGCTGTTGGCGCGACATCCGTTGGCAGACGCCGCATGAGCGTGTCGTTGATCGACCGCGTCCGCGAGCGGCTGGCCGCGGAATCGGCGCCGCTTCGCCCGGACGTCGTGGCCGCCGCGATCCGTGCCGAATCCGGTGGCGTGCTCGGTGACACGGAGGTGCTGAGCAACCTGCGGATGTTGCAGACCGAGCTGACCGGCGTCGGCATCCTTGAGCCGCTGCTGAGCGCCGAAGGCACGACCGATGTCTTGGTCACCGCGCCGGACGCGGTCTGGGTCGACGACGGAAACGGGTTGCGTCGCAGCTCGATCAGGTTCGCCGACGAGGATGCGGTGCGGCGACTGGCGCAGCGCCTGGCGTTGAGCGTCGGGCGTCGGCTCGACGATGCGCAGCCGTGGGTCGACGGCCAACTCACCGGTGTCACCGCAGACGAGTTCACGGTCCGGTTGCACGCGGTGCTCGCGCCGATCGCAGCCGGCGGCACGTGTTTGTCGTTGCGGGTGCTGCGCCCCGCGACACAGGATCTTGCGACGCTCACCGAAACCGGCGCGATCGCGCCCGAGGCCGCACAGTTGCTCGACAAGGTCATCGCCGCGCGGCTGGCCTTTCTGGTGTCGGGCGGCACCGGAGCGGGCAAGACGACGCTGCTGTCGGCGGCGCTTGGCGAGGTGTCGCCCGACGAACGGATCGTCTGCGTCGAGGACGCTGCCGAACTGCAACCTCGGCACCCACATCTGGTGAAGCTCGTCGCGCGCTCCGCGAATGTCGAAGGGGTGGGCGCGATCACGGTGCGCGACCTGGTGCGGCAGGCGTTGCGCATGCGGCCCGACCGAATCGTCGTCGGTGAGGTCCGCGGCGCGGAAGTCGTCGACCTGCTGGCCGCCCTCAACACCGGCCACGATGGCGGCGCGGGCACCGTGCATGCGAACAATCCGGGAGAGGTGCCGGCCCGGCTCGAGGCACTGGCGGCGCTCGGCAACCTCGACCGGTTCGCGTTGCACAGCCAACTGGCCGCTGCGGTGCAGGTGCTGCTGCACGTCGACCGGGACCCGTCCGGGAAGCGCAGGCTCCACGAGATCGCGGTGCTGCACCGGGACGGCACCGGGTTGGTCGGGGTGGCCACCGCATGGCACGCCGATGACGGGTTCGGCGGCGGCGCAGACGATCTGGTGACCATGCTCAGCGCCCGGGGTGTGCGATGACGGCCGCGGCGCTCTCGTTGGCTCTGGCCTTGCTGGTGGCGCCGTCGCGTCATCGCCTGGACCGTCGGGTCGCCCCGCGGCGCCGGCTTCCGTCGCTGGCGTCGGGTGCCGCGCTCGCCGCAGTGACGGCGTTGACGTTGCCGCTGCCGCTCACGCTCGCCGCGGGCGTGTCGACCGGGACGCTTGTGTCGCGCCGGCGCCGGGCGGTGGCCCGACGGGCACGGGCGGCGGAGGCGTGCGCACTGCAAGGCGCGCTGGACGTACTCGTAGGCGAACTTCGGGTCGGCGCGCACCCGGTCGCGGCGTTCGAAGTCGCCGCCCGCGAGACGGACGGCACCGTCGCGCACAGCCTGCGCGCGGTCGCAGCCCGGGCCCGGCTGGGTGCCGACGTCGCGGTGGGGCTGCGCTGTTTCTCCGCGTCCTCGCGGATGCCCGCGCACTGGGAACGGCTGGCATTGTTCTGGCGGCTTGCACAGAGCCACGGGTTGGCCATCGCGACACTCATGCGGGCGGCGCACCGAGACATTGTTGAGCGCGAACGGTTCTCGGCTCGGGTGGACGCCGGGATGGCCGGTGCCCGCACCACTGCCGCGGTGTTGGCTGGGCTTCCGGTGCTCGGCATCGGACTCGGGCAACTCATCGGAGCGGATCCCGTCGGCTTTTTGCTGTCGCCGGGTTTCGGCGGCTGGCTGCTGGTGGTCGGGGTGACGCTGGCCTGCGGCGGGCTGCTGTGGTCGGATCGCATCACCGGGCGGGCGCTGACGTGATCGCGTGCATGTTGCTGGCGGCGGCCCTGATGGTTGCCGGGCGCCCGTCGCGGGCCCGCGGTCCGGGCGCCGTTCGGCCGGTGCGCGTTTCGCCGGCATCCGACTCGGATGCGTTGGCCGCGGCATCGACGTTCGACGTGCTGGCCGCGTGTCTGACGTCCGGCATGGCGGTGTCGGCCGCGGCGGCGGCCGCCGCACCGTCGGCGCCGCACCGGCTCGGCATGGCGCTCGGGCGCGCGGCGGACATGCTCGCGCTGGGCGCGGATCCCGCTGCGGCGTGGTCGAACTCCGAGATCGAGCTCGACGACCACGGCGAGGCGCTCCTACGACTCGCTCGCCGGTCGGCGGCGTCGGGGGCTGCGCTCGCCCAGGGCGTCACCGATCTCGCGGACCAGGCCCGCCACGCGGCCCTCTCGGCTGCCGACGCCAGGGCCCAACGGGCGTCCGTGCTCATCGCGGGTCCGCTGGGCCTGTGCTATCTGCCGGCGTTCGTGTGCCTGGGCATCGTGCCGATCGTCGCAGGCCTCGCAGGTGACGTACTGCGGTCGGGTCTGGCATGACCCGCTGCGATCGATTCAATTTACGAGAAGGGAAAATCGATGACAGCGAACATGACCCGCCGATTGAGGGCGCGAATGCTGCTGATGCTGGTCGACGAGGCCGGCATGTCCACCGTCGAGTACGCCATCGGCACCATCGCGGCCGCGGCGTTCGGCGCGATCCTGTATACGGTCGTCACCGGCGATTCAATTGTCAGCGCGTTGACCAACATCATCACCCGCGCGCTGAACACCAACGTCTGACCGGCGACCATGGCGCCGTCACCGTCGAGGCAGCGTTCGCCATCGCCGCCCTGGTGGTGGTTCTGCTGTTGTGTACGGCCGGGCTCACCGCCGTGTCGATGCAGGTGCGCTGCCTTGATGCGGCGCGGGAGGCCGCCCGCCTTGCAGCCCGCGGAGACGACAGCAACGCCGCGCAAGCCGCGCGCGCTATCGCACCGGCAGGGGCGAACCTCGATCTGCGTCGCGAAGGCGGTTTGGTCATCGCGACGGTCACCGCCCGTTCGGCACTTTTGCCAGGCATCCCGATCCGGGCCGACATGGTGGCGGCCGTCGAGCCGACTGCAGGGTGACCGCGGTTCGGCGACGCTGATCGCGGTCGCGATCATGGCCGTCCTGGTGAGCATCACCGCGGGCGGCATCTACGTCGGCTCGGCCGTGGTCGCTCGGCACCGGGCGCAGGGGGCCGCCGATCTGGCCGCATTGGCGGCCGCGGCGCGGTTGCCCGAAGGCGCCGCAGCGGCATGCGCCCACGCGTCGTCCACTGCGCACGCGACCGAGGTCGTATTGGCTGACTGCAGAATCGACGAGCTCGACGTCGTTGTCACCGTGACTGCGGGCAGGGCCAGCGCGGCGGCCAGGGCCGGGCCTACAGAAGCGGGTTAACCGCGTTTAGCCCTTTTCTTCTTGTCTTTCTTTTCCTTCTTACGCTTGCTCTTTCGCGACTTCTTGCCAGCGGAGTCGTCGTCGTCGGTGAACTCCACCAGCGACAGCTCTTCTTCCGTCGGCAGGCGCAATGTCACCAATGCCGCGTACGTGTCCGGTTCCAGCTCAATGCGATTGACGGTCACATGTACCGGCGTCCATCCGCCCTCGTGCGTGCGCAAGCGCAACACTCCGCTGGTGGCTCCGTTGGTGTACTCCAGCGTCATTCGCGCCATGTGCAGCGCGTCGGCCGGGTTGACCGACTCCTTACCGGCCTCGTGAGCATGCCAGTCGAAAAACCCCGGCGGCTCGTCGAGCCACTTCAGCAGGGTCCAGTGGCCGGGATCGACCAACGCCCGGTGCACGCCGGGAAGAGCTTGGCCGTCGAGAATCCGTTCCGCAAGATGATCGGGCGGCAGCACAGGCCCCTCTGGCTCGGCGCGCCAGTTCATGGCACGGCAGATCAGCCGCTCGCTGCCGTCATCTTGCGTTTCCACCGCGGCACGTGCGACGAAGCCGACCGAGATGGTCTCACCCTGATAATCGGTGAGCGTCCAGGTGCTACACAGCTTCATCCCGGGCTCGGCGCTGATCGCCATCGACAACGCCTTCGACTCGTTCGGGTTCAGCGAGCGTGGCATGTCGTCGGCCAATGTCCGGCCGTGGACGTGTTCGGTCGAGGGGTCGCGGCCGCTGTTGTAGATCGACTCGGGCGTGTGAGTGGCGATCCCGCGGGTCAGATCCCACTTCAACGGACCGGGCACCATCCGCTCCGGGGGTTCGGTGCCCAGCGGTCCGATCCACACGTGAACGCCGTGCACCCGCCCGTCTGACATCACCACGGGCTCAGTCCGGATTACGCGGTCATTCCTCGGCGTGATCGTGCTCATCGCCTCACCAGCGGCCACGGTTTCGGATATCGCGGTCTGAATCGCCATCAGATCCGGACTTCGTCGCAGAAAAACGCTGATCGGAATGAGGTTCCTGGTCTGGCGGCCATCGGCCACCACGACGGGCTCGCTGCCAAGGGTTTCCACGAGCAGCCAGTCGTGGCTCATGCGGCAAATCTTACAGTTGTGCGGATTGCGAACGGCCTGGCGAGACCGACAACGAAATCCGTAGCGTTCTGGTGTGGACCATGAATTTTACGGCCGCGAAAATCCCTGGCTAAGTTGCTCGGACCGCCGCGACGAGGTAATTTACGTTTACGCGAAGGCAATTGGGGCAACAACGAATTACGTTGTAGTCAATTCGTCTCAACGGCTCTCGCGCTCGGCGTGCCCGATCCGGCACCGTCGATTGCTGGTCCACGGGGGCGGCCGTCGAGGGGTCGGCCGTCGCCGTTGACCTTCTGTCAGCGCACGCCCAATTCCCGAAGCACCAATCGCAGCACCCTAACCGCTCCCGATTTGTCGAGCGGGTCGTTACCATTGCCGCACTTCGGCGACTGTACGCACGACGGGCAGCCGGCCGGACATTCGCAGGCCTCGATCGCGTCGGCCGTCGCCTTCCACCACGTGGCGATCTGCTCGAAGCCGCGATCGGCGAAGCCGGCACCGCCCGGATAGCCGTCGTAGACGAAGATGGTCGGCAGACCCGCGACGGGTCCAACCGCCGTCGACAACCCACCGATGTCGCCGCGGTCGCAACTGGCCACCAGGGGGAGCAGGCCGATCGCGGCATGTTCGGCGGCGTGCAGGGCGCCGGGTATCCGCAGTGGTTCGATACCGTTGTCCTGCAGTGCTTCCGGGGTGACCGTGCACATGACCGCCTTGGTGTCCAGGGTGCGGGTCGGCATATCGAGCTCGACGAAGTCGATCACCTCGCCGCTCAGCTCACGGCGCAGGTAGCCGATCACAGTGTTGCTGACCGACACCGGGACCAGCCCAATCGTGGTCGACCCGAACGTCTTCCGCTCTCCCTCTCCGGTGACCGCGATGTCGGTGAGCTCACGCGCGAACGTCGTGTAGCCGGGGTCGTCGGCATGCACGAACGCCACGCCGTCCTCGAAATCGAGTGAGTCGACCAGATAGGACTCGCCCTGGTGCAGATAAACCGCGCCGGGGTGGACCGTCGCCGGCGCCCGCCCGACGTCGGCGCTGCCGAGTAGCCGGCCGGTCTCGGTCTCGAGGATCGCGATTTGACCGCCCGACGAGCCGCGGATGTCCACGGCGGGGTGCGGGTCGACACCGGGGCTGGGAAAGTATCCGCTCGGTCGTCGGCGCAGCAACCCGTCGTCGACGAGCGACTCAGCGACCGCATCGGCGTTCCATGCGCGCACCTCCGCGTCGGTCAACGGCAGCTCCGTTGCGGCGCAGAGCAATTGCGGGCCGAGCACATAGGGGTTTCCAGGGTCGATGACGACGCGTTCAATCGGCTTGTCCAGCAATGCTTCCGGATGATGCACCAAATACGTATCCAGGGGGTCATCTCGGGCGATCAACAGGATCAGTGCGCCTTGACCGCGCCGGCCTGACCGACCGGCCTGCTGCCAGAACGACGTTACCGTCCCGGGAAAACCGGCCAGCACCACCGCATCGAGTCCGGCGATGTCGACGCCGAGCTCAAGGGCGTTGGTGCTGGCCAAACCTCGCAGATCGCCTTCGGCCAGCGCGCGTTCCAGAGCGCGGCGGTCCTCGGCGAGATAGCCGGCGCGATACGACGCGACGCGGCTCGCGAGCTCGGGCGCGACGTCCTCCAGCCGGGCGCGCGCGCCCAGCGCGGTGAGCTCCGCGCCGCGGCGGGACCGGACGAACGTCAGCGTGCGCGCCCCTTCGGCGATCAGGTCCGCCATCACCCGTGCCGCCTCTGCGCCCGCCGATCGTCGTACCGGAGCGCCGTTTTCGCCGACCATGTCGGTACGCAGCGCCGGTTCCCATAACGCGACCGTGCGTTCGCCTTGCGGTGAGCCGTCCTCGGTCACTTCGAGCACGGTCTGCCCGATCAGCTCGGATGCGGTGGCCGCGGGTGAGGCCGTCGTCGCGCTGGCGAAGATGACCGTCGGCATCGAATGGTCAGCGGAATACCGTGTGCACAACCGAAGCAGCCTGCGCAGCACCATCGCCACATTGGAGCCGAAAACTCCGCGGTAGTAATGACATTCGTCGACGACGATGTAGCGCAGGTTCCGCAGGAACACCGCCCACCGCGCGTGGTTGCGCAACATCGACAGATGGATCATGTCGGGGTTGGAGAAGATCCACCGCGAGCGTTCGCGGGCGAAACGACGCACCTCTGTTGGACTGTCGCCGTCATAGGCGCTCGGTGCAACGGTGCTCAGCTTATCCACGGCGCTCGTCAGCGCCTGCGCGCTCCGGAGTTGGTCGTGGCCGAGTGCCTTTGTCGGGGAAAGGTACAACGCTCGGGAACGAGGGTCTGTGGCGAAGGCCGTCAGGATCGGCAGCTGATAGGCCAACGACTTGCCCGACGCAGTGCCGGTGCTGAGCACGACATGGCGTCCCTCATGGGCGAGGTCGGCCGCCTCGAGTTGGTGCGACCACGGGGCGGTGATTCCCTGATCATGGAACGCGCGCAGTACATCCGGGTCGGCCCATCGCGGCCACGCCTGCGGCCGTGCCTGTCGTGGCGGCAGGTCCGCAACGTGGCGTAGCGGCTTCTCCTCCGGATCGGTTCCCTCGACCGCGCAGGAGAGCAGCTCGCGGCCGAAATCCGACATCGTTCACCCTCCTGTTAGGGAATTGTTCCCTAGTTGCTGCTCCAAGACTGTCGCGGGAGCTCCGAACATGATTGACTAAGGGCGGTCGCAGCTTCTGTGTTCGTGTATATGCACTCGCAGGATCGACGTTGCGGTCGCGGTTCCTGCGAGGGTTGTAGGTCGGGTCAAGTTCCGGCGACACCGCGTTGGTATGGCGGTCGGAACGGGCCCGGTACACCGGAAGTCGGTGGACCGCTCCCGGTATGAAGAGAAGGAAAGAACGAAAGATGCCACAGGGAACTGTGAAGTGGTTCAACGCGGAGAAGGGCTTCGGCTTCATCGCTCCTGAAGATGGGTCGGCGGACGTGTTTGTCCACTACACGGAGATTCAGGGATCCGGCTTCCGGACTCTCGAAGAGAATCAGAAAGTCGAGTTCGAGGTCGGTCAGAGCCCCAAGGGCCCGCAGGCAACCGGTGTTCGGTCCATCTAAGTAACGAACCTGACGAATCCCCCCCGCACTAGTCCCCGACAGGACCGGCGGGGGGTTTTCGTTTCTGGCCAGAACTGCGGCCCGCCGACAGCGCAGCGCCGCTTGACTGGCCTACTGTCGTTTCCGTGAGCCAGCTGTCGTTCTTCTCGGCAGAGTCGGTACCGCCCGCGGTGGCCGACCTGACGGGTCTGCTCGCCGCACCAGGACAGGTGGTCATGGTGGGTGAGGGAGCGCGGCTGTCGGTCGTGGTGGAGCATTTGTGGCGAGCGGTCGCGCTGGCCGAGATGATCGTCGACGCCGGCCTCGAACCCGAGATCAGCCGGACCGACGAGAACACCCCGCTGGTCCGCACGGCGGTCGACACCCGGCTGCTCGGCATCGCCGCCGACTGGACCAGGGGAGCGGTCAAGACGGTCCCGCCGCAGTGGCTGCCAGGCCCGCGCGAACTGCGGGCCTGGACGCTGGCGGCCGGAACGCCGGAAGCCGACCGCTATCTACTAGGACTTGACCCGCACGCGCCCGACACCCATGCCGCGCTCGCCTCGGCGATGATGCGGGTGGGGATTGCGCCCACTCTGATCGGGACCAGGGGCTCGCGTCCCGCGCTGCGAATCAGCGGCCGCCGACGGCTATCACGCCTGGTAGAGAACGTGGGGGAACCCCCAGAAGACGTCGAGGCGTTCTCGGCTTGGCCCCGGATCTAACGCCCTGACGCCGGAGAGTCAGTTTGCGTCGGCCCGCCCGGGGTGCCAAATTGTCAGTTGCCGAGGGCGAGGGATAGCCGATAACGCATGATTCCGCGTCGGAGGGCAACATCAGAAGTGGAGCGTAGGCACAGTTGGCTGACGAGGACCGCGGCAGCGGCCGCAACGGTGGTGTGCGGCGACTCGTCATTGTCGAGTCGCCTACCAAGGCACGCAAAATTGCTAGTTACCTGGGCTCCAATTACATCGTCGAGTCGTCCCGCGGACATATCAGGGACTTACCCCGCAACGCCGCCGATGTGCCCGCGAAGTACAAATCGGAGCCGTGGGCGCGCCTCGGGGTCAACGTCGAGGACAACTTCGAGCCGCTTTACATCATCAGCCCGGAGAAGAAAAGCACGGTCGCCGAGCTGAAAGACTTGCTCAAGAACGTCGACGAGCTGTATCTGGCGACTGACGGTGACCGCGAGGGCGAGGCCATCGCCTGGCATCTCCTGGAGACGCTGAAGCCCCGGGTGCCGGTCAAGCGGATGGTGTTCCATGAGATCACCGAGCCCGCGATCCGGGCGGCCGCCGAGGATCCCCGCGACCTGGACAACGACCTGGTCGACGCCCAGGAAACCCGCCGCATCCTGGACCGGCTGTACGGCTACGAGGTCAGCCCCGTGCTGTGGAAGAAGGTCGCGCCGAAGCTGTCGGCCGGCCGCGTCCAGTCGGTGGCAACCCGCATCATCGTCCAGCGCGAGCGCGAGCGGATGGCGTTCCGCAGCGCCGGCTACTGGGACGTCACCGCCGAGCTCGACGCCAGCGTCTCAGACGCCCAGGCCTCCCCGCCGACCTTTACCGCCAAGCTCAACACCGTCGACGGCAAGCGCGTGGCCACCGGCCGCGACTTCGACTCGCTCGGACAGCTGAAGAAACCCGACGAAGTGCTGGTGCTCGACGAGACCAGTGCCGGTGCGTTGGCGGCCGGGCTGCGCGGTGCGCACCTGGAAGTCGCCTCGGTCGAGCAAAAGCCTTACACGCGTAAGCCTTATGCGCCGTTCATGACGTCGACGCTGCAGCAGGAGGCCGGCCGCAAGCTCCGGTTCTCCTCGGAGCGCACGATGAGCATCGCTCAGCGGCTGTACGAGAACGGCTACATCACCTATATGCGTACCGACTCCACGACGCTGTCGGAGTCGGCGATCACCGCCGCGCGCAATCAGGCCCGCCAGCTCTACGGCGAGGAGTACGTCCATCCGACCGCCCGCCAGTACACGCGCAAGGTCAAAAACGCGCAGGAGGCACACGAAGCCATCCGCCCCGCCGGTGACGTGTTCTCCACACCGGGTCAGCTGCACGGCCAGCTCGACACCGACGAGTTCCGTCTCTACGAGCTGATCTGGCAGCGCACCGTCGCCTCGCAGATGGCCGATGCGCGCGGTACGACGCTGTCGCTGCGCATTGCGGGCACGTCGAGCGACGGCCAGCAGGTGGTCTTCAACGCCAGCGGCCGCACCATCACTTTCGCGGGCTTCCTGAAGGCCTACGTCGAAAGCATCGACGAGCTGGCCGGCGGCGAGTCTGACGATGCCGAGAGCCGGCTGCCGAACCTGCAGCAGGGCCAGCGCGTCGACGCCAAGGAGCTGACGCCCGACGGGCACACCACCACACCGCCGGCCCGCTACACCGAGGCGTCGCTGATCAAGGCGCTGGAAGAGCTGGGCATCGGCCGGCCGTCGACGTACTCGTCGATCATCAAGACCATCCAGGACCGCGGCTACGTCCACAAGAAGGGCAGCGCGCTGGTGCCGTCGTGGGTGGCGTTCGCCGTCACCGGACTGCTCGAGCAGCACTTCGGGCGGCTGGTCGATTACGACTTCACCGCGGCCATGGAGGACGAGCTCGACGAGATCGCGGCAGGCCACGAGCAACGCACCACGTGGCTGTCCAATTTCTATTTCGGTGGCGACCACGGTGTGCCGCAGTCGATTGCGCGTTCCGGCGGCTTAAAGAAGCTCGTCGGAGGCAACCTCGAGGAGATCGACGCCCGAGAAATCAACTCCATCAAGCTGTTTGACGATGAGCAGGGCCGAGCCATCTATGTGCGGGTCGGCAAGAACGGTCCGTACCTTGAGCGGACGGTCACTGGTGAAGACGGCGAGCCGAAGCCGCAGCGCGCCAACCTCAACGACTCGCTGACACCGGACGAGCTGACGCTGGAGCTGGCCGAGAAGCTGTTCTCCACTCCGCAGGAGGGCCGCTCGCTGGGCATCGATCCCGAGACCGGCCACGAAATCGTCGCCAAGGACGGACGTTACGGCCCGTATGTGACCGAGGTGCTGCCCGAGCCGGACGAACCCGAGGACGGCGCGCCCGCCAAGAAGGGCAAGAAGCCGACGGGCCCCAAGCCGCGCACCGGTTCGCTGTTGCGGTCGATGGACCTTGAGACGGTTACGCTCGAGGATGCGCTGCGGCTGCTGTCGCTGCCGCGGGTGGTCGGCGTCGACCCCAACACCGGTGAGGAGATCACCGCGCAGAATGGGCGTTACGGCCCGTACCTGAAGCGCGGCACCGACTCTCGTTCATTGGCCACCGAAGAGCAGATGTTCGACATCACGCTCGAGGAAGCGCTCAAGATCTACTCGGAGCCGAAACGCCGTGCAGGACAACGCGCGGCCGCCCCGCCCCTGCGTGAGCTGGGTGAGGACCCGGCGACGGGCAAGCCGATGGTCATCAAGGACGGTCGGTTCGGGCCCTATGTCACCGACGGTGAGACCAACGCCAGCCTGCGCAAGGGTGACGACGTGCTGTCGATCACCGATGAGCGGGCCGCCGAGTTGCTGGCCGACCGGCGTGCACGCGGTCCGGTGAAGCGCACGGGGAAGAAGACGGCCAGGAAGGCCGCGAAGAAGGCTCCTGCCAAGAAGGCTGCCAAGAAAAGCTAGCTAGCGCGAAACGTCGCTGGAGACCTCGTCGTCTGATTCCTGGTTCGCGTCGACGAGGTTCAGCGGGCGGGCGAGCTGGGTGGGCGCGACGCGGCCGCGCAACTCGACGATCTCGCCGACGTCCCAGCACAGCGCCTCGGCGTCCAGCGCCGCGCTGACCGCGATCGCCGAGGCCAGGACGTGGCCTTCTTCGAGCTTGGCGAGCTCGGTGAGGCGGGCGGCCTCGTTGACCGGGTCGCCGATCACGGTGTACTCGAAACGGGCCTGGGCGCCGATGTGGCCGGCGATGGCGCGGCCCGCCGACACCCCGATGCCGAACTCCATGTCCGAGCCCAGCACGCCGAGCAGTTCGTCGTGCAGTTCGCGGGAAGCCGCCAGCGCCGCCCCCGAAGCGTCGGGATGCTCGATCGGTGCGCCGAAGATGGCCAGTGCGGCGTCGCCCTGGAATTTGTTGACGAACCCGCCGTGGCGGTTGACGGTGTCGACGACGACACGGAAGAAGTCGTTGAGAAGGTTCACGACGTCGGCCGCGGGCCGGGTCGAGGCCAGCTGCGTCGAACCCACCAGATCGACGAACAGCACCGCCACGTCGCGTTCCTGGCCGCCGAGTTCGGTGCCGCGTTCCAGCGCGCGTCGGGCGACGTCCTCACCGACGTA
>NZ_LZMC01000076.1 GCF_001668615.1 Mycobacterium sp. 1274761.0
CAAGCGAGGGCATCGCCGGGGTGGTGGTCGCGGGAGCCATTCCGGCCGGCATAGTGGCGGGCGGCCCCGCAACAACCCGTCGTTGAGCCCCCGCCAGACGTCGAGGCGTTGGGCGCCAGGACTCCGTGCGAGATTGCCGCCGACGAGCTTCCTCAAGCAGGCCCGTAATCGCCTACCTGCGAAAGCCTGTGAGCTAAAGAGGAATACGTCAATCGCGTCACGAGGTCAATCGCGAAGCGATTTCCATTATGCTGCGCTCGTAATACTCGAGGACGGGGATGGCGCGATGGTGACAGCAGCTCGGATCAATTACGAGCAGACCGGTGCGACTGTCTTGGAGCATTTCCGAGACGAGGTGGTACTGAAGCTGAAGCTCGACAACCAGATCGCAAGACGTGCCGGGGGCGACTGGGTCATCACAGCGCGGGTCCTCATCAAAAACAACGACGATTCTCCGCAAGTCGCCGAAGCGAAGCTCGCGTATACGCGACCTGACGAGGACGGCAATCAGATTCCGGTCGAGATTGACAAGCTGCGATTGTTCATCGACAAGTACGCCACCGAATGCCTCCATTTGCAAACCGTTTACAGCAACATGTCGTTCGAAGGCCACGACTATGACGATTGGGTCTATCTTCTGTGCAACACGTACCGCGGTTGGGCCGAGAGTCCCAGCATGATTGGCATCAGCGTCGAAGCGATCACCTATGAGAATGAACCGTGAAGCCTCAGCTAACAGCTCACGCCGTCATGGCAGCAGCCCCTGCAGCTCCTCGACAAACCGGACGGACTCGCGGCGGTCTCCACTCAACGGGTGCACCAGCAGGGTCGTCACCCCGGCCTCCGCGTAGGCGGCGACGCGCTCCTTGACGAAACCCTTTGGCCCGATGAGGGATACGTGGCGCACCAATTCGTCGGGCACTGCGTCGATGGCTTCCGTCTTCTGGCCGGACAAGTAGAGATCCTGAATCCGATCGGCCACTTCGCCGAACCCGTAGCGGGTCGCCAGGTTGTGATAGAAATTCTTGCCGCGGGCACCCATCCCGCCGATGTACAGCGCCAGTTGCGGTTTGGCCCATGCCAGCCGATCCTCGACGTCATCGCCGATGGCCAAGGTGGCGCTCACCATGACGTCGAGTGGACCAAGTGCAGGGTCGCGCTTGGCCATGCCCGAGCGCAGCGCGGGACCCCACGCCTCGTCGGCCTTTTCCGGATAGAAGAACACCGGCTGCCAACCCTCGGCGATCTCGGCGGTCAGCTCGACGTTCTTCGGGCCGAGTGCCGCAATGGTGATCGGAATGCGGTCGCGGACAGGGTGATTGATGAGATGCAGCGGCTTGCCAAGGCCGGTACCGCGGTCGTGGGGTAGGGGTATCTGGTAGTGCTTGCCGTCGAATTGGACGTTCTCGCGGCGCCACACCTGTCTGCAGATCTCGACGACTTCGCGCGTGCGGCCCAGCGGCGCGTCGAACGGAACGCCGTGATAGCCCTCGATTACCTGCGGCCCGGAGGTGCCGATGCCCAGCCGGAACCGACCGTCGGACACGTAATCGAGCCCCGCGGCCGTCATCGCCAGCAGCGACGGCGTGCGAACGTAGATGGGCACGACGCCGGAGCCCAACTCGATGCGCGACGTCTTCGCGGCAAGGAACCCCAGCTGGCTGATCGCGTCGAACGAATAGGCCTCCGCCACCAACGCGATGTCGACGCCGACCTTCTCGAGCTCGGCTACCTCGTCGACCGCCTCGAGAAAGCCGCCGGCGTAGTTCAGGAAGATTCCCGTGCGCATCCACACGTTATACACCCAACCGGTTGGTTGGCCAGAACCGGGGCCGCCACCGTGTCAGGGCTTCAGCAGGGCGACAACCTTGTTCTCGAGGTCGACCGGATCGTCGGCGAACGGATCCATGGTCGCCGCCTTGGGTAGTGCGACCTCGGGGTCGGCGAAGTCACGGTAGGTCTTGTCGCCGGCCAACGTGTGCAGCAGGTAGCCCGTCATCAGCGCGCGGACCGTGCGCTGCGTGCCGCGGTCGGCACCCGGCAGGCCGACCAATCGTGCCAGGCCGCGCCCTTCGACCACCCCGCCGGCCTTCACCTTCGGCATCGAGCGCAGCGTCGCCGGTTTCCACGCCCGTGCCAGCTCCACGGCATTCGATCGCAATGTCATCGGGTCGCCGGGATCGGTGAGGATCAGCCCCGGTACACCGAGCGTCGCCACCGCCTCCTCGGCCCGCGGCTGGGTCACGCTCGGGAAAGCCGCCAGTACGGCCTTCGGCTTCGCGGGCATTCCCGCGGCGGCGAACACCGCCGCCGAGGCGCCGAAGCCGTGGCCGGCCAACCCGAGCTTGGCCGGATGCACGCTGATTTTCCCGTCACCCAGTCGAACCCCGGCGATGATGTCGAGCGTCGTGCCGAGATCGAACGCCAGGTTCAACACCGACGGCGCGATGCCCTTCTCGGTGTCGGGCGCCGCTGCGACGATTCCCCACGATGCGAGGTGCTCGAGCGTGCCCGTATAGCGCTCGACTCCGGTGACCCACTCGTGGCCGAAGGCCACGCCGGGCATGTTGAATCCCGACTCGGGGGTGTAGACAACGCCGCGCAACCCGGCGAAGGACAGATCGCCACGCAAGACTCGGTGCGGACCACGCCGTTTCAAGGCGGCGAAGAGCTTCTTGGTGCCGGCCACCCGTCGACCGTAGCCCACCGCCCGGTCAACACGGTCAGCTATGCGCTGGCGGTGATCACGTGGTGTGCGCTGGGCGATCGTTGGGGCGCGCCGTGTGGCTCGCTACGCCGAGGACTCCGACGCGTTGTTCGGTGTCGCGCCCTGGCTTCCCGCCCTAGTACTTCGCGTTCGGTGTCGCGGTCGCGCTGCTCGCCGAAGTCTGCTCTCTGCGCCCCACGTTTCTCCGGGGGGTCGAGCGGCAACCCAAAACGATGGACGATATTCGCCATATCTGGATGACGATGCATTAGTTGCAGGCTAAGCGAAGGGTGTCGATGAAGATGATGTTAGCTGGATAGTCGTCTACGCTGGATACCTATGTGTGGGATCGTCGGCTACGTCGGTACGCGGGACGCATGCGCCGTCGTCGTCGACGCGTTACGCCGGATGGAATACCGCGGCTACGACTCCTCTGGTGTGGCGCTGCTCGACGGTGCTGGCGGTCTGACCGTCGAGCGCCGCGCCGGCCGACTGGCCAACCTCGAGGCCGCACTGGCCGAAACGGATACCGCCAGCCTCGCCGGCAGCACCGGCCTCGGCCACACGCGGTGGGCCACCCACGGGCGGCCGACCGACCGCAACGCCCACCCGCACCGCGACACGACGGGCAAGATCGCCGTCGTACATAACGGCATCATCGAGAACTACGCCGGGCTGCGCCGCGAGCTCGAAGCCGACGGGGTCGAATTCGCCAGCGACACCGACACCGAGGTCGCCGTGCACCTCGTCTCCCGCGCGTACCGAACCGGTGATACCGCAGGCGATTTCACAAAGTCCGTCTTTGCGGTGCTGCCGCGGCTGGAGGGCCACTTCACGCTGGTGTTCGCCAACGCCGATGAGGCCGGCACCATCGTCGCCGCCCGTCGCTCCACGCCATTGGTGGTCGGCGTCGGCGACGGCGAGATGTTCGTCGGCTCCGATGTCGCGGCGTTCATCGAGCACACCCGCGACGCCGTCGAGCTCGGCCAGGATCAGGCCGTGGTGGTCACCGCCGACGGCTATCAGATCACCGATTTCCACGGCCATCCAGACGACGCGAGTGCCCGGCCGTTTCACATCGACTGGGATCTCTCGGCCGCCGAGAAGGGCGGCTATGAGTACTTCATGCTCAAGGAGATCGCCGAGCAGCCCGCCGCCGTCGCCGACACCCTGCTCGGGCACTTCGTCGACGGCCGCATCGTGCTCGACGAGCAGCGCCTCTCCGATCAGGAACTGCGCGAGATCGACAAGGTCTTCATCGTCGCCTGCGGCACGGCGTATCACTCCGGGCTGCTGGCCAAGTACGCGATCGAGCACTGGACGAGGCTGCCCGTCGAGGCCGAACTCGCCAGCGAGTTCCGCTACCGCGACCCCGTGCTGGACCGCAGCACGCTGGTGATCGCCATCTCGCAGTCGGGCGAAACCGCCGACACGCTCGAGGCGGTCCGGCACGCTAAGGAGCAGAAGGCCAAGGTGCTGGCCATCTGCAACACCAACGGCAGCCAGATCCCGCGCGAATGCGACGCGGTGCTCTACACCCGCGCCGGGCCCGAGATCGGCGTCGCGTCCACCAAGACGTTCCTGGCGCAGATCGCAGCCAACTATCTCGTCGGCCTGGCGCTCGCGCAGGCCCGCGGCACCAAATACCCCGACGAGGTGGAGCGCGAGTACCGCGAGCTGGAAGCGATGCCCGAACTCGTCAAACGCGTGCTGGCCACCGTCGACCCGGTGTCCGCACTGGCGCACCGATTCGCGCAATCGCAGACGGTGTTGTTCCTCGGCCGACACGTCGGCTACCCGGTCGCCCTCGAAGGCGCGCTGAAGCTCAAGGAGCTGGCGTACATGCACGCCGAGGGGTTTGCCGCGGGCGAGCTGAAGCACGGCCCGATCGCGTTGATCGAGGACGGTCTTCCGGTGATCGTGGTGATGCCGTCGCCGAAGGGCTCGGCGACGCTGCACGCCAAATTGCTGTCAAACATCCGCGAGATCCAGGCCCGCGGCGCGCTGACCATCGTGATCGCTGAGGAGGGCGACGACACAGTGCGGCCGTATGCTGACCATCTGATCGAGATCCCCGCGGTGTCAACGCTTTTCCAGCCACTGTTGTCGACGATCCCGCTGCAGGTGTTCGCCGCCGGAGTGGCCCAAGCCCGCGGCTACGACGTGGACAAGCCGCGTAACCTGGCCAAGTCGGTCACCGTCGAGTAGCGAATGGAGGTTCATACGGTGAGCTCTGATGGTCCTGACGCCCGCGCGCGCCATGAACCGACCGACGCGTTCCAGAACTTCATCGAGGAGCGCTACGGCGAATGGGAGCAGGAGTTCGGCGAGGACGTCAACGCTCGACGCACGACGTCTTTCGACCCGAAGTAACAGCAGCTACTGCGGCTGGCTGCCGCGCGCGTCGAGTTGGCGCAGCACCCTGTCGGCGATCGTCGGATCGGTTCCCGATTCGGCGCGACTCTCGACGACGGCATCCCTGGCGGCGGTCAACAGTTCGTCTTTGACAGCGTTGACGGTGTACGCGTCGCCGGCGCGGCCGGTTTCGGCGTCTTGGTCATCGGGCGTGAACCCCAGGGAATGCCACATCCGGTCGGCGTTTTCCCGCGCTTGCTCGAGGACCTCGCCGTCGACACAACCTTGCTCGTGCATCTCGTCGAGACGTTGAAAACCCGCGGTTCTCGCGCGTCGGATCAGCTCCTGTTCAGCCTCCCGACGTTCGTCGGCCGACGCGCTCACGCCGAGACGTTTGACCAACCACGGCAGCGTCAGCCCCTGCAGCAGCAGCGTGACCGCGATGACGACGAACGCGACGAAGATCAGCCGATCGCGTTCGGGAAAGTTCGGCGGTAGCGCCAGCGCGGCCACCAGCGTCACTACGCCGCGCATGCCCGCCCACGACGCAACGGTCATCTCGCGCCATCCGGCGGGTTCAGCGAGGTTCGGGTTGCGTCTGCGGCGCGCCTTCTCATCAATGGTGGCCACGGCGAAGATCCACACGAAACGGACGACGATCACCACGGCGGTCACGATCGCCGCTTGCCCGATCAACGTGTGCAACTGACCTTCCACTTGCCCGGCTACCGCCCGCAACTCCAGGCCGACGAAGGCGAACGCCGCCCCGGTGACCAGGAGTTCGACGATTTCCCACGTGGTGTTTGATACCAGCCGGGTCTGCGAAGATTCGGCGTCGCCGTACCGGCTGAGGGCCAGCGCGACGGTGACGACCGCCAGCACCCCGCTGCCGTGCGCGGCGTCGGCGGCGCTGTAGGCGGCGAACGGGATCAACAGCACCAGCGCGCTGCCTGCCGGATGCGCGGGTAGCTTCTTGATGAGCAGCCGGGCGATGCCGGCCATGACGAAGCCGACCGCAACCCCGACCACCACGGCCACCGCGAGAGTGCCGCCGCCGCGCCACGGCGAGAACTGCCCCGTCAGGGCGCCTGTGACCGCGACTTCGTACAGCACTAGGGCGGTGGCGTCGTTCGAGAGCCCTTCACCCTCGAGGATGGTCCGCAACCGACGCGGCAGCCCCAATTTCTGCGCGACGGCGGTCGCGGCGACGGGGTCAGGCGGCGCCACCGCCGCGCCGAGCGCCAGCGCGGCGATCAGCGGCAACCCCGGAACCAGCGCCTGCAGAGTCGACCCGACCGCAAACGCGGTCACCGCGACCAAGGCGACCGCGAGGAGGGCGATCGGTCTGCGGTTGTCCAGAAACTCCCGCCACGATGTGCGGCGCGCGGCGGCGAACAACAGCGGCGGCAGAACCAGCGGCAGCAGCAATTCCGGATTGAACGGCGGCAACGCCGCTCGGGGAATGAACGCGAGCGCCAGGCCAAACACAAGCAGCAGGACCGGATACGGCACGGCGAGACGACCGGCGACCGGGGCAAGTACGACCGTCGCCACCATCAGCACCAGAAGCAGCGTCAACGCAGCCAAGCGGCAATATCTCCCGTCCTGCCATGAATGTGAACCGCCTGGGTGGATTCCCGTTATCCCCGGTCTGAATCCGGGCGGCATATAACGTGAGGGTGATCCGCGTCGCAGCGGGGAAGCTTGAGCGGAACGGGGGCTGATGCGGTACTACTACTCCGCAGACGCGATCCGTGCGGCCGAAGCCCCGCTGCTGGCTTCGTTGCCAGACGGTGCGCTCATGCGGCGGGCGGCCAACGGACTGGCCACCGCGATCGCGGGGGAGTTGGTGGTGCGCACCGGCGGCATCTCCGGCCGGTCGGTCTGTGCGGTCGTCGGATCCGGCGACAACGGCGGCGACGCGCTGTGGGCCGCGACACTGCTGCGCCGCCGTGGCGTATCGGCGACGGCCGTCCTGCTCGATCCGGAACGCGCACACGCGAAAGGGCTCGCGGCGTTCCGCAAGGCGGGGGGCCGAATCGTGCACGCCGTGCCCGCGAGGGCCGATCTGGTCATCGACGGGGTCGTCGGCATCTCGGGCTCGGGACCGCTGCGACCGGCCGCAGCGGAGGTGTTCGCCGCCGTCGACGACGCCGACATCCCGGTGGTGGCCGTGGACATCCCCAGCGGGGTTGGCGTGGACACCGGTGCGGTCGACGGGCCGGCCGTGCATGCGGCGCTGACCGTGACATTCGGAGGCCTGAAACCCGTTCACGCACTGGGTGACTGCGGCCGCGTCGAGCTGGTGGACATCGGCCTGGACCTGCCGCTGTCCGACGTCGTGAGTTTCGACGCGGCCGACGTCGCCGCCCGCTGGCCGATGCCCGGGCCGAAAGACGACAAATACACCCAGGGCGTCACCGGCATTCTGGCGGGCTCAGCGACGTATCCTGGTGCGGCCGTGCTGTGCACCGGTGCAGCGGTGGCGGCCACCTCCGGCATGGTCCGCTACGCGGGAAGCGCTGCGCAGCAAGTACTTTCGCACTGGCCCGAGGTCATCGCGTCGCCTAGCCCGGCCTCGGCGGGCCGGGTGCAGGCGTGGGCCGTCGGCCCGGGCCTGGGCACCGACGACGTCGGGGCGTCGGCGCTGTGGTTCGCACTCGACAGCGGCCTTCCGGTGATCGTCGACGCCGACGGGCTGACGATCCTTGCCGCCCATCCCGACCTACTCGCCAACCGTGCGGCGCCGACGGTGCTCACCCCGCATGCGGGGGAGTTCGCGCGACTGGCCGGCTCACCGCCGGGCGACGACCGCATCGCCGCCACTCGCAGGCTGGCCGACCGGTTTGGCGCGACGGTTCTCCTCAAAGGCAACGTCACGGTCATCGCCGAACCCGGTGGGCCGGTTTACCTCAGCCCGGCGGGTCAGTCGTGGGCGGCCACGGCGGGGTCGGGCGATGTGTTGGCCGGCATCATCGGCGCGCTGCTCGCTGCCGGCCTGCCCGCCGGTGAAGCCGCGGCCGCCGCAGCCTTCGTGCACGCGCGGGCAGCCAACCTGTCGGCGGCCGACCCGGGCCCGCGCCCTGCCCCCACCTCCGCGTCGCGCATCCTGCACCACGTCCGCACCGCAATCGCCCGCCTGTAACAGTCGAAAGGACTTTCCATGCCGCCCAAGCGTTCCCACGGCCCGCAGGTCGCACCGGCATACACCGGGCGGTTGGCGATGGCGCCCGTTCCATCGCTGCGGATGCCCGATGATGCCATGGACCCTGACGCCGCCTACCGGTTCATCCACGACGAGCTGATGCTCGACGGCAGCTCGCGGCTGAACCTGGCGACGTTCGTCACCACATGGATGGACCCGCAGGCCGAGAAGCTGATGGCCGAGACCTTCGACAAGAACATGATCGACAAGGACGAATACCCGGCCACCGCAGCCATTGAGGCCCGCTGTGTGTCGATGGTCGCCGACCTGTTCCACGCCGAGGGGTTGCGCGACGACGATCCCTCAAGCGCGACAGGGGTTTCCACGATCGGATCCAGCGAAGCGGTGATGCTGGCGGGACTCGCGCTGAGCTGGAGGTGGCGCCAACGCATCGGCGAGAACTGGCGCTCGCGTCGGCCCAACCTGGTGATGGGCTCCAACGTCCAAGTGGTGTGGGAGAAGTTCTGCCGTTACTTCGACGTCGAGCCGCGGTACCTGCCAATGGAAAAGGGGCGCTACGTCATCACCCCCGAGCAGGTGCTCGAGAATATCGACGAGGACACCATCGGCGTGGTCGCGATCCTCGGCACCACCTTCACGGGCGAGCTCGAGCCGATCGCTGAGGTCTGCGCTGCGCTGGACAAGTTGGCCGCCGACGGCGGACTCGACATTCCTGTGCACGTCGACGCGGCCAGCGGCGGTTTCGTCGTTCCGTTCCTGCACCCCGACCTCGTGTGGGACTTCCGGCTGCCGCGGGTGGTGTCGATCAACGTGAGCGGACACAAGTACGGGCTGACCTATCCCGGTATCGGATTCGTGGTGTGGCGCAACGCCGACCATCTCCCCGAAGAGCTCGTCTTCCGGGTGAACTACCTCGGCGGCGACATGCCGACCTTCACGTTGAATTTCTCCAGGCCCGGCAATCAGGTTGTGGGCCAGTACTACAACTTCCTACGGCTGGGACGCGAGGGCTACGGGCAGGTGATGGGCTGCCTGTCGCAGACCGCGCGGTGGCTCGGCGATCAATTGCGCGACAGCGAGCATTTCGAGCTGATCTCCGACGGGTCGGCCATCCCGGTCGTCAGCTTCCGGCTGAAGGGCGACCCTGGCTACACCGAATTCGACGTCTCGCATGCGCTGCGGTCATTCGGTTGGCAAGTACCCGCCTACACCATGCCGGAGAACGCCACCGATATCACCGTGCTGCGCATCGTCGTTCGCGAGGGCTTCTCGATGGACCTGGCGCGCGCCTTGCGGGATGACACCATCACCGCTCTGCGCCATCTCGACGAGCTGAAGCCCGGCGGTCACTTCGACGAGCTGCAGCCGTTCGCGCACTGACCGTGACTCGCCGTTATCTGGCCGGTCGGGCGGTGGCGCTCACGCGTCGCAGGCCTGCACCGCGGGTGGTGATCATTGGCGCCGGCTTCGGCGGCCTGGCCGCCGCGGTGGCGTTGCGGCGCAGAGGTATTGACGATCTACGGATCGTCGAGCGCAGCGACGGAGTCGGGGGCACCTGGCGGCGCAACGTCTACCCCGGTGCTGCGTGTGACATCGGCAGCCATCTGTACTCGTTCTCATTCGCGCCGAATCGGACGTGGAGCCGCACCTACCCCCGCCAACCGGAGATTCTGGCTTACCTGGAGGCGGTCGCCGACGACTTTGACCTCCGCCGGCACCTCGTGCTCAACACCGAAGTCCGGCGCGTGGTGTGGCAGTCCGACGCGTTCCGCTGGACCGTGGAGCTCGCCGACGGCGATACGGTCAGCGCCGACGTCGTCGTCAGCGCGGTCGGATTGTTCGGCCCGGCACGGATTCCCGCCATCGACGGCCTCGCCGATTTCGGCGGCGCGCTGATGCACACCGCGCAATGGGACGCCGCCGTCGACTTGACCGGTAAGCGGGTTGCGGTGATCGGTACCGGCGCCAGCGGTGTACAAGTCATCCCCGAACTTGCCGACGTGGCAGGACATTTGACCGTGTTCCAGCGCACGCCGCCATGGATGGTGCCCAAGGACGACCGCGCCTACACCGCAGAGGAACTGGCGCGATACCGACGGCTGCCGTGGGCGTCATGGCGCGAACGGTGGCGGCTGTGGAAGTTTCACCACGACAACACCGGGCTGACGCCTGACCATCCGCGGCTGACCGCCGCACAGGGGCTTTCGGAGGGGTTCCTGCACAAGCACGTCGCCGACGACCGCCTGCGCGACGCGCTGACCCCGCGCTACCCGTTCCGCTGCAAGCGGGTGCTGCTCGGCGAAACCTTCTACACCGCACTGCAACGCGACCACGTCGACCTCGTCACCGATCCGATCTGTGGGGTCACGAACTCGGCGATCGTCACCGCCGCCGGATCGATGGTCGAGGTCGACGCGATCGTGCTCGCGACGGGTTTCGAAACCAGCAGCTACCTGTCGGGGCTCGACGTGATCGGTGCCGATGGCTTGAGCCTCCACGAGCGCTGGGGCGGCGACCCCCAGGCCTTTCTCGGCGTGGCGGTCAGCGGGTTTCCGAACTTCTTCATGCTCTACGGGCCGAACACCAACCAGGGCGCCAACTCGATCATCTACGTCCTCGAGGCGGGCGCCCGTCTGGTCGCCAGCGCGGTCGGCCGGCTCGCGCGTCGCGGCGGCTTCCTCGAGGTCGACCCCACCGCCGAACGCCGGTTCAACGACAGGATCGTCGAGGAACTGGAGCAAACTATCTGGACACAATGCGACAGCTACTACCGGTCGCCCACCGGTCGCATCGTCACCCAGTGGCCCCGCTCGGAACTCGATTACGCCAGGGCGACGTGGCGGCTGCGGCCCGGCGACTGGGTGCACGGCGCCCGCGGCGGGTAGGCCGTCGCCGAGTCTGCAGACAGATCGCAATTAGTCCCTTATTCGCGATCTGTCTGCAGTTTCGGTGGCCGCAGCGGCGGTCTGGGACAATCGTCGGTGGTGACATGACAATGCCGACGACCGAACTGACAACCTCGCTGACGCCCAGCGCCAACGCGGAGGCGGTGGTGGACCTTGCGGCGATCGCACACAACGTCACGGTCCTGCGAGAGCGCGCCGGCTCGGCGCAGGTGATGGCCGTCGTAAAGGCCGACGGCTACGGCCACGGCGCCACCCCGGTGGCCCGGGCGGCGATCGCGGCGGGGGCGGCTCAGATCGGCGTCGCCACCATCGACGAGGCGCTGGCGCTGCGCCGCGACGGCATCACCGCGCCAGTGCTCGCATGGCTGCACCCGCCCGGCACCGATTTCGCTCCCGCGCTGCAGTCCAACATTCAGATCGCGGTCTCCTCGCCGCGCCAGTTGAATGAGCTGCTGGCCGCCGCCAAGCTCACCGGTGTCACCGCAGACGTCACCCTCAAGGTCGACACCGGGCTCAACCGAAACGGCGTCAGCGCCGCCGAATATCCCACGGTGCTCACCGCGCTGCGCCGCGCGGTCGCCGACGAGGCCATCCGGCTGCGGGGCATCATGTCTCACCTGGCCTACGGCGACGACCCCGAGAACCCCGTCAACGCGTTGCAGGCGCAGCGGCTGACCGACATGCGGGATCAAGCACGCGCCCAGGGAGTGCACTTCGAGATCGCGCACCTCTCCAATTCGCCTGCCGCGCTGACACGTCCGGACCTGAACTACGACATGATCCGGCCCGGCATCGCCATCTACGGGCTGAATCCCGTGCCGGAGTTCGGCGATCCCGGGTTGCGGCCCGCCATGACACTGAAATGTCCTGTGGCGCTGATCAGATCGATCCGCGCTGGCGAGGGCGTCTCCTACGGGCACACCTGGATAGCCGACCGCGATACCACGCTGGCGCTGCTGCCCGTCGGTTACGCCGACGGTGTTTTCCGCACCCTGAGCGGTCGGATGAGCGTGATGATCGACGGCAGGCTCCGCCCCAACGTCGGGCGCATCTGCATGGACCAGTTCGTCGTCGACCTGGGCCCCGACGCCGGCGACGTCCGTGAGGGCGACGAGGCGATCCTGTTCGGGCCGGGCACCAATGGGGAACCCACGGCACAGGATTGGGCCGACATGCTCGATACCATCCACTACGAGGTGGTCACCAGCCCGCGGGGGAGGGTCATCAGGACGTACCGGGGTACGACCGAAGACCGGGTCAGCCGCGATGGCTGACCAGGCGGGTACCGCCGAACTGCCCAGCGCAGAGGACACCAAGGCGCTCGGCGCCAAGCTCGGCGGCCAGTTGCGCGCGGGCGACGTTGTTGTGCTCTCGGGCCCGCTCGGTGCGGGAAAGACCGTGCTGGCCAAGGGAATCGCCGAAGCCATGGACGTCGACGGTCCCGTCACCTCGCCGACGTTCGTGTTGGCCAGGGTGCATCGGGCGCGACAGGACGGAGCACCGGCCATGGTGCACGTCGACATGTATCGGCTGCTCGACCACGAAGGCGCCGACCTGCTCGGGGAACTCGACTCGCTGGACCTCGATACCGATCTGGACGACGCCGTCGTCGTCGTCGAATGGGGCGAAGGCATCGTCGAACGGCTCTCCGAACGACACCTCGACATCCGCCTCGAGCGCTCGCCGGATACCGATGTGCGAACCGCGATTTGGCGTTGGACCGGTTCATGACCAACATCGTGCTCGCCATCGACACCGCCACGCCCGCAGTCGCCGCGGGTATCGTGCGCTGTGACGAGGACAGCATCGACGTGCTCGCTGAGCGCGTGACGGTGGATGCACGTGCGCACGCCGAACAGCTGACCCCCAACGTGCTGGCGGCGCTCGGCGACGCGGAGATTGCGGTGACCGACCTCAGCGCCGTCGTCGTCGGTTGCGGCCCAGGCCCGTTCACCGGTCTGCGCGTCGGGATGGCGACCGCCGCCGCCTACAGCCACGCCCTCGACATCCCGGTGTACGGCGTGTGCAGCCTCGACGCCATCGGCGTCGATACCGCGGGAGAGGTGCTGGTCGTAACCGACGCTCGTCGGCGCGAGGTGTACTGGGCGCACTACCGCGACGGCCTGCGCATCGACGGACCTGCAGTCAACGCGCCCGCCGATGTGCCGACCGATGTCGCCGCCGTGGCCGGATCCCCTGAACTCGCAGCGCTTTTCGCACTGCCGAGACAACCCGCAGTCTACCCGACAGCGTCCGGGCTCGTGCGTGCCGTCGACTGGGCTGCGCCTCCGCAGCCACTTGTTCCGCTCTACCTGCGCAGGCCGGATGCCAAGCCGCAGCCGGTCGCGCCGGTGACGTCATGATCGTCCGCCATGACGAGCTGGTGCCCGCCGATGCGCCGCGCTGCGCCGAGCTGGAGGCGCAGCTGTTCGAGGGTGACGACCCCTGGTCCGCGGCGGCGTTCCTGCGTGAGCTCGCCGCGCCGCACATCCACTATGTTGCGGCGCGCGCCGGCGACAAGCTCGTCGGCTACGCCGGTATCGCGCGCCTGGGCCGAAAGCAGCCCTACGAGTACGAGATTCACACCATCGGCGTCGACCCCGCGTTCCAAGGTCATGGTATCGGCAGGCAGATGCTGAACCGTCTGCTGGAGTTCGCCGGAGACGACACCGTCTACCTCGAAGTGCGCACCGACAACACCGCGGCGATCGCGATGTATTCCAGCGCCGGCTTCGTCAACGTCGGCCTGCGCAAGCGCTACTACCGGGTCAGCGGTGCCGACGCTTACACCATGCAACGTCGCACACGAGGGGACTCTTAGATGACGACCATCCTGGCCATCGAAAGTTCCTGTGACGAAACAGGAATCGGCATCGCCGAGCTGGCCGATGACGGAAGCGTGAGGTTGCTGGCCGACGAGGTCGCCTCCAGTGTCGACGAACACGTGAGGTTCGGCGGAGTCGTGCCCGAGATCGCGTCGCGTGCCCATCTAGAGGCGCTGGGACCCACCATGCGTCGCGCGCTCGACGCGGCCGGCATCACCAGGCCGGACGTCGTGGCGGCCACCATCGGCCCGGGGTTGGCGGGCGCCCTGCTGGTGGGTGTGGCGGCGGCCAAGGCATACGCCGTCGCCTGGCAGATACCGTTCTACGCCGTCAACCATCTCGGCGGTCACCTCGCCGCCGACGTCTACGATCATGGCCCGCTGCCCGAATGTGTCGGCCTACTGGTCTCCGGCGGCCATACTCACCTGCTGCATGTGCGGTCGCTGGCCGAGCCGATCGAAGAGCTCGGCAGCACCGTCGACGACGCGGCGGGCGAGGCGTATGACAAGGTGGCCCGACTGCTCGGGCTGGGCTACCCCGGCGGCAAGGTGCTCGACGAGCTGGCGCGTGAGGGCGACCGTGACGCGATCGTCTTTCCCCGCGGGATGACCGGGCCGCGCGATGATCCGTACGCCTTCAGCTTCTCCGGGCTCAAGACCGCGGTCGCCCGCTACGTCGAAAAAAACCCCGGCGCTTCGCAGGCCGATGTGGCGGCGGGCTTCCAGGAGGCCGTCGCCGATGTGCTCACCAAGAAGGCGGTGCGGGCCGCCACCGAGCTCGGGGTGTCGACGCTGCTGATCGCGGGCGGTGTGGCCGCGAACTCCCGGCTGCGGGAACTGGCCGAAGAGCGGTGCGCGGCAAATCGGTTGACGTTGCGGATCCCGCGGCCACGGCTGTGTACCGACAACGGCGCGATGATCGCCTCGTTCGCCGCACATCTGGTCGCCGCGGGCGCTGCCCCGTCGCCGCTCGATGTCGCCAGCGACCCCGGTCTGCCGGTGGTGAAAGGGCAGCTGTAGCCGCCTAACCTGGCGCGGGTCCACAACCCGCTGGTCAACGCCTATTTCTGCGATGTCCGTGTTCGCTACAGGAGATAGGCATGGGGCGCCCTTGAGTGCTAGCACTCTCATGTATAGAGTGCTAGGTGGCAGGCGGCCACGCCCTCGACCGGCACCCGCGACGACGGCGCGAGGGCACGGACGCATGCCAATACCACTAGAGCTGTGAAACCCGAACTACTGGAAGGGCTCCAATCGTGGCGAGCGTGAACATCAAGCCACTCGAGGACAAGATCCTCGTTCAGGCCAACGAGGCCGAGACCACGACCGCGTCCGGTCTGGTCATCCCCGACACCGCCAAGGAGAAGCCGCAAGAAGGCACCGTCGTCGCAGTCGGCCCCGGCCGGTGGGATGAGGACGGCGAGAAGCGGATCCCCCTGGACGTGTCCGAGGGCGACACCGTCATCTACAGCAAGTACGGCGGCACCGAGATCAAGTACAACGGCGAGGAGTACTTGATCCTGTCCGCGCGCGACGTGCTGGCGATCGTCAACAAGTAACGACGAACATGACCGCCCCGGCGATCCCCGCGCAAGCGGCGGGTCCCCGGGGCGTCATGCACAGCGAGGACGGACACGCATATGGCTAAAGAAATCGAATACAACGAAACCGCGCGCCGTGCAATGGAATCCGGCGTCAACAAGCTCGCCGACGCGGTGCGTGTGACCCTGGGTCCGCGCGGTCGGCACGTCGTGCTGGCCAAGTCGTTCGGCGGACCGACGGTTACCAACGACGGCGTCACCATCGCCCGTGAGATCGACCTCGAGGATCCGTTCGAGAACCTGGGCGCTCAGCTGGTGAAGTCGGTGGCCACCAAGACCAACGACGTGGCCGGTGACGGTACGACGACCGCGACCGTGCTGGCTCAGGCCCTGGTCAAGGCGGGTCTGCGCAACGTCGCCGCCGGCGCCAACCCGATCGCCCTGGGCTCGGGCATCGGCAAGGCCGCCGACGCGGTGTCGGAAGCCCTGCTAGCCGCGGCCACCCCGGTGTCCGACAAGAACGGCATCGCGCAGGTCGCCACCGTGTCCTCGCGCGACGAGCAGATCGGCGAGCTGGTCGGCGAGGCGATGACCAAGGTCGGCGCCGACGGCGTCGTCTCCGTCGAGGAGTCATCGACACTGAACACCGAGTTGGAGATCACCGACGGTGTCGGCTTTGACAAAGGCTTCATCTCGGCGTACTTCATAACCGACTTCGACACGCAGGAGGCGGTGCTCGAGGACGCGCTGGTTCTGCTGCACCGCGAGAAAATCAGCTCGTTGCCCGATCTGCTGCCGCTGCTCGAGAAGGTCGCGGAGGCGGGTAAACCGTTGCTGATCGTCGCCGAAGACGTTGAGGGCGAGGCACTTTCGACGTTGGTGGTGAACGCCATTCGCAAGACCCTGAAGGCCGTCGCGGTCAAGGCACCGTTCTTCGGTGACCGTCGCAAGGCCTTCCTCGAGGATCTCGCGATCGTCACCGGCGGCCAGGTGGTCAACCCCGACGTCGGCTTGTTGCTGCGCGAGGTCGGCCTCGAGGTGCTCGGCTCGGCGCGGCGCGTCGTGGTCAGCAAGGACCAGACGGTGATCGTCGACGGCGGCGGGACGAAGGACGCGATCGAGGGCCGCAAGGCCCAGCTGCGCTCCGAGATCGAAACCACCGATTCCGACTGGGACCGCGAAAAGCTCGAGGAGCGGCTGGCCAAGCTGGCCGGCGGGGTCGCCGTCATCAAGGTCGGCGCGGCCACCGAGACGGCGCTCAAGGAACGCAAGGAGAGCGTCGAGGATGCGGTCGCTGCAGCCAAGGCGGCCGTCGAGGAGGGCATTGTCACCGGCGGTGGCGCTGCGTTAGTGCAGGCCCGGTCCGCGCTGAAGACGCTCAAGGAGGCGCTGTCCGGCGACGAGGCGCTGGGCGTCGACGTGTTCTCGCAGGCGCTGTCAGCACCGCTGTACTGGATCGCCGCCAACGCAGGTCTCGACGGGCACGTGGTGGTCAACAGGGTCAGCGAGATGCCAGCCGGGGAGGGCTTCAACGCCGCCACCCTGGAGTACGGGAACCTGGTCGCCGGCGGTGTCGTCGACCCTGCGAAGGTGACCCGCTCGGCGGTGCTCAACGCCGCATCAGTGGCGCGGATGGTGCTCACCACCGAGACCGCGGTCGTCGACAAGCCGGAAGAGCCGGCGGATGACGGCCATGGCCACGGCCACGGTCATCACCACCATCACTGAGTAGTTCAAAACGCCCCCGGCCGTGAGGTCGGGGGTGTTTTGTTTCGCCATGGATCGCATCTGGCAATCGGCGTGGGATCGCTATAAATCCAGGTATTCGTGGGTGTGCTGGGCGCTCACGCTGCCGCTGGCACTCCCGGTTTATCTAGCCTGGTCCTTCGGGATTGTCGCTTTCGAGAGGTCTGATCACTACACCGAGGCGGCCGCAGTGACCGTCGTCGCCGTGCTCGCGTACCTGTACGTGGTGGTGTTTCCCAGTGGACAGGATCCCCGCCTCATTGAGCGGTGG
The DNA here is from genome assembly GCF_001668615.1 of Mycobacterium sp. 1274761.0. GTDB lineage: Bacteria > Actinomycetota > Actinomycetes > Mycobacteriales > Mycobacteriaceae > Mycobacterium. The sequence continues at coordinate 17,517 of NZ_LZMC01000076.1, forward strand.
GCCGCCGGAGACGACGTTGACCGGTTGAGCGCACTTCGCGCCACCTATAGCTATGGCCGCAAAGTAATTGCGCGAGGGGTGCTCGTCACTTTCTTCTGGATCGCGGCGCTGTTCGTCGGTGTCGCGATGATTGCCGGCGCGAGCGGGTCGCGGCTCATCCAGTACGCGATTCTGGGTGCCGTCGCCGGGACTGCCGGCCAGTTGATTACTGCGCATAGCTACGCCGAATCAACGTTACGGCCCGCGAGGGCTGCGATCACGTCCGGAGCCTGGATGGGCGATTCCCTGCCCCGATCTCGCCCGGCGTTCGGCACGTGGACCAACGTTGCCCTGCTCGGGGTGGGGTTCGCGTTCGCCGTGGCGGGCGCGATGCTGGGAGCGGTTTTAAATGTGGCGCGGCACGGCCCTGTCCTCGCCATGGTGATCGGTGGTGTACTGGTTCTGGTCATTGGGCCGTCGCTCTGGGCTGCGTACTCGCCACTCCTGCAACCAATTCGCGATCTCGCCGCAGGAACTGAGCGTGTCGCGGCCGGTGATTTCAGCCAACGCCTGCCGGTTGTCCAAGATGACGATCTCGGCGCGCTGGTGGCGTCGTTCAACCGGATGCAGGCGGGTTTGGCTGAGCGGCAACGGCTTCAGGCGGCGTTCGGAACCTACGTCGATCCCGTTCTCGCGGCTCGGCTCCTTGAGCAGGGTGACGATGTGTTCAGCGGGGAGCGTCGTGACGTGACGGTGATGTTCGTCGATGTCCGCGACTTCACGCCGTTCGCGGAGGCGAATACAGCTGAGGACACCGTCTCGCGGCTCAACGCGTTGTTCGACATCGTGGTGCCTGCTGTCGTGGATGCCGGTGGCCATGTCAACAAGTTCCTCGGCGATGGTGCGTTAGCGGTGTTCGGTGCGCCCAATGATCTTGTCGGCCATGCTGATGCCGCCGTGCGCGCCGCGGTGGTGATTCAGGGACTTGTCGGCGAGCGCTTCGGTGGCGCGCTGCGGGTCGGAATCGGCATCAACACCGGGCCGGTGATCGCGGGCACCATCGGCGGCGGGAGCAAGCTGGAGTTCACGCTGATCGGTGACACAGTGAACGTCGCTGCCCGCGTCGAGCAGTTCACCAAGACCACCGGTGACCCGATTCTTCTCACCCAGCAGTGCGTCGACGCCTTAGCTACCCGGCCGCCGAAGCTCGTCAACCGGGGCTCACACGCATTGAAAGGAAAGTCAGCCTCGGTACAGATCTTCGGGCTCGACCCAGCGGCGATGCAATTCGGCACGGCCGAGACCGCGGCTGTGGACAAGCCGGCGGACGACGGCCATGACCGTCGTCATCACTGAGCAAGCCAGGGCCATCGGTCACGCCGATAGCAGCGAGGGCTCCACATGTTCGGTGTCGGTTCGGCGGGGCGAACTGGCGCCGGCAATCACGGTCATCGTCCGTGATGGACCGGGTGGGCCCTGTTCGCCGCGGTAGCTCTCGAGATACCGATCGACCTCCTGCCGGCGAAGCGGGGATGAGAAGATGCTCACCGGGCTGGTGGCCTCGGCGAAGACTCCCGACTGCTTCAGCGCCTGAGCTGCCGAACGGAACCCGATTACGGAACCCGCCAGGCAGGCGATTAGACCGATGCCGAGGATCGCGGCCAGGGCGCTGCCGGCGGCCAAGGCAGCGATGAACAGCCCAAGCGAGGTAAATGCTGCGAGCAGCAGCAGATAGCCCACGGCAGAGGCGACTTCAGCGGAAATCCGCGACAAGTTCTTCATTGATATCTTCCTTTCCACTTCCAGAGCACCACTACGCTACGCGTAGCGTAGCAATCGCTACGGATAGCGTAGCGTGGAATGGCGGAGACTTATTCCGTCGGAAGGAGGCCGCATGGCTCGACAGCGTCGCGTCGAGGACGGCATCGCGGACTCCGCGCTGCAAATATTGCGTTCCGCCGGGCCCCGCGCCGTCACCGTCGAAGCCGTTGCTGCGCAGTCGGGAATTGCAAAGACGACGATCTACCGGCGACACCTCAACCGTCGGGACATGCTGTCAAGCGCCTTATCGAAGCTTGCGTCGCCCGCGCCGCCGGATCGTCAGACAGATGCGGCCGAGCAGCTCCGCTGGCTGATCGATCACGCTGTCGAGGCCGTCGAGAACGGCATTGGGCTCGGCGGCTTTGCGGCGTTGCTGACAGAGGATGACCCGGAGTTCTCGGAGGCGTTCCGGCAGATACTCGCCGCGCAACGGGCCGAACTGACGTCCGTCATCGAGACCGCCAAGGCCGTGGGCGCCATGCGTGCCGACATCGACACCGCGACCCTCATCGACGCGATCGTTGGCGCATATATCGCCGAGCAATCGCGTACTGGGAGGGTTGCGGAGGGGTGGCGCGAGCGGCTTTTCGAATTGTTCTGGCCCGCAATACGGTTATGAGCTCGCCCTTTCTCATCAATCGGGTCCATCGGCAACGGCGACGAAAAACCATCTTCGTCCTCTGGAGGTGGCACCACGACCGAAGCAGCCGACGCCACCCCGATGTCGACGTCGGTCGAACCCCCACGCGCCGCTGAAGCCAGCTTCACTGCCGCCCAGGAGAACGCAATCGCCAAGGCCAAGACCTATCTGGATACGCCGCAGTTTCCAGACAGAAGTTGATTGACCAACCGGAGTTCGACGGCTTCACTGCGAGTCAGGCTCAGCACGGCGCGGAAGCGCCCTACGGAGGCTGACGGAAAACTGCATCGCCACCGAAGCTCTGAGAGTCGGAATGTGATGCCGGTCTGGCGCCGTTACGAAAGACGTGACCATTCGACTCGGATTGCAGATTCCCAACTTCTCCTACGGCACGCCGGTCGCGGAGCTGTTTCCGGCCGTCATCGCCCAGGCCCAGGAGGCCGAGGCAGCCGGATTCGACACCGTGCTGGTGATGGACCACTTCTACCAACTGCCCACGCTGGGTGAACCCGACGAGCCGATGCTAGAGGCCTACACCGCCCTGGGCGCTCTGGCCACGGCCACCGAGCGGGTGCAGCTGTCAACGTTGGTTACCGGCAACACTTATCGGAATCCAACGCTGCTCGCCAAGGCCGTGACGACGTTGGACGTCGTCAGCGCGGGCCGCGCAATCCTTGGCATCGGGGCGGGCTGGTTCGAGCTGGAACATCGACAGCTGGGCTTCGAGTTCGGCACGTTCAGCGAGCGGTTCGAGAAGCTCGAAGAGGCACTGCAGATCGTTGTCCCGATGCTGCACGGCGAACGACCGAGTTTCTCCGGCAAGTGGTATCACACCGAGAACGCGATCAACGAACCCCGGTACCGGGACCATATTCCGATCATGCTCGGCGGCAGCGGCGAGAAGAAGACATTCCGATTGGCCGCCCGCTATGCCGACCACCTCAACATCATCGCCGATATGGACGAGTTGCCCGGCAAAGTAGACGTCCTGCGGCAACGCTGCGCCGAAATCGAGCGTGATCCAGCAACTTTGGAGACCAGCTGCCTACTGACCGTCGTGGTTGACGGCTACGATGCGCCCCGGGATATCGGCGAGGCACGTGGCGGGCGGGCGGTCGCCGGGACACCCGATCAGGTTGCCGAGGAGATCAAATGCCGCGTGCTGGACGCCGGCGTCGACGGCGTGATCGTCAACCTGCCGACCCACAAGCACACATCCGGCGTCATCACCGCGGTGGGCGACGCGCTCAAGCCGTTGGTCAGCGCGTAGCGACGTAGGACGCGAAACGGCCCCCGGTCTCACGGTCGGGGGTGTTTTGTTTTCGGTATGGAACGCATCTACCAGTGGGCCTGGGACCGGTATGCCGCCAAATACTCGTGGGCGGTTTACGTGGTCAGCATCCCGGTCTCTCTGCCGGCTTACGTTTTCTGGTCGTTCCTCATCCTTGCCGTCGAGGGCTCGGATCATTACGTCGAGGCGGCAGCCATCACAGTTCCCGCCGTGGTGGCGATGGGGTATGCGGTCCAACTTCCGGGGCTGGGGCGTGGTCGACTTGTGCAGGAATGGGCGGCTGGTCGGTGGCTTGATCGGGCGGGGGCGATGGAGGCGACGTACGCCTGGACCCGCGCGGCGATCGCTCGCGCGGCCGTCCTCAACGCTGTTTGGGGCGGACTGGTGTCGGCCGTGATCGCGGCGATCGCCGGGGCGACAGAGTCGAGGATCGTTCAGTACGGGATCCTCGGCGTAGGCGTAGGAGCGGCCAGTGGGCTCATCGCGATGCACAGCCTTGCAGAAGCGACCGCGCGGCCGGCCAGGCTCGCAATCGCCGGTCATACGGCCGTCGGCGACTCTCTACCACGCTCCCGTCCGACCTTCGCCGCCCGATCGACCGTATTCGTTCTTGCGAACATCTTCATATTCGCCATTGAGGGCGCGATGCTGGCAACCGCACTTGATCGGTTCGATGCGAAACCTCTGCTCTTTCTTGTGATCGGATCCGCGCTGATGGTCGTGGTGGGAATCCCGCTCTCTGTCGGCCTCACATTTGCACCGGCGTTGCGGCCGATTCGAGATCTTGCGGCAGGAACCGACCGCGTCGCGGCCGGCGATTACGGGCACCGTGTGCCGGTGGTGCAGGACGATGATCTCGGAGCGCTTTCGGCTTCGTTCAACCGCATGCAGGCGGGTTTGGCCGAGCGGCAACGACTTCAGGCAGCGTTTGGCACCTACGTCGATCCGGCGTTGGCGGCGCGGCTGCTCGAACAGGGCGATGACGTCTTCACCGGCGAGCGCCGCGAGGTGACGGTGATGTTCGTTGACATTCGCGACTTCACGCCGTTCGCCGAAGCGAATTCCGCCGAGGACACGGTTGCGCGCCTGAATGCGTTGTTCGACATTGTGGTGCCAGCGGTGGTGGAGGCCGGTGGGCACGTCAACAAGTTCCTCGGCGACGGTGCTCTGGCCGTGTTCGGTGCACCGAATGACCTTGGCGCGCACGCCGATGCTGCGGTGTCGGCTGCCATAGTGATTCATCGTCGAGTGGGTGAGCGGTTCGGTGGTGGGTTGCGGATCGGCATCGGGATCAACACCGGTGTCGTGATCGCCGGAACTATCGGCGGCGCAGGCAAACTCGAGTTCACCTTGATCGGTGACACCGTCAACGTCGCCGCACGCGTCGAGCAGCTCACCAAGACCACCGGCGACTCGATCCTGCTCACTCAACAGACGGTCGACGCCCTTAGTTCTCGGCCCGCCGCAATCGCGGATCGGGGACCGCACGCACTGAAGGGAAAGGCGGCCCCGACAAGGATTTTCAGCCTTGACCTCGCGGCGACTCCCCGCGAGCGTGCACTGGATCCTCCCGACCCCCTCATCAGGTGAACGGATGGCGCCACGCGGCCGACGCGGGTGGCTGATGGAGCCGCGACTCCGGGTGATCTCGACCCTCCGCCGGAGTTTGCCCACCGGCTGACCTTTTTCGTTGGCGTCTCATGCCCGCAGACGCTGCCTCGAGAATGACCGGCTGACTTATTTTCTGTTGGCCTATCACGCGCGCAAGCACCTACAACCTTCCGGCGGCCGGGGCATAAGCCGACACGAACTGCTCAATAGCCGAAGGCCAACGGCTGCTGACGCTTAGCCTCGCGGCATGGAACGCATTTGGCAGTGGGGGTGGGAGCGGTTCGGACCTAGATACTCGTGGGTGATCTGGGCATTTGTGCTCGCCGGGATGATGCCAACGTATGTCATCTGGTCATTTGTTGTTGTCGCGTTCGAGAAGTCGAATCAGTACCTCGAGGCAGCCGCCTTTACGGTCGTCGCGGTTCTTGTGAACGCATCGGTGTCCATTCTTCCCGGCAGCCGACGGTTTCAACGCGTCCAATGGTGGGCGGCCGGCCGTGGAGTCGATCGTGCGGCAGCATTGGCAGACACGTATGCGTGGACTCGGGCGGCGGGCGTTCGAGCCTTGATTTTCCTGCCCGTTTGGACAGTGTTCCTCACCGGCATTGTCGGAGCGATTGCCGGCGCGACGGGGACTCGGCTGACTCAATACGGCTTCCTAGGCGTCGCGATGGGAATCGCCATGGCGCTGATCGGCGTGCACAATTCAGTACAAGGAGCAATTCGGCCGGCGAGGATCGCGCTCTCCGGAACCACAGAGATCGGCGACGCGCTTCCCCGTCCTCGCCCGACTTTTGCTGCGTGGTCGAACCTAGCGATGCTCGGTTCCATGTACGCCTTCACCGTCATGGGCGCGATGATGGTGGTCGTCCTGGACCCAGCTGGTCAGTTCCCAGCTCTTCCGGCTCTGATCGGGTTCATCGTCACGCTCGGCCTCGGCGCGCCCATCACCATCGGTGCCATGGTCTCGCCGTCCCAGCGGCCCATCCGGGATCTGGCCGACGGTACCAAACGTGTTGCGGCCGGCGACTACTCGCAGCGTCTGCCCGTGGTTCAAGACGATGACCTGGGGGCGTTGGCGGCATCTTTCAATCGGATGCAGGCGGGTTTAGCTGAGCGGCAACGTCTTCAGGCGGCGTTCGGCTCCTATGTCGACCCCGCACTCGCCAAGCGGCTGCTCGAACAGGGTGACGACGTGTTCACCGGTGAGCGCCGTAAGGTGACGGTGATGTTCGTCGACATTCGCGACTTCACACCGTACGCCGAAGCCAACAGCGCCGAGGACACCGTCGCGCGGTTGAACGCGTTGTTCGAGATCGTGGTGCCGGCGGTGGTGGACGCCGGCGGACACGTCAACAAGTACCTCGGTGACGGTGCGCTCGCGGTCTTTGGTGCACCGAACGACCTCGCCGACCATGGCGACGCCGCGGTGTCCGCCGCGATGACGATTCATCAGCGGGTCGCCGAGCGATTCGGTGGTGAGCTCCGCATCGGCATGGGGATCAACACCGGTGTGGTGATCGCCGGAACCATCGGCGGCGCAGGCAAACTCGAGTTCACCTTGATCGGGGATGCGGTGAACGTGGCGGCACGTGTCGAGCGGCTCACCAAGGTCACCGGCGATACGATCCTGCTGACTCAGCAGACCGTCGACACGCTGGCCTCACGACCGCAGGGCCTCCACGACAGGGGAACCCATCCGCTGAAGGGAAAGTCCGCCGCGGCAAGGGTTTTCGGGCTCGAACCAGCGCGGCGATGAGCCCGGCGCTTACCCCCGGTCCCGTATCTCGACAGCTGCCTCGAGCATCTGCTCGGTGCTCGCGAGCCGGTCCTGCAGATTGAGGTCCACGATCAGCTCGTGTGCGCCGGACTCTGCGGCTGCTCGGATGTCGTCGACTACTTGATCGAGTGTGCCGACGGATCCAGATCGATCAGGTCCCGGCGGCCGGGGTGTGAAGGTGACGTTTGCGACCACGACCATACCAAGCTCGCCGCAAGCCGGACGGCGCAGCGGCTGTCTCGATTGCCGTGAATGGTGCCGCACGAATCAGGGCCAACTCGCTCGACGGGTAGGCGGCGAAAGCGGACCTTATCGTCAGTGCGTGACCGAGGACCCAGGCCTGTGGCAGGACGCGCTCGTCGAAATCGCCGTGAGGCTGGAAGCCAAAACCCGGCAGAGCCGGTGGACCGCGCGAACCGACCACCTCATCGAGCGGGACTTCGCGTTGGGCGCATACGCGATACGGAAACTGGTCGAGTCGCGCCACGTGCCAGACGACATCAGCGGCCGTAGCTTCCCGGTCCGCCGCTGCGGCGCGACAGGGCCCGACGAGTTCGACGGCGGCCGCCGGGCGACGCTTTCCGTACGGGAGCTATGCCACGCCATCCTGCACAGCGTCGTCTTCACGTTCTCGTGCGGTGAGACGGCTGACCTTTTCGACGGCGTCTACGTGGCACCGGCGCGGCACCGCAACCGGTTCGCCTATCTGGTGCTGGCATCCGACTTCATCGGTCTGTGCTCCGATATCGCCGAGAGCTGAGCGGCGACCGCGATTTTGCCGCCGTCGGATGGCCGTATAACCTGGTCACCGTGAACATCAGTGGACGCGTCGGCTATTGGCGCTTTATGCAGGCTCCGGGCGGAGCCGATAAAGCGCAGCGCTAAGCACGCATCCACCCGGAGCCAAGGCAGTGACCAGCAGGTCGCTGCCTTTCGTCATTCAAGGGCGCCGGTCATTCACCCCAGTGCCCACACCAGAAAGGCACCAGCAACCATGAACCTCTCGCAGATCGCGACTGCACCGGCCACGTCGGACCGGCGGATTCGCAGCTTCAGCGAGATCCCGAGCCCGCACGACGTGCTCACAGAGTTCCCGCTGGGTGCCCGGCGCGCCGAGCGGGTGGCCCGCGACCGCGACGAGATCGCGGCGATCCTCGCCGGCCGCGACGAGCGCCTGCTGGTTGTGGTGGGCCCCTGTTCGGTGCACGACCCGACCGCCGCCCTGGATTACGCCAGCCGCCTGGTCAAAGTCGCCGACGAGCTCAGCGACCGGCTCAAGATCGTCATGCGCGTGTACTTCGAGAAGCCGCGCACCACGACCGGTTGGAAGGGCTTGATCAACGACCCGGGTATGGACGGCACCTTCGATGTGACGCGCGGCTTGCGTACCGCTCGGCAATTGCTGCTCGACATAATCGACATCGGCCTGCCGGTGGGATGTGAATTCCTGGAGCCGACCAGCCCGCAGTACATCGCCGACGCCGTGGCGTGGGGAGCAATCGGTGCTCGCACCACCGAATCGCAGGTGCACCGCCAGCTCGCGTCGGGGCTGTCGATGCCGGTCGGCTTCAAGAACGGCACCGACGGCAGCATCCAGGTCGCGGTCGACGGGGTGAGAGCCGCTGCTGCCCAGCATGTCTTCTTCGGCATGGACGATCGCGGCCGCGGTGCGCTGGTCAGGACCGAGGGCAATGGCGACTGCCACGTGATCCTGCGCGGCGGTACTGATGGGCCGAACTACGATGCGGATTCCGTGCGCGGCGCCGCCGCCAAGTTGGCGGCGGCGGGGCTGCCCGCACGGGTCGTGATCGATTGCAGCCACGCCAATTCCGGCAAGGATCACATCCGTCAGGCGGTCGTCGCCGCCGAAGTCGCGCGGTTGGTTCGCGACGGGCTTCCGGTGAGCGGGGTGATGCTGGAGAGCTTCCTGGTCGGAGGCGCCCAAGCCGCCGAAGCGCGCCCGCTTACCTACGGTCAATCGGTGACCGACAAGTGCATGGATTGGCCGAGCACCGAACTGGCGCTGCGGGAGCTGGCAAGTAGCGGCTAGGAGGCGCGGCGGATGCCGCGTTTGAGTAGCAACTCCCGCTCGGACTCCGACAGGCCGCCCCAGATTCCGTAGGGCTCACCGACGGCGAGGGCATGCGAGCGGCACTGGGCAATCACCGGGCAACGGCGGCACATCTCCTTGGCGCGCAGTTCGCGTTGTGCGCGGGCCCGGCCACGTTCGCCATCGGGGTGAAAGAACACCGACGAGTCGACTCCTCGGCATAGCCCGTGCATCTGCCAATCCCAGATATCAGCGTTGGGCCCGGGTAGCTGTTGCGGCTGTGGCATGTGGAAAACCCCTCTCTACGCACCGATTTCGGCAACGCACCGATGCGTGAGTTGTGGAACCGATTTGAGCACAAGTCGCCGGTGACTACTCGTGGGAACAAGGTAGGGGTGCTTAACAAAACGAGTCAATAGGGCGCACATGTGCTCAACTACATAACCGCAGGCCGAGAATTTACATCACGTTCATCGGTTCGACCCGCCGGCGCTGACGCGGGTGATAACTAATGGCCCAATACGCCACTCTGATTCGTATTTCCGCAGTTCGCTCAATTCGGCGTGGCGGAGCAATGTCGCACCCTTTTCCAATCAGTTGACATGGCTGTAACACGGGGCGCATCAACTGTTAACCAAAGAGATTCGGCGCCAACGGGTTACCCGAAACCACCGGTACCGGGATCCCGTCAGGTTGATTGATAACGTCATCGGCTGATGCTCGTCGATTCCGCGTTCGGTGATGATCCGGGGTGCTGGCCGCTGCCGGCGGCGCACAGTGCCGAGGACCTGTGGCTGCGTGCCGTCGCAGCGGGCGGGCAGGGACGCTACGCGAATGCCTACGGCGAGCTCGCGATGCTGCGGCGTGCCTGTCGCACCGGTCGGTTGGCATCCCTGGCGCACAGCACCCACGCCTCCTTCTTGCGTCAGCTCGGCTGGCACACCCCCGCCCGCGGGTGGGACGGCCGCGCGCTCGCGGTGGCGGGCGGCGATCGCGAAGCCCGCGGCGACGCGCTGATCGGCTTGGCCGCCGATGCGCTCGGAATCGGGCGGTTCTCGGTATCCGCCGCCGCCCTCCAGCGTGCCGAGGGTTTGCTCGACGACTCGCCGCCGCGGCTGGCGATACGGCTGGCATGGGTGTCGGCTGAACTGGCGATGGCAACCGGCGACGGCATAACGGCCGTCGCTCATGCCGAGCGCGCCATTGAGGCGGCCGCCTCTTTCGGCTCTGTGCGCCACAGCGTGAAATCCGAGGTCGTGGGGGCCGCCGCACTGTGCAGCGCCGGTCGGCTGGAGGCCGCGCGCGCGGCGGCCGACTCGGCCCTCATCACCACGCAGCGGCTCGGCTTGGTGCCGCTGAGCTGGGCTTTGGCCAGCCTTCTCGGCGACATCGGCAGCGGGAACCACTCGGCTGCTGAAGTCGTTGGAATTCGGGACCGGTCCGCTGATACGGTGCGGCGCCGTGGCGGCGTGTTGTTTGATCGCTGAGCCAGTCCGCATCGACCCGATAGATATCGTTTAGCGCAAATAGCTAAAGGCCACCTGTCCCATTAGTAACGCTGGAGAGAGCTTCACCGATGACAATTTCGGGAGAACGTCTCGATGCTGTCGTTGCTGAAGCCGTGGCGGGCAACCGGGACGCGCTCCGGGAGGTGCTGGAGACCATTCGTCCGATCGTTGTCCGCTACTGCCGGGCCAGGGTCGGGACGGCCGAGCGGAGCGGTCTCTCAGCTGACGATGTTGCTCAGGAGGTGTGCTTGGCTGCCATCACGGCGCTGCCGCGCTACAAAGATCAGGGACGACCGTTCCTGGCCTTTGTGTATGGCATCGCCGCCCATAAGGTTGCCGACGCGCATCGCGCGGCTGCCAGGAACCGCTCTGAGCCGACGGATGTCGTCCCCGAGCGCCTTTCCGTGGAGGCCGGGCCCGAACAACTCGCGATCGAAGGCGAGTCCGCCGAGCGAATGAACAGGCTGCTTGCGGTTCTGCCGGAAAAGCAGCGCGAGATTCTGATCCTGCGCGTGGTCGTCGGCATGAGTGCCGAAGAGACGGCCGAGGCGGTCGGCAGCACGGCCGGCGCGGTGCGGGTGGCGCAGCATCGGGCGCTCGCGCGACTCAAAAGCGAAATCATGGCGACGGGGCACGACCATGCCTGACTTCAGTCGCTGGGGCGGAAACGGTGGCGACCCGTCGCTCAACGCGGTCGGGCGGACCGACCGCTACCTTGACGCGCTCGCCGCCGAGCAGCCGGTGTATGCGACCGACTCGGCCGACGCTGAGCTGGCCAACTTGCTAGCGGGTTGGCGGGACGAGGTGCGCAGGCCACCGGCGCGGATCGCCGGGCTGCGGGACGCCGAGATCGTGCTGCAGCGCTCACTGGCCTCGCGGCAGCGGACACGTATGTCGATGGCGGTCCTGGGCTCTGTTGCCGCTGCGATGCTGTGCCTGGGCGGGTTCGGCGCCGTCGTCTACGGTGCTGGGCCTGGCGACGCGCTGTACGGGCTGCGCGTCGCGGTGTTCGGCGAGCAGCAGGTCACCCGCGACGACAAGGTCGCGCTGGCCGCTCAGACCGAGATGCAAGAGGTTCAACATCTGATCGAGCAGGGCAACTGGGACGCTGCGCAGGACAAGCTGCAGACCGTCACCTCGACGGTCCAGACGGTCGAGGATCCACAGCGGCAGCAGGAACTTCAGGAGCAGTTGAAGGATCTGGCGGTCAAGGTGGAGACCCGCGATCCGAACGCGACGGTCCCTGACGCGCCGCACGTCGACCAGCCGGCCATTCAACTGCCGCCGGCTATCACGCTTCCCCCGGAGATCTCGCTGCCGCCGGGTCTGCCGGTGCCGCCCGATGTGTCGCTGCCGCAAATGCCGGGACCGATTGTGCCGTCGGAGATTCCGTTGCCGAAGTTGCCGTCGCTGCCGTCCTTGCCGGGTTCCGGTGTGCCGCCGGATATCTCACTGCCGTCGCTGCCGCCGATTTCGTTGCCCAAGCCGATCCCGGTGGAACCGAAACCGCCTGTGTCCAAGCCGGGTCAGGATGGCCAGGAGCCCAAGCCGGTCGAACCGCCGAAGGCCGCCGAACCGCCCAAAGTGGTCGAACCACCGAAGGTCGTCGATCCACCGAAGGTCATTGAGCAGCCCAAGCCTGTCGAGCAACCGAAGCCGGTGCTGCCGGAGATCGCGATCCCCAAGCCCGCCGAGCCACCGCCGGCGCAAGAACCTCCAGCACCGGTACTACCTGTGGTTCCCGCACCCAAGGCGCCGCCGGCGCCTGCGCAGGAGGAGGCGCCGTCAGATGCGGCGACGACGATCCTGCAGGTTCCGGCGGAGAAGCCGAAGCGCGGAAGCTGAAACCACGGCGACTGAGCGAACTTGAGCGCTCAGCGGTAGCCGTCGGACTCCGACGTCGCTTCGTTGAGCGACGCATCGGCATAGCCGCGGCAATAATCCCAGGTCACGTACGCGTCCGGCTCGGGATCGTAGGCCGGCTCGTGCGGGCGCACCGTGCCGTCGACCAGTAGTTGCAGAAGGTTGGCCCGCAGCATGTCCCAGTCGTGGTAGTGGTCCTGCTGGCATTCGTCACAGCACACCACGAGGCCGCGAATTCCCTTGTGCGCCAGAAGTGCTTCATACACCGCCAGGTCGGCGAGATCGGCCTCGACAGCGGTGCGTTCCTGCGCGTCCAACGGTTGGCCCGGCTCGAGGGCGTCGAGGGCTCCCGAGGGGTCGCACGGGTCATCGGCGAACGGATCCGGCGGCAAACCAGGCGGCAGGTGGTCTCGCACGGTTCCACACTACGCAGCGCTACAGGTATCGCGCCAGCGGTTGCCCAGCTGACTCGGTGTGGCGCGGCACCCGTGTGGGGCCAGTTCCCGAGGCCGAAGCCGATAAGATAGTTATCTAGCTCCCCGCCGATGGAGGCTCGAAACCCATGTCGATCGCTGAAAGCGACATCCCCATCCCCATCGCCGTACCGGTGCCGACCGGCGGCGACGATCCGACGAAGATCGCCATGCTCGGGTTGACCTTCGACGACGTGCTGTTGTTGCCTGCCGCCTCGGATGTGGTGCCCGCCACGGCCGACACGTCCAGTCAGCTCACCCGCCGCATCCGGCTGAAAGTGCCGCTGGTCAGCTCGGCGATGGACACCGTCACCGAGTCACGGATGGCGATTGCGATGGCCCGTGCCGGCGGCATGGGTGTGCTGCACCGCAACCTGCCGGTGGCCGAGCAGGCGGGCCAGGTGGAAACCGTCAAGCGGTCCGAGGCGGGCATGGTCACCGACCCCGTCACCTGCTCACCGGACAACACGCTGGCCGAGGTCGACGCGATGTGCGCCCGGTTCCGGATCTCGGGACTTCCCGTCGTCGACGACACCGGCGCCCTCGTTGGCATCATCACCAACCGCGACATGCGCTTCGAAGTCGACATGAACAAGCCGGTGTCGGAGGTGATGACGAAGGCACCCTTGATCACCGCGCGCGAGGGCGTCACTGCCGACGCCGCCCTTGGTCTGTTGCGCCGCAACAAGATCGAGAAGCTGCCGATCGTCGACGGACACGGCCGGTTGACCGGGCTGATCACCGTCAAGGACTTCGTCAAGACCGAACAGCACCCGTTTGCGACCAAGGACAGCGACGGCAGGCTGTTGGTCGGGGCGGCCGTCGGCATCGGGCCCGACTCCTGGACGCGGGCGATGACGCTGGCCGACGCCGGCGCCGACGTGCTGATCGTCGACACCGCGCACGCCCACAACCGCCTGGTCCTCGACATGGTCAACAATCTCAAACGGGAGGTCGGCCACCGCGTCGACGTGATCGGCGGAAACGTCGCGACGCGGGCCGCCGCGGCCGCGCTGGTCGAGGCCGGCGCCGACGCGGTGAAAGTGGGCGTGGGTCCCGGTTCAATCTGCACCACCCGTGTCGTGGCCGGCGTTGGTGCGCCTCAAATCACGGCGATTCTGGAAGCGGTCGCCGCCTGTGCACCGTCCGGGGTTCCGGTGATCGCCGACGGCGGGTTGCAGTACTCGGGTGACATCGCCAAGGCGCTGGCGGCCGGCGCGTCGACGGCGATGCTGGGCTCGCTTCTCGCCGGCACGGCCGAGGCGCCCGGCGACCTGATCTTCGTCAACGGCAAGCAGTTCAAGAGCTACCGCGGCATGGGCTCGCTCGGGGCGATGCAGAGCCGCGGCAGCGCGAAGTCGTATTCGAAGGACCGCTACTTCCAAGACGATGCGCTCAGCGAGGACAAGCTGGTGCCCGAGGGTATCGAGGGCCGTGTTCCGTTCCGCGGGCCGCTGTCCAGCGTGATCCGCCAGCTCACTGGCGGCCTGCAGGCCGCGATGGGCTACACCGGGGCAGCCACCATCGAGCAGCTGCAGCAGGCGCAGTTCGTCCGGATCACCCCCGCGGGACTGAAGGAGAGCCACCCGCACGACATCACGATGACCGTCGAAGCGCCCAACTACTACACCCGCTAGCGAGTCCGCATGCGCGACATGGTCGAGATAGGGATGGGCCGGACTGCCCGTCGCACTTACGAACTCGGCGACATCAACATCGTTCCGTCCCGTCGGACCCGATCGTCGAAGGATGTGTCGACGGCCTGGCAGCTCGACGCGTACCGGTTCGAGATCCCGGTTCTGAGTCATCCCACCGACGCACTGGTGTCGGTCGAGTTCGCCATCGAACTCGGGCGGCTCGGTGGCCTCGGCGTGCTCAACGGCGAGGGTCTGATCGGCAGGCACGCCGACGTGGCCGCCAAGGTCGCCCAGGTCATCGAGGCCGCTGAAAAGGAACCCGAACCTGCCGCGGCTATTCGCCTTCTGCAGCAACTGCATTCGGCACCGCTCGACCCTGATCTGCTGGGCGCCGCCGTCGCGCGTATCCGCGACGCCGGGGTGACGACCGCGGTTCGGGTCAGCCCGCAGAACGCGCAGGCATTGACGCCGTCGCTGGTTGCGGCGGGCATCGATCTACTGGTCATCCAGGGCACCATCGTCTCGGCCGAACGCGTCGCACAGGACGGCGAGCCGCTGAACCTCAAGACCTTCATTTCGGAGCTGGACGTCCCTGTGGTGGCCGGCGGCGTGCTCGACCATCGCACGGCTCTGCACCTTATGCGCACTGGTGCGGCGGGCGTGATCGTCGGCTATGGCTCGACCAGCGGAGTCACCACCAGTGACGAGGTGCTCGGAATCAGCGTGCCGATGGCGACCGCGATAGCCGACGCCGCCGCGGCACGCCGCGAGTACCTCGACGAGACCGGCGGCCGCTACGTGCATGTGCTGGCCGACGGCGACATTCATTCCTCCGGCGACCTGGCCAAGGCGATCGCGTGCGGGGCCGACGCCGTCGTGCTGGGCACCCCGCTGTCGCTGGCCGCGGAGGCACTCGGCGACGGCTGGTTCTGGCCGGCCGCTGCGGCGCACCCGTCGCTGCCGCGCGGCGCTCTGCTGCAGGTGGCCATCGGCGAACGGCCGCCGCTGGAGCAGGTGCTCAACGGGCCGTCCGATGACCCCTTCGGCTCGCTGAACCTGGTCGGTGGCCTGCGCCGGTCGATGGCCAAGGCCGGTTACTGCGACCTCAAGGAGTTCCAGAAGGTCGGACTGACGGTCGGGAGCTGACCGCGTCGGGCCCGCGACTGTGCGGATTCCGAGGGTTTCGGTCCGTCGCTCCGATACTGCACACCCGACACTCGGCGGTGTCGCGGACCCGGGGTTCTGCCTACTGACGGGTAAGTTCATACTGGTTTCATGCAGCCTGACTATGACGTTTTGATCATTGGTTCGGGGTTCGGGGGAAGTGTTTCGGCGTTGCGCCTGACGGAGAAGGGTTACCGCGTCGGCGTGCTGGAGGCCGGTCGTCGATTCGCTGACCACGAGTTCGCGAAGACGTCGTGGAACCTCCGCAAGTTCTTGTGGATGCCGAAGCTCGGCATGTACGGCATTCAGCGGATCCACCTGCTGCGCAACGTGATGATCCTGGCTGGGGCCGGCGTCGGGGGAGGATCGCTGAACTACGCCAACACGCTGTATGTGCCGCCGGAGCCGTTCTTCGACGATCCGCAGTGGAAGAACATCACCGACTGGCGAGCCGAGCTGATGCCGCACTACGAGCAGGCCAAGCGGATGCTCGGCGTGGTGCAGAACCCGACCTTCACCGACGCCGACAAGGTGATGAAAGAGGTCGCCGACGAGATGGGCGTCGGCGACACGTTCGTGGCGACCCCGGTCGGTGTGTTCTTCGGACCCGACGGCAAAAAGACGCCGGGCAAGACGGTGCCCGACCCGTATTTCGGTGGCGTCGGCCCGGACCGCACCGGCTGCATTGAATGCGGCTCATGCATGACGGGCTGCCGCTACGGCGCCAAGAACACTCTGGTCAAAAATTACCTTGGTCTCGCGGAACGTGCTGGGGCACAAGTACACCCGATGACGACGGTGACGGGGTTCAAGCAACGGCACGACGGGCTTTGGGAAGTCAAAACTGCACACACCGGGCGGCTGCTGCGCAGAGGCCGGCGCACCTTCACCGCCACGCACCTCGTCCTCGCGGCGGGCACGTTCGGCACGCAGAAGCTGCTGTTCAAGATGCGCGACCGAGGCAACCTGCCGAAGATGTCGGACAGGTTGGGCGTGCTCACCCGCACCAACTCCGAGTCGATCGTCGGCGCGGGACGCCTGTCGGTGGGTGACGACCTCGACCTGACCCACGGCGTGGCGATCACGTCGTCGATCCACCCCACGGCCGACACCCACGTCGAGCCCGTGCGCTACGGCAAGGGCTCCAACGCCATGGGGCTGCTGCAGACGCTGATGACCGACGGCGAGGGGCCCGAAGGCACCGACATCCCGCGCTGGCGACAACTGATCGATCAGGCACGGGAGGACCCGAAGAAAACGCTGCGCCTGCTCAACCCGTCGCGGTGGAGCGAGCGCACGATGATCGCGCTGGTTATGCAGCACCTGGACAACTCGATCACGACCTACACCAAACGCACCCGGCTCGGCTTCCGCCGGATGGTCAGCAAGCAGGGCCACGGCGAACCCAACCCGACTTGGATCCCGGTGGGCAACCGCGTCACCCGACGGATCGCCGAAAAGATCGACGGCGTCGCGGGCGGCACCTGGGGCGAGCTGTTCAACATCCCGCTCACAGCGCACTTCCTCGGCGGCGCAGCCATCGGCGACAGCCCGGAGAACGGCGTGATCGACCCTTACCACCGCGTGTACGACTATCCGACGTTGTACGTGGTGGACGGCGCGTCGGTGTCGGCCAACCTCGGCGTGAATCCGTCGCTGACCATTACCGCACAGGCTGAGCGTGCCGCGTCGCTGTGGCCGAACAAGGGTGAGCAGGATCTGCGACCGAAGCAGGGCGAGCCCTACCGGCGGCTCGATCCCATCGAGCCCGCCCACCCCGTGGTGCCCGCCGATGCCTTCGGCGCGCTTCGTCGTATCCCGTTCGCGCCGGACCAGGCGGTGAGCTCGGCCGGTTAAACCCGCCGAATCGGGGTACTGACAGTGCACGCCGGGCCGGGAGGGCACCGGCGCGGAGAGGTGTTGGCCCCATGCGGACCGCGTATTACCAGCAGATATCCACGCTGTGTGAGCAGCTGGGTGAGATGTGCGGCCTGGCCGCCGACGCGATGGAGCATGCGACGTCGGCGTTGTTGAACGCCGATCTGACCCTCGCTGAGCAAGTGATCGGTGACCACGCCCACCTCGTGGTGTCGAGCCAGCGCGCAGAGGCCACCGCGCTGCGACTGCTCGCGTTGCAGGCTCCGGTGGCCGGGGATCTGCGCAGAATCGTTTCGGCGATCCACATCAGCGCCGACGTCGAACGCATGGGCGCCCTGGCCGTCCACGTCGCGAGCATCTCGAGGTTGCGGCACCCGGACTGCGCGTTGCCCGATGAGGTGCGGTCGAGCTTCGCCGAGATGGGAGCCAAGTCGGTGCAGCTGGCACGCACGGCGCAGGAGGTGTTGCTCACCAGTGACTCGGGCAAGGCCGCCCGGCTGCGGGAAGAGGACGACGCCGTTGACGCCGAGCACCAGCACCTGTTCACCTTGCTGATCGACCACAAATGGCAGGGCGGCGTGTGTTCGGCGGTCGATGTGGCGCTGCTCGGCCGCTACTACGAACGGTTCGCCGACCATGCCGTCGAGATCGGCAAGCGCGTGGTGTTCGAGGAGACCGGCGGTCTGCCGACACACAAACAGCTCGCCTAGTTCGGCGTCTGCCCGCCGGGAGACCCCTGTCGTTGAGCCATCTGTTTTTCGAGTTGCTCTTCGAACGCGCCTTCGTCGCGACCGAGCGCGATGGTCGCCGCGGCCATTGCCACCACCGCGACGGCGATCACCGCGATCTTGACCGGGTCGGTGACGGCGAGCGCCTCGCCAAGCACGACGACGCCCAGCGACACCGCGATCAACGGTTCTAGCACCAGCATGGTCGGCACCGATGTCTGCAGCGCACCCGCGTGAAAAGCCGACTGCTGCAACAGCGTTGCCGCGACGCCGAGGATGACGACGAGATACGGCGCGGGCACCATGAGCGTGCCCAACGGGCCTTCCTCGTCCAGGCGTTGCACGGTGACCTTGGTGAGCACGGAGACCACACCGAACAGCACGCCGACCGCGGTGGCGATGAGCAGCGCCCGATTGCGGCCCTCCGTGCGCGCACCACCGATGACAGACCCCAGCACCACGGTCACGCACAGCATCCCCGCCAAAATCCACACCGCGGGCAGTGGCCGGTAGTTCCCAGGGTGGACGCGCGCCATCGACACGAATGTCGCCAATCCGACCGTCAGTACCAGCGCCCACACCCAGTCGTGGGTGGTGACCCGGCGGTGGGCCAGCCGAGCGCTCATCGGCAGCGCGAACAACAACGCCGATACCAGCAGCGGCTGGACCAGGATCAGTGAACCCCAGGTCAGCGCGAGCGCCTGCAGGCCGTAGCCGGACCCCGCCACCGCGGTGCCGGCCCACCACAGCCGGTTGCGCAACAGCTTCTTGAACATCGTCGTGCTGACGCCCTCGTCCTGAGGGATCTCCAGCGTTGCGCGCTGCCGGATCACAATTCCGAGGGCCGAGGTCACTGCGGCGGCAAGCGCCAGCGCCACGACCACCCACTCCGGCATGAATCTCCTATCGGCTGACGACGCGATTGTTCCCGGATACCCAACCACACGGCGACTGCTCGTCCGTGCCGTGGCAGTGAACAGCGGGGGACGGCGGGTCAGGCTGTGAGACGGGCCCGCCCGTAGACTGGGCGGGTGCAACCGGCATCCCCTCGCCCCGTGTTGGTGGTCGACTTCGGAGCGCAATACGCGCAGCTCATCGCCCGCCGGGTGCGCGAGGCGCGGGTCTATTCGGAGGTCGTCCCGCACACCGCCACGGTTGAGGAGATCAAGGCCAAGGATCCGCAGGCGATAGTGCTGTCCGGCGGCCCGTCGAGCGTGTACGAAGAGGGTGCGCCGCAGCTGGATCCCGCCGTCTTCGATCTGGGTGTCCCGGTGTTCGGCATCTGCTACGGCTTCCAGGCCATGGCGCAGACGCTCGGGGGCACCGTCGCCCGTACCGGCACCAGCGAGTACGGCCGCACCGAGCTGAAAGTGGCTGGCGGACAACTCCATTCGGATCTGCCGGAGACCCAGCCGGTGTGGATGAGTCACGGCGACGCCGTCACGGCCGCGCCCAAGGGCTTCGAGGTTGTCGCAAGCAGCGCGGGCGCACCCGTCGCGGGGTTCGAAAACCGGGCCCGCGGGCTGGCCGGCGTGCAGTACCACCCCGAGGTCATGCATACCCCGCACGGCCAGCAGGTGCTCAGCCGGTTCCTGCACGAATTCGCGGGCATCGATTCGGCGTGGACGCCCGCCAACATCGCCGATTCCCTTGTCGAACAGGTGCGTGCACAGATCGGTGACGGCAGGGCGATCTGCGGCCTGTCGGGCGGAGTGGACTCGGCCGTCGCGGCCGCGCTCGTGCAGCGCGCCATCGGTGACCGGCTGACATGTGTGTTCGTCGACCACGGTCTGCTGCGGGCCGGCGAACGCGCGCAGGTGCAGCGGGACTTCGTCGCGGCCACGGGCGCCAACCTCGTCACCGTCGACGTCGCGGATCGTTTTCTGCAGGCGTTGGCGGGCGTCACCAACCCGGAGGGCAAGCGCAAGGTCATCGGCCGCGAGTTCATCAGAGCGTTCGAGGGCGCGGTGCGCGGGCTTGTGGAAGACGGCGGCCCCGACGTCGAGTTCCTGGTGCAGGGCACGCTGTACCCCGACGTGGTGGAGTCCGGCGGCGGTTCAGGCGCGGCCAACATCAAGAGCCACCACAACGTCGGCGGTCTGCCAATCGACCTCAAGTTCAAACTCGTTGAGCCGCTTCGGCTGTTGTTCAAAGACGAGGTCCGCGCTGTCGGTCGCGAACTCGGGCTTCCGGAGGAAATCGTTGCACGCCAACCGTTCCCGGGTCCCGGGTTGGGTATCCGCATCATCGGTGAGGTGACTGCTGACCGGCTCGATACGCTGCGCCGCGCCGACGCGATCGCCCGCGAGGAACTGACCGCGGCCGGCTTGGACAACCAGATCTGGCAGTGCCCGGTAGTGCTGCTCGCCGACATCCGCTCGGTCGGTGTGCAGGGCGACGGCCGCACGTATGGCCACCCGATCGTGCTGCGCCCGGTGTCCAGCGAGGACGCCATGACCGCGGACTGGACGCGGGTGCCCTACGAGGTGCTCGAACGCATTTCCACCCGCATCACCAACGAGGTGCCGGAGGTCAACCGCGTGACGCTGGATGTCACCAGCAAGCCGCCCGGCACCATCGAATGGGAGTGATCAGTTCTCCGACGGTGCTTCGGGGTGCGCTTCTTTGGCGATCAGGTCACCGAGAATCTGACCGACCGCAGACTCGATCGTCGACTCGATCGAGAAGGCCAGCGTCGACGACACCGCCGACACCGCCTGGGTGCGGAACCGCACCAGCATCGTGAGCAGTTCGGCGATTTCGGTGTCCGGCGGAAGGGCTTCCCCTGGCTTGATCCGGCCGAGCACCTCTTCGATGCCCGCCTGTACCAGGATGCCGCTGATCTGATCGATGATCGGTGCGATCTGCTCGTGCAGGTCGATGAGCTTGTCGGTGGCGACGCCGTACTGGCGGATGTCATTGAACGCCTCGATCAGCTTGGGCCGCACCACGACAGCTTCACCGTCTTCGAGCCGAATGACGCCGACTCCGACCATCCGCTCGAAGCCCGCATCGTCGTCGACCAACCGTTTGGCGTCGGCGATGCTCATTCGCTCGGGCTTTTCGGTCGCCCAGCTGCCTGCGATGGCCGATTCCAGGCCCAGCATGTCACCGACGTTCTTACCCTGCTCCCACGCCGACAACATCTCGTGCACGTGGGAGATGTTGTATCCGCGGTCGAGCAGCGAGGTGATCAGCCGCAGGCGAGTCAGATGAGTGTCGTTGAACAGCGCGATGCGCCCCACCCGCAGTGGGGGATGCAACAGCCCCCGGTCGCGGTAGACGCGGATGTTGCGCGTGGTGGTACCGGCCATCCGCGCCAACTCTTCGATCCGGTATTCGCCGGATGCTTCGATGCCGTGCGGCTGCACAGCCGCGTCGAATAGTTGCGACACGGCGTTCTCGATGACGTCGCGGGAGCCCCGGCGGATCTGCCGCTCTGCACGTCGCAGACCGGTCAGGATCGTCGAGATGGCCCCCGCGGGCTGTCGAGGCTGCCTTGCCGCGGACATGTCAAGCCGTCGTACTTTCGCAGCCCCTCGCGGAGGTGTAGTCGCTGAACCGGAAATCCCGCATCTGACGAAGATACTGGGTGGCGAAACCCGGATACATCGAGGCGTTGAAGCCGTCCTTGGTCAGATACCAGCTGCTGCAGCCCGACATCCAGGTGGTCTTGGTCAGCCGCTTCTGGATCGCTCTGTTGTAGCGCCGCTGCACGTCTTCACGGACGTCGAGATAGCGCAGGTTCTCACCCAGGATCCCCGTGATGCCGGCCACCGCATAGTCGATCTGGCCTTCCACGTACACCAGCAACGAGTTGTGCCCGGGGCCGGAATTCGGCCCCGTCATGAAGAACAGGTTCGGATAGCCGTGGGCGTTGATGCTCTTGTATGCCTGTGCGCCACTGGCCCATTCGCTGCTCAGCGAGCGCCCGTCGAGGCCGGTCACCGGGTAGGGTGGGCCGGTCAGGTGCACGTCGTAACCCGTCGCGAACACGATGGCGTCCAGATGATGCTCGATGCCGTCGCTGGTGCGGATCCCAACAGGGCTGATTGTCGCGATCGGCCAGTCGATCAGCTTGCAGTTGTCGCGTTGCAGCGCGGGATAGTAATCGCTGGAGACCAGCATCCGTTTGCACCCGGGCGTGAAGTCCGGGGTCAATTGTCGGCGCAGCCACGGATCCTTGACCTGACGGCGCAGGTGCGCGCGCCCCAGCCGGGCGACCAGGCCGGTCAATGGGCTGTCCCACACCAGTGCGGTGGCACTCACCTCATGTCCCCAGTACAGGGCCTCGCGTGCAAACCGTTGTGTGCCGGGCACTTTCGCGAACAACTCTTTCGCCACACCGGGCATCGCGATATCCATGCGTGGTAGGACCCAGCCGGGCGTGCGCTGGAAGACTTTGACGAAGTCGGCCTGCTTGACCAGTTCCGGGACGATCTGCACAGCGCTCGCTCCGGTTCCGACGACGGCGACGCGCTTACCGGTGAAGTCAAAGTCATGGTCCCAGCGGGCGCTGTGAATGACCTTGCCTTCGTAGGTGTCCACGCCGCGAATGTCGGGAAGCTTGTGATCGGGCAGCGGTCCCGAAGCCAGCACCACGGTGCGGGCGCGGAACACCTTGCCGCTCGACGTCGAGACAGTCCAGCTGCCCCCGGCCTCGTCGAATCGCAGCCCATTGACCTCCACGCCGAATTGGATGCGACGACGCAGGTCGTATGCATCGACCAGGTGCTCGATGTGACGGCAGATCTCGGCGGCGGGGGAGTACGCCCGCGACCAGTGCGGGTTCTGCGCGAACGAGAACGAGTACAGCACCGACGGAATATCGCACGCCGCACCGGGATAGGTGTTGTCGCGCCAGGTCCCGCCGACGCGGTCCTCGCGTTCGACGATGACGAAGTCATCGACACCGGCCTGGGCGAGTTTGATCGCGGTGCCGATCCCGGTGAAACCGGTGCCGACGATCAGCACGTCGGTCGACTCAGGCTGCCGGCTCATGGGTGACCTCCTTGACCCAGGTCGGCACCGACGGCAGCAGCGGCCGCGGGTAGCGGTCGGAAAGCCACACCATCGAATTGGCGAGCAGATGGTACGGATGACGCGGGTTGGTGACGACGCCGGCATAGCGGCTGAGGAACCGGTACGTCGGAACGCGCTTGGTGTGTTGTCCGCGGTCGCCGAGCTCTTTGAACCGTTTGACGGCGCGGTACAGGCGCTCGGGCTCCATCCCCATCGCGGTGATCTCGTTTCGGATCCGGTTTATCAGGGGAGCACCTGTGATCAGGCCGATGATCAGGCCCGGCGTCGCATTGTGGCCGATGAAGTCGATCAGCATGCGTCGGACCTTGGCGTGCCCGATCATGTCGAGAACCTCGAAATCGACCACGAGGTGCCGTGATTCGTCGTTGTTGATCTTTTCGAAGACCTGGTGGCAAACCGGGTCGTGCACCTCGTCGAGCAGAAACTTCAACAGCGCGCCGTCGAGGGCGACTTCCAGCATGGGAATCACCGTGCCCAGCAACGACAGCGGCATCTCGTCGGCCCACCGATCCAGCCAGTCGATGGACAACCGGATGTTCACGTTTGGTTCGGGCACTTCACCGTCGTCGAGCATCCCCCAACGTTTCATCAGCGCCAGTTCCGCGTTGGCGTGGCGCTGTTCCTCGGCGTGGAAATACCGGTAGATCTCGGCGATCGTGGGAGTAGGCGCCTTCTTCGCCAGCGCGGCGAAACCTCTGGCGCCGATGTTCTCGATCCAGCACAGGTCGGCCATGAATGCTTTCAGCTGCGGCCGTTGCTCGTCCGTGATCAGCTCCGCACCGGGTGCCTCCCAGTCGATATCGGCCAGTGCCCATTGCCGGTCCTTGATCTTGCTCAGCATGACGTCCATATCGATCGCCATCGATGCCCTCCTAGGTGATGATCCGTGTGCTGAGACCGGCGGCGCGGGTATATACCGTCGGGGTGAAACGTTTGATCGCCCAGCCGATTCGGGCATCGGGTTGCGGCATGCAGTAGAGGCCGCCACGATCAAGGGTGTCCAGGCAGGTGCGGGCCACCCGTTGGGGGGAGAAGCCGGTCCAGCGCATGAGCCGGTCGGCCATCTGCGTCGACTTGTCGCTGATCCGGCCGGAGCCGACGATGTTCGTCTTCACGAACGTGGGGCAGAGCGCCGTGACATGCACACCGGTGCCGGACAGTTCGGCCGCCAACGTCTCCGACAGCGACAGCACGCCGGCCTTGCTCACGTTGTAGGCCGCCATCCCCGGGGCCGCGCCAAACGCCGCGGCCGAGGCCACGTTGATGATGCCGCCGTATCCGGCGTCGCGCAGTATGGGTGCAAAGACCTGGCAGCCGTGGATCGGGCCCCACAGGTTGACACCGAGCACCCAGTTCCAGTCGTCGATATCGATCGCACCGATCGGGGCACCGCCGGCACCGACGCCGGCATTGTTGATCACCAACGACGGCGGCGCTGCAAACCAGTTCTGCGCCGCGTCGGCGAGGGCGAAGACGTCGTCGAGACGTGTCACATCGCAACGTACTGCCAACGCCTCCCCGCCGGCGCCGGTGATGTCGTCAGCTGTTGCGCGCGCGGCTGTTTCGTCAATATCGCTGCACACCACCCGGCCACCCCGGCGGGCGAGTTCGACTGCGAAGGCCGCTCCGATGCCGCTACCCGCGCCGGTGATGACGGCGGCGGCGTCGCGACTGCGTTTGTTTCCTGAGAAGGGAAAAGCCATGTGCCTTAACCCGCCCGACGATCGGCGACGGTACGGGTCAGCGACTCGGTGATGAATCGAGCCACCGCGTGCATGGCGGGACGGGCCTCGGGCGAGACGCGGGGCAGCGCGTGGAATACATGCATCTGGTCCGGCCAGATCTGCAGGTGGCAATCACCACCGGCGCCGCGGATGTCCGAGGCGAGGGCCCTGGCGTCGGCGACCAGGAATTCGGCACCTCCGGCGTGGATGAGCGTCCGCGGTAGCGTCCTCCCCCCGGCAACGTCGAGCGTCAGCCGCGGATGAGCGAGATCGCTTTGGCCGCAATACAACTTGACGAGCCGTTCGGCGTCGCGAACCCGGATCACCGGGTCGGGCCGCAGTTCCTCCCGAACGCGCGCAAGCCCGAAGGTCATGTCGAACAGCGGTGATAGCAGCACAAGGCTCGCCGGATGCGCGACATCGTCATCCAGTGTGAGGTCGACAGCCAGATGGCCGCCGGCGGAGTCGCCGGCGATGACCATCCGATCGGGGGCAAGGCCGTGTACCGAGGTCAACCAATCCCAGCCGGTCCGCACGTCGTCTGCGGCAGTGGGGAATCGGTGGCGTGGTGCAAGCCGGTAAGCCACCACGAACACCGGCAGGCCCGTCAACCGCGACAGCCATGAGGTCAACCGGCGGTGGGTGCGGGGTGAACACAGGGCATAGCCGCTGCCGTGGATGTAGTAGATGGCCGACGAAGTGGAGTTGACGCCGTTCGCGCGCACCCATTCGCCGACGAGCCTCCGGCCGTCGGCCAGTACGGTGTCGACGCTTTCCACACGAGTGCCGCCGCCCAGTGCTGGGCCGGCGACGTCCATGAGGGCGGCGAGGATTCGGCGCGACAGCCACAGTCCCCAGGCCCGATCAAACGGCAGCAAACCGGTGAGGGGCCGAATCGTTCTGGTGCTGAGCGCCGCGGCGGCACGGGATCGGACAGAGCCGTGCATCACACGGTCGCTTTCGGCCATGCCTGAGTACAACAGTCAATGTCGACATTTGTCAATGTCAACATTTGAAATTGTCAGCGCGGTGGGTCGCCTCGCCAGGTGAAGCTGTTGACGTATTTGCCCATGTCGAGGGCAAGTTGCAGGTTCGCGCCTGACGGTTTACCGATTCCGGAATCGGGGCCGAACTGCCGGAACGGGCCTACGGCCGCGGCGACAAGGGCGAGGTCGCGTTTCACCGCCACCATCGCGATCACCCGCATTCGCATGTAGTTGCTGTTGGCACCTTGGGGCCAGCAGTCGGCTACCAGCCCGTAGCCGGGTTGGTAGCCCACCATCGCGTTGGGGATCTCATACGCCAGCTTGCTATCGGGAAAGGTGTCCCGCACAAGGCTTTTCGCGATCTGTTCAGGGGAGCGCCCGTTCGCCGGCCTGCTCATCAACTGCATGGTGCCGCCGTCACCACCAAGGAAATCGGCACGTACGCCGGTGGGGCTGGTGGTGATCCGGTACGCCTGGCTCTCGGCGGGGTAGGACACGGAAAAGCTTCCATCTGGCGCGGTGAAACGGGGATTGACCGCGACGGGCTCGCCGGTTGGGGGGTGCCCGCATTCGGGCGGGCAGACGTAGCGTGCCGGTGGCTTGTGGATGATCACCGACAACGCGACCAGCGCGAGCGCCACGGCGACGATGCCGCTGCCCCAGGTCCGCAGCAGCCTGCCATGCGAGGTCTGCTGTATCGGCGCGCTGCTGTAGGCACCGGCGGTGGTGGAGTAGCCCGGATGTGTGGCGTCACCCGGTTCGTCGGCATCCGGGATCGTCGGTCGCGATTCGCGCCGGTGTCGTCGTGACGAGCGGGAGGCGGCCCTGGTCGCCGCCCCGCATGCAGGGCAGAACGCCATGTCGGGGACGACGTGGTGGCAGTGCGGGCACAGAATGGGGTCATCGGAATGGATTTCGTCGTGCTCCTCGTGCAGCAGTGCGAGATGCAGTCCGATTCGTAGTAACAAGAGCGCGACCATTGCGACCGCCAGGTGGACGGCCAGCTGCAACCACTGCGGAATGTGGGTTATATCAACCAGTCCCAGCGCGGCGTAGACACCGACCACGGCCGCGGCGAATAGGGCGAGCGCGGCACGGACACGTCCGGGATGCTGATGCGTTTTGCTGGGCGGTCGAGTGAACCACAGCGCCGCGCCGATGAGGCCGCCGACGGCCGCTGCCGTCAACGGCACCGCCAGCCCGCGAATGCCCGCCTCGACAATGAGGGACTGGACGGGGCGGCTGCGGGAGACCATTCCGGTCGCGAATTGTGGCGCCAACCGGGTGATCGTCGCCGCTGCGGTGAACGCCAGCGCCCCGAGTGCACCGATCCTGAAGCCGTCCAACGATTCCCGGTCCGACGGCCGCATCAGGCGCACCACCACAGCGGGCACGAGCATGACGATCATGCCGCCGACCGGGATGCCGAGACCTTCGCGAAGCATCCGCCCCGCTGCGATGCCGGCACCCAGCGGCACACCGTACGAGCGGGCGACCACCGCGCCGGTCAAGAGTACCCAGCCGACGCCGAGGCCGATGCCGAGTGCGGTGGCGAGAAATAATGTGCTGGTGGGCAAATCGCGTCGGGCATCGGTTTCGCGCATGTACAGAACGAACAAGAACGGCAGGCCGAGCGCGGCGACGGTGATCAACGCCGCGGGCATCCGAAGCGAGGCAAACGTGACCAGGCCGACCAATACGACGATCAGCACGACGCGGAACGGCCTGCGGGAGCGGTGCGGTAGGTGTGGGAACAGCGAGCTGGCCAACGACGGCCGCAGCAGATGCTCGCCCGGCGCGGCGCCGTAGGCGCGGAGCCGCAACCACGGCGGGCCGTTTCCCTTACGGGCGGTGAGGAAGTCGCCGCACAACCCGCAGAATTGGCCTGCGGGGACGTCGGTTTGGCAGACCTGGCACTGCATCATGGCCGGCGCATCGTCGGTGGGCGTGCTCACGCTGTCATCTTCTGCAGGATCAGAATGTTGCGCACGAGGTTGTCGACGTCGGGTGTGCCCAGGCCGGTGGCCAGGTCGTACCCGGGTGCGGCGATCGCGACCGCATTGCCGCCGAGGGTCACGTCGCGGAAGCCGGGCAGTCGTGAGCCCTCGGCGACCTTGTACAGCAACGGGTTCAGCTCACCGAGGGCGCGTCCGCCGTTGGCGATCAGCCACTGGTTCATCACCGCCGCCAGCCCGGCCCACAGCGGTGCCGCTTGAGACGTGCCGCCGCCGACCAGTTGCTTGCCGTTGAACACGATCTTCACGCCGGTGAACTGGTCGGCGACCGCGGACACGTCGGGAGTGAGCCTGCGGCCCTGATCGCGGTCCGGCAGCACCGAGCGCTGCCAGCCGGGACGATCGAACAGGTTGGACACCCCGCCGCCACTTCCCAGCGACAGGGGGACGTCGAACCAGGCCTGTTCGGACTGCCACACGCCGGTGGCGTCGGTAGACAGGGTGGTGCCGCCGACGTTGGTCATTTCCGGCACGGAAGCAACGGAATCGAGACCGATGTCGGCATCGCTCGGTGGGGACGACCAGTCCTGACCGCCCTTGCATTCGAGTCCGGCGAGATCACCGCTGGCATTGAAAGCCGTTGTGCCCCTTGAGTGTGCGGTAGCGAGCGCAGAGCGCACCGGCGCCATGTCGGCTGCGGTGATGAGCTTGTCGCAACCCCATCCGATCGAGAAGCTCCACACCGCGTCGGGGAACTGCCGGTCGGCGGATTCGAGCATTGCCGCGATCTTCTCGTAGGCGCCACCACCATCCACTGTGGGCCGCGCGTTGATGACGACCTTCTTCGCATCGGGCGCGATCGCGTGAGCGACCTCGAGGTCCATCGTGGTTTCGCCGCGGGGTTCGGCAGGCTGCCCGCCGACAACGGTGGGCGTGAACTTCGGCAGGCCGTACAGCGCCGCGAAGCTGTCGAGGTCGGCTTGGTCGAACCCGTCGAAGGCGAAGATCACGATGGTCTGGCCCTTGCCGGTGAAACCCTGCGAGGTGAGCTTGGTGACGTTGTAGGTGTTGCGCAGTGCGCTGGGCTGCAGTCCCTGATCGGGCACGTCGGTGGGAATCATCGGTGGCTTCGACATGTGATGCGGCGTGTAGCTGAGGATCCTGCCGAGTTCGACGACCTCCGGCCGCAGTTCATGAGGCACCGACGGCTGCTGCGGGGATGCATAGAACAGCTGGCCGCGCCGCCCGCGGTAGTCGTGCACCTCGACGCCGAATGCGGTGCCCACGCTGTTGGCATCGCCTTCGACAATGGCCCAATTCTGGCCGGGCCGCCATCGCACCGACAGGCCCCGGTGTCGTGCCCAACCCATCAGCCGGTCCGGATGGGACGAGTTTTGCAGGGCTACGGTCAGCTGAGTGTCATCGCGGTGGGAGGGCCCGAGATCCGTTGAGGCACTGAGCAACAACGCGAACGGGCCGCCGATCGACGCCGGCGTGTTGGGCACCCGCGTGACCCGCAGATCCGACGCAAGCACCAGCACCCCCGCCGCCGCAATCAGCGCCAGCAGTCGGTGCCCGGCGCTTGTCCGCCAACCGGGCACCGGCGTGGACTAGTTGTCGCCGGGTTCGGCGGTCGGAGCCGGAGGCGCCTTGATGTTGGGCGAGAACGGGTTCGGGCCAGTGGGATCGAGGCGCGGCGCCTTCTCCGTCGGCGAAGCGGGTGGCGGTGCCGTCGTGGTGGTCGTCGTGGTGGTCGTCGTGGTCGTGGTCGACGTCTCGGGAGCCTTCTCCTCCTCCTTCGCGCAGGCGGCGGACAGCCCGACCAGGGCGATGATTGCCGCGGCGCCGGCGATGGCCGGAATGCGACGAGCCGAACGACGTGTCGTCATGATTTTCCTATCTGTCCCCCGACTTGCGAATTGACCGCTCCTGAGTTCTTTCCGAAGAAACAATATCCGAATAACGAATTACCGCCCACCGATGTGCAGGCGATTCCGCGGTAGGCGAACGGTAGGCCCAGGCGGAGCCACCGGCGCTTGACGGTGTCGGTGGGCGGGTGTTTACTCGTCGTATCGAACAAAGTTTCGAATGACGGATGATTCTGATGGGGCGGAAGGTGCTGTTGTGACCGCTGCGATGGACCTGGATCGGCGCGGGCTTGACCGTGCTGAGCAGGTAGAACGCCTGCGCCGAAAGATGGCGGCGATATCCGGGAAGGTCGGTCAGGGTCGACGCGGACAGATGGCGTCGAACGATGTCCTTCCGCAGTCGGAGAGTTTGCTGCCGCTGCCCGGATCCTCCGACGCCGAGGCATTACCGACCGCGTTGCCGAGGGGGACGGTGGCGGTGCTGGCGGGTGCCCGATCGCTGGCGCTGGGCATGGTGGCGTCGGTAACGGCGGCGGGCGGGCATGCGGCCATCGTCGGACAGCCCGACATCGGTCTGCTTGCGGCCGTGGAGATGGGAGCCGATCTCAGCCGACTTGCCGTCATCCCCGAACCGGGTGCAGACCCCATTGAGGTGGCGGCGGTGCTGATGGACGGCATGGATCTGGTGCTGCTCGGCCTCGGCGGGCGCTGCGTGCCCGCGACCCGGGCGCGCGCCGTAGTGGCCCGTGCGCGGCAGAAGGGGTGCACGCTGTTGGTCACCGGTGGCGACTGGCAGGGCGCAACGGCTCGCCTGGAGGCGAGGGTCTGCGGTTACGAAGTGACCGGTGGCAGCGGTGGCCGGCCCGTATCGGGATGCGGACGGATCAGCCGGGTGCGGTTGGCCATGCGGGCGAGGGGGCGGGCCGTTGGGTCGGTGCATGCGGTAGGCGAATGAGCGCGTCGCGGGTCCTGGCCCTCTGGTGTATGGATTGGCCCGCGGTGGCCGCAGCGGCCGCGGCCGACCTGGCTGCGACAACTCCTGTGGCGGTCACCCTGGCCAATAGGGTCATCGCCTGTTCGGCGTCGGCCCGTGCGGCGGGGGTGCGCCGCGGCCTGCGCCGCAGGGAGGCTCAGGCCAGGTGTCCGCAGCTGCACGTCGTCACCGCCGACCCGGCGCGCGATGCCCGTCATTTCGAGAACGTGACGGCCGCGGTGGACGATCTGGTGCCGCGCGCCGAGGTGCTGCGGCCGGGACTGCTGGCAGTGCCGGTGCGCGGCGCGGCCCGCTATTTCGGATCCGAGCAGGCCGCCGCCGAGCGGTTGATCGATGCGGTGGCATCAGCCGGAGCCGAATGTCAGGTGGGAGTCGCCGACCGGCTGCCCACCGCGGTCTTCGCCGCACGAGCCGGACGGATCATCGAGCCGGGCAAGGACGCGGTGTTCTTGTCCGCGCTGTCCATCCGGCAGCTGGCCACCGAACCGAGCCTCGCCGCACCCGGGCGGGAAGATTTGGCAGACCTGTTGTGGCGCATGGGGATCCGAAACATCGGACAGTTCGCTGCCCTCTCTCGCGCCGATGTGGCCTCTCGATTCGGGACTGACGCGGTGGCCGCACATCGCTTCGCGCGGGCCGAACCGACCCGCGGCCCGTCGGGACGCGAACCGCCGCCGGACCTCGACGCCATGATGGACTGTGACCCGCCGATCGACCGGGTCGACGCTGCCGCGTTCGCGGGCCGATCGCTGGCAGGCGATCTGCATCGCAGTCTGGAGGCGGCAGGTGTCGGCTGCACCCGGCTGGCCATCCATGCCGTGACCGCCAATGGTGAAGAGCTGAGCCGGGTTTGGCGATGCGCGGAACCGCTGACCGAGGACGCGACGGCCGACCGTGTGCGCTGGCAGCTCGACGGTTGGTTGAATCGCCGCAATCCCAACGACCGGCCGACCGCGCCGATCACCGTGTTGCGGCTGCAGCCGGTGGAAGTGGTCTCGGCCGAGGCGTTGCAACTGCCGCTGTGGGGCGGCCTCGGCGAAGAGGACCGGTTACGCGCCCGCCGCGCGCTGGTTCGGGTGCAAGGTCTGCTCGGGCCCGACGCGGTGATGGTCCCGGTGCTCAGCGGCGGCCGTGGCCCCGCCGAACGCATCACCTTGACGCCGTTGGGTGACGAACCGGTTCCGCTTGCCGACCCCGGTCAGCCGTGGCCGGGACAACTGCCCGAGCCATCCCCGACCGTGCTGCTCGACGATCCGGTCGAAGTGCTTGACGCCGAAGGCAATCCGGTGCGGGTGACCAGTCGGGGGTTGTTCTCCGCAGACCCTGCACGGTTGACCGCCCCCGGCCGGGAGGGCGCATTGTCCTGGTGGGCCGGGCCATGGCCCGTCGACGAGCGGTGGTGGGATCCCGACCGCAAGGCCGGGCGTACCGCCCGGGCCCAGGTGCTGCTTGACGGAAAACCCGGGCAGGCGTTGCTGCTGTGCTACCGCCAGCGGAGGTGGTATCTGGAAGGCATCTACGAGTAGGTGTTGTCCGGAGGGAATCATGATGGGGACCGTCGTTCTGGTGCATGGCGCTTTCGTGGACGGCTCCAGCTGGCGGCCCGTGTACGACCTGCTGACCGCCGACGGCTACCGCATCGCTGTCGTGCAGAACCCCACCCTGTCGCTGCACGACGATGCGGCAGTGACGCGACGGACCATCGACGCGCTGGAGGGGCCGCTCGTGCTGGCCGGGCACTCCTACGGCGGCGCGGTCATCACCGAAGCCGGCACTCACGACAAGGCTGCCGCCTTGGTGTACATCGCGGCGTTTGCGCCGGACGCTGGCGAGACGGTGAAAGCGCTGGGCGGTGATCCTGATTCGCCGGACTTGCCGATCGTCGAGGGTCCTGGCGGATTCTTCTTTCAGAACCGGGATACGTTCCACGACGCGTTCGGCGCCGACCTGTCGGCCGCCGACGCGGCGTTCTTGGCCGATTCGCAGGTCCCCTGGGGGGCTGATGCCATGGCGGGAGCGGTAACCGAACCGGCCTGGCGCAGCAAGCCAAGCTGGTATCTGATTGCCACCGAAGACCGCATGATCACGCCATCTGACCAGCGCGCCATGGCGAATCGGGCCGGCGCCACCACCGTCGAGGTGGCCGCCAGCCATGCCGTCTACATGACGCAGCCACGTGCCGTCGCCGCGCTTATTCGGCAGGCGGTCGGCTGATTCTCGCCGAGTTCGACGTTGCGGCAACTTTTACGCGCAACCGTCAGGTCAGCTGGCGGGCGAATTGGCCGACACGGGCGATGAACCGGTCGAAGAAGGCCGCCGGATCGACATCAATACCGATGAGCGCGTTGGGCTCTCGACCCCAGCGTCCCGACCAGTCGGCGATGGTCATGCCGCGCGTCAACGTCCCGGTCAACTCGACGTCGACGGTGGCCGGCCGCGTCGACACCAGCCCGGGATCCAGCGCCACCGCAGCGGCCAGCGGGTCGTGCAGATGCGCGAGATAGCCGTCGTCGTGGTCGTAGTGGAATTCGAAGTAGAACCGCATCGCGTCCTCGAGCACCCGGATCAGCGGGTTGGCCGCCACCGACCGGGTGCCGCGCTTGTCGAGCACGCTCATCGCCTCAGACGCCGAACCGGCCTCGGTCGCGAGCCGGCCGAGCAGCGCAGGCGTCATCGCGAT
Organism: Mycobacterium sp. 1274761.0; assembly: GCF_001668615.1. Classification (GTDB taxonomy): domain Bacteria; phylum Actinomycetota; class Actinomycetes; order Mycobacteriales; family Mycobacteriaceae; genus Mycobacterium. The sequence goes on from NZ_LZMC01000076.1 coordinate 51,190, forward strand.
GTTCTCGGTCAGGTTCAGCCCCAACACGATCGGAAGATGTCGCGGCGGGTTGAGTCCCCACGCGGCCGACCATACGGAGAAGACCTCGTGGGCCGCCTCGGGATCGACGCTGACGTTCCACTCCGCGACCGGTGTCGTGTTCCCGCGGTATTCGAAGGCGCCGCCCATGATGACCAGCCGGCGCAGCATCGTGGGCAGTGCGGGTTCCTGCCGCAACGCCAACGCCAAGTTCGTCAGTGGGCCGGTCGCCACCGCGATCAGCTCACCGGGATGGGCGCGTGCGGCGCTGACCCACGCCTGCGCCGCGTCGTGGGCGGTGAGTTGCCGATCGGTCGACGGCAGCGTGGCATAGCCCAAACCCTGCGGGCCGTGGGTGTCCTCGGCCGTGCGTAGCGGCGTGCGTAGGGGCTGCTCGGCACCTTTGGAGACCGGGATCCCCTCGACGCGGCACAACTCGAGCAGACCCAAGTTGTTGATGCAGACTTGTTGCACCGCAACGTTGCCCGCGGTGGAGGCGATGCCGACGACATCGGCGTCGGCGCTGCCGAACAAATAGACCAACGCCATCGCGTCATCCACGCCCGTGTCGACGTCAACGAAGACGGGCTGCGGCACGAGCTAACGATACTTCTGCCAGCATCTACCAGTGCACGCCGGGCACCAGCCGAACGGCCCGCTTGACCGGACGCGGCACGCGCACCGTCGTCACTGCTCTGGCCGGGCGGTGAGGCTTTCGCGACGACGGCCTCGGACGGGGTTCAAGGCCCTTGGCCGCCGCGGAGTCGGGATAGCCGAGGTAAAGCTGGTGCAGTACACGCCGCGACAGCCTGGGCGTGAAGTAATGCCCGACGTCGGCCAGGGTGCCCAGTGGGGTATCGATGCGCGCCGGCTTCTCGATCAGGCCGCGCACCACCATCGCGGCGGCATGTTCGGCGCTGATCGGCGGCACCGGATTGAGATGCCGCGACGGAGCGATCATCGGCGTTCGCACCAGCGGCATGTGGATGTTCGTGAACGTGATGTGATCCGACAGCGTTTCGGTCGACACCACCTCTGAGAATGCGTCCAGCGCGGCTTTTGACGGCAGATACGAGCTGTATTTCGGATTGCGAGCCTGCACACCGGCACTCGACACGTTGACGACGTGACCGAACCGCCGTTCGCGCCAATGGGGCAAGAGGGCCAGCACCATTCGCACCGCGCCGAAGTAATTGACCGCCATCACCCGTTCGTAGTCGTGCAGGCGATCGGTTGAGGCCATCACGGATCGCCGGATCGAGCGGCCTGCATTGTTGACGAGGTAGTCGACATGATCGAACCGGCCGAGGATGTCCTTGATGGTGTGCTCCACGGAAGTGTCGTCGGTGACGTCGCAGGTGAAGGCATGCGCGTCGCCGCCTGCGGCGCGGATTCGGGCGACCAGCTCGTCGAGTGCGTCGGCATTGCGGGCGAGCGCGAACACCGTCGCGCCGCGGTCGGCCACGGCTATCGCCGAGGCCCGGCCGATGCCGCTCGACGCTCCGGTGATGATGACGTGCTTGCCAACCAGGGGGCCTGCGGGATGGTCGCGTCGAGCCCGGTCCGGATCCAGATGCTCGGCCCAGTACTGCCACAGCTTCGGTGCATACGACGCGAACTCAGGCACCGTAATGTTGGTGTGCTGCAGTGCTTCTCGAGTGTTATCGGCAGTGAAAGTCGGCATCAGGTCGACGACATCGAGTATCTCGGCCGGGACGCCGAGCTGCGTTGCCGCCATATTGCGCAGCGCCTTGGCGCGACCAGTCACCCGAAGGAATGGTGTCGCCGTCGCCCGCGGCAGCGTGCCGCGCAGCCGCGGCAGGCCCGCCGAACGGGAGATGCCTCGATAGATGCCGCGTAGACCGATGCTGTCGGGTGCGGTGAGGTGGAACGTCTGGCCGTCACGGCCGGGAAGATGCATCAATTCGGTCAGGGCGTCGACGACGTAGTCGACGGGGACCATGTTGGTGCGTCCTGTATTCGGAAGAAGGACCGGTGTAACCGACGGCAGCGCAGCCAGTTTCGCCAGGATGCCGAAGAAGTAATACGGACCGTCGATCTTGTCCATCTCGCCCGTGCGTGAGTCGCCGACCACCACAGCGGGCCGATACACGCGGTAGCGCAGACGGGGCTCCCTCCGCACCAGCATTTCGGCTTCGAACTTGGTCTGGTGGTACGGCGTGGGGAGATCCTGCCCGACGTCGAAATCGTCTTCGGTGTATGTGCCGCGGTAGGTGCCCGCAACGGCGATCGAAGACATATGTTGCAGGGTGGCGTCGAGTCGGCGCGCGAGCGCGATCACTGCTCGTGTTCCGTCGACGTTCGCGGCCCGCTGAGCGTTTTCGACGACGGTGATGTCGTAGATCGCGGCGCAGTGCACCACGTGGTCGACGTGGCCCAACTCGGCGATGGTGTCATCGGAAAGCCCGAGGTCGTCGGCGGTCAGGTCGCCGACTAGCGGCTTTGCCCTGTCACCCCATGGGCTCTCGCCAGTGTTGGCCAGCCGCTCGAACCTCGGCAAGGAGGTCCGGCGGGCCAGTACCCACACCTCGGCGTCGGCGAACCGGTCCAGGATTCGCGAGACCACCCGCCGCCCGATAAACCCGGTACCGCCGGTAACGACATAGCGCATGCGGTCATGCTCGTCCGATGCCCGACGCACGTCAACGTTGTGTGACGCGGTCGGTCGTTGTCGTCGAGGCGAAGGCAGCTATCGTCCGAGACAGTCCGAAGGGAGTGTCAATGCCGATCGACGCGGGCGCCATAGGCGCGAAAACCGATCCGTACGTCTTCGAATGGACCGACCGAGACACCCTGCTGTATGCGCTCGGTGTCGGCGCGGGCGTCGACGACCTCGCGTTCACCACCGAGAACAGCCACGACACACCGCAGCAGGTGCTGCCGACGTACGCCGTCATCGCCTGCACGGGGTTTGCGGCTGCGGGCAAGATCGGCACCTTCAACTTCGCGATGCTGTTGCACGGTTCCCAGGAGATCCGGCTGTTCGAACCACTGCCACCGGCCGGAAAGCTGAGCGTCGTCGGCGAGGTCGCCGACATCCAGGACAAGGGCGAGGGCAAGAACGCCATCGTCATGCTCAGGGCCACGGGCACCAATCCCGACACCGGCAAGGTCGTCGCGGAGACGAAAGCAACCGCGGTCATCCGCGGCGAGGGCGGCTTCGGCGGGCAGCCGGGTCAGCGTCCGGCGGCCCCCGAGATTCCCGACCGCGAGCCCGACGCGCGGATATCGCTGCCGACCCGCGAGGACCAGGCGTTGATCTACCGGCTGTCCGGCGACCGCAATCCGCTGCACAGCGACCCGTGGTTCGCGCGCGAGATGGCCGGCTTCCCGAAGCCGATTTTGCATGGCCTGTGCACCTACGGTGTGGCGGGCCGCGCGCTGGTCAGCGAGCTCGGCGGCGGCGATGCGACCAAGGTGACCGCGATCGCATCGCGCTTCACCTCGCCCGTCTTTCCCGGCGAGACGCTGACGACCTCGATCTGGCGCACCGAGACCGGGCGGGCGGTGTTCCGCACCGAGGCCGCCAACCCCGATGGTTCGAACTCCCGGCTGGTGCTCGAAGACGGCGCGGCTGAATACACCAGCTAGCGCCGCGCCGATTGTGAATCGTCTGACGGGTTTCGGCTGATTCGCGTCGGAGGATTCACAAACCAGACGACTTTATCGAACTAATGTTCGATATATTGGTCGGGTGGGGTGGCATACCGGACCGCCGAGCTGGACCGAGATGGAGCGCGTGCTTCATGGCAAGCCGCGCCGCGCCGGGTGGCCCATTGATGAGCAGATCGGCGACGGGGGCGACAGCCCGGCCTGGTCGCGAAAGCGCGGGGATTATCAGCCACTCGACATCGACCGGCCGCGCTCGGATGTCCCGTACGCCGAGCTGCACGCGCATTCGGCGTACAGCTTCCTCGACGGCGCCAGCACGCCGGAGGAACTTGTCGAAGAGGCGGCGCGGCTCGGCTTGCGCGCCCTCGCGCTCACCGATCACGACGGGCTGTACGGGGTGGTGCGCTTCGCCGAAGCCGCCAAGGAACTCGACGTGCGAACGGTGTTCGGCGCCGAGTTGTCCCTCGGCGGCGGCGACCGCACCGAGGAGGCCGATCCACGAGGGCCGCATCTGCTGGTGCTGTCCCGGGGCCCGGAAGGGTATCGACGGCTGTCGCGCCAACTAGCCAAGGCGCATCTGGCCGGCGGGGAAAAAGGCGTTCTGCGTTACGACTACGACGCGCTGACCGAGGCGGCGGGCGGGCACTGGCACATCCTGACCGGCTGCCGCAAAGGCCATGTCCGCCAAGCGCTTACCGACGGCGGCCCTGAGGCGGCGGAGAAGGCGCTCGCCGATCTGGTGGACCGGTTCGGCCGTGACCGGGTCAGTATCGAGCTCACCCATCACGGCCATCCGCTCGACGATGAGCGCAACACCGCGCTGGCCCAGGTGGCCCCCCGGTTCGGTGTCGGCATCGTGGCCACCACCGCCGCTCACTTCGCCGAGCCGTCCCGCGGGCGGCTGGCGATGGCCATGGGGGCGATCCGCGCGCGCAACTCGATCGACGAAGCGGCGGGCTACCTTGCTCCGCTCGGCGGTTCGCACCTGCGGTCGGGTGAGGAGATGGCGCGGATGTTCGCACACTGCCCGGAGGTGGTGACCGCCGCCGCCGATCTCGGTGAGCAGTGCGCCTTCGAGCTGGCGCTGATCGCGCCGCAGTTGCCGCCGTTCGACGTTCCGGACGGGCACACCGAAGACAGCTGGCTTCGGCACCTGGTCATGATGGGCGCCAGGAACCGCTACGGTCCACCCGAGCGGGCGCCGCGCGCGTACGAGCAGATCGAGTATGAGCTGAAAATTATTGCCCAGCTTCAGTTCCCGGGATATTTCCTGGTGGTCCACGACATCACCCGGTTCTGCAAGGAGAACGGGATCCTGGCCCAGGGCAGGGGATCGGCGGCCAACTCGGCGGTCTGTTACGCCCTCGGCGTCACCAACGTCGACCCGGTCGCCAACGAGCTGCTGTTCGAGCGATTCCTGTCCCCGGCGCGGGACGGCCCGCCCGACATCGACATCGACATCGAGTCGGACCTGCGGGAGAAGGCCATTCAGTACGTCTACGACCGCTACGGCCGCGATTACGCCGCCCAGGTCGCCAACGTCATCACCTACCGCGGCCGTAGTGCGGTCCGTGACATGGCCCGTGCGCTGGGCTTCTCGCAGGGGCAGCAGGACGCGTGGAGCAAGCAGATCGGCCAGTGGGGCAAGCTCAGCGAGTCGACTCATGTCGAGGATGTGCCGGAGGCGGTGATCGATCTGGCCAAGCAGATCTCCAACCTGCCGCGGCACATGGGCATCCATTCCGGCGGCATGGTGATCTGCGACCGGCCCATCGCCGATGTGTGCCCGGTGGAGTGGGCGCGCATGGAGAATCGCAGCGTGCTGCAGTGGGACAAAGACGACTGTGCGGCAATCGGATTGGTGAAGTTCGACATGCTCGGTCTTGGCATGCTGTCGGCGCTGCATTACTGCCTCGACCTGGTGGCCGAACACAAGGGCATCCATGTCGATCTGGCCAAGCTCGACCTCTCCGAGCAGGCCGTGTACGAGATGTTGCAGCGCGCCGACTCTGTCGGGGTGTTCCAGGTGGAGTCCCGCGCGCAGATGGCCACGCTGCCCCGGCTGAAGCCGCGGGTGTTCTACGACCTTGTCGTCGAGGTGGCGCTGATCCGCCCGGGGCCCATTCAGGGCAACTCCGTGCACCCCTACATCAGCAGACGCAACGGGGTGGAGCCGGTAGTCTACGAGCATCCGTCCATGGAGCCTGCGTTGCGAAAGACGTTGGGTGTTCCGTTGTTTCAGGAGCAGCTGATGCAGTTGGCGGTGGACTGCGCGGGCTTTACCGCCGCCGAAGCCGACCAGCTGCGCCGCGCGATGGGATCCAAGCGCTCGACCGAGCGGATGCGACGGCTGCGTGGCCGGTTCTACGACGGTATGCGCGAACGGCACGGCATCACCGGCGACGTGGCCGACCGGATCTACGAAAAGCTGGAGGCGTTCGCCAATTTTGGTTTCCCGGAAAGCCATTCGCTGTCCTTCGCCTCGCTGGTGTTCTACTCGTCGTGGTTCAAGCTGCACCATCCCGCGGCGTTCTGCGCTGCGCTGCTGCGGGCCCAGCCGATGGGCTTCTACTCGCCGCAGACGCTGGTGGCCGATGCCCGTCGGCATGGCGTCATCGTGCACGGACCTGACGTCAACGCCAGCCTGTCGCACGCGACGCTGGAGAACGGCGGCACCGAGGTGCGGCTGGGTATCGGCAGCGTCCGCCACATCGGCGAGGAGCTGGCCGACCAGATTGTCGAGGAACGAAACGCAGGCGGGCCGTTTGATTCTCTGCTGGATTTGACCGGTCGGGTGCAGTTGTCGGTCCCGCAGACCGAAGCGTTGGCGACGGCGGGCGCGTTGGGCTGCTTCGGGATCACCCGCCGCGAAGCGCTGTGGGCCGCGGGTGCGGCCGCCTCCCAGCGGCCGGACCGGTTGCCGGGAGTGGGGGCGTCGTCGCATGTCCCCACGTTGCCCGGCATGACCGAGCTGGAACTGGCGGCCTCCGATGTCTGGGCGACCGGTATTTCCCCGGACAGCTATCCCACCCAGTTCCTGCGGGCAGACCTTGACGCGATGGGCGTGGTGACGGCCGACCGGCTGCTGTCGATCCCCGATGGAACGCGGATCCTGGTGGCGGGTGCGGTGACCCACCGGCAGCGTCCCGCGACGGCGCAAGGCGTGACGTTCCTCAACCTCGAAGACGAGACCGGCATGGTCAACGTCCTGTGCTCACCGGGAGTGTGGAACCGGCATCGCAAGCTGGCGCAGACGGCGACGGCGCTGATGGTCCGGGGGCAGGTGCAAAACGCCACCGGAGCGGTCACAGTTGTCGCCGATCGGTTGAGCAAGCTCGACATCCGCATCGCCTCCCGCAGCCGGGATTTCAGGTAGCTGCGTTGATGCCGGAAATCGGTGCGCTGCACCGCCCGACGCGAGCAGAATGAGCAACTTGCGACAGCTACGCAGTCAGCGACGACGCCAGGGGAGATCCGATGAAGGCAGTTCGTAATGCGCCGCCTACGGTCGAGGTCGTCGATGTCGACGAGCCCCAGGGGGAAGGGAATCTCGTCCGGGTGGCGGGGGCCGGGATCTGCGCCTCGGATCTGAAGTACCTGCAATACGGCAGCACTCAGATCGCCGGGCATGAGTTCGCCGGACGGACCGAAGATGGCACCGCCGTTGCAGTAGAGGGTTTCTTTGGCTGCGGCGAGTGTGAACAGTGCCAGCAAGGCAGTTACAACATGTGCACGGCAGGACTACCTACCGCACCGGGGATGCTCAGCCCTGGGGGCATGGCCGAGTGGTTCCGCGCGCCCAATCATGTCCTCGTGCCGCTGCCGCCCGCACTCGACGTCGCCGACGCCCCGCTCGTAGAACCGGCAAGCGTCGCGTGGCACAGCTGCCATCAGGGCGAGATAGGCCCGCAAACGCGGGTGGCAATTGTGGGAGCGGGTGCCATCGGCATCCTCGCCGCCGCGTCGGCTCAACAGATGGGTGCGCCCGAAGTCGCCGTCGTCGCTCGACACCCGCACCAACACGAAGCTCGTGAGCGCATCGGAGCGGTCGAACCTACGGGCGGCTACGACGTGGTGATCGAAACGGGTGGCAGCGAGAGTGCGCTGCAGCGCGCCGTCGAATTGGCGAAGGTGGGTGCAACGGTGGTGCACCTTGGTGTGTATGCCCCTGGGACAGTGTGGCCGATGGACGCCGCCTTCGCGAAGGAAGTGACGTTGCGTCCCTCGCTCGGTTACTGCAGCCGCGGGCGACGAAAAGACTTCGCCGAGGCCGCTCATCTCTTGGCTGGCCGCCCAGAACTCGCGGAAACCCTGATCACCCATCGATTTCCGATCGAGGACGCGGTTGAGGCGTTCCGCCTGGCGCAGGACAAGTCCAAGGGCGTGTTCCGCGTGGTGGTTGAGCCATAGGCAGGGTGTCGATATCACGACCATCGCTTAACCGCGGTGACACGATACTGACGTGGATCCCGACGGGGATGGGCAGGTGAGCGCGACGGAGCTCCTCTGTGGTACCTGTGGCGCACAGTCAGGCCCGACGGCGAATTTCTGCGCACAATGCGGTGCACGGCTGACAGGCGCGGCCCAGGCAGCCGAGTACAAACAGGTCACGGTGCTGTTCGCCGACGTGGTGCACTCGATGGACATCGCAGCGTCGGTGGGGGCGGAGCGCCTGCGCGAGATCATGGCCGATGTTGCCGGCGAATGTGCCTCCGTCGTGCAGCGTTTCGGGGGAACGGTGGGCAGTTTCACCGGCGACGGGATCATGGCCGTGTTCGGAGCGCCGGCGGCATTGGAGGATCACGCGGTGCGGGCCTGCCTGGCAGGTCTGGCGATTCAATCGGCCGTCGAAGCACTCGCCGAAGATGTTCGGAAGCGTGATGGCGCAGAGCTGAGGCTGCGGGTCGGGTTGAATTCGGGCCAGGTGATCACTGGCGAGATCGGGACCGGACGGTTCGGGTACACCGCCGTCGGTGAGCAGGTAGGGATGGCGCAGCGGATGGAATCCGTCGCGCCACCTGGCGGGGTGATGCTCAGCGTGTCCACCGCCAAGCTGGTGGAGGGTGTAGCCCATCTCGGGGAACCTGAGCTGGTTCAGCTAAAGGGTGCTGATGCTCCGGTGCCTGCCCTTCGGTTGCTGGGTATGGGCGACAGACAGCGCGCTGTTCGTAAGCAGCCCAATCTGGTCGGTCGGCGATTGGAGCTGTCGGCCATAGAGACCTTATTGCAGCGTGCCATCGAAGGTCATGGTGCGGTCGTCGGCCTGGTGGGAACGCCTGGTATTGGTAAGACGCGTCTGGTGCGCGAAATAGCAGCAATCGCAGAGAGTTCCGGCGTGGAGGTGTTCACCTCCTTCTGCCAGTCACACACCAGAGGTGTTCCCTTTCATGCCGTCGCTCGGTTGCTGCGCGCGGTCTATGACGTCGAAGGCGTTGACCGACAGTGTGCCCGCGATCGAGTACGCATCCAGATCACCGGCGCGGACCCCGAGGATTTACTGCTGCTTGACGAGCTGCTGGGCATCGCCGACCCCGATGCTCCGCCGCCGGCCATCGATCCCGATGCTCGCAGACGCCGGCTCACAGCGCTGCTCAATACCGTCTCTTTGACTAGGGATACGCCAGCAGTCTATGTACTCGAAGACGCCCATTGGATCGATGAAGCCAGCGAGTCGCTGTTGAGCGAGTTCCTCGACGTGATCCCGAAGACCCCGTCGCTAGTGCTCACCACTTACCGACCCGAGTATGAGGGCCCGCTGGCACGAATACCTGGGGCACGGACAATCGCCCTTGAGCCGCTTGATGATTCGGCAGTCGGGGCACTGATTTCAGAGTTGCTCGGCGCCAGCCCCTCGCTTGGGGATCTCGGCCGCACGATCGCCCGCAGGGCCGCTGGTAATCCCTTTTTCGCTGAGGAGATTGTCCGCGACCTTGCCGAACGTGGAGTACTACGCGGGCAGCGTGGCGCGTACGAGTTGATGACAGTGGACGCTGCGGTAAGCGTGCCTCCCACCTTGCAGGCGGCCATCGCCGCGCGAATCGATCGCCTTGGGCCGACCGCCAAGCGGACATTGAACCTGGCAGCAGTCATCGGGTCGCACTTTACGGCCGAGCTATTGGAAGCTGCCGGGATCAAACCGGTCACCGACGAGCTGCTGCGCGCAGAGCTGATCGACTCGACCGGACCGATGTCGCGCCCGGATTACGTGTTTCACCACCCGCTTATTCCCGTAGTCGCCTACGAGTCACTCTTGAAGAGCGCCCGCGCTGAATTGCATCGCCGCGTGGCCGCCGCCCTCCAAGCCTGTGGCCGAAGCTCTCTGGATGAAAGCGCTGCCGTCATCGCCGAACATCTGGAGCGGGGGGGCGACTTGCCTGCCGCATACGCCTGGCATATGCGCGCTGGCGCGTGGCTGACGAAACGGGATTTCGCCGCGGCTCATCTCAGTTGGCGGCGTGCGGCCCGGGTTGCCGACCACCTACCCGCCGACGCGCCGCAGAGTACCGGCTTGCGGATAGCCGCCAAGACGATGGTGTGCATCACCACCTGGTTGGTGGGCGGGGGCGTAGACGACGCAGGATTCGACGCATTGCGCGAACTTTGCACCGGTGTCGGTGACCAACTGTCCATGGCGGTGGGCATGTACGGGGTCCTCGTGCCGATGACGGTGCAGCTCCGTCTTGACGAGGCCTGCACGCTGGCCGCCGAGCAGGCCGAGCTGTTCGCCGCTGCGGCGGATCCGGTGTCGATGACAGGCGTTCTGTCCGCGGCGATGTTCGCAAAGATGCATTGCGGGCGCTGCGGAGAGGCTGAACGGTTAGCGCAGCGGGTCATCGACCTCTTGGACGGCGATCCAGTAAAGGGCACTCTCCGAGGGCTCGGGTCGCCGCTGGCGATGGCTCATCTTCATCGCGGCCTGGCGGGAAGCTGTTTCGGACGGCCGTTGTCGCGCAACGATTTCGAACGGGCGATAGCGATGCAGCGGCAGGTTGACCCGAATCCTGCCGCGTTGGTTGTGCCGATTAGCCACGCCTACGCATTTCGCATCCTGAACGGCAACGTCGCATGTGATGAAACAACGCTGCGGGACACCGCAGAGGCGCTGCGCCTCGCTGAGCATTGTGGCAACGATGTGGGACTTGCCCTGGCCAGAGTCACTCGTGGACTCGCCTTGATCGGTTCAACCGATACCGACCGAGGAGAGAGCCTCGAGTTGATCCGTCAGGGCCGCGACGCTCACCACCGGCAGCACAATGCGCTTGGCGCGGCTGTTGCCGATATCGGGTTCGCGCACCTCCATATCGCCGCCGGCAACTTCGACACTGCCGTCGATACGGCGCGGCAGACAGTCGCGCGTCTGTTCGACTGCGGTGAATCGCTCGCGGTTGGACCCGCCGTCGCAACTCTGGTGGAGGCATTGCTGGGCCGCGGGTCGGACGAAGATGTGTGCGAGGCGTCGACTGTGGTCGACCGCTTGGCCGCCACGCCAGTCGAGCCCGGCTTTGTTCTTTACGAAGTACACCTTTTGCGCTTGCACGCGCTGCTCGCCCATGCGCGACACGAAGAGGAGATGTACTGCCATTTCAGGGACCGTTATCGATCGCTGGCGACATCCCTTGGCTTCGATGGACATATGAAGCGGGCCGCGGAGATGGGATGACGACAGCCGTCGTCAGCCCTTGATCCATCGCCACTGCGTGGACCACCAGACACCAGCATCGGGCAGGGAATCGCGCACGGCGGCGACAACGCCCGGCCACTGTTGGGCATGGAAATCGTCTCCCGACAGCCAACCGCCCACACGTACTTTCGGAGCCCAAGCCGCGATGTCGGCGGACACGCTGGCGTAGTCGTGCCGCGCGTCGATGTGCACCCAGTCCAGCGATCCATCGGGGAACAACCGCGCCGCCGCCACCGAATCGCTGATCAGCAGCTGCACCAGATCGGCTGCACCGCAAGCAATCACGTTGCGGTGCAAGAGTCCGGCGAAGGATCCGCCACCGAATTCGACAGCTGGGCCGTGCGCATTGGTGTCACGCCGGCCTTCCGGTCCGCTGCCGCGCGCAGTGTCGACCCCGATGAGCGCAATGTCGCAGCCACTGTCACGGACGACTTCGGCCAGTGAGCACAGGCTCTTCCCCAGATAGCACCCCACTTCGACGAACCGGCTCCCGTCGCCGAAATGGGCGACCGCTTCCTCCTGGGCGCTGCGCCACTGGAACCAGCCCGGAATGTCCTGCCACCGCCGCACCGGGCGCTCGAAGTCAGAGCTGGTGTGCACTTCAGCTGCCCGGGGTGGTCCACACCTTGTCGATGCTGATCTTCAGTCGCGTGTTGTATGCAGCGAGGAACTCCGCAGTGAAACCCAAGTTGGCGGCCAGCTCACGGTACTTCGCCTGGTACCGCTCGTCGGCCAACGGGTCGATGCCCTCGGCGTCGACCGTCGCATCGCCGCCGACGAAGATGATGCCGCCCCCGTTGCCGTCGGAGTCCAGATTGAGGCTGACCCGTGAGTGGTTCCTGATGTGCCGGACCTTGGCGGCGTTCGGCTCCGAGTAGACGATCACGTCTGCACCGTCGAAGTAGAACCACACCAGCCGCGGTACGGGCTGTCCGGACTTGGCCACCGTGGTCAGCCAGCCGTGATGGTCGCGTTCGAGCCTGCTTGTCACCTCATGCGTCAATTCGATTGTCATGAAAGCGAATGTAGTCTCGCGAGCATGACCCTCAACCTGTCCGTCGATGACGTACTGACGACCACCCGTTCGGTGCGCAAACGGCTCGATCTCGAAAAGCCGGTGCCCCGCGAGGTGCTGATGGAATGTCTCGATCTGGCGCTGCAGGCCCCGACGGGCAGCAACGCCCAGGGCTGGCGGTGGGTGTTTGTCGACGACCCGGAGAAGAAGAAGGCGCTGGCCGACATCTACCGCCACAACGCGGCGCCCTACCTCGATGCGCCCAAACCCACCTACGGCGACGTGCGCGACGAGCAGCGGCCGCGCGTCGGCGATTCCGCCAAGTACCTCAACGATCACTTCCACGAGGTTCCGGTCATGCTGGTGCCCTGCCTTCAGGGCAGCCCCGAGGCAGCGATAGCCGGCAGTGCAGGGTTCTGGGGCTCGCTGCTACCGGCGGTGTGGAGCTTCATGCTGGCGCTGCGGTCGCGAGGGCTCGGTTCGGCGTGGACGACGCTGCACCTGGTCGGCAAGGGCGAGAAGCTGGCCGCCGACGTGCTGGGCATCCCGTTCGACCAATACCGACAAGGCGGGCTGTTCCCGATCGCCTACACCAAGGGGACCGATTTCAAGCGCGCCAATCGCCTACCAGCCGAGCAGTTCACGCACTGGAATTCGTGGTGATCACACCGCGCCGCTGAAGCCGTGTTGGCGCCACGCCTCATAGACGGCGACGGCCGCGGCGTTAGAGAGGTTGAGTGAGCGCCTGCCGGCGAGCATCGGGATGCGCACCCGCGACGTGATGTGAGGGTCGGCGATCGTCGCCTCATCGAGGCCCGTCGGCTCCGGACCGAACATCAACACATCGCCGGGTTGGTAGGCGATGTCGGAGAACGACGCCGTCGCGTGCGCGGTGAACGCGTGCACGCGTGTCGGTCCGATCGCCTCCCACGCGGCGGCGAGATCCGGATGCACGGTCACCGACGCGAGATCGTGGTAGTCCAGCCCCGCCCGACGAAGTTTCGGTTCGGAGAGCTCGAACCCCAGCGGCTCGACGAGGTGCAGCTCGCACCCCGTCGCGGCGACCATGCGGATCGCGTTACCGGTGTTCGGCGCGATGCGGGGGGAATAGAACATCACTTTGAACACAACAGGCCACCTCTCTATATGCGCGTGATTGGGCGGCTTCGTCTGTCGAGGTCGACTGAGGATTCGACCTCGATAGAACGTCAGCGAGAGATCATCCAGCAGTGGTCCGACGCGAACAATCACACGGTAGTGGGCTGGGCTTGCGACATAGACGTCTCCGGGTCGGTAGACCCGTTTGAGACCCCGGGTTTGCGGTCGTGATCGCGACTGTCTGCCGCCTCCGACTCCGTGACCCGGACGAGTGTCTCGTTCTGACGGTCGATCCCTCGTTATCGCTGTCACGCTTCGACGTCTGACACCGGGCCGGTCGCGCCTTCCCCCGATCGGTGGACAGCCGGTTCATCCTGTCGATGCTCCGATCACCGGACATACACGCCATTGCCCGGGCGGCACTGTTGAGGAGTTGCCGGCACACACCGGCGAGACACCGACAGTCAACTGACACAGAAGGATTCATCAAATGAAAACAAGACCGCTCGCCCGCTACAGCGCGCTGCTTATCGTCGCGGCCGGACTCATCGGGGGCGCCGCCCTCGGCCTGACCGGCGCGGCCAACGCAGCGAACAACACCGATGTGCGTCCGCCAGACGTCGTCGCGACGCCCGACGTTAAAGCGCACCCGGCGCCCGAAGTGATGCCCGGCTCCCACTGGCACCAAGGGATTCACCAACACGATGTCTCGCGGCCCGGCGGCATCCGCTGATAACACCCACCGCAAAGGAGGCATCGAAATGAACAAGCTGACACTTGCCACCATCGGTGTCTGCGGATTGGCAACACTCGCCATCGGACTGGCCACTCCTGCCCTCGCAGCCGACGACGCATCGTCGATAGCGATCACCGCGCAGTCTTCCGCAGGAACGGGCGCGCCTAGCAGGCAAAGCGGTGGCGGCGCCGTTGCCCTACCGCCCGGGGGGGCAGGCGGCAGCTACCCGCAGCCGCAGACCACTGGTGGAGCGAATCCCGACACGCCCTTCGGCACCAATCCATAAGCTTGCCACGGGATAGGGCATCCTGACGACTTTGCGCGTGTACGGGGTAGCTAGCGGACGGTCAAGATCGCTTGATTTCACGGTCCCGAGGCAAGTACAGGTTCGTTGTAGGTTTCGCCTCCCGTATAAATCGTCAATGCGTCAGCGGAGACTTCGTATCGAGTGCCGTCGTTATTGACCGCTCCAAAACCGTGCACGGTCGCATATGCACCTGGAACGTCAATCCGGGAGTTGTCTCTGAGGCGAAGGCCCTTGTACCCGTACGTTCCGGTGCCGCAGTCGCATACGAGCGCCTTGGATTGGGCCGTACGGACCGTTTGATACACGCTGCCGGTTGGGACACCCGTGTCGTGGCTCGCAAGACCAGCCCGTGTCGATGCCTGAAATACCGCTCAAGAAAGATGAGAGCACCCCCGACGCCAAGACGTCGGGGGTGCTGAATTATCGACCGGGACTAGCTAGGACCTGCTAGCACTCTTCTGCCGCTTTTCCTGTGCGTTGGCCTTGGCCCTCGCCTTCTCGGCTTCCGCCTCTGCGCGGGCTGCATCAAGTTGATTTGAGGCCTTGTCCACCTGGGCGCGACCTTCTTCCTGAAGATCGTTTCGGCCCAGGATGAGGCCGACCACCTGCTTAGTGAACCCGATCGCGCCCGAAACGATGCCCCTCACGGCTTCGATGGGACCGCTGTTGTTTTCCGGCATTAGATTCCCTCCCTATCGCAATTGCTTGCCGTTCAACTTCCGATACTTCGACAGGATGCTAGCTATTGCAAGCAGGTGTTAGCACCTTCACAAAAGGCGGCAACGGGTTTAGGCGAAAAGGTCGATGGGTACCGGCGTCGCACTACAGGCGGGCCGAGACATCATTCAACAGTGGTCCCGCCACCGCGCACCGGAACGGCGTCAGTTCGGGAGTTGTAACGACCGAGCGTGTCGGGCTTGATGCCTATCCGCTCGGCCAGCAGAAGCGGCACTGCCGACGACTCAAGAGGCTGATTTCGGCGGCGGTGGTCCCCCCGAAGGGATGCTGGGGACTCCCGGCTTCGTCGGCGGCCCAGTGTCGGGGCTGCGCTCCTCGTCCTGGGCGATGCAGTGGTCATCAGCTGTGTACTCGCCGCCCGCGTTAAGACAGCACTTCCTGAGTTCCCGATTCCACTGCGCCCAGCTCCAATTGTTTTGGATGGCCCTCGAATCGACGTCGTTCTCACAGTTAGCGAGTTGGTCGATATTCAACGGCCTGGGTTCGGCGGATGCGATGGCGGCATTTCCCAGTGCGCCGAACATGGTTGTGGCCGCCAACACGGCGGCGGCGAGTCCGGCGCGGCGCTTGGTGTCGGAACTCGAATTGTTGGTGTTGTTCATAGTCATGACGGAATTCTCGTGGCCGGCAAATGATGTCGAGAATCCCCGGGGAGCCAGACTCCGATGCTCAATGGAGATTATTTCCTATCCGCCAGGTAAGTAGCCGTGGGCGGACCGCAGCCGCAGCAACGCCGAGTAGCGAAAGGCGCGACCCCCCATCAGTGCCGCCAGGCCGCACCCCGGGGTTAGGCCCGCCCCAAGGCGCGGTGGTCGGTTGCGACAATGTCCGCATGGTTGAGCCCAGCATCTGGATGCAGAAGGTGGCTGCCGATCCCGGGCACTCTCACTGGTATGTCGAGCGCTTTCGAGCCATGTCCCGCGCTGGTGACGATCTTGCGGGCGAGGCGCGATTCGTCGACGCGATGGCGCCGCGCCGCGCCCGCATTCTCGACGCAGGCTGTGGTCCTGGCCGGTTGGGCGGGTATTTGGCCGCAGCAGCCCACGACGTGGTGGGCGTGGACGTCGATCCGGTGCTCATCGAGGCGGCCAACCACGATCATCCTGGTCCGCTCTGGCTGGTCGGTGACCTAGCCGAACTCGACTTGCCCGCTCGTGGCATCGCCGAGCCCTTCGACGTCGTCGTGTCCGCGGGCAACGTCATGACCTTCCTCGCACCCAGTACCCGAGTACAAGTGCTGCGCCGGCTGCGTGCCCATCTGCGGGTCGACGGTCGCGCCGCGATCGGGTTCGGCGCCGGTCGCGAGTACGACTTCGACGAGTTCCTCGATGACGCCGTGGCCGCTGGCTTCGCGCCGGAGCTCCTGCTGTCCACGTGGGACCTTCGGCCGTTCACCGAGGAGAGCGACTTCCTGGTCGCTGTGCTTGCTCCAGCGTAGGCACTGGAAGTTTGCTGTGGCGCCGCCTAAGGGCATTCTGGCAGCCCGCGTAGACCTTGGCTGTTCAGTAAGAATTGTGGAGCCGGCCGCGTGCTGCTGGCATACTCGATCAATTGCCAGGCGACGAACGCCGACCTTGTTCGGGGCAAAATCAGCAGGAAGCGTCATGAACTTCGCTCACATTGGAAAAGACCGGCGCACGGCCGGGCGCGCGATAGGGCCACGATGACCACGTTCACACAGCAAGAGCTGGTCGATGGGCTGGTCACCGATGACTTCGATGACCACGTGCACGAGCGGCGGCCCAAGCGTCCGCCGCGGTGGTCGCTGAAGAATTGGCCGGTCCGCGCGAAGGTGTTCGCCATCGTGTTGGTGCCGCTGATTCTGGCCGGCGTCTTCGGCGGGTTGCGCGTGTACTCGAACGCGCTTGAGGCGCGTGATCTGCAACGCGCCGCCGATCGCGCCGAAATGGTGCCCGCGATCGTTAGCTACATGAACGCTCTCAACGCCGCGATGCTGGCCGTGCCCGCCGGCGACGCCCAGGCGGCGGTCAGCACCTTCGACGCCAGCCGCGCCGAGCTGCAGCGTCGGCTCAACGGCGCGACCGACGTGCCACCCGACGTCGAAGCCGGCGTCACCAGCATGCTTCAGGGTGGCCAGGCGCTCATGGACAAGGTCACCTCCAACAGCATCGGCCTCGTCGACCGGGTCACCCTGTACGCACCGATCCTGCTGACCTCCGAGGACGCGATCACCGGCTCGGTTCGCGTCGACGACGAACGCATCCGCACCCAGGCTCAGGGCCTCACCCGCGCCGTCGGCGCCCGGGGGCAGATGATGATGGAGCAGCTGCTGGTCAACTCGGGTGCCGAGCTGCCCGAGCCGGAGCAGCGCACGCGCATGATCACCCTTGCAGGCACCGAACCGTCGACCCTGTTCGGGATGAGCCAGGTGCTCGGCATCGGCTCCGAGGAAGCCAAGCAGCTGCAGAGCGAGTACGTCCGCCGCACGGCGCTCATCTCGGATCCGACCATTCCTCTGGTCAACAACCCGGATATGACGGCGTCGCTGAAGGCGACCGATCAGATCGCTGCCCGCATGATCGACCGCACCGTGCCCGCGGTCACCGGGGCGGTCAAGGCCGACGCCGCGGCCGCACGCACCGAGACGATCCGCGACTCTGCGATCGTGCTCGGTGCCATCGCACTGGCGCTGGTACTGGTCATCCTGGTGGCGCGCTCACTCGTCCGGCCGCTGCGCACGCTGCGCGACAGCGCACTGCGGGTGGCCCACGAGGATCTGGCCCGCGAAGTCGAACAGGTGCGCGCCGGCCGCGAGCCCGGCCCCGTCGACCGGATCCCGGTGCACACCAGCGAGGAAGTCGGCCAGGTCGCCCACGCCGTCGACGAGCTGCACGAGCAGGCCGTTCTTCTGGCTGGTGAGCAGAGCCGGCTCCAGCTCCAGATCGGCGACATGTTCGAGACGCTGTCCCGGCGCAGCCGCTCGCTGGTCGACCAGCAGCTCACGCTCATCGACCGGCTCGAACGCAACGAAGAGGACCCCGACCGGCTGGAGAGCCTGTTCCGGCTCGACCATCTGGCCGCGCGCATGCGCCGCAACGGTGCCAACCTGTTGGTGCTCGCCGGCGCGAAGGTGCCACGCGAGCAGGCCGAGCCGGTGCCCGTTTCGGACCTCATCCACGCCGCGGCGTCCGAGGTCGAGGACTACACCCGCGTGGTGACCGCCACCGTGCCCGACAGCGAGATCGTCGGATCGGTCGCGGGCGACCTCGTGCACCTGCTCGCCGAGCTGCTCGACAATGCGCTGCGGTATTCACCGCCGATCTCGCAGGTGCGGGTGTCCGGCGTGCATACCGGCAACGGCGGATTGGTCATCGAGGTCAGCGACATCGGACTCGGAATGACCGAATCCGATTTGCGAGTCGCCAACACCCGCCTGCAGTCCGGCGGCGAGGTGACGCCGTACACCGCCCGGCACATGGGTCTTTTCGTGGTGGGCCGGCTGGCGCAACAGCATGGGTTGGTGGTCCGGCTACGCAGCACCATTGCGGGAGAACAGGATTCGGGCACTACCGCCGGGGTGTACGTGCCGGCCGACTTGATCGTGCGCGGCGGCATGCGCGAGCGCTTCGACACCGGCGCGCTGGCCGCTGTCGCCGACGAGGCTGACGTCGCCGAATTCGCCGAGCCCGTGGCTCTCGCCGAGACCGACGACTACGGCGACGACGAGGATTACGGCACCTACGAGGACTACAGCGACGACAGCGATGTCGGCGATGAGGTCGATGATGTCGTTGCCGATCGGGTCAACGGTCATTCGGAGCTGCCGGTGTCGCTGCTGCCGCAACGCAGTCCCGGTGCGAGCGGCATCTCCGGCGGGCGGGTCGACGAGCGACCCGAGCCCGAGCCGGAGCCGGAGGCGCGGCCAGAACCTGTCGCAGAACAGCCGCGGCAGGCGCCCGTCGACACCTCGTCGTTCTTCGCCTCCCGAAGCCAGGCCCGACCCGAACCCGAGCCGTCGCCGCTGGAGCGGTTGTCATCACCGACGGCGGGAGCCGAGGATGCGATCTACCAGAAGATGGTGTCGGAATGGCTGATCGATCCGACGGAGCTGACCAACAGCAGGGACCTGAATTGGGAGTCGGTGTGGGACCACGGCTGGTCGGCCGCTGAGGCCGCCGAGGAGACGCCCGTGGTGGCGCATACCGAGGACGGTCTGCCCGTGCGTGAACCCGGCGCCCGCCTGGTGCCCGGCGCAGCGGCCTCCGCGTCGCGTCACGGCGCCAACGGCGGCTACACCAACGGCGGGGCACACCGCAACGACGACGACGATGACGCGGTAGAGTCGTCGGCCGAATTCGGTACCGGCTCGCAGGCGACACCGGTCCGCGACCCTGAGGCTGTCCGCGCAAGCATGAGCAGCCATTTCAGCGGCGTGCGCGCCGCCAGGTCGCACGCCAAGGAGACCAGAGGAACAGATAACGCATGACCTTTCCGGAGGGCAGCAGCGATGCGACCCGGGATTCGATGAAGCCACGTTCGACGCAGCGCGAGTCGCTCGACTGGCTGGTCTCGAAGTTCGCCCGTGAAGTAGCCGGGGTCACGCATGCGGTTCTGGTGTCTGCCGACGGTCTTTTGATGGCCGCCAGTGAACACATGCCGATCGAGCGTGCCGACCAACTCGCGGCAGTGGCGTCTGGACTTGCCAGCCTGTCGACGGGTGCCTCGCAGCTCTTCAACGGCGGCTACGTGCTGCAGTCCGTCGTCGAGATGGAAAACGGTTACCTGCTGCTGATGCGGGTCGGCGACGGCTCCAACCTCGCCACGCTGGCGACGACAGGGTGCGACATCGGTCAGATCGGCTACGAGATGACGATGCTCGTCGAACGCGTCGGCGCTGTCATCCAGTCGTCACGACGAGCCGCTTCGCACTCGTGAGTGGGACATGGACGAACTCGAGCCTTCCGCCTCCGACGACCTGCCGAGCCTGGTACGGCCGTACACGCTGACCGCGGGGCGGACGAACTCGCGCATCAGCCTGCCGCTCGAGGCGCCGATCGAGGCCGTGCTGTCCGACAAGCCGCACCGGTGGCCGGGAACCGATGTGAGAGCACAGATTTGCGCGATGTGCGCCGAAAGCCCGTCGGTCGCCGAGATCTCCGCGCGACTATCATTACCAGTCGGCGTCGCGCGAGTGTTGATCGGCGACTTGGTGTCGGCGGGTCATCTGCGGGTGCGTACCACCTTGAGTGACCAGTCGAGCGTCGACGAACGACGTGAACTGATAGGAAGGACCCTCCGTGGCTTACGCGCACTATGAGGGTCATCAGTTCGAGGGTCATAAGGCGTCGACCAAGATCGTCATCTCGGGCGGTTTCGGTGCCGGCAAGACCACCTTCGTCGGCTCGGTCTCCGAGATCATGCCGCTGCGCACCGAGGCGCTGGTGACGAACGCCTCGGCCGGCCTCGACGGGTTGGAGGCCACGCCCGACAAGCGGACCACCACGGTGGCGATGGACTTCGGCCGCATCACCCTCGATGAGGACCTCGTGCTCTATCTCTTCGGCACGCCGGGGCAGCGGCGCTTCTGGTTCATGTGGGACGACCTGGTCCGCGGCGCGATCGGTGCCATCATCCTCGTCGACGTCCGCCGTCTCCAGGACAGCTTCGCAGCGGTGGACTTCTTCGAGGCCCGCAAGATGCCATTCCTGATCGCGATCAACGAATTCGACGGTGCTCCACGACATCCGCCGCACGAGGTGCGCAAGGCGCTGACCCTGCCCGACGGCATTCCGATCATCACGGTCGATGCTCGGGACCGACAGTCTTCGACGGACGCGCTCATCGCCGTCGCCGAGTACGCACTGAACGTGCTGCCGTCGGTGTCCGGTTGATCGCGTGGCACAAGCCGAAACAGTCTGGACAGAAAAGGAATTCGTCGATCACGACTTCCGCGACGATGATCTGAGCCGGCTGCGCACCGAGCGAGTTGTGTTCACCGAGTGCGACTTCAGCGGTGTCGACATGGGTGAGTCCGTCCATATCGGATCGGCCTTCCGGAACTGCATCTTCCGTCGGACGACGCTGTGGCACAGCACGTTTCGTCATTGCAGTTTGCTGGGCTCGGTGTTCATCGAATGCCGTCTGCGGCCGATGGCGTTCGTCGAGGTCGACTTCACGCTGGCGGTCCTCGGCGATTGCGACCTGCGCGGCGTGGACCTATCGGACTGCAGGCTCAGCGAAACCGGGCTGGTGAAGGCCGATTTGCGTAAGGCGGTGTTACGCGGTGCCGACCTGCGGGGTGCGCGCACACAGGACACCCGAATGGACGAGGCCGACCTACGCGGCGCCCGCGTCGACCCGACGCTGTGGACCACCGCGTCCCTGCGCGGTGCGCGCATCGATATCGGGCAGGCGCTGGCCTTCGCCGCCGCGCAGGGGCTCGACGTGCACGGCGAGTGACGGGCTCAGCCGGTCAGCCCGGCGCCTGCGTGCAGAAGTTGGCGCGGGCGGCACGCACCACCACCGCCGCCTGATCGGGGCTCGCGCCGTACTGGGTCGCGGTCCCGTCGATGGTGCCCTGGGTGCCCGAGCCGGTATAGAGCAACCGGCACGCTCCGCGTCCCGCCATCAGCAGCGTGTCATCGTCGGCGGACCAGGCGCCGCGGACGGCTCCCAGGTAGTTGTGGTCCTCGGAGTTGAGGGGGATCGCCCATGCCGATGCGGGGGCCGCAGCGGATGCCAGCAATGCTGTGGCCGCAGCTGCACCGGCGATCAAGCGAACACTTTGTCTGCGAGTTGACGTAGCTGTCCATCTTCCTGTGGCGTACACCCCGCACGGGGCGGTCAGATGTTTGCCGACAGCACGGCGCAGCACATCTAGCCGGCTTTGAGGCGGATCTTCCAGCGCACCAAGGTCAGGTAGCCGATGCAGATGCACCCGAGCATGGCCATGTTGAACCACCAGGTGCCGGGTTCGTGTCTCCAGTGCGAGTCCTGCGGTGTCAGCGGTCCCGGTACCAGCCTGATGAGGTCGATCGTCGACGCGGTGAGCGCGAATCCCCACCGCGCCGGCGTGAACCAGGAGAGCTGGTCGAGCACGATGCGGCCGGTCACCGGAATCATGCCGCCCTGGAACACCAGCTGCGACATGATCGCCACCACCAGCAGCGGCATGATCTGCTCATTCGACTTGGCCAGTGCCGACAGCGCCAAACCGACCATCGCGGCGGCCACGCAACAGGCCGCGACGTCGACAAACAGCTCGAGGGTCCGGTTGGGGATCACCGCGCCGCTGGTCACCGCGCCCGGGCCCCATTTCTTACCCCACACGTTGATGGCGACGACGATCGCCGACTGGATGATGGCGAAGATGGCGAAGACGATCACCTTGGCGAGCAGGTACGCCGTCGTCGAGAGGCCCACGGCCTGCTCGCGCAGGAAGATGGCGCGTTCGCCGATCAGCGCGCGGATCGTCAGGGCGGTGCCCATGAAGATGGCGCCGACATTGAGCAGCACCAGGATCTGGCCCGGCTCGTTGGGCGCCTCACCGCCCTTGATGGCGGGCACCGGCACGCCGAACCCGACGTCACCGGGCACCGACAGCGACAGCACGCCCATGATGAACGGCAGGAATGCCAGGAAGACGAAGTAGCCGCGGTCGGAGACGATCAGCCTCATCTGCCGTCGCGCGATCGTCGAGAACTGTCTTCGCAAGCTGGTGCGGGTCGGGTTGCCCAGATCGGCGGGTGACTGCGCCGCGGGCGGTGGGGGCGGCGGCCCGTGCTGGGCGAGGTATCGCTGGTGTGCCGCATCGGGGTCGCGGGCGACGGTGCTGAAGATGTCGGCCCAGTTCGTGGTCCCCATCGAGGCGCCGATCTGGCTCGGTGGACCGTAGAACGCGGTCTTGCCGCCGGGCGCCAGCAGGAGCACCTGATCGCACACGTCGAGGTAGGACAGCGAGTGGGTGACCACCAGCACCACGCGGCCCGCGTCGGCGAGCTGGCGCAACATCGTCATGACCTGGCGGTCCAGCGCGGGATCCAGACCCGACGTCGGCTCGTCGAGCAGTAGCAGCGACGGGCCGGTCAACAGCTCCATGGCGACCGACGCGCGCTTGCGCTGGCCGCCGGACAGCTTGTCGACGCGGGTCTCGCGGTGCTGCGTCATCTCGAGTTCCTCGAGCACGTTGGCGACGACGCGGGCGCGGTCTTCCTTCGTGGTGTCGGGGGGCAGCCGCAGTTCGGCGGCGTACATCAGTGCCTGGTTCACGGTCAGCTGGCCGTGCACGACGTCGTCCTGCGGCACCATGCCGATCCGGGAACGCAGCGATGCGTACTCGGCATGGATGTCGTGGCCTTCGAACGACACCGTGCCGCTGGTGGGATGGGTGTAGCCCGCGACCAACCGCGCGAAGGTCGACTTGCCCGCGCCCGACGGCCCAATGACCGCGGTCAGGGTGCCGGGCCGCGCCGAAATCGAGATGTTGTTCAGGAGCGTCTTGTTGCCCTCGATGGTCCAGGTGACGCCGTGCACCTCGAGACCGCCGGTGCCGGTGGCGGCGCTGGTCTCGGTGCGACGGGACAGAGTGCCGCCGCTGAACACCAGGTCAATGTTGCCGATGGTGACGGTGTCACCCTCGTGCAGGACGGCGCTGTCGACGCGGGCGCCGTTGACGAACGTGCCGTTGATGCTGCGGTTGTCGCGGATCTCTGCGCTGCCGTCGGGGTTGGGCACCAGGGTGGCGTGGTGACGCGACGCCAGCACGTCGGGGATGACGATGTCGTTGTCGGTGTTGCGGCCGATCTTGATCGACCCGGGGGGCGCCTCGGCCGGGCGGCTCGGCCGGAGGATCTTCAGCATGCTCGTCGCGAGGTTGCCCTCGGTCGAGCGCGGCGCGGCGGCGGGTCCGATGGCCGTCACCGACTCCAGCGCCGGCTGGGACAGCGCGGGCTGGGCCGCTTGTTGCGACGCATAGGTAGCCGCAGGCGGGCGGGTCGGCTGCGACGGCGGCCCGGCGTAGTTGGGCTGCGGGGCACTGGGGTAGCGCGGCTGCTGGGTCGAGGGGTAGCCCTGCTGGGGACCGGACGGGTAGGCCGGCGGCCGGGAGATCGGCGGCTGCTGCGTCGGCGGTCCCTGCGGGGCGGACCGTGTTCCGCCCGGACGGGCGATCGGAATCGCCGACGTCGGCGGTCGGCCCGTGGCTTGCTGCCTGCCCACCTCGAACGTCAGCTCGGGGCCATCCGGGTTGCCGATGTTGACGTGCTGGCCGTCGCGGACGTCGACGGTCGGCACCCGGCGTCCGTTGACGAACATGCCGTTGAGGCTGCCGTTGTCGATCGCGATCCACCGGCCCTGGTCAAAACGCAGCACCAGATGTGCGCGGGAGATCAAGGGGTGGGCGATGCGGACGTCGGCACGCAGATCGCGGCCAATGACGACATCGCTTCCGGCGGCGAAGGTCCGCGCTGACCCGTCGTACCGAACGGTCAGCGCAGGCGTGGCGGGTCGGCTCATCGCGACCAACTCTATAGGTATTGGATTGTTCTGCGGCGACTGTTAGGGGTGCTTGCCGGTCATCCCGGCGATCCGGTCACCACGCAGTGGGTGTGGCTGTAGATCGTGGGCATGCACTGGTTGCAATGAGTGCACACCGACCGGACAGAGCCCGGACTCTCTTCGTCCTTGATGCGGTTGATCAGATCGGGTTCAGCCAGCAGCGCGCGGCCCATGGCGACGAAGTCGAAACCCTCGGCCATCGCCAGGTCCATCGTCTCGCGATTGGTGATGCCGCCGAGCAAGATCAGCGGCAGCTTGAGCTCGGCACGGAACTGCTTGGCCTCGCGCAGCAAGAACGCCTCGCGGTAAGGGTATTCACGCAGGAACTTCTTGCCGGTCATCCGGATACCCCACCGGATTGGCGGTTTGAACGCGCCCGCGAACTCCTTGACCGGCGCGTCGCCGCGGAACAAGTACATCGGGTTGACCAGCGAGCTGCCCGCGGTGAGCTCGATCGCGTCCAGGCAGCCGTCCTCCTCGAGCCACTTCGCGGTCTGCAGCGACTCCTCGAGCGAGATGCCGCCGCGCACACCGTCGCTCATGTTGAGCTTCGCGGTCACCGCGATGGGGTTGCCTTCTTTTTCCACCGCCTGGCGCACCGCCCGCACTACACCCCGCGCGACTTTGGCGCGGTTCTCCAGCGAGCCGCCGAACTCGTCGGTGCGCCGGTTGAGCAGCGGGCTGAGGAACGAACTCGCGAGATAGTTGTGACCCAAGTGGATTTCGACGGCGTCGAAGCCGGATTCGATGGCGTAGCGCGCGGCATCGGCGTGTGCCGCGGTGACGTCTCGGATGTCGTCGATGGTGGCCTTCTTGGCGAACCGCATGGACAGCGGGTTGAAGAACCGCACCGGTGCCAGCGCCTTGGCCTTGTTGGTGCGCGCATTGGCGACGGGTCCGGCGTGCCCGATCTGGGCGCTGATCGCCGCGCCCTCGGCGTGGATCGTTTCGGTCAGCCGCTTCAGCCCGGGCACCGCATCGGGGCGCATCCAGATCTGCCAGCCGTCGGTGCGTCCGCCCGGCGAGACGGCGCAGTAGGCGACCGTGGTCATGCCGACGCCGCCGGCGGCGGGCAGGCGGTGGTAGGTGATCAGATCGTCGGTGACGAGGGCGTTGGGAGTGGACGCCTCGAAGGTGGCTGCCTTGATGATGCGGTTGCGCAGCGTCACCGGGCCGAGCTTGGCGGGGGCGAACACATTGGGCTGAGCTTGTCGCTCTTCACCCGAGAGGCTCATCGCCGAGTCCATACACCTGAGCCTGCCACAGCGCATGCCAGACTGGGATGACAGGGCGAGCGAAGCGACGGGAGAGTCTTGCGTGGGTGCGATCACTTTGGACGGCAAGGCCACGCGCGACGAGATTTTCGTCGACCTCAAGGAGCGGGTAGCCAAGTTGACCGCCGCCGGGCGCACACCGGGTCTCGGCACGGTGCTGGTCGGCGACGATCCCGGATCGCAGGCCTACGTTCGCGGCAAGCATTCCGACTGCGCCAAGGTCGGCATCAACTCGATCCGGCGTGACCTACCCGCTGACATCAGCCAAGCCACTCTCGACGAGACCATCGATGAGCTGAACGCCAACCCGGAGTGCACCGGCTACATCGTGCAGCTGCCGCTGCCCAAACATCTCAACGAGAACGCCGCGCTGGAGCGCCTGGATCCGGGCAAGGACGCTGACGGCCTGCACCCGATGAACCTGGGACGGTTGGTGCTCAACGAGCCGGCGCCACTGCCGTGCACCCCGCGCGGCATCGTGCACCTGCTGCGCCGCTACGAGGTGGAGATCGCGGGCGTTCAGGTCGTGGTGATCGGCAGGGGAGTGACGGTCGGCAGGCCGCTCGGGCTGCTGCTCACCCGTCGCTCGGAGAACGCCACGGTGACGTTGTGCCACACCGCCACTCGGCACCTTCCGCAGCTGACCCGCGAGGCCGACATCATTATCGCCGCCGCTGGTGTGTCGCACATGGTGACCGCCGAGATGGTGCGTCCCGGCGCGGCCGTCGTCGATGTCGGTGTCAGCCGCGACGAGAACGGCAAGCTGGTCGGTGACGTGGCGCCCGACGTCTGGGAGGTGGCAGGCCACGTCTCGCCCAACCCCGGCGGTGTCGGACCGTTGACGCGGGCATTTCTACTGACCAACGTCGTCGAGTTGGCCGAACGCGCCCCATGACCCCTCGCGAGTTGGCCCGCAAGGTGTTCGGCGGCCAGTGGCCCATCCTGCTGGTGGGTGTCTTCTTCGTGGCCGCGTTCATTCTGGTGATCGCCGGTTACTGGCGCCGCGGCGCGCTGGTGATCGGCATCGGTGTCGCGGCCGCGGCGGCGCTGCGGATCGCGTTGACCGACGAACGGGCGGGTCTACTTGCGGTGCGCAGCAAGGGCATTGACTTCGTCACCACGGCCACGGTCAGCGCCACCGTGCTCTACATCGCCTGGACCATCGACCCGTTGGGCACCAGCTAGCCCGTGCCCTTTCTTTTGCGCCGAAACTCACGTACGGGCGGAAATGTGCGAGTCAGCTCATTTTCAGGGCGGCGGCGACGATCGGCTTGGCCCACTGCGGTGTCACAGACAGGTCAGACGGCCCGAGGATGTCGCCGCGGGCGAAGTGCAGCACCAGCGTCGGCTCCGGGGTTTCGCCCGCGGCGGGATCGGCGTGGCCGGAGTTGTCATAGACGCGCAACTCGGTCAGCGCCGGCAGCAGCTGGATGAGGTTCTGCCTGCTGTGCCGCCAGCGACGGCGGATGGTGCCCTCCGGAATGTCGTGTCCACCTTGCCTTACCCGCTGCGCGACGCGAGCGATGTGGTCCTCGGGGCTGGCCAGCCCGACGTACCAGATGCGCACCTCGGTGCCCTGGGCGGCCGCGTCCCCGAGCAGCCGCGCCATCGTTGACCCGCCCAGCGTCGTCTCGAAAGCGAAGTCGAGGCGTTCGCGAATCGCCTTGTCCAACAACCGCTTTCCCTGTCGCCATGCCGCGGCGTTGGCCTTGATCTGGTCGAGGCCGGGATTGGCGGCGATCACCGCCTTCGCGGCTTCGTCGGGGTCGAAGTAGGTGGCACCTGCCGCACGTAACATCGCACCGCCGACGCTGCTCTTGCCTGCACCGTTGACGCCTGCGAGCACGTAGATCCGCGGCGGTTTACGGGCCATCCGGGCGGTCAGCGACGCGTGGCGCGCGCGGCCTCAACCGCGGCGCGGCCCAGCTCCTTCGGCGTGGCGTCGAAGGCGGAGGCCATCGCCGACTTCGAGGCGGGGGTCTGCATGCCCACCAGAAGCTGGTCGAACTCGTCGGTCAGCTCGTCGAGCGCCGGCGCGGCGGACTTGGTCAGCGCCTCGAACTCGGCATACGACAACAGCACCGCCTTTGGCGTGTTGTGCTTGGTGATCGCCACCGCGCCGCCGAGTGCGGCCTGCTCGAAGATCGCGCCGAACTCGTTCTTGAATCTGGTGGCAGCCACGGTCGGCACGTCGACCAGTTCGCCGTCGCGGTTGCGGAACGTCAGTGATGCCATACGAGCCAGTCTAGGCGTTTCGGCTGAACTCGACGATATAGCCATAATGGCCGATATATTCTTGCATGCTAGGCAAACTTGCCTACCATGCATGTTTTGATACGGTGGTTCGATGACCGGACTGCGGGAACGCAAAAAGCTCGACACCCGACGGGCGCTCAGCGACGCCGCACTGAAGCTGGCGTTCGAGGGCGGGCTCGAACGCGTGACGCGGGAGTCGATCGCCGAGCTCGCGGGCGTTTCGCTGCGCACGTTCAACAACTACTTCTCCGGGAAGTACGAAGCCCTGGCCTACCGCCAGACCGAACGGTTGCGCCGCAGCATCGACGTGCTGCGGAAGCGCCCGGCCGACGAACCGCTGTGGACGTCAATCGCCGCCGCGGTTCTCGCGCCGCTCGAGGAGGACTTCAGCGAAGCCGACAGCGAGGAGAACAAGATCCCCAGCCGCGCAGAGCTGGGTGAGATCCGAAAGCTCTTGATGCGCCCGGAAATCCGTGACGCCGCGAATAAGGAGCTGTTCGACGAATGGCTCGAGGTGATCGCTGTACGCACGGGTACCGACCCGGAGCACGACCTCTATCCGCGACTGGTGACCGCCGTCGTGCGTGCCGTCGGCGACGCTGCCACCGAGACCTACGTCAGGGCGGATCCGCCGGTGCCGATCACGACGCTGATCCGGTCGGGTTTCGCCCAGGTGGCGGCCGGGCTCCCCGAGCCGGAGACATCGAGAGGGATAACCCGTGACCGGCGAAACCGCTGACGTCGTCATCTCCGGAGCAGGCCCCAACGGTCTGATGCTGGCGTGTGAGCTGGCACTGGCGGGGGTGCGGCCCGTCGTCGTGGATAAGCTGCCCGCTCCCAGCGACGAACCCAAGGCCAATGGACTTGTCGGACAGGTGATTCGGCAGCTCGACATGCGCGGCCTCTACCACGCGTTCGGCGGGGACGAGGGCCCGCCCCAGCCTGCCCATGGCTGGATGTTCGCCGGTATCGGACTGAGTTTTCTCGATCTTGACGACAACCCGATGTATGCGCTCTTGTTGCCGCAGCCGCGGCTGGTCCGGCTGCTGGAAAAGCGGGCCCGCGATCTCGGTGTGGACATCCGGTGGGGCCACGAATTGACGGACTTACGCGCGTCCGACGATGGCGTGGCGTTGAGCGTCACGACCGCCGATGGGTCCTATCGCTTGGACGCTGGCTACCTCGTCGGGGCCGACGGCGGCCGCAGTCACGTACGCAAGGGCGTCGGCATCGGCTTCCCGGGGTACACGTCGCCGGTCGTCAGCCGGATCGCGCACGTGTATCTGCCCGACGACCTTCTGGTGCCCGGCCGTGGTTACGACATTCCCGGGTTCGGGCTATTGCCGTTCGGCCACAGTAGGTTTGGCAGCGGCGCCATCGTCGTCTTCCCGCTCGAGCCGGACCGGCCGATGCTGGGCACGATCGAATACGGCTGGACCCTCGGCAGCGCCCAAGGGCCGGTGACCCTCGATGAGCTGCGTGAGAGTCTCCGCCGCATCATCGGAGTGGACGTACCGCTCGAGGCGCCCAAGAAGCAGGGTCCGCACGCCCTGCGTCGTCTCGAGGGCATCAACTCTCGGCAGGCCGAACGGTACCGCGTCGGGCGCGTATTACTGCTCGGCGATGCCGCACATGTGCATTCGCCGATGGGCGGGCCAGGGTTGAATCTCGGCATGCAGGACGCGGTGAACCTCGGCTGGAAGCTCGCGGCGGTGGTGACTGGCCGGGCTTGCGACGATCTGCTCGATACGTATGAGTCCGAGCGCTTTCCGGTCGGTAAGCGAGTCATGATGCACTCACAGGCGCAGCTCGCGCTCGCCGCCCCCGGGCCTGAGGTGGAGGCACTGCGCGAACTGTTCGAGGAGTTGACGCGGCAGCCCGCAGTGACGAATCACCTTGCGGGCCTGCTGGCCGGTTCGGACGTTCGCTACGACGTAGGGGACGACCATCCGTGGTCCGGGCTGATGGTGCCCGACATCAGCCTCGACGACGGCCGTCGCGTCGTCGACCTGCTCCACGACGCGCGGCCCGTGTTGCTTGACCTCTGCGGCGGTGGGGCCAGGGCAGCCGCCGCGGCCTGGGCCGACACCGTGGAGTCGGTGACGGGCACCAGCAGCGACGCTCCCGCGGCGATATTGATTCGGCCCGATGGCTATGTCGCCTGGGCCGCAGAGCAATTCGACGCCGACGACGCCGCACGGTTGCGTACCGCGTTGGCGCGATGGTTCGGTGCTCAGTCGACCTAGCGCGCGTCAGGTGGAAAGTGTGGCGCGGATGCTGACCGTGACATACGGCAGCGCCAGGCCGGTGGTGTTGGCCAGTGCGGGGTGGGTGGCCAACAGCTCGCGCACCCGCTCGAGCGTCTGCTTGCGGACGTCTGCCGGCGAGGTGATGCAGTAACTCCGTGAGGCGACGAGGTCGATGAGCGCCTGCGGGGTTAGGTAGCACGTCCACTCGAACTGATGACGGTGCACATCGGTGAACGGCTCGGGAAGCGTCACCTTCTGGCTGAACGGGTCGTCTTCGTGGCCGATGATCCGGCCCAGGTCCTTGACCCAGCCCATCCGCTCGTCCCGGGTGTTCCACACCAGCCCTAGCCGTCCGCCCGGCCGCAGCACCCGTGCGACTTCTTTGACCGCGCGCTCCGGATCGAACCAGTGCCATGCCTGCGCGACGAGCACCGCGTCGACGCTGTCGTCGGGCAGCGGGATCTCTTCTGCCGTGCCGAGCAGCGCTGGCGTGTCGGGCAGTGAATTGCTCAGCAGCTCAAGCATTTCCGGGATCGGATCCACTGCGACGACATCGAGCCCCCGCTCCACCAGCCGCGTCGTCAGCTTTCCCGTGCCCGCCCCGAGGTCGAGCACATCCTTGGCGGCCGGTGGTAACAGCCAATCGATGGCCTCCGGCGGATACGAGGGTCGGCCACGTTCATATGCCGCGGCCTCCGCACCGAAGGAGAGCGACCGCTGGTGTGCCTGTTGGGTCACTTCGAAGCCAGCTCCAATGTCTCGCGGATCAGAACACCGACCGCCTCGGTCTCGACGAGGAACCCGTCGTGGCCGTAGATCGAGTCGACAACCTTCAACTCCGCACAACCCGGAAGCAGCTCGGCTAATTCCTCCTGCAGCCGAAGCGGGTAAAGCCGGTCGGAGGTGATACCGCCGACGATGACCGGCACGGGACAGCTGCTCAGCGCCGCCTGGATGCCGCCGCGTCCGCGTCCGACGTCATGGCTGGACAGCGACTCGGTGAGCGCGACATAGGTGCCCGCGTCGAACCGGTTCACCAGCTTGTGGCCCTGATACTCCAGGTAGCTCTGCACCGCGTAGCGGCCCCCGGTCACCGGATCCTCATCGCCCTGGCCGGCATTGCCGAAGCGCTCGTCGAGTTCGACCTCGCTGCGGTAGGTCAGGTGGGCGAACCTGCGCGCGATCTCCATTCCGACATCGGGTGCGCGGCCCGTGTCGTAGTAGTCGCCGCCCTGCCAGTTCGGGTCCGATTTGATCGCGGCGACCTGGCTGCATTGAGTACCGATCTGGTCAGCGGTCGCACGCGCGCCCACCGCGAGCACCAACGCCGCGCGCACGTTGTCTGGGTAGGCGATCATCCACTCCAGCGCCCGCGCGCCGCCCATCGACCCGCCGACGACGGCGGCGACCTCGGTGATGCCCAGCGCCGCGAGCGCGGCGACGTCGGCCTCCACCTGATCGCGGATGGTCACCCGCGGAAACCGTGAGCCCCACGGCTTTCCGTCGCGGGCAAGCGAACTGGGCCCGGTCGACCCGCGGCAGCCGCCCAGCACGTTGGTGGCCACCGCGCACCACCGGTCGGTGTCGATCGGCGCGCCGGGCCCCGCGACGCCGTCCCACCAACCCGGGGTCGGATGCCGCGGTCCTGCGGGGCCGGTGATGTGCGAGTCGCCGGTCAGCGCATGCAGCACGACCACGACGTTGTCGCGGTTGGGCGACAGCTCCCCCCACCGCTGCACGGCGATCGACACATCGTCGATGACGGCGCCGCTCTCCAGCGTCAGCGACCCGATGTCGACGATCGCGACCTCGCCCTCGGCAGGCAGCGTGTCAGTGTGCACGTCAAAGATTGTCACTGGTCGCTTTCTAGAACGCCGAGACTGTCGCCGGATCGGTATCAGCGGCCGCATGGAACGGTTTGGCCGCGGCGAACCCCCGCTCGAGGTCGGCGATGATGTCGTCGATCCCCTCGATGCCGACTGCCAGCCGCACCAGGCCCGGCGTCACGCCCGTCGCCAGCTGCTCCTCGGGGGTGAGCTGCGAGTGGGTGGTCGACGCCGGGTGGATGACCAGCGACCGTACGTCGCCGATGTTGGCCACATGGCTGTGCAGCCGCAGCGCGTTGACGAACGCCTTGCCCGCATCGATGCCGCCGGCCAGCTCGAAGGCCAGCACCGCGCCGGTGCCCTTGGGGGCGAGCTTTTTGCCCAGCTCGTACCACGGCGAAGTAGGCAGGCCCGCATAGTTCACCGAGATCACGTCGGGGTGGCCGTCGAGGAACTCGGCGACCCGCTGCGCGTTGGCGACATGGCGCTCGACGCGCAGGCTGAGTGTCTCCAGACCCTGCGCGACGAGGAAGGCGTTGAACGGCGACGCAGCAGAGCCCATGTCGCGCAACAACTGCACGCGCGCCTTGAGGGCGTACGCCGGTGGCCCCAGCTCGGCGAAGACCACGCCGTGGTAGCTGGGGTCTGGGGTGGTGAAGCCGGGGAACTTGGCTCCGCCCGATGGCGCCGACCCTTCGGCTCCCACGGTCCAGTCGAAGGTGCCTGCGTCGACGATCACGCCGGCGATCGCGGCGCCGTGCCCGCCGAGGTACTTGGTGGCCGAATGCACGACGATGTCGGCGCCGTGGCTGATCGGCTGGATCAGATACGGGGTCGCGACGGTGTTGTCGACGATCAGCGGCACCCCAGCCTCGTGCGCAACCGCGGCGACGTTGGGGATGTCGAGGATGTCGTTCTGGGGGTTGGAGATCGTCTCGCCGAAGAACGCCTTGGTGTTCGGCTGCACGGTCGCACGCCACGAGTCCAGGTCGTCGGGATTCTCTACGAAGCTGACATCGATGCCCAGCTTGGGCAGCGTGTAGTGGAACAGGTTGTAGGTGCCGCCGTAGAGCCGCGGGCTGGACACGATGTGGTCGCCGGTGTTGGCGAGGTTGAGGATCGCGAACGTCTCGGCGGCCTGACCCGACGCGACGAAGAGTGCCGCGACACCGCCCTCGAGTGCGGCGATACGCTGCTCGACGACGTCTTGGGTCGGGTTCATGATCCGGGTGTAGATGTTGCCGGGCTCGGCCAGACCGAACAGCGCGGCCGCGTGCTCGGTGCTGTTGAACGTGTACGACGTCGTCTGGTAGATCGGCAGCGCCCGCGCGTTGGTGGCGGAGTCGGGTGTCTGCCCGGCGTGGACCTGTTTGGTCTCGAACGACCAATTAGCCGTGGGATCTTCTGGCGTGCTCATACGAAACGGACCTCCATCTGTCTCTGGGGGTCCGTGCCGGCGGACCCGCGCTTGCCGTGTAGCCGCGTGGCTACTCAACCTGGTCATCACCCGGGGCACCCCACCGCGGTTGGAGGGTTGCCGGCCAGCAAGCCGGGGCTTGACGCTGGCGCTCATGACCGACCGAAATGGTATCGCACGGCAGGTCATGGCTGCCACCAGGTTGATCACGACGGGAGATTCCGCTGGCGTTTGGCCGGGTAGGGCATGGGGCAACTGTCCCCATGTTGGGCACGCGTAGGTTCATTACCGACGCGATACTGATAGCCGACACCGACGCCGGGAGAGACGACATGAGCGACGAGAAGCCCACGATCATCTACACGCTGACCGATGAGGCGCCGCTGCTGGCGACATACGCCTTTCTGCCGATCATCAGGACCTTTACCGAGCCCGCCGGAATCAACATCGAGACCAGCGACATCTCAGTGGCGGCGCGCATCCTGGCGGAGTTCTCCGACCGGCTGAGTGAAGAGCAGCGGGTGCCGAACAATCTCGGCCGCCTGGGTGAGCTGACGCAGGATCCCGCGACCAACATCATCAAGCTGCCCAACATCAGCGCCTCGGTGCCGCAGTTGCTGGCGGCCATCAAGGAGCTCAAATCCAAGGGCTACGACCTGCCGGACTACCCGGGTGAGCCGAAGAACGACGAAGAAGCCGAAATCAAGGAGCGCTACGCGAAGGTTCTCGGTAGCGCGGTGAACCCCGTTCTGCGCGAGGGCAATTCGGACCGTCGCGCGCCCAGGGCCGTGAAGGAGTACGCACGCAAGCATCCACACAGCATGGGTGAGTGGAGCCAGGCGTCGCGCACCCACGTGGCCACCATGAAGAAAGGCGACTTCTACCACGGCGAGAAGTCGATGACGCTCGACAAGGCGCGCAAGGTCAAGATGGTGCTCGAGACGAAGAGCGGTGAAAACCGGGTGCTCAAGCCCGAAGTCGCGCTCGACGAGGGCGACATCATCGACTCGATGTTCATGAGCAAGAAGGCTTTGTGTGAATTCTTCGAAGAGCAGATCGAGGACGCCTACAAGACCGGCGTGATGTTCTCGCTGCACGTGAAGGCCACGATGATGAAGGTGAGCCATCCGATTGTCTTCGGCCACGCGGTGAAGGTGTTCTACAAAGATGCCTTCGCCAAGCACCAGAAGGTGCTGGACGAGCTAGGCGTCAACGTCAACAACGGCATGAGCGACCTCTACGACAAGATCGAGTCGCTGCCCGCCTCGCAGCGCGAGGAGATCATCCAGGACATCCACGCCGTTCACGAGAATCGGCCCGAGCTGGCAATGGTCGACTCGGCGCGCGGCATCACCAACTTTCACTCGCCCAGCGACGTGATCGTCGACGCATCGATGCCGGCGATGATCCGTCTCGGCGGCAAGATGTACGGCGCCGACGGCCGCACGAAGGACACCAAGGCGGTGAACCCGGAGTCGACGTTCTCCCGGATCTATCAGGAGATGGTCAACTTCTGTAAGACCCACGGGCAGTTCGATCCGACGACGATGGGCACCGTTCCGAACGTCGGCCTGATGGCGCAGAAGGCAGAGGAGTACGGGTCCCACGACAAGACGTTCGAGATTCCCGAAGACGGGACCGCCAACATCGTCGACGTCGACACCGGCGAGGTGCTGCTGACTCAGAACGTCGAGACCGGCGACATCTGGCGGATGCCCGTGGTCAAGGACGCCGCGATCCGCGACTGGGTGAAGCTGGCCGTCACGCGGGCGCGCGCCTCGGGCATGACGGCGCTGTTCTGGCTCGACACCGAACGACCGCACGAGGTCGAGCTGCGCAAGAAGGTCAAGGAGTATCTGAAGGACCACGACACCGAGGGCCTTCAGATTCAGATCATGCCGCAGGTGTGGGCGATGCGGTACACGCTCGAACGGCTGATCCGCGGCCAGGACACCATCGCCGTCACGGGCAACATCCTGCGCGACTACCTGACCGACCTGTTCCCGATCCTGGAGTTGGGCACCAGCGCGAAGATGCTCTCGATCGTGCCTTTGATGGCCGGCGGCGGCATGTATGAGACGGGTGCGGGCGGATCAGCGCCCAAGCACGTCAACCAGTTGGTCGAGGAGAACCACCTGCGCTGGGATTCGCTCGGCGAATTCCTTGCTCTCGGTGCGTGTTTCGAGGATGTGGGCCGCAAGACCGACAACAAGCGGGCAGCCCTGCTGGGCAAGACGCTCGACTCCGCGATCGGACGGCTGCTGGAGAACGACAAGAGCCCGTCGCGCAAGACCGGCGAGCTGGACAACCGCGGCAGCCAGTTCTATCTCGCGATGTACTGGGCGCAGGAGCTCGCCGAGCAGAGCGAGGACTCCGAACTGGCCGACCACTTCGCCGATCTGGCCAAGAAGCTTGCTGACAACGAAGAGACGATCGTGTCGGAACTCGCTGAGGTACAGGGTGATTCGGTCGACATCGGCGGTTATTACTACCCGGACCCCGAGAAGACCACCGCGGTGATGCGGCCGAGCAAGACCCTCAACGAGACGCTGGAGAGTGTGACGAGTCAGCCCGTCACGAGCTAGCCCATCTACCCGGCCTGCGGGTGGGCGTACTGATCGACGAAGTCGGTGATTACGTCGGCGATGCGTTGGGGCGCTTCGTACATCGGCACATGCCCGACGCCGTCGAGCTTGGTCACCT
>NZ_LZMC01000077.1 GCF_001668615.1 Mycobacterium sp. 1274761.0
ACTGGTGCTGGTGAAGCAGATCCCGTTGTACTCCACCTGCGAGCACCACCTGGTGGCATTCCACGGCGTGGCCCTGCGGCTGATACTGACCCTGCGGGGACTGCGGCGGCCAACCCGGCGCGTGCCAGCCAGCGGGTGCGCCGTAATCGGGTTGGGTGGGGCCGTTCGGAGTTCCGTTGGTACCTGCGCCATTCGAGCCGTTGGGGCGCGCTGCCTCCGCGGCTTTCGTCGCCTGGGCGATCGCGGCCTTGAAGGCGGGCTCCGGCACTGGCTTCGGCCATTCCTCACCGCGTTCGATCGCCAGCTCGCCCGGCGTCTTGATCGGCGG
Source organism: Mycobacterium sp. 1274761.0 (assembly GCF_001668615.1). Taxonomy (GTDB): domain Bacteria; phylum Actinomycetota; class Actinomycetes; order Mycobacteriales; family Mycobacteriaceae; genus Mycobacterium. The sequence continues at coordinate 329 of NZ_LZMC01000077.1, forward strand.
CTTGTCGGACGGGATGCGCCCACCGAAATCGTCGAACATCGTCAACCGCGGCCGCTTCTTCACGTCAGAGAAGATGGCCTCGAGCTCGGCGCGGTGCAGCGTCTCCTTCTCCAGCAGCTCACCGGCCAACGTGTCGAGCACGTCGCGGTATTCGGTGAGCACCTCCCACGCCTCGGTGTGGGCGGCCTCGATGAGCTTGCGCACCTCGTCGTCGATGATCTGCGCGACCTCGTGCGAGTAGTCGGCCTGCGTGCCCATCGTGCGGCCGAGGAACGGGTCGCCGTGTTCGGTGCCGTAGCGCACGGCGCCGAGCTTGGAGCTCATGCCGTACTCGGTGACCATTGCGCGGGCGATCTTGGTGGCCTGCTCGATGTCTGAGACGGCGCCGGTCGTCGGCTCGCGGAACACGAGCTCCTCGGCGGCACGGCCGCCCATCGCGAACACCAGCCGGGCGATCATCTCCGAGCGGGTCATCAGGCCCTTGTCGTCTTCGGGGACCGCGACGGCGTGGCCGCCGGTGCGTCCGCGGGCCAGGATCGTCACCTTGTAGATCGGCTCGATGTCGGGCATCGCCCACGCCGCCAGCGTATGACCGCCCTCGTGGTAGGCGGTGATCTTCTTCTCCTGCTCGCTGATGATGCGGCTCTTGCGGCGCGGTCCGCCGACGACGCGGTCGACGGCCTCCTCGAGCGCGGGGCCGGTGATCACGGTGCCGTTCTCGCGGGCGGTCAGCAGCGCGGCCTCGTTGATGACGTTGGCCAGGTCGGCGCCGGACATGCCGACCGTCCGCTTGGCGAGGCCGTCGAGGTCGGCGTTCTCGGCGATGGGCTTGCCCTGCGAGTGCACCCGCAGGACCGCGCGGCGGCCGGCCAGATCGGGGTTGGACACCGGGATCTGGCGGTCGAAGCGGCCCGGCCGCAGCAGGGCCGGATCGAGGATGTCGGGCCGGTTGGTTGCCGCGATCAGAATCACGCCTGCGCGGTCGCCGAAGCCGTCCATCTCGACCAGCAGCTGGTTGAGGGTCTGCTCGCGTTCGTCGTGGCCACCACCGAGCCCGGCACCGCGCTGACGACCGACGGCGTCGATCTCGTCGACGAAGATGATGCAGGGGCTGTTCTGCTTGGCCTGTTCGAAAAGGTCGCGGACGCGGGAAGCACCGACGCCGACGAACATCTCGACGAAGTCGGAGCCGGAAATCGTGAAGAACGGCACACCGGCCTCGCCTGCGACGGCGCGGGCCAACAGCGTCTTACCGGTGCCCGGCGGGCCGTAGAGCAGCACGCCCTTGGGGATCTTGGCGCCCAGGGCCTGGTAGCGGCTGGGGTTCTGCAGGAAGTCCTTGATCTCGTAGAGCTCTTCGACCGCCTCGTCGACGCCGGCGACGTCGGCGAACGTCGTCTTCGGCATGTCTTTGGAGAGCTGCTTGGCGCGCGACTTGCCGAACCCAAAGCCCATCCGGCCGCCGGTCTGCATGCGGGAGAACATCACGAACAGGCCGACCAGCAGCAGCAGGGGCAGTAGGTAGATCAGCAGCGAGCCGAAGATGTTGCCCTGGTTGACGACCGTGTTGACCTTGGCGTTCTTGGCCTGCAGCGCGTTGAACAGGTCAACCCCGAACCCGGTCGGGTACTTGGTGATGATCTTGTCGCTGTTCTGGGTGTCGTCGTTGCCGCTTTTCAGCTCCAGACGCACCTGCTGCTCGCGGTCGTCGATCTGCGCGCTCTTGACGTTGCCGGCGTTGATCTGGGACATCGCCACCGACGTGTCGACGGGCTTGTAGCCGCGGGTGTTGTCACTGAAGTAGAAGAACGACCAGCCCAGCAGCAGCACCACCGCGATGATGGTGAGCGTGCGGATCACATTTTTTCGGTTCATGCAGCTTTCAGCCCTCTGGGCGACGTCCTTCCATACATGCAGCTCGAATAGTCAAGGCTACCGCTAGACCAACGTCCAGCGGTTCCCGACGGTTTCCCGCCGCCGTTCGCTGGCCCGCATGCTCGCCGCGCTCCAGATCGGCCGCACCGTCTGGTGCTGCGCGACCTCCACGAGTGATCGCCTCGACTGTGCGGTTTCGGAGGAAAACCAACCCTCTGGCCTCCGAAACCGCACAGTCGTGCTTGGCTGACGTCGTGCTCACCACGACCGAGCGGATGGTCGACGTCAACGGCGTGCAGTTGCGGGTGGTCGAGGCCGGCGATCGCGAAGCACCCGTGGTGGTGCTGGCCCACGGCTTCCCTGAGCTGGCCTACTCGTGGCGACACCAGATCCCAGTCCTCGCCGACGCCGGCTATCACGTCATCGCCCCCGACCAACGCGGCTACGGCGGCTCCAGCAAACCCGACGCCGTCGAGGACTACGACATCCACGCTCTCACCGGCGACCTCGTCGCCCTCCTCGACGACGTCGGCGTGCGGCAGGCCGTGTTCATCGGCCACGATTGGGGCGCGATGGTCGTGTGGCATACCGCGCTCCTGCATCCCGACCGCGTCCGCGCGGCCGCGGGCCTGTCCGTGCCGCCCATCCCCCGCGCCCGATCCCGTCCCACGCAACGCTGGCGGGAGAAATTCGGCGAAGACTTCTACATGCTGCGCTTCCAGCAACCAGGCCTGGCCGACGCCGAGCTCGAAGCCGACGTCGCCGCCACCATGCGGGGCATGTTCGCCGGGCTGATCGGCGGCGACGCGCCGCTGCCCGACTGGATCAGCGACGAGGAGTTCGACCACTACGTAAGGGCATTCACCGAGACCGGTTTCACGGGTGCGCTGAACTGGTACCGCAACTACGACCGCAATTGGGAATCGACGCCGCAGCTGGCCGACACGCAGATCACCGTGCCGGCGCTGTTCGTCAGCGGCACCGCCGATCCGATCGGACCGACGATGAACCCCGCCCGCGCGAGGGAAGTCGTCGTCGGGCCGTACACCGAACAATGGATCGACGGCGCAGGCCACTGGGTGCAGCAGGAGCGGCCCGACGACGTCAACCGAATCCTTCTGGCGTTCCTCCGCGAAGTCGAGGGGTCGTAATGCGGGCGTCGGTGCTGCGCGACGGCCGGATGGTCCTGCGCGACGATGTCGCCGAACCGGTACCCGAAAGCGGGCAGGTGCTCGTGGCCGTCAAGGCGTGCGGGATCTGCGGCTCGGACCTGCACTTCGCAACCCACGGTGAGCAGATGGTCCGGCTGACCCGCGAGATGAGCGGCATGCCGATCGAAGGCGGCCTGCAGGTCGATCTCACCCAAGACGTGTTCATGGGACACGAGTACAGCGCCGAGGTACTGGAGGCGGGGCCCGATACCGACGCACCGCCTGCAGGAACCATGGTGACCTCGCTGCCGGTCTTGTTGTCGCCGAAAGGTTTTGATCCGATTCTGACGAGCAACACCACACTCGGCGGTTTCGCGGAACGGATGCTGTTGTCCGCCCCGCTGCTGCTCAAGATTCCCAACGGCCTCGACCCGGGGCACGCGGCGCTGACCGAGCCAACGGCGGTCGGCCTGCACGCGGTCAATAAGTCTTCGATCGAGCCCAAAGACACCGCCCTGGTGGTCGGCTGCGGGCCCATCGGTCTCGCGATCGTCGCTTCGCTTCGCCGCAAAGGCGTGGAAAGTATTGCGGCGGCTGACTATTCATCCACACGCCGGGAATTGGCATTGACGATGGGTGCCCAACAGGTGCTGGACCCGGCGCAGGCGTCGCCGTTCGACAGTGTCAAGCCTTCGCTCGTGTTCGAGGCCGTCGGCACACCGGGAATCATCAACGACGTGATGCGGCGGGCACCCATGGGCACCCGGATCGTCATCGCCGGGGTGTGCATGCAACCGGATCCGATACTGCCGCTGTTCGGCATCGCCAAGGAGATCAGCGTTCAATTCGTCAACGCCTACGACGCAGGGGAGTTCGCCGAATCGCTGCGCGCCATCGCCGAGGGTGAGATCGATGTCGCGCCGCTGATCACCGGCGAAGTCGGCCTCGACGGCGTCGGTGGCGCATTCGACGACCTCGCTCACCCCGACACGCAGTGCAAGATCTTGGTGAAGCCCTGACGGTAGGGTGCCAGGCATGCCGATCGCAGCGACAGCGAAACTTGCGAACCGTTTGATCGTCTTCGTTGCGGCGGGGTTGGCCGTCGCGGCCTTGTCGGCGTGCGACGCCACATCGAAGTCGGGACCCTCTCTTGTTCCGACCGCCGACCCAAACACCCGCCAGGTCACCGTCGTGGGATCCGGCGAGGTGCAGGGCAGGCCGGACACGTTGAACGCCAACGTCTCGATCGAGGCCAGCGCGCCGGATGTCACGACGGCCATGAACCAGACCAGCGAGCGGATGCAGGCGGTGATCGACGCACTGGTGAACTCGGGTATCGACCGCAACGACATCGCCACGACCAACGTGACCCTGCAACCTCAGTACGGCGGCGGCGACAATTCGGCGATCGTCGCCTACCAGGCGAGCAATTCGATCACGGTCAAGATCCGCAATCTGAACAACGCGTCGCAGACGCTTGGGCTGATAGGCACCACCGGCGGCGACGCGACCCGCATCAGCTCCGTCAGCTACGCCATCGACGACGATTCGCAACTGGTCAAGGATGCGCGCACCCGCGCCTTCGACGACGCCAAGGATCGCGCCGAGCAGTACGCGCAGCTGGCGGGACTCACGTTGGGCAAGGTCATTTCGATCTCCGAGTCGTCGGGCACCACCCCGCCGACCCCGATCCCGACGCCGATGCCTCGCGCGGCGATGGAGGCCGTACCGGTGCAGCCGGGCCAGCAGACCGTCAGCTTCTCGGTCACGGTGATCTGGGAGTTGACCTAGTCCGCGGCAGCGATGTCGACCGGGATGCCGTTGAGTACCGCCGTGCCCGACAGCGGGTCCAGTGTGGCGCCGTCATTGAGCTGGTTGACGTTGACCCCGGGCTGGCCGGCCGCCAGCCGTTGCCCCGTGCCGCCGCGGTCGTGACCCCAGCCGTGCGGTAGCGACACCACGCCTCGGCGCATCCCAGGCATCGGCTCGACCGGGGCCAGCACTTCACCGCCGGGACCCTTGACCTTCGCGGTGTCGGCCAGTCCGAGTTCGGCGGCGTGGTCGGGATGTATCTGCAACGTGCACCTGTTGGTTCCACCGGACAGGGCGGCCACGTTGTGCATCCAACTGTTGTTCGACCGCAGGTGGCGTCGGCCGATCAGGACGAATGCCGGAGCCGTCTCACCGAGCGAGTCCCGCAGCCGCTGGGCGTCGGAGATGAACGGCTCCGGCGCGAGTTCGATTCTGCCGCTTGGTGTTCGAAGCACTTCGGGCAGCCGCGGCTGCAACGGCCCGAGGTCGATGCCGTGCGGTGCCGCCTTGAGGCGAGTCAGGGTCAGACCGTCGGGCCGTGCGCCGAACGCGTCGCCGTAGGCGCCGAGTCGCAGCATCATGTCGAGACGGCGTTCGTAGCCCCGGCCCGGGGGCAGCATCGCGATCAACTCATCGACGGGTCGGCCTGCCACCGGCGAATGGTCGTCGGCGGATTCCTTCGCCAGCGTCGTCGCGATGACTTGTTCGTCGACCAACGACGGATCGGCGTCGACGCCGAGGCCGTAGAGGATCAGCGCGACGCGGGACAGGATTTCGGCCTCGTCGGGGCGGCCGTCGAGCGGCAACACCGGCGGCGAGTAGCGGACGTTGTTGCGCACGGCGAGGTTGTTGAGGGCGAAGTCGAAATGCGGGCTCTGCGACGGTGGCGGCGGTGGGAGGATGACATCGGCGTGGCGGGTGGTCTCGTTGAGGTAGGGGTCGACGCTCACCATGAACTCGAGGGCATCGAGAGCGCCGTCAAGCCGATTGCCGTCGGGCGCAGACAACACGGGGTTACCGGCGATCGTGATCATCGCCCTGATTCGGCCGTCGCCCGGGGTGTCGATCTCCTCGGCCAGTGCAGCGGCAGGCATTTCGGACAACACCTCGGGATGCCCGGATACGCGGCTGTGCCAGCGTCCCGTACGAAAGCCGCGGCCCGGCTTCGGCGGCCTGGGCGCGGGTGCCGTCGCGCCGAGCGGGAACATCGCCCCGCCTGGCCGGTCGAGATTGCCGGTGAGAACGTTGATGACGTCGACCAGCCAACTGGCCAACGTGCCGAATTCGACTGTCGACGTACCGATTCGGCCGTAAACCGCGGCCGTCGGCGCAGCAGCCAACTCGCGGGCCAGCACGCGGATGTCGTCGGCGGGTACACCGCAGTGCTCGCTGACGCGCTGCGGGGAGAACCCGTCGGCGAGGTCGTGAACGTCGTCGACGCCGTTCACCAACTCGGTGAGATTTGTTGTGGTCAGCCCTTCTTCGAAGAGGACGTGCACCACCGCGAGCAGCAGGGCGGCGTCGGTGCCTGGCCGCGGGGCGATGTGACGGTCGGCGAACTCGGCCGTGCGGGTGCGGGCGGGGTCGATCACGGTGAGCCTGCCGCCGCGTTGGCGTAGCGCCCTCAGCTTGCCCGGGAAGTCGGCCGCGGTGGCCAGGCTGCCATTGGAGACAAGGGGATTCGCGCCAATGATCACCAGATAGTCGGTGCGGTCCAGGTCGGGCACCGTGAAGGCGACGGGGCTGCCGAACATGTAGCCGAGCGCCACATGTTTGGGCATCTGGTCCAGGGTGCTGGCCGAGAACACCTGACGGGTGCCGAGGCCGCGGATGATCAGCGGTGGGTACAGGCTGCCGGCGACGGTGTGCGCGCTCGGGTTGCCCAGATATACGCCGACCGACCCGCCGCCGTGCTCGCCGATCACGTCGCCGAGTCGCTCCGCGACGACGGCGAACGCGTCGTCCCACGTCGTCCCGGTCAGCACACCGTCGCGCCGCACCAACGGCCGCGTCAGCCGGTCGGGATCGTTGTCGAGTTCGGCGAAGCTCGCGCCCTTCGGGCAGATGAAACCGGCGCTGAAGACGTCATCGCGGTCGCCACGCGCCCCGGTCAACCGGCCGTCGGCGATCGTCAGCGTCAGGCCACAGGTGGCCTCGCACAACGGGCAGATGCGTAGCGCGGTCGCAGTCATCTCACTCACCTATCCCGCGAAACGGAATTCCAGCACGTGTTCTCTCGCACTTTCGGTGCTGGAATATCGTTTCGCGTCAGTACTCCTCGTACACCTTGGGGTCGAGCGTGCCGATGTAAGGCAGATCGCGATAGCGCTCGGCGTAGTCCAGCCCATAGCCGACGACGAACTCGTTGGGGATGTCGAAGCCGACGTAGGCGATGTCGACGTCGTCGCGCACGGCGTCGGGTTTACGCAACAAGGTGCACACCCGCAGCGATCGCGGGCCCCGTGTGGCGAGGTTGCGCAGCAGCCACGACAGTGTCAGCCCGGAGTCGACGATGTCTTCCACGATCAGCACGTCGCGGTCGTTGATGTCGCGGTCGAGGTCTTTGAGGATGCGCACCACGCCCGACGATGACGTCGAGGAGCCGTAGGAGCTGACAGCCATGAACTCCAGCTGCGTCGGCAGCGGGATCGCCCTGGCCAGGTCGGTGACGAAGAAGACCGCGCCTTTCAGCACGGTGACCAGCAACAGGTCTTGGTTGCTGGCGGCGATGGTGTCGCGGTAGTCAGCGCCCAGTGCAGCGCCCAGCTCGGCGACGCGCGTCTTGACCTGATCTTCGGAGAGCAACACCGACTTGATGTCGCCCGGATACAGCTCCTCAGATGGCACTTCCACAGCGTGCCACGTGTGCCCGCCCTCGACCAACGTGAGCTCGTCCTAACCCCTGACCGGTTCGCGGTACATCACCAATTCACCGGCGCGGCGTCCCGCGAACAGCCGCTCGTTGCGCAGCGGGGAGCCGACGGCCACCCCGCCCTGGCCGCGCCAGTCGGTGACCAGGGCGTCGACGGCGCGGATCTGTTTGTCGGTGAGGTCGCTGGCTCCACCGGCCAGCAGCCAGCCGCGAATCACCCGGCGGCGGATCGCGTCGGGGAGCGCCGCCAGCTGTGTGGCGAGAAGCCCTTCCCCGCCACAGGCAACCAGCGCCGATTGCGCGAGTTCGTCGAGCGTGTCGCTGTCCTCACGAAGCGCTGTCGCGGTGCGGGCGAGCGCCTCGGCGACGCCGCCACCGAGCACGTCTTCGAGCAGCGGCAGCACCTCTGTCCGCAGCCGGACGCGGGTGTAGCGGCGGTCGGCGTTGTGCGGGTCGCGCCACGGGTGCAGGCCCAACTCCTCGCACGCTTGGAGGGTGACCAGGCGCCGCACATCGAGCAGCGGACGACACCACGGCGGATCATGCGGGCGCATTCCCGCGATCGAGCGGGCACCGGACCCGCGGCCGAGGCCGAGTAGCACCGTCTCGGCCTGGTCGTCGAGGGTGTGGCCGAGCAGCACCGGCGCACCTGCTCGCGCCTCGTCCAGCGCCAGGTAACGCGCGGAGCGAGCGGCGGCCTCCGGACCGCCCGATGATCCGACCTCGACACAAACCACCTGCGCCTCAACGCATCCCAGCGTCATCGCCTGCTCTTTGGCGGTGGCGGCAACGCGCTGTGATCCCGGCTGCAACCGATGGTCGACGATCAGGGCTGTCGTCGGCTTGAGTTCGGCCGCCACCGCCGTCAAGGCAAGCGAGTCGGGCCCACCTGACAGCGCGACGCACCAGCGCTCGTCGGCACCGGCGTAGCGGCGGGCGAAGGACGCCACCGCGGTGCGCAACGTCGCTACAGCACCCGATCGATCCATCGCTGCGGCTCTTCGATTTCTGTTGGCAGCGGCAGGTTTTCGGGTCCGGACCAGATGGCGTTGAACCGGGGCATGCCCACCTTCTCGACGACATGGTCGACGAATGCCTTGCCGCGTGTGTACTGGCTCATCTTCGCGTCGATGCCTAGCAACGCACGCAACAACCGTTGCAGCGGAGGCTGTTTGCGGCTGCGCCGCTCGTCGAACCGTCGCCGGATGGTGCCCACCGACGGCACAACCGCGGGGCCTACGGCGTCCATCACGTGATCGGCGTGGCCTTCCAGCAATGTGCCGAGCACCAACAGCTGATCCAGCGCGCGCTGCTGCGGCTCGGACTGCACGGCGCGCAGTAGACCGAGCACACCGGCCGAATTGGGGTCGGCTGCAACCCCGTCACGGCGGTCGCGGACAAATGCGGCCAGCCTGTTGATCACCTCGGTGACGTCCTCGCCGCTCTCCTCGGTGAGCACCGCGAGCGCGTTGGACATGTGGTCGGCCAGCCATGGGTTGGCGCGGAACTGCACCCGGTGGGTGACCTCGTGCAGGCATACCCAGAGCCGGAAGTCGGCGGGCGACACCCGCAGCTGCCGCTCGACGGCAATCACGTTGGGATACACCAGAAGCAGTTCGCCGCCGTTCTCTGCGAACGGGTCGTACTGGCCGAGGATGCCCGAGGAGATGAACGCCAGCACCGCACCGGTCTGCGCGCCGGTGATGCGGCCGGTGATGAAGTGCGGCTTGTCACCATTGTCGCCGCCCGTCATCGTCCGCATCGACTGCGACGCGGCCCGGATCCATTCGGCTCGATCGATGATGCGGGCCTCGGGCACCTCGGCGCCCTCGTTGAGCCCGGTCACATCGCGCACGGGCATCTCGGCACGCAGTGCCGCGCTGGACAATTGGTCGATCACCTGGCGTCTGGTGTAGTCGGTGGCCGCCGGCCCCGGCTTGGCCAGTTTCGCGCCGACGGTGGCGGCGAAACCCCAGTCGACGGCCCGGCCCACCGTCACCTTGGTGGGGCTCATGATCCGCATCCGCACGATCGCAGGGTCGCGGCGAACGCGTCGATGGCGGTACGCCCGGTGGGCCCCGCGATGTTCGACAGCAGCGCGAACGTCAGCACCCGACCGCTGGCATCGGTGACGAAGCCGACCAACGAATTGGTGCCCGTCAGCGACCCGGTCTTGGCCCGCAGCCATCCGGTCGATGCGCGGCCGGCGTCGGTGTCGAGGAAGCGGTTCGACAAGGTGCCGCTGCCGCCGGCGATGGGCAACAGGTCCACCAGTGGCCGCAGCTTAGGCTGATCGGGACCCGCTGCGGCATTGACCGTTTCATCAAGAGTCTCGGCGGTGAGCCGGTCGTCGACCGACAGCCCGCTGCAGTCCATCAGGTGCGATCCGCCGGTGTCGATGTGGGCGTCGTTCAGCTCGTCGAGGACTGCTCGCACCGCGTCGTCGAAGCTCTGCGGCTTTCCGTGTGCGGCAGCCACTTCCCGGCCGATCGACTCCGCCATCACATTGTCGGAGTTGTTCATCATCTCGCGAAGGCGCTCAATCAGCGGCGGTGATTGGACCGACCCGATCTCATCACCGTCGAACGCGGTCGACATCACCGTGACGGTGGCCGGGTCGACCCGCAGCGCGGTGGCCAGCGCGCGGCCGGCGTCGAGCGCGGGTGTCCTCGACCGCGCTGAGTCAACGCTGACCGGCTGTGTGCGGCCGCCGTCGAGCATGACCGCCTCCATCGGGGCCATGTCGCCGCCGTCGATGTCGAGCGGATCCCATCCGGGCGCCATCGTCGGCCCGCTGAACGCGCTGATGTCGACGGCCACCGACGTCACCTTCGTGCCGCTGCGCAGCACCTGATCGGCCAGATCACTGATGCGGGCCGCGTCGCGGTACCACGTGGCCTGTCCCGTGGGCGCCGCCGACAGTGTCGGGTCGCCGCCACCTTTGAGCACGACCACGCCGGGCCGGTGGTCGGAGGCCAGCACCGTGGTGGTGAGCCGGGCGTCGCGGTCGAGGCCGTGCAACGCGGCCGCGGTGGTGAGCACCTTGGTCACCGATGCCGGCTGCATCGGCACGTCGGCGCGCTGGGCCCACAGCTGTTCGCCGGTGGCCGCGTCGGTGATCCTGCCGGTGAAGTTGCCGAGGTTCGGATCGGCCAGCGCCGCCGCCAGGGCTGCGGCCAGCTTGTCGGGGGTGGGTTTGCCCGCAGAGTCCGACACTGGCTTGATGTCGGGGTCGGCGGTGGCCAGCGGCGGGTCCGGCGGGATGGCGCTGGCGTCGCTGGGCTTGCCGCCGCGAAGCAACGCCGCCGTGACCACCACCGCGACGACCAGCAGCACCACGGACACCCCGATCACGATGTGGGTGGACCGTCGCCACTGGGTGGGACGCATGCTTCTCCTGACTTCAACCTGCTCCAGCAGGGTATCCGCTGGCAGGAAATCGACCTCAGCCGCGGCGGGTGTGCCCGTCGCACCTCCCTCAGGGGCAGTGAGTGGAAATGGTATTCGGAGTTTCGTCTAGGGTTGCTGCGTCCCCAACAGACCGAGCAGGCAAGGAGCCGCGACGGTGGAGTTTGACGTTGTCATCGAGATCCCGAAGGGCTCGCGCAACAAGTACGAGGTCGACCATGATTCCGGTCGGGTCAAGCTGGACCGCTATCTCTACACGGCCTTCGGTTATCCGACCGACTACGGCTTCATCGAGAACACCCTCGGCGAGGACGGCGATCCGCTCGACGCGCTGGTGCTGCTGCCTGAGTCGGTGTTTCCCGGATGCATCGTCGAGGCGCGGCCGGTGGCGATGTTCCAGATGACCGACGAGGCCGGCGGCGACGACAAGGTGCTCTGTGTACCAGCGGGCGACGGGCGGTGGGACCACATCAAGGACGTGGGTGACGTGCCGCAGTTCGAGCTCGACGCGATCAAGCACTTCTTCGTGCACTACAAGGACCTCGAGCCGGGCAAGTACGTGAAGGCCGCCGACTGGGCCGGCCGCGAGGACGCCGAAGCGGAAGTCACCCGCTCGATCGAACGCTTCAAAGCGCAGGGCCACTGACGCGGCCGTAAGTTTTCCTTGCTGTAACACGGCGTAACGCCGGTGTGCTCTGGCGCTCGCATCATGAGTCTGTGTTGCTGCATCAGGGCATCGGATTGGACGTCTTCAACGACATGCCGATACGCCGCGCTGTGCACGCCCTCTACGAGTGCTGCTACAGCGTGCCGCTGGCCGCCGACATCGCTCGCGGACGGCCGTACCCCGACCGTGAGGCGCTGTACAGGCAGGCCGACGAGCTGTTGTTCGGGCTGTCCGAGGCGTCCATCGACTCGATCCTGCAGGCCTATCCCGACGTCGGGCGCCGCCCCGGCAGCGAGAAGTCGGCGGCCGAGCAGTGCGCGATCTGCGACGAGCGGCCTGAGGTGATGAGCGAGCTGGCCGCCGCGTCGAAGCACTATCTGGACCACTTCGGGTTCGGGTTCGTCATGTTCATCAACGGCTACTGCGCTCAGGACGTGCTGGCCGCGATCGCCGACCGCATGCACCACGACGTCGACACCGAGCGCAAAGTGATCCGCAACGAGTTGGCCAAGATCAACCGCACCAGGCTGGAACGCATGCTGGGCCCCGAAGGCGGCTACGACAACTGGTGATTCGCCCGGCGTAGATTCCACCGCATGACTCCTCTCGTGCACGGACACTGCGACGTCGATTTCGAGAGGGTCGCCGAGGCGCTCGGCGAAGAACTCGCCAGCGGCGCAGAGGTGGGCGCCGCAATCGCGGTCGACATCGACGGCGAGTGCGTCGTCGACATCTGGGGCGGCCACCGCGACGCCGCCAAAACGGTGCCGTGGAGTGAAGACACCATCGTCAACGTCTGGTCGTCGACCAAGACGGTGACGAGCCTGGCCGCCCTGATGCTCGCCGACCGCGGGCTGCTGGATCTCGATGCGCCGGTCGCCCAGTACTGGCCCGAGTTCGCCGCCAACGGCAAGGACGAAGTACGAGTGCGTCACCTGCTGTCGCACACCTCCGGCGTGGCCGGGTGGCAGGAGCCGATGACCGTCGACGACCTCTTCGACTGGGATAAGGCCACGTCGTTGCTGGCCGCGCAGGCGCCGTGGTGGCCACCGGGCTCCGCATCGGGTTATCAGGCGCTCAACTTCGGCTTTCTGATCGGCGAGTTGGTGCGTCGCACAGCGGGCACGTCGTTGAAGGATTTCGTGCGCGACGAGATCGCGCGACCACTGGGGGCCGACTTTCAGATCGGCGCCACACCGGAGGACGCCGGCCGGATCGCGGACCTCATTCCGCCGCCGCCCTTCGACATCCCGTTCGATGCGCTTCCGCAAGGCAGCCCGATGCGCAAGACGCTGACTAATCCGGCGCCCGAAGCGACCATCGCCCACACCGCTGCCTGGCGCGAGGCGGACCTCGGTGCCGTCAACGGGCACGGCAACGCGCGCTCGCTGGCGCGGATGCTGTCGCCGGTTTCGTTGGGTGGCAAGGCAAATGGCATCGAGCTGTTGTCGCCCGCGATCATCGACCGGATCTTCGACGTGCAGTCGCATGGACCGGATCTGGTGTTGGCCGCTCCGCTCAAAATGGGTATCGGCTACGGCCTGGCCACACCCGAGGTTGTGCCGTTCGTGCCTGCCGAAGAGAGGGTCTGTTTCTGGGGCGGGTGGGGCGGCTCGGTGGTGTTGATGAACCCCGACCGAGGCGTCACGGCAACGTACGTCATGAACAGGATGGGCCAGGGCACTCTCGGTAACGAACGAACAGCGCGGTACGCCAGGCTGATTTACGAGTCGATGACCGGTTAGGCCGCGCCGGCCAGAGGGAGGCGGCGGGCAATGCGGTCCAGCGCCGCGTCGGCGAGCTTGCCCATGTCCTGTTGCGGTGATGCCGGAATGATCGTCACCCCGTCGGCCACCTCGGCCAAGAATATGTCGGCCACCAACCCGGCCAGCCCATCGATGGTGCCCGCATAGTGCAAGGTGCCGTCGTCGGTATCGGGCATCGCGTCGCGGGCGGAGCGGAAGTCGGCGGCGACCGCGACGGTGACGTCGAGGATCACCGCGACGTCATCGGTGATCCGCCGCCTGGCCCGTCTGGCCTGTTGCAGGTCAGGCGCCGTCAGCCGCACGGCCGTCGTGTCACCTGAGGTCAGCTCGCGCCAGTTGTCGCCAGTCGGGTCTGCCAAGAAAAGCCGCAGCCGTCGATCATGTGCACTCGTCACGCCGACACGCTACGGACATGGTCACGACGCGACAACGGTTGGGCTCAGCGAGAATCCAACACGCGCTTAGTACGTTGTAGGCGTGACTGGGGCTTTTGTGCCGGAGATACCTGCGCAGTACCTGCTGTCGCCGTACGCACCGGAGCCGCGGACGCTGATCGACATCCTCTACGACACCGCCACGCGGTATCCCGATGCGCCCGCCATCGACGACGGTTCCGTGCAGCTGACCTACAGCGAGCTGATCACCGACATCAAGGACAGCGTGGGATGGCTGGCGGCGCGCGGCATCGGCCGCGGCGACCGCATCGGCATCCGCATGCCGTCGGGCAGCTACGCCCTGTACGTGGCGATTCTGGCGACGCTGGCCACCGGCGCGGCATATGTGCCGGTGGACGCCGACGACCCAGACGAGCGCGCGGAGCTGGTGTTCGGGGAGGCCAACGTCGTTGGCGTGATCACCGAGCGCGGCCTCGTCCGCGGCGCCGGCTCGTCCCGCGGGTGGCGCGCCGCGTCGCCGCTGGGCCGCGACGATGCGTGGATCATCTTCACCTCCGGATCGACCGGAACGCCCAAAGGGGTGGCGGTCACGCATCGCAGCGCCGCGGCGTTCGTCGACGCCGAAGCGCAAATGTTCGTGCAGGACAATCCGATTGGGCCGGGTGACCGCGTACTCGCCGGGCTTTCGGTGGCGTTCGACGCGTCGTGCGAGGAGATGTGGCTGGCGTGGCGAAACGGCGCCTGCCTGGTCCCGGCGCCCCGCGCCCTGGTGCGTAGCGGCATGGATCTGGGGCCGTGGCTGGTGTCGAAGGACATCACGGTGGTATCGACGGTGCCCACGTTGGCCGCGCTGTGGCCGGCCGAAGCGTTAGAGGCGGTGCGGCTGCTGATCTTCGGCGGCGAGGCGTGTCCGCCCGAGCTCGCGTCGCGGCTAACCACGGGGCCCGACGCCGCGGGACGCGAGATCTGGAACACCTACGGGCCCACCGAGGCCACGGTCGTCGCGTGCGCGGCAAGGCTCGACGGCATCAAATCGGTCAGCATCGGGTTGCCGTTGCCGGGCTGGGACCTGGCCGTCGTCGACAAGGACGGCATGCCGGTGCAGATGGGCGGCACGGGCGAACTGGTGATCGGCGGGGTCGGTCTGGCCCGCTACCTGGACCCGGAGAAGGACGCTGAGAAGTACGCGCCGATGCCGACGCTGGGCTGGAACCGCGCGTACCGCAGCGGTGATCTGGTGCGCCTGGAACACGAGGGGCTGGTCTTCTGCGGTCGGGCCGACGACCAGGTCAAGGTGGGCGGCCGTCGCATCGAGCTGGGCGAAGTCGATGCCGCGCTGGTGAACTTGCCCGGTGTGAGCGGCGGTGCCGCGGCGGTTCGGAAAACCACCAGCGGCACTCCCCTGCTCGTCGGCTACATCTGCTGCCCGGACCCGTCGTTCGACCTGGCGGCCGCGCGGAGGGTGCTGGCCGAGTCGTTGCCAGCCGCGCTCGTGCCGCGGCTGGTGCGTGTCGACGAGCTGCCGACCCGCACATCCGGGAAGGTGGACCGCGACGCGTTGCCGTGGCCGTTGCCCGGCGAACCCGGCGACGAGGCGCCCGACCTCGGCGGCACCAAGGGCTGGCTCGCCGGATTGTGGCGCGACGTACTGGCCGCACCCCTCGACGGTCCCGAGGCCGACTTCTTCGCGCTCGGCGGTGGCTCGCTGTCGGCGGCGCAGCTGGTTGCCGCGCTCCGGCAGCGCTATCCGCAGGTCACCGTGGCTGACCTGTATGACCATCCGCGGTTGGGCTCACTGGCCGGCTTCCTCGACGAGCTCGGTGCGCCGCCACCGGCCGAGGAGCGCGTGGTGCGGCCAATGCCATTGACAGCGCAGGTCTTTCAAGTAGTGATGTCGCTGCCGCTGGCCACCTTGGCGGGGCTGCAGTGGGCGGTGTGGCTGGCGGTGCTCAACAATGTCGGCGCGGCGCTGAGCCCGGCGACGTGGCTTGTGCCCGTCGACTGGGGGTGGGTGCTGGCCGGGTTCCTCCTGTTCGTCACGCCGGTGGGTCGGATGAGCATCGCGGCGCTGTGCGCCAGGATGCTGATCGGCTTTCTGAAGCCGGGCACTTACCGCCGCGGCGGCGCGGAGCACATGCGGGTCTGGCTTGCCGAGCGTCTCGCCACCGCCAGCGGCGCGGAAAACCTGGCCGGGGCACCGTGGCTCGTGTATTACGCACGGGCGCTTGGGAACTCGGTCGGCAAGGGCGTCGATCTGCATTCAGCACCGCCGGTGACCGGCATGCTCACGTTGGGCCACCGCAGTTCGATCGAACCCGAAGTGGACCTGTCGGGGCACTGGATCGACGGTGACCACTTCCACGTCGGCACCATCACCATCGGCAACGACGCCACGATCGGCGCGCGCACGACGCTGCTGCCCGGTGCCGTCGTCGGCAAGAACGCCGATGTCGCACCGGGTTCCGGCGTGGCGGGCCGGGTGAAGAAGGGGCAGTATTGGAAGGGTTCGCCCGCGGTGAAGTCGGGCAAGGCCCGACATCCATGGCCGCAGGAGCGTCCCGGCCGGGCACCGTTGTGGGTTGCGGTGTACGGAGTGACATCAATGCTGCTGAGCGCGTTGCCCGTTGCCGCGCTCGCCTGCGGGCTGGCAGTCATCGGGTGGGGCGTGCGCGATGCATCCTCGCTGACCGATGCTCTGGTGCCCGCCGCGCTGTGGACGCCGGCGGCGACGGTAGTGGCACTGCTGGTGTACGCGGCGCTGACGGCGTTTGGCGTCCGATTGTTGTCGCTGTGGCTGCGGGAGGGCTATCACCCGGTCCGCAGCCGCGTGGGCTGGCAGATCTGGGCGACGGAACGGCTGATGGACGCCGCCCGCACGTATCTGTTTCCGGTGTACGCCAGCCTGCTGACGCCGATGTGGCTGCGTGTGCTTGGCGCGAAAGTCGGCCGCGGCACCGAGATCTCGACTGCGCTGCTGACGCCGAAGTTCACCGTCATCGAGGACAGCGCGTTCCTGGCCGACGACACGATGGTGGCGTCCTACGAACTCGGTGGCGGCTGGATCCACGTCGCCAAGGCGACGATCGGGAAACGGGCGTTCCTCGGCAACTCGGGCATCACCCAGCCCGGCCGCAAGGTTCCCGACGACGGCCTCGTCGCGGTGTTGTCGGCGGCGCCGCACAAGTCGAAGGCGGGTTCGTCGTGGTTGGGCAGCCCGCCGATGCGGTTGCGCCGCAAGCCGACCGCTGCCGACGCGTTGCGCACGTTCCATCCGCCCACCCGACTGAAGGTCATGCGCGGCTTCGTCGAGACGTGTCGGCTGGTGCCGTTGATCGTCACGTTCGCGATCGGTGTGGCCGTGCTCTTGGCGCTGCAGGCATTGGTCATCGAGTTCGGCTACCGGTGGACCGCACTGGGCAGCGGAGTGGTGCTGTTGGCAGCGGGTGGGGTGGCGGGCGCGGTAGCGGTGATTGCGAAATGGGTTGTAGTAGGCCGCATCCAGGCCGTCGAACACCCGTTGTGGTCGCCGTTCGTCTGGCGCAACGAGGTCGCCGACACCTTCGTCGAGACGGTCGCTGCGCCGTGGTTCGCTCGGGCCGCCACCGGTACGCCGGTGATGAACCTGTGGCTGCGAGCACTCGGCGCGAAGATCGGCCGCGGCGTCTGGTGCGAATCCTATTGGCTGCCCGAGGCGGATCTGGTCACGCTGGGTGACGGCGCCACCGTCAACCGCGGATGCGTGGTGCAGACGCACCTGTTCCACGACCGGGTGATGCGGATGGACACCGTCGTCCTGGAAGAGGGGTCGACGCTAGGACCCCACTGCGTGGCGCTGCCCGCGGCACGACTGGGCGCCGGGTCGACCGTCGGCCCCGCCTCGTTGGTGATGCGCGGTGATGAGGTGCCGCCGTCGACGCGCTGGCAGGGCAACCCGATCGCGCCGTGGAACCTGTTCCGCAAGAAGCGCAATGACCCGGCCGACGAGGCGCCCGAGGAAACGGCCGCGTGATCATCGACCCGTATCTGCCGCACACCGGCAATTTCGGCTACCGGGTGTCGCGTTACGAACTCGATCTGGAATACAAAGTGGCGGCCAACCGGCTGACCGGGGTGGCGACGATCACCGCCGCCACGCTGGCCGAGTTACGCACCTTCACGCTCGACCTGTCCGATGCGCTGTCGGTGACGAAGGTGTCGGTGAACGGGCAACGGCCCGCCGGGTACAGCTGTTCGGACGGCAAATTGCACATCGCGCTGCCGTCGACGCTGCCCGCCGGCGCGGCTATGACGATCCGCATCCGCTACGGCGGCAACCCGCGTCCCGCCCAGACGCTATGGGGTGACGTCGGTTTCGAGGAGCTCAGCGAGGGGGCTCTGGTCGCCGGGCAACCTAATGGTGCGGCCACGTGGTTTCCCTGCGACGACCATCCGAGCTCGAAGGCCAGTTACCGGATCCAGATCAGCACCGAGAACCCGTACCGCGCGGTCGCCAATGGCGAGTTGGTATCTCAGCGCACACGCGCGGCGATGACGACGTGGACATACGAGTTGGCGGAGCCGACATCGACATATCTGATCACGCTGCAGATCGGCATGTACGACGTGCACCGGCTGCACAAGTCGCCGGTGCACATGCAGGCCGCACTGCCGGCCCGGCTGAAGCGCAACTTCGACCACGACTTCGGCAGACAGCCGCAGATGATGAAGCTGTTCGTCAAGCGGTTCGGCCAGTATCCACTGTCGAGCGGCTACACCGTCGTCGTCACCGACGACGAGCTGGAAATACCGCTTGAGGCGCAGGGCATTTCGATCTTCGGCGCCAACCATTGCAATGGCAGCCGCCGGTCGGAGCGATTGATCGCCCACGAATTGGCCCACCAGTGGTTCGGCAACTCGGTGACGGCCAGGCGGTGGCGCGACATCTGGCTGCATGAGGGGTTCGCGTGCTACGCCGAATGGCTGTGGTCGGAGGAGGCCGGTGGCCGCAGCGCCGACGAATGGGCACGCCACTACCATCGGCGCCTCGTCGACTCGCCGAAGGATCTGCTGCTGTCCGATCCCGGTCCGCGCGACATGTTCGACGACAAGGTGTACAAGCGGGGGGCGTTGACCCTGCATGCGTTGCGCGGTGTCATCGGCGACGACAACTTCTTTGCGTTGCTTCGTGATTGGACGGCGCGGCATCGCCATTCGACCGCGGTGACAGACGACTTCACCGGTCTGGCGGCGAACTACGCCGATGTTTCGCTGCGACCGCTGTGGGACGGCTGGCTGTATTCCAAGGACGTGCCACCGCTGTGACCGACGCGGCCACCCCCACCGGCCCGGTCGCTCGCGGCAGCGTCGCACGGGTCGGCATCGCAACCGTGCTGACAGCGGTGTGCGGGTACGCGGTGCTCTACCTCGCGGCGCGCGATCTCGAACCGGCCGGGTTCTCGGTGTTCAGCGTTTTCTGGGGTGCGTTCGGGTTGGTCACCGGCGCGGCCAACGGCCTGCTGCAGGAGGCGACCCGCGAGGTGCGGGCGGTCGGTTACGTCGACGTGCTAGCGGGGCCACGCACCCGCCCGATGCGGGTGGCGGCGATGGTCGGTGTGGTCGCAGCGCTGGTGATCGCGGCGAGTTCGCCGCTGTGGTCAGGCCACGTGTTTGCGGAGTCGCGGTGGCTGAGCGTCGCGCTGTTGAGCGTCGGCCTTGCGGGGTTCTGTCTGCACGCGACGCTGCTGGGAATGTTGGCCGGAGTCGGGCGGTGGACGCAGTACGGGACGCTGATGGTGACCGATGCCGGAATCCGGATGACGGTCGCTGTGGCGACGTTCGTCGTCAGCTGGGGACTGGTCGGTTACCTGTGGGCGACGGTGGCTGGAGCGGTGGCGTGGCTGCTGCTGCTGATCTTTTCGCCGGCCACGCGTGCGGCGGCCGCGCTGATGACGCCCGGTAGCACGTCGACCTTCCTGCGCGGCGCGGCGCATTCGATCGCCGCGGCCGGTGCCAGCGCGATTCTCGTGATGGGCTTTCCGGTGCTGCTGAAGGCGACCTCTGGTGACCTCGGAGCGGCGGGCGGTGTGGTGATCCTCGCGGTCACGTTGACGCGAGCGCCGCTGCTGGTGCCGTTGACCGCGATGCAGGGCAATCTCATCGCACATTTCGTCGACGAACGCACGGACCGGCTGCGCGCGCTGGTGGCACCCGCTTCGGTGGTTGCGGCGTTAGGCGCGGTGGGGGTGGCGGCCGCCGGCTTGTTCGGGCCCTGGCTGCTGCGGGTCGCGTTCGGTCCGCAGTACCGCGCGGGCGGCGAGCTGCTGGCGTGGCTGACCGCGGCGGCGATCGTGATGGCGCTGCTGACGTTGACCGGTGCGGCGGCGGTGGCAGCCGCGCTGCACCGCGCATACGCGGTCGGGTGGATCGGTGCGACGGTGGCGTCGATGCTGTTGCTGTTGCTGCCCGTCGGTTTGGAGACCAGGACGGTGATTGCGCTGCTGTGCGGGCCGTTGGTGGGAATTGCGGTGCACCTGGTAGCGCTTGCCCGAGGATCAGCACGCTGAGCGTGTATTTTGGGGCCATCGACATGCGCTACCGAGATGTTTGGATCGTCGTACCCGCCTATAACGAGGCGAGCGTCATCGGCGACGTGATCACCGACATTCGCTCGGTTTTCGACCACGTCGTCTGCGTAGACGACGGCAGCAAGGACGACACGGCAGACCGTGCGTTTCGCGCGGGCGCTCATGTGATCTCGCATCCGGTGAATCTGGGCCAGGGGGCCGCGATTCAGACCGGCATCGAGTACGCGCGCAGTCAGCCGGGCGCGCAGGTGTTCGCCACCTTCGACGCGGATGGGCAGCATCGGTTGAAGGACGTCGTCGCGATGATCGATCGGCTGACCGCCGAGGACGTCGACATGGTGGTCGGCACGCGGTTCGCCGACACGTCGGCGAGCAAGCCGCCGCTGCTGAAGCGGATCATTCTGCGCGCGGCGGCGTTGTTGAGCCCGAGCAGCCGGGTGTTGGGGCTGACCGATGCGCACAACGGGCTGCGGGTCTTCAACAAGAAGGTCGCCGACGGGCTCAACCTCACGATGAGCGGAATGAGCCATGCCAGTGAATTCATCGCGCTTGCGGTCGAAAACCATTGGCGGGTGGCCGAACAGCCCGTCGAGATTCTCTACACCGACTATTCGAAGTCCAAAGGCCAGCCGTTGCTCAACGGTGTGAACATTGTGTTCGACGGGCTGCTGCGAGGAAGGTTGTCGCGATGAATTGGATTCAGGCCTTGCTGATCCTGTCGATTGTGACGCTGTTGGTGTACCTGCTGCGGTCGCGGACGAGCGCGCGGACGAAGGCGTGGGTGAAGGTTGGCGGTGTGCTGTTCGTCATTGCGGCGATCTATGCGATTCTGCGGCCCAACGACACCACCGTCGTCGCGAATTGGCTTGGGGTGGATCGCGGTGCCGACCTGATCGGTTACACGCTGATCATCGCGTTCGTGTTCACGACGCTCAGCACCTATATGCGGTTCAAGGACCTGGAGCTACGCTACGCCCGGCTGGCCAGGGCCGTCGCCCTGCAGGGAGTGCGCGTCCCCGACGCGGACTAGGCGTCGCGGATGGATCTCCGCGGAATGAAGATGCACACAATGTCACGCTGAGAGCGCCGTCGCGCATATATAGGCGTCGCGACGCTCTCAGGCTGACGTTATGACCGACGCTGCCTGTCCCGGCTAGTGTTACGAGCGGGGCTAAGCGTCGCGCTCGTCGCGGAAAAACGCAACCGTCTTGGCGATACCGTCGTCGAGTTTGACCTTAGGCGTCCACCCAAGGATCCGTTCGGCCCGGCTGATGTCGAGGCACGAACGGCGAAGGTCACCGAGCCTCGGCGGGTGAAACTCGGGTTCGTCGGGAGTGTCGGCGGCGGCTGCGATCGCCGAATGTAGTTGTCGTGTCGACGTTTCCACACCGGTGCCAATGTTGAAGCGTTGACCGCCGCCCTGGTCACCGGCGGCCCGAACGAAGGCGTCGACAACGTCGTCGACGAAGACGTAGTCGCGGGTGTCGGTGCCGTCGCCGAAGATTTTCGTCGGTTTTCCGGCAAGAAGCGCGCGCGAAAAAATAGCGACCACGCCGGCCTCCCCGTGCGGATCCTGGCGTGGTCCATAGACATTCGCGGGCGCAATGTGGGAGCACTCGAGGCCATAAAGGTTGCGGAAGGTGTTCAGGTAGACCTCGCCGGCCACCTTGCTCGCCGCGTACGGCGAGGCGGGATTACTTGGCGCGTCCTCATTCGTCGGAAAACTCGGCGGAGTGCCGTACACCGATCCGCCCGACGACGTGTGCACGATCTTGCGCACCTCGGCGCGACGCGCGGCCTCCGCGAGCCGCACGGTGCCCACAACGTTCACGGCGGCGTCGAACGGCGGATCCACCACCGAGTGGCTTACCGAGATCTGTGCGGCGAGATGGAAAATCACCTCGGGCCGGATATCCGACAGCAGACCGTTGAGGTCCGCGTCGACGATGTCTGCCTTGACGAATTCGAAGTTCGACGAGCGGTCGGCCAGGCCGAGATTGATGCTATTTCCCGAGCTGAGGTCGTCGAGACCAACGACGGTGTGCCCGTCTGCGAGAAGGCGATCAACCAGCGTAGACCCGATGAATCCGGCTGCCCCCGTCACCAGTGTGCGCATCGGCCCACCATACCGACGGCTGAAGTGTGCTCTAGACCTCAGTGATGTAGGTGTCGGGGATGTCGGCCTGCAGTTCGTTGACCGTCGTGGTGTTTTCGTCTTCTTGGGTCCGCATGGCGGCGATGGCCTGGGTTGACGCGGCGCTGTGTTCGGTGCCGCGGATGGCGAGAGCTTCGGAGGAAGCGGTGGCCTTCTCTGCGGCGGCCGCGGCCACCGCGTTGAGCGCTTGGTCAATTGGGGTTGCCGACGGCGTCACCGGTGGAACCGGTCCGGGCACGGAGACTTCGGCCATGGTCGCGGCGATTTTGTTGACGTGAGCGAGCGTCTCTTCGGGATTGAGCTTTATGCTCTTACTGGCCACAGCTGCTCCTCCTTCGCGACCTGCGCAGTGGCATAAACGATATCGGCATAGTCGGGGTTGTCGCCACGCCACAGCGAGAGCGCCTCGACGGCGCGGTCCAGGTTGTGGTGCGCGCGGTAGAGCAGGGTCGTGTTCGGGTCCCCCGACGGCTCGACCTCGATGAAGCCTGGGCGCATGAAAAGCGACTTGCCGTAGAGCCGGACCTCGGCGAGCGCGGCCCACTGGTCCTCGGAAATCGGTGAGCCGGCGGCGAGGGCGCCGAGGATCTGCCGGATGACGGGGGCCACTTCGATGTGGAGGGGTTCGGCGCCGGCGAGGGCGGTCGCGACGGCACCGGCGGTGGCGTCCCAGGCCAACGACTGGCGTTCCGTCGGGGGCACCGTGGCCTCAGTGAGTTGTTCGTAAGTTTGTGGGGAAACGACGGCGAGGCGATGCAGCCGGGATTCGTCGAGTTCCGGTGCGGGCGTCGCGGGGTCGATCGGCGAGCGGGTGGAGTCGCAATCCTGGTAGTGCGGGACGCCGGCGCGGCGGGCCGGCAGCACGGACGAGCCGCCGGGATCGGTGGTCGCTGCGACGGCGTAGAGCTCGACATTGGGATCGAGGACGGCGCGTTCGGCGGCGTAGGCGACCATGGTGGCGGTCGGGTTGACCCAGCCGAAATACTTGGCTTGGAAACCGGGGCTGAGTTCGGGATCGGCGAAAAGCACTCGGGCAGAACGGGGTACGTAAACGCCGGGCGGGATGTAGCTGGCGCCGTCGTTGCTGACGATGACGGTCTCGATGCCGGTGGCGACCTTGAAAATGCCGACGCCCCAATGCAGGCCGGGGTACCTGCGTGAGGCGTGCAGCAGTTGGTAGGCCTGTGCGATGGCATCGTCGAGGTGCTGGTCTTTGGTTTCGGAGCTGACGATCGCCGCGCCGGTGCCGGTGGCGGCGAGGCCGGATGATGCGAGAACACTCGGCGGCACGCCGCTGGACGAGATGCCTGACGCTGCGGCGGCGCCAGGAGGAAGGGAAGCGCCACCGCCGGATCCACTGGCGGACACGGTGGGCGTGGACGGGGGAGGCGCGGTCGGCGGTCCGCCGCGGGGCAAGTCGGAGCCAAAGGACGCGAGGTTTCCGGGCGGTGGCGTGCCGGCGATGAGCGGCGCGGGGGTGCCCTGGGCCGGGGCGGCGGCCGGCGGAGGGGCTGAGTGGCTGACGACGGGCGTGGTCTGCGCGGCGGGCGGCGGAGCAGTAGCTGAAGCGGGGGTGACGTTGGCAGCCGCGGGCGGTGCGGTCGGAGTTTGGGGTGAGGTCGGAACCGACGGGGGCAGCGGCGGCCCGCCAGAGGCGAGGCCCTTCGCAAAGCCTTGGGACAGATCGTTGGCGGCGGTTGTGGGCGTCGGCACGCCGGCTGGTGAGGTTGGCGCCGAAGGCATGCTCGGGGTGCTCGGCATGCTGGGGGTGCTCGGCACGCCTGCCGTACTCGGCATGGAGGGCATCGACGGCGGCTTCATCCCACCGCTCGACAGGGGGGACGGAGTGCTCATCGGCGGCACGATGGGGGTACTGGGAGCCTGCTGCGGTACGGGTGCAGGCCCAGTTGCGTCGATGGGCGCATTGTTTGCATCCATCCGTACGGGACGTTGATCCGGTAAGTGCCCCGGAGGGGCCTCCTTTGGATCATGGACGACTGGTTGAGAATGATCGTCACGAATCGGACTATCGGGCTGAGGTGCATTCGGCACGTTTTGCGTCGGGTTCTTTAGTGGATTGTTGACGTCGTCACGGATCGGCCGCTGAGGAACTGGTCCGGGAGTCTGCTGGGGAACCTGGTCGTAACCTGCAAGGACGACGGCCCCCTGGCCGTCAGGACGATTAGGCTCTGCCTGCGCGGGCGCGCTGTCCTTCGCGTTGATCTTAGGCCCAGTTGCGGACCCAAGTCGGATACCCTGCACGGCGATATTGGCCGCCGTGGCTGCTGAAACGGCAATTGCTGCTGTTTTGGCCCTCGTCAGAATCGCCCAGATCATCGCGAGTAGCGCCCAGCTGCTAAAAACTCCCTCCTTCCCGATCTGAATGACCTTGTCAATCTCCTCATGCGCCTCTCGATCGATGGCGTCCATTTCGAGGCGCGCATCTTTAACGAGATCGGCACACTTGTCGACGGATTCAGCTATCAACGCGAACATATCCGACTGTGCCTCAACAGCTTTGCTGTCAACTTGGTAGGCGATGTGCATCGATTCGATCAACGCGCCGTCGTTGTTAGAGAGGATCGCACTGGCAGAAGCACTTATGTCTCGCGCGCCCGCCCCAGAGGCCTGCGCAAATTTGCGTTGTCCATCTGCGGCTCCCTTCCATGGGCCAGGGGAAGTTTCAGGCCACACGCCACCGAGTATGAAGTCGGAGAATTTACGGTTGGGCTCAACCTCGCCATCCGCAGCAACCGCTACCACCGGATCCCCACCTTGAAGCAGGTGCCGAGGGGGCCTCCGTAGTCGACAATGGCTGACTCGTATGTCGCGTCATCAAATGAATCGGGACCGCGCTCTGGATACATGTTTTCGCTGTAAAGCAACATGCCGTCGATATACCGCTGCAGTGTGCGAGTCAAATACCGCGGAGGTTGGGCGTGCTCATTTACCAGCGGCTGAATCCGGTTGGCCCAATCCAGCGTTTCAGCTTTGTATTGTGGAATCGCCCCTAACCGCTCGGGAGATGCTGCATCACCCTTGTTCTGGAAGTTCCGAGTTCGGTCGCTTTGCTCTCTCATTAATGGAGCGATGACCTCACAAAGTGCCTTATCAGATGCGCGATCGAACAGTTCTTCAGGCGCAGCTTTCGGAACTTCTGGCAGGCGAGGCTGTTCAGGTTCGCGGGTTAACCCGATTATTGACAACACCAACGCCGCGACTCCTAGCAGCAACGCGAGAATTACTCCGCTTGCCAGCAAGCCGGTTCGGCGCCGCCCCTGCGGAGCGCCTGGACCCAAATTCGCCGCTGGTTGCGGCACATAACCCGGTCCGCTTGCCGCCAGGGGGCCAACTCCCGGCGGCGGGCTGCCATAGTTATGCGAATACGGCGAGCTTCCGTCCATTCCCCCAGCTTAAGCGCTTGTTGGCCGACAAACCCGCGTCAGTTGAGATGTCCAAGCTCACCGTAACCCGGTCCTTCGCCGATCCGAGGACCAGTCCCGTCAACGCAGCCTAACGGCCTCCAACACCGCGACCCGTACAGTCGAAGGGTCCCGCCGACCAGCAGAAAGGACGTATGGCAGTCCGGCTGACCCGCACCAACTGGGTTGCGTCGACCGCCATCGCCCTGATCGCGGTCCAACTCGTCATCCGGGCGGTCCTGGCGTTCAAGGGATATTTCTATTGGGACGACCTCATCCTCGTCGGCCGCGCCGGGACCCAGAACATCTTCTCGCCGGCCTACCTCTTCGACGACCACGACGGCCACGTCATGCCCGCCGCCTTCCTCGTCGCCGGCATCATCACCCACCTCGCCCCGCTCAACTGGGCCGGCCCGGCCATCAGCCTCGTCGTCCTGCAACTCCTCGCATCACTGGCACTTCTGCGGGCGCTGCACGTCATCCTGGGCTGGCGCCCCGTCCTGCTCATCCCGCTCACTTTCGCACTGTTCACCCCGCTCGGAATCCCTGGATTCGCTTGGTGGGCAGCCGCATTGAACTCGCTGCCGATGCTCACCGCCCTCGCCTGGGTATGCGCCGACGCCATCCTTCTCGTCCGCACCGGAAACCAGCGCTACACCGTCACCGCGCTCCTCGTCTTCTTCGGCGGCCTCCTCTTCTTCGAAAAGGCCGCCGTCATACCGTTCGTCGCCTTCACCATCACCGCGCTCCTTTCACACGTCACCGGTGAGGGCTCCGCACTGCGAATTGTCTGGCGCAAAGGCGTCAACCTCTGGGTCGGATCGCTCACACTGACCGCCGCCTGGATCGTGCTCTACCTCGTCGTCGTCGACCAGGAACGCTGGAGCCGCGACCTGCCCATGACGCGAGATCTCCTCAGTCGCTCCATCACTCACGGAATCGTGCCCGGCCTCGCCGGCGGCCCATGGGACTGGCAGCGCTGGGCACCCGCCTCCCCGTGGGCCACACCCCCCGTCACGGTCATGATCCTGGGCTGGCTCGCGCTCGCCGCCGTCGTAGCGATCTCGTTCCTCCGCAAGCAGCGCATCGGCCTGCTGTGGCTCGCCGCCGTGGGATACGCGATCGTCTGCCAGATCCCAATTTATCTCATGCGGTCATCCAAGTTCACCGCTTTGGAACTCGCGCAGACCCTGCGCTACTTCCCTGACCTCGTCGTCGTGCTCGCTCTACTTGCCGCCGTCGGAATCTGCGCGCGCAACCGCGTACAAACCCGATGGCTCGACGCGTCCCCCATTCGCACGGCCGTAATCGTCACTGCCACAGCCTCGTTCCTCGCCAGCTGTCTTTACTCCACCGCGACCTTCACGACCATCTGGCAAGACAACCCCGCCCAGACCTACCTCCAGAATGCCCGGGCCGGCCTCGCCAAGGCGCATCGCACCTCCAACGCGCCCATGCTGGACCAGGAAGTCGATCCGTTCGTGCTGCAACGCGTCGCCGCCCCCGAGAACCTGGCCCGCCACATGTTCGCGTTACTACGCGATCGCCCTGAATTCGACAGCACCACAACACAACTGCGCATGCTCGACAACCGTGGTCGTCTGGTCGACGCCAAGGTCACCTGGGTCCGCACAATCGTCAGAGGACCAGACCCCACATGCGGCTACCTCGTCCAACCCGACTTTCCGGTGCGCATGCCACTGGACGGGCCGCTACTGCCTGCCGACTGGACCGCGGAAATCAACTACCTCGCCAACAGCGAGGGCTCGATGATGCTGTCGCTCAGTGAGGGTTCGGAGACGAAAGTGCCCGTCCATCCCGGCCTCAACCGGGTTTTTGTCCGACTGCCCGGCGCCGGCGACGCCATCAACGTGCGCGCCAACACCGCCGCGTTGTCGGTCTGCATCGCGGCTGGGCCCCTCGGGTACGTCGCGCCGGCCCAGTAAAGACCGCCATGCAAGGGTGGATCCATGACTGATGTGCGCGAAACAGGAACCAAGATTCTCCGCGAGTTGCTGCCGGGCTTCATTCCCGAGGGCGAAATCCCTCGCGCCGGATTCGCCGACGAGCTCCTCGAGATCGGCGTCGATAACGTCTTCGGTCGCCTGTGGGGACGCGAAGGCCTCAGCCGTCGCGACCGCAGCCTCGTCACACTGGGCATCCTCATCGCGCTGCGGGCCACCGACGAATTGACCTTCCACCTCCAGATCGCCCGCACCAACGGCCTGACCGACTACGAGATCGCGGAGGTCATCTACCACTCCAGCGGCTACGCCGGGTTCCCCGCCGCCGCGACCGCCAACAAGCTGGCCGGCGAAGTACTTGGACAGAGCCACCTAGGAGAATCGAACTCCTGACCTGCTCATTACGAGTGAGCCGCTCTGCCGACTGAGCTAAGGTGGCGCGCTCGGCGCTAGCCGGGCGGCACGAGTCTACGGCAGGGCGCTGCGACCACCCAAGTCAGTTGCGCAGCGCCCGGCCCACCGTCGCGACCATCGCGTCGACCGCGAACTTCGGCTTCACGTTGACCGCGAGCGCCTCACGGCACTCCAACACCGCCTCGATACACCGCAACAGACGATCGGGCGGTACGACGGCCGCCATGGTCGCCACCTTGTCGGCCATGTCCGGATGGTTGGGCGCAATGTCGCCGGCCTGCGCCGACACCAGCAGCGCGTCGCGGAAATAGGTCGCGAGGTCGATCAGCGCGCGATCCAGCGCGTCGCGAGACGCCCGCGTCTGCCGCGATTTCTGCCTGCGCTCAAGGTCTTTCATCGCACCCGTTGCGCCCCGCAGCGCGCCCGCGGTGCCCTTGCCGGTACCGCCGGCACCCAGCGCCGTGCGCAGCTCTTCGGTCTCGGCGTCGTTGCGGTCGGCGGTCAGCGCCAGAGCCTCCGCCTCAGCGGTGACGACCAGTTCCTCGGCCGCGCCATAGGCCCGCGACGGTGTCGCCGCATCGCGTGCCAGCCCCAGCGCCCGCTCCCGCCGCCGCCGCGCCTTCTCGTCGGTGGCCAGCCGCCGCGCGCGCCCAACATGTCCTCCGCTGACCGACGCCGCCCAGTGCGCATCTTCTGCAGGCAGCCCGTCGGAGTCGATCAGCACCTGCGCGATGGCGTCCACCTGCGGTGTCACCAGCGCCACATGCCGGCAGCGCGAGCGCAGCGTGATCGCGATGTCCTCCGGATCGACCGACGGCGCACACAGCAGAAACACCGTCGACGGGGGCGGCTCCTCGACCACCTTGAGCAGCGCGTTCGCCGCGCCCTCGGTCAGCCGGTCGGCATCCTCGATGAGCACGACCTGCCACCGCCCGGCGCCCGGCCGCCGCGAGGCGATCTGCACGATGCTGCGCATCTCGGAAACACCGATCGACAATCCCTCTGGGATGATCCTGCGCACGTCGGCATGGGTTCCTGCCATCGTCGTGGTGCAGGCACGGCACTGCCCGCAACCCGGCACGCCGTCGGACTCGCACTGCAACGCCGCCGCGAAACACAGTGCCGCCACCGAACGACCGGACCCAGGTGGACCTGTGATCAGCCAGGCATGTGTCATGGTCCCTGTGGCGTTGGCATCGTGAGCGGGATCACGGCGTGCAGCCTGCGCCGCGGCCACGAGCTCGGCCTCAACGGCGCTTTGGCCCACCAGACGTGAAAAGACTCCGGCCATCAGAGGTAACAGTAGTGCTGCGAACCGACACAAACCGACACGTCCGTCCCAGAGCACCCTGTGGAGCCTCACCGGCCCGATACGGTTAGCGATGTGACCACCACGGCCGAACCGATCGGGCGAATCAAGGCATTCGTCCGCTGGGTGGCGCGTACGCCCTGGCCGGTGTTCACCCTGGGCATGGTGCAGTCCGACATCATCGGCGCGCTGTTCGTGCTGGGCTTTCTCCGGTTCGGCCTGCCTCCTGAGGATCGCATCCAGCTACAGGATCTACCCGCTTTCAACCTCGCCATCTTCCTCGGCTTCTTGTTCCTGTCGTTCGTGGTGGGCGCATTCGTCAGCCTGCGATTGCTGATCCCGGTTATGCGCTGGCAGCGACGCGACAGCCTGCTCGTCGACGCCGAGCCGGCCGCCACCGAACTGGCCCGCACCCGCGCGCTGAAGATGCCGTTCTACCGCTCGCTGATCAGCGTCACCAACTGGTGTCTGGGCTCCATCGTGTTCATCGTGGCCAGCTGGCCCGTCGCCAGCCACGCCGCGCCCGTCGTAGCGGTGGCGACCGCGTTGGGTGCGACCGCGACCGCGATCATCGGCTACCTGCAATCCGAACGTGTGCTGCGCCCGGTCGCCGTCGCCGCGCTGCGCAGCGGCGTGCCGGAGAACTACCGGGCCGCCGGGGTGATCCTGCGTCAGGTGCTGACGTGGACGCTGTCGACCGGTGTGCCGGTGCTGGCGATCGTGCTGGCGCTGGTGGCCAGCAAGTACCAGATCCTGACCGCCTCCGCCGACCGACTGACCACGCCGATCCTGATCATGGCTATCGCCGCGCTGCTGGTCGGCCTGGCCGGCACAGTATTGGTCGCCATGGCCATCGCCGACCCGCTGCGCCAATTGCGTTGGGCGCTGGGCGAAGTCCAGCGCGGTAACTACAACGCCCACATGCAGATCTACGACGCCAGCGAACTGGGCTTGCTCCAAGCCGGATTCAACGACATGGTGCGCGACCTCGCCGAACGGCAAAGGCTGCGCGACCTTTTCGGTCGCTACGTCGGTGAGGACGTCGCCCGACGCGCGCTGGAACGCGGCACCGAACTCGGCGGCCAGGAACGCGACGTGGCGGTTGACGGTGTCGACGACGACACGGAAGAAGTCGTTGAGAAGGTTCACGACGTCGGCCGCGGGCCGGGTC
>NZ_LZMC01000078.1 GCF_001668615.1 Mycobacterium sp. 1274761.0
CACGACGATCGCGCCGACCGTGACACCGATGTCGGTAAGGGTGATCGACGCGGTGCCGACCCCGCCCTTGAGCACGCCGACGCGCGCGCCCGCTCCAGCCCCGACAGTGCCAAGGGCGACGTCCGTCGACGCGGTGTCGGCGGCGGTATAGCCGAACTCGGCGGTGGGCCTGCACTCCCAACCGCCGACGGGCAGGTCGAAGACCACCGCCGCGGGCACGATCGGCACGACTCCCCCATCGAGCGCCACCCCGCGGCCCTGTTCCTCGAGCCACCGCATCACCCCGTCGGCTGCGGCAAGGCCGTAGGCGCTGCCGCCAGTGAGGACTACCGCGTCGACGTGGCGAACCGAGTTGATCGGGTCGAGCAGATCGGTTTCCCGCGTGCCCGGCGCACCGCCGCGGCCGTCGACGGCGCCGACGGTTCCGGGCGGGGTCAGCACGACGGTGGTGCCGCTGGCCCAGCCGGACCCCAGGGCCGCCTCGGCGTCGATGCGGTGGTGTTGGCCGACGCGGATACCGCCGACATCGGTGATCGCACTCATTTCTTGTCCATGAGGCCGAGGACCAGATACTCCTGCAACACGGTCAGCCACTGGTACACGTCGAAATGGCCCGCCATCGGATGGTCGGGCGGCAGCCGATCGGGTCCCTCGGGACCGATGTCGAGCATGGTGCCGAGCGCAAGCCGCACGTCGTTGACCGCGGCGGCCCACGCGTGCGCATCGTCCTCGGTCAGCTCGAAGCGGCCACCGCCGTTGGGCACTGTGCTCAAGACCCGTTGCGCCGCTTCGCGTTTGGCAGCGATGATCTCCGGCTCGTGTAGGCTGCGTAGCGCGCTGTTGAGGCTCTCCGCGGTCGCTGACCCGGCGGGATGATCGTTCTGCGGGCGGAAGAAGTCCGGCAGCAGCCTCTTCATGGTCTCGTCGTCGGGGGGACGCGAATTACCGGTCTTCAGACCGGTGATCTCTTCCAGTTCGTCTGCGGGAGCCGATGATTCGCGTTCATCGAGCATTCCAACCATTGACGTGACGAGGCTTTCCAAAAGCGATGCCTCGTGCGACGCCATGGCCGAACGAAAACGCGGGCCGTCTGCGGTGTCGACCCGCTTCCACTTGCGCACTCTTGCGTTCCTAGCGGTCCTGCTGCATCGTCGCCCACAGCCCAGCGGCATGCAGCTTGGACACGTCAACTTCCATCGACTCTCGGCTGCCGGCCGACACCACCGCCTTGCCTTCGTTGTGCACCTGCAGCATGAGCTTGGTGGCGTGCGGCTCGCTGTAGCCGAACAGCTTTTGGAAGACATACGTCACGTAGGTCATCAAATTCACCGGATCGTCCCAGACGATGGTCACCCACGGGGAGTCGGTGTCGGAGTCGGTGGCGACGTGCCGCTCCTCGCGAGTTCCCGGGCGGGCCTTCGCTGGGGTGACCATGTGCCCAGAATAGCCGGGGCCGTATAAGGCGTGAGAACGGTTACGGTTGGGCAATGACAGCCGCAATGCTGACCGACAAATACGAGCTGACCATGCTCGCGGCGGCACTGCGCGACGGAACCGCGCACCGGCGCACCACGTTCGAGGTCTTCGCCCGTCGGCTTCCCGAAGGCAGGCGTTACGGCGTCGTCGCAGGCACTGCGCGATTCGTGGATGCCTTGGCGGAGTTCACGTTCGACGATGCGGCGCTGGATTCGCTGTCGGACTTTCTCAACGACGACACGCTGACCTATCTGGCCGATTACCGATTCCACGGCGACGTGGACGGCTACGCCGAAGGCGAGTTGTACTTTCCCGGCTCACCGGTACTCGCGGTGCACGGCTCATTCGCTGAATGCGTTGTACTGGAGACGCTGGCGTTGTCGATCTTCAACCACGACACCGCGATCGCATCGGCCGCGGCGAGGATGACCTGCGCGGCCGAGGGTCGCGCCCTCATCGAGATGGGATCGCGGCGCACCCACGAGCAGGCCGCCGTGGCCGCCGCGCGGGCCGCCTATCTCGCCGGCTTCGCCGGCTCGTCGAACCTCGAGGCGCAGCGGCGATACGGCGTGCCGGCGATAGGCACCAGCGCGCAC
>NZ_LZMC01000079.1 GCF_001668615.1 Mycobacterium sp. 1274761.0
GCGTGCTCAAGGGCGGGGTCGGCACCGCGTCGATCACCCTTACCGACATCGGTGTCACGGTCGGCGCGATCGTCGTGGTCAATTCCGCCGGCGACGCCGTCGACCCCGCGACCGGACTGCCCTGGCAGGCCGATCAGATCCTCGAATTCGGCCTCGTGCCGCCGCCTCCCGATCAGATCGCGGCCTACGCCGCCCGCCACACCGAGCTCAGCCCGCTCAACACGACGATCGCGGTGGTCGCCACCGACGCCGCGCTCAGCGCCGCCGCGTGCCGCCGTGTCGCAATCGCTGCCCACGACGGCCTGGCCCGCGCCATCCGGCCGTGTCACACCCCGCTCGATGGCGATACGGTGTTCGCGCTGGCCACCAGCGCCGTCGAGGTACCGGCGGATCCTGAGACGCCGGCGTCGATGTCACCGGAAGTTCCGCTGATCACCGCCGTCGGGGCCGCGGCGGCCGATGTGCTGGCCCGGGCGGTGCTCGTCGGCGTCCTTGCGGCAGAGTCGGTAGCAGGAATACCGACCTACCGGGACATGTTGCCCGGAGCGTTCTCGTCGTGAACAGGAAGGGGAATCGGTCGTGCTGGTGATTCGCGCCGACCTCGTCGACGCCATGGTCGCGCACGCCCGCGCCGATCACCCCGACGAGGCGTGCGGGGTGTTGGCCGGTCCCGAGGGGTCAGACCGTCCCGAGCGGCACATAGCCATGCTCAACGCCGAGCGGTCGCCGACGTTCTACCGGTTCGATTCGATGGAACAGCTGAAGGTGTGGCGACAGTTGGAGGAATCCGATGAGGTTCCCGTTGTCATCTATCACTCGCACACCGCGACCGAGGCGTACCCCAGCCGCACCGATATCTCGTATGCGTCCGAACCGGACGCGCACTATGTGCTGGTATCCACCCGCGACCCCGACGAGCACGAGTTGCGCAGCTACCGCATCGTCGACGGAGTCGTCACCGAGGAACCCGTCAAGATCGTCGAGAAGTACTAGCTCCTCACAGAGAGGCTCACCCATGACCGTTACCGTTTCCGTGCCCACCATTCTGCGCAGCCACACCGGCGGCGAGAAGCGCGTCACCGCGACCGGCGACACCCTGCAGGCCGTGATCAGCGACCTGGAGGCCAACTACTCCGGCATCTCGGAGCGGCTCGTCGACCCGGCCAATCCGGGCAAGCTGCATCGCTTCGTCAACATCTACGTCAATGACGAGGACGTGCGCTTCTCTGGAGGACTGGACACCACGATCTCCGACGGGGATTCGGTGACGATCCTGCCCGCCGTCGCGGGCGGCTGACGTTGACCCGGTACGACTCGCTGCTGGAGGCGCTCGGCAACACCCCGTTGGTGGGCCTGCAGCGGCTGTCGCCCCGGTGGCACGACGGTGGCCAAGAAGGTGGCGGGCCGCATGTGCGGTTATGGGCCAAGCTCGAGGACCGCAACCCAACAGGCTCGATCAAGGACCGGCCCGCGCTTCGAATGATCGAGCAGGCCGAGCGCGACGGATTGCTTCACCCTGGCGCGACGATCCTGGAGCCGACCAGCGGCAACACCGGCATCTCGCTGGCCATGGCGGCGCTGCTCAAGGGCTACACGATGATCTGCGTGATGCCCGAGAACACGTCGATCGAGCGGCGCCAACTGCTGGAGCTCTACGGCGCGCGGATCATCTTCTCGCCCGCCGAGGGCGGCTCCAACACCGCTGTCGCACACGCCAAGGAGCTGGCCGCGCAGAATCCCGAATGGGTGATGCTCTACCAGTACGGCAACCCGGCTAACACCGACTCGCATTACGAAGGAACAGGCCCCGAGCTGCTGGCCGACCTGCCGGAGATCACCCATTTCGTCGCCGGCCTCGGCACCACCGGCACGTTGATGGGAACAGGAAAGTATCTGCGCAAGCATGTGCCAGACATCCAGATCGTCGCCGCCGAGCCCCGTTACGGCGAAGGTGTCTACGCGCTGCGCAACATCGACGAGGGATTCATCCCCGAGCTGTACGACGAAAATGTGCTGACGACGCGGTATTCCGTCGGGTCGTTCGACGCCGTCAAACGCACCCGCGAACTGGTCCAGATCGAGGGGATTTTCGCGGGCATCTCGACGGGTGCGGTGCTGCACGCCGCGCTCGGTATGGCGGCCAAGGCCGTCAAGGCCGGAGCGCGGGCCGACATCGCATTCGTCGTCGCCGACGCCGGTTGGAAGTATCTGTCGACCGGTGCCTACGCCGGTAGCCTTGACGAAGCGGAAGACGCTTTGGAAGGGCAGCTATGGGCATGAGCGAAGCGCCAGCGGCTACCAAGCGGCCCGCGTGGGTGACCGGTGGGGTCACCATTCTCAGCTTCGTCGTGCTTCTGTGGCTCATCGAGCTGTGGGACAGCCTGACCAACCACCGCCTGGACTCCAACGGCATCCGGCCGCTGGACAGCGACGGGCTGTGGGGCATCGTGTTCGCGCCGCTGCTGCACTCGAACTGGGACCACCTGATCGCCAATACCGTCCCGGCGTTGATCCTCGGCTTCCTGATGACGCTGGCCGGTATGTCGCGGTTCATCTTCGCGACGGCCATCATCTGGATCGTCGGCGGCTTCGGCACCTGGCTGATCGGCAACGTCGGAACGCACTGCCCGTACATCGGCGTGCGCTGCGAGGTCAACCACATCGGCGCATCCGGCCTGATCTTCGGCTGGCTGGCGTTTCTCATCGTGTTCGGCTTCTTCACCCGCAAGGTGTGGGAGATCGTCGTCGGCGTCATCGTGTTGTTCGTCTATGGCGGTGTGCTGCTCGGAGTGCTGCCCGGCACCCCCGGCGTGTCGTGGCAGGGCCATCTGTGCGGCGCCGTTGCGGGTGTCATCGCCGCATACCTGTTGTCCGGGCCGGAGCGCAAAGCGCGCGAGGCCCGCAGGCGCCGTCCGCAGCTGCCGTCCTACGGCACGTGACCACCGCCTTACAGCCGGTCGGCATCTTCGATTCCGGCGTCGGG
This sequence comes from Mycobacterium sp. 1274761.0, assembly GCF_001668615.1. Classification (GTDB taxonomy): domain Bacteria; phylum Actinomycetota; class Actinomycetes; order Mycobacteriales; family Mycobacteriaceae; genus Mycobacterium. The sequence goes on from NZ_LZMC01000079.1 coordinate 2,984, forward strand.
GGACTCACCGTCGCGCGGGCGATCATCGACCAGCTGCCCGACGAAGACATCGTCTACGTCGGCGACACCGGCAACGGTCCCTACGGACCCCTGACCATCCCTGAAATTCGCGCACACGCGCTGGCCATCGGCGACGACCTCGTCGAGCGCGGTGTGAAGGCGTTGGTGATCGCGTGCAACAGCGCCTCGTCGGCATGCCTGCGTGACGCCCGCGAACGCTATGCCCCCGTGCCCGTCGTCGAGGTGATCCTGCCCGCGGTGCGGCGGGCCGTGGCCACGACGCGCAACGGCCGCATCGGCGTGATCGGCACCGAGGCGACGATCGCGTCGGGCGCCTATCAGGATGCGTTCGCCGCCGCCCGCGACATCGAAATCACCGGGGTGGCGTGTCCGCGCTTCGTGGACTTCGTCGAGCGCGGTGTTACCAGCGGCAGGCAGGTGCTCGGCTTGGCCGAGGGGTATTTGGAGCCGTTGCAGCGGGCCGATGTCGACACCTTGGTGTTAGGCTGCACCCACTACCCGATGCTGTCGGGGCTCATCCAGTTGGCGATGGGTGAGGCGGTCACATTGGTGTCGAGCGCCGAGGAGACGGCCAAGGATCTGGTGCGCGTGCTCAGCGAGCTTGATTTGCTCCGTCCGCATGACGCGCCGCCGGCCCAACGGCAGTTCGAGGCGACCGGTGACCCTGAGGCGTTCACCACACTCGCGGCCCGCTTTCTTGGGCCGTCTCTGAACGGGGTTCGACCTGTTCAGCGTCACGCCAGCGGCCGATGATGACGTTCGTCTATCAATGCGTTCATGTTTTCGTCATCGGGATCCTGGGCATGGCAAGCTAGTGTGCGTGCGAATCACCGTGCTCGGTTGCTCCGGCAGCGTCGTCGGGCCTGATTCGCCAGCGTCCGGTTATCTCTTGACCGCGCCTGACACCCCGCCCATGGTCATCGATTTCGGTGGTGGCGTGCTCGGTGCCTTGCAGCGGCATGCCGACCCGAACTCCGTGCACGTGTTGCTGTCGCATCTTCACGCGGACCACTGTCTCGACCTCCCCGGTCTCTTCGTGTGGCGGCGCTACCATCCGTCGCCCGCCCCCCAGAAGGGTCTGATGTACGGACCGAAGAAAACGTGGGCGCGGCTCGGTGCGGCGTCGTCCCCCGAGGGCGCCGAGATCGACGACTTCAGCGACATCTTCGACATCCGGCACTGGGTCGACAGGCAGCCGGTGCAGATCGGGAAGCTCACCGTCGAGCCGCGGCTGGTCTGTCATCCGACCGAGTCCTACGGTCTGCGCATTACGGACCCCTCCGGCGCGACCTTCGTCTACAGCGGTGACACCGGCGTCTGCGATTCCCTCGTCGATCTCGCCCGTGGCGCCGACGTCTTCCTCTGCGAAGCGTCGTGGACGCACGACCCGTCGCGTCCGCCGAACCTGCACCTGTCCGGCACCGAGGCCGGCCGAGCCGCCGCACGCGCCGGTGTCTCCGAACTGCTGCTGACGCACATCCCGCCGTGGACGTCCCGCGAGGACGTCATCAGCGAGGCGAAGGCGGAGTTCGACGGGCCGGTGCACGCTGTGGTGTGCGGAGAGTCGTTCCCCGTCACCCGCCATTGATGACAGGGGCATTGGCTAGGGTTGGCTGGTGTCCAGACGAGAAGACGGCCGGCTTGACGACGAGCTGCGTCCGGTGGTCATCACCCGCGGCTTCACCTCTCACCCGGCGGGTTCGGTGCTCGTGGAGTTCGGCCAAACCAGGGTCATGTGCACGGCCAGCGTCACCGAAGGCGTGCCGCGGTGGCGGAAGGGTTCGGGGCAGGGCTGGCTGACGGCGGAGTACGCAATGCTGCCGGCCGCTACCCACGAGCGGGCAGACCGCGAGTCGGTTCGCGGCAAGCTCGGCGGGCGCACGCAGGAGATCAGCAGGCTGATCGGGCGGTCGCTGCGGGCATGCATCGACTTGGCCGCGCTGGGTGAGAACACGATCGCGATCGACTGCGATGTGTTGCAGGCCGACGGCGGCACCCGCACCGCGGCCATCACCGGTGCCTACGTCGCGCTGGCCGACGCGGTGACGTGGCTGTCGGCGGCAGGCAAGCTGGCCGACCCGCGGCCGCTGTCATGTGCGATCGCGGCGGTGAGCGTCGGCGTCGTGGACGGCCGTGTCCGCACCGACCTGCCCTACAGCGAGGATTCGCGCGCCGAGGTCGACATGAACGTGGTCGCCACCGATACCGGCACGCTGGTGGAGATCCAGGGCACCGGCGAGGGCGCGACGTTCCCGCGCTCGACGCTGGACAAGCTTCTCGACGCCGCACTGGCCGCGTGCGAGCAGCTGTTCATGATTCAGCGCGAGGCGCTGGAAAAGCCGTACCCCGGCGAGCTGCCGGACTCCGATGGGCCGCAGAAGAAGGCGTTTGGAAGCTGACCCAACTATTGGTGGCCAGCCGCAACCGCAGAAAGGTGGCCGAGCTTCGGCGGGTGCTCCACGGCGCCGGTATCTCGGGCCTGACGCTGTTGTCGCTCGATGACGTCGCCCCGTTCGACGAGGCGCCGGAGACCGGCGCGACCTTCGAAGAGAACGCGATCGCCAAGGCGCGTGACGCTTTCGCCGCCACGGGGTTGGCCAGCGTCGCCGACGACTCAGGGCTCGAGGTGGACGCGCTGAACGGAATGCCCGGTGTGCTGTCGGCGCGCTGGGCCGGTGTGCATGGCGACGACGCCGCCAACACCGCCTTGTTGCTCGCCCAACTGCGCGATGTCCCCGACGACCGGCGCGGCGGTGCATTCGTCTCGGCGTGCGCGCTGGTGGACGGGACCCGGGGTGCTTCACGAGAAGTCGTCGTGCGGGGGACGTGGCGCGGGGCCATCGCGCGGGAGCCCCGCGGTGACGGTGGCTTCGGCTATGACCCGGTCTTCATTCCGGCGGGCTCGACGCGGACGGCGGCGGAGCTGACGGCCGAGGAGAAGGACGCGGCGTCGCACCGGGGCCGGGCGTTGACATTGCTCGTGCCTGCGCTGCGCGAGCTGGTGAACCGGTGAAGCGCCCACGCCAGCGGGATCGTGACGGCAAGGGTGACCAGATACAGCGTGGTCAATGAACCGGTGAAGAACGGCCATCGCAGTACCACGGCCATGACGACAGCCATCACCACAACGTGCAGGAGAAAGATCTCGTAGGAGATTTCGCCGAGCCACACCAGTGGCCGGCTGCTGAGCACATACGTGTACGCGTTGGCAGGGGCGAGCACGGCAGTGCCCACCACGAGCATCGCGATGCCGGCATACAGCAGCGCCTTGCTGATGGGCACCCAGGCCGGGTCGTGGCCGATGATGGCGCCGCCGATCGGCGTCGCGACGGCCAGGTACAACGTGGCGGCCACCGGTAGCGTCATGCCGGCACGCCAGCGTGTGCCGATCACCGCCAGGACCGCGAGTGCCATGCCCCCGGCGAAGCACGCGATGTGCGCGGGCAGCCACATGCCGGCGGAGTTGGGCAGTAGGCCGGTGGTGTTGGCGACGATCAACCACACGGGAGCGACGGCGGCCGTCGCTGCAAGCCGGACCAGGACGACCGATGGCCGGTCGGCGCGCCGCAACAGCAGCCACGCCAGGGCGGGCAGGGCGGCATAGAACGCGGCCTCGACCGCCAGGCTCCACATCTGTGACAGACCCGGATGCAGGAGGGTCACCAAGTAATTGTCGGTGTAGATCTGGGTCAGCGTGAGGTAGCGGAGCAACCCGTACCACGTCTGGCCCGGATTTGGGCCGGGGTTGAAGACGGTGTAGACGGTGAACGTCGCGAGCACCGCGATCACATAGGCGGGCATGATCCGGCGGAACCGGTGCCGGCCATAGCGGGCCGGCGACGGCGCGGCAGATGCGGTCGTTGCGGCAATCACCCACGGTCGGAACAGCAGAAAACCGGACAGCGCGAAGAAGATCGCGACGCCGACTTCGAGCCGCGCATAGATCGCTCCGAGATACCCGTGGTTGAGCGCGCCGGTGGCGAAGGCGGCATGCGTTCCGACTACCAGCAGCGCTGCGACGGCGCGCAAGCCGGTGAGTGCGGGGATACGGGTTCGCGTGGCGCCGCCCGCTAGGTCGCGGCTTTCGCGCGCCCTAGGGCTGGCCGACACTGTGTCGAGTATAGCTAACTAATGGGCGGTGACTCAGACGCCGAACTTGGCCTTGATGTCTCGGGTCTGGAAGTGCTCGACGATGATGCCGACCAGCGGGATGGTGCCGGCAAGCAGGATGCCGATGGTCTTGGCGATCGGCCAGCGCACCTTCACCGCGAGGTTGGCGGTAAAGAGCAGGTAGACGAAGTACACCCAACCGTGCACGACCGCGATCCAGTTCAGCCCTTCCATGCCGTAGACGTACTTGGCCACCATCTCGTAGCACAGCAGGATCAGCCACAGGCCCGTGGTCCAGGCCATCACGCGATAGCCGAGCAGCGCCTTGCGGATGGCGTCGACGGGGGTGGTCGGGGCGGTTTCGGTCACTGTTCTTTGTCTTTCTTGGCCAGGTCGGCAAGGTAGGCGTTGTACTCCCGCAGGGCGGGATCATCGTCGGATTGTGGTACTGCCGTGGGTCGTCGGGGGAGAAGATCGGTGGGGATCTCGGTCGCGGTCTCGCGTTTCTTCGGCTCGGGCGGGGACTCTTCGTAGCGAACGAATTTGTAGTACGCGTAGACGCAGAACCCCGCGAACATCGGCCACTGCAAGGCGTAGCCGAGATTCTGGAAGGAGCCTGACGCCGACTCGAAGCGGGTCCACTGCCACCACGCCAGAGCCAGGCAACCTGCGGCGCTGACGATTACCAACGCGATGAGCGCCGGTCTCCTACGCCGCGTAGTGGACACCTTTCAACGGTACCGCGCTACCCTTGGTTGGCTCAGCGGGCGTGGCGGAACGGCAGACGCGGTGGCTTTAGGTGCCATTGTCCTATGGACGTGGGGGTTCAAATCCCTCCGCCCGCACTCTTGTTTCATCGATTCCTGCTGCAGGGTCGTGGATCGGGCGTGGGTAACGACCGCCCTGCAGAACTCGGCGGTGATGCGTTTAAAATGCTGGCCGCTCGGCAAGATCAAGAACATGAAAACTCTCGTTCGTCGCATCGCGACCGTCGCCGCCGCCGGGATCGCTCCGCTGGCGTTCATCACCGTGATCACGCCTGCGATCAGTCACGCGGACTGCACCCCGGGCACTGAATGGTTCGATCCCATCGCCAACGTATGCCGTCCAACCGGTGCTCCGATGAAGAACTGTTTACCCACCGGCTGGTGGGATCCGACGATTAGCGACTGTCGGCCGTTCTAACACCGTAGATAATTTTCCGGCGCCAGCGCGAATGTGACCGGCATAGGACCGACGTAGCGGTACATTCGCGCCATGGCGGCTAGTGGCGAAAAGCCAGCCTCGACGCCGTGTTCGGCGGCGAGGCTGCTTGCTCGCGGCAGACCGGTGCAGTCAGCGATAGCCATGGCCGAATCGCTGACAGCGCTACCTGTGATTGGCAGTCGTCTCGGGCCGCTTGTCACCATCACCGCCATCGGAGCTTGGGGCTCACGGATGGTGCCCCGCGCGGTGAGCGAACTGAGGAAATATTGGTCCCAGTCGCCGTCCGCCTCCGCGTCGGATGCCGATGAGGCTCCGCAGCCCGTGCCTGTCCTCGCCGAGGTCTGCGGTGCCGCTTTACAAGGCATCATCGGCGACCTCGAAAGTATGGCCTGGCCGTTGCCGCAGCGCGTGCCGCCGGCGGTCCGCATGGTGCAGCAACGACGGCGTTACCTCCGCAACACCGCCGTTCGCTATGGCCCGCACGCAACCCAGCTCCTCGACGTCTGGCGCCTGCCCGAGCTTCCGAAGACGCCCGCACCCGTCCTGATCTTCGTTCCGGGCGGGGCCTGGGTGTACGGCAGCCGCAACTTCCAGGGCTCGGCCCTGATGTCACATCTCGCCGCCGCAGGTTGGATATGTCTCGCGATTGACTACAGGGTATCGCCGCGTCACCGATGGCCCCGCCACATCATGGATGTCAAGGCCGCGATCGCCTGGGCTCGTGCCAACGCCGACCGGTTCGGCGGAGACCCCGACTTCGTTGCCATCGCGGGATGCTCTGCAGGCGGCCATCTCGCGTCGCTGGCTGCGCTGACACCGGCGGATTCCCACTTCGAATCCGAATTGGAAGCAGGGTCGAACACTTCGGTCGACGCCGCCGTCTCGGTGTATGGACGCTACGACTGGCACGATCGGTCCACACCTGAGCGTGATGGGATCGTCGACTTTCTGGAAAACATCGTCGTACAGCGCCGCTATGATCGCCACGAAGAGATCTACCGCGACGCGTCACCCATTGCACGGGTAAACGATGCTGCGCCACCATTTTTCGTTGTTCACGGTGGATCGGATTTCGTCATCCCGGTAGCGCAGGCAAGAACGTTCGTCGAAAAACTTCGGGCCACCTCCCGACAGACCGTCGGCTACCTCGAGTTGCCCGGCGCTCAACACGGTTTCGACCTCATCGACGGCAACTGCACTGGGTCGGCATGTACCGCGATCGGGCTGTTTCTCAGCGAGATTCACCGACGCCACAAGCTGGCAGCCGTCTCGTGAGCTGACCGCGGTAGGCCAGCGGAAGGGGGTGGGCGGTTGAAGCGCCTAAGCGGGTACGACGCAATGTTGCTCTACAGCGAAACCCGCGCCGTTCATACGCATACCATGAAGATCGCGGTCATCGACGGCGGCTCCTCGGGTCTGGACTTCGCGACCTTCCGCGAGCTGGTAGGGCAACGGCTTCCCGTGTTGGATCCGCTGCGGTACCGCATCGTTGACATCCCCTGGAAACTCCACCACCCGATGTGGCTAGAGAACTGCGAGGTCGATCTCGACTACCACTTGAGGCGCACGCAAGTACCGGGCGACGGCGGCCGGCGCAGCCTAGACGCCGTGATCGCTGCAATCGCGAGCACCCCGCTCAACCGCGACCGCCCATTGTGGGAGTTTCACTTCGTCGAGGGTCTGCAGGCCAATCGTGTAGCAGTGGTTGGAAAAGTACACCATTCACTTGCTGACGGCGTGGCGTCTGCGAATCTCATGGCCAAGGCGATGGCGTACCAGCCCGGCGATGACGAGGAACGCTGTGTCCCCGATTCGGTGCCTACGTCAAGCCAGCTCATCGGCGCAGCGGTGCGTGACCACATCCGCCAGATCGGCCGGCTACCCACGCTGGCTGGCTACAGCGCATCAGGTTTGGCCAAGGTGCTCCGGAAGTCATTGCAGCGCAAGCCGCACCCATCGATCACCAGCGGCCTGAACGCACCTAAAACCTTCATGAACCACGTCATTTCGCCGCAGCGCAACTACGCCAGTGCGACGCTGTCGCTGGCTGATGTCAAAGAGGCTGGCAAGGCGCTCGGCATCACCATCAACACTCTTGTCCTGGCGATGGCCGCGGGCGCGCTTCGAGAACTGTTGCTGCGCTACGACGGTCACGCGACGGAGCCGATCATCGCCTCGGTGCCCTCGAGCCTGGATCTGTCGCCAGATCGGGTTGCAGGCAACGAGCTGGGCGGCATGGTCGTGACGTTGCCGGTGCAGGTGGACGATCCGCTGGAGCGGACGCGTCTGACGGAGCTGGCCGCAGGCGTTGCCAAGGAGAACTATCGCCTCCTCGGGCCGGAATTCTCTGCGCGGTGGATGGAGTTTCTGCCGCCGGCGTTGGCGCCTGCGATATTCGCATGGGCAGCGCGGCGAGACGCCAAGTTGAGGGTGTTCAATGTGCCCGTGTCGAACGTCCCGGGTCCGCGCGAACGCGGCCGGTTCGGTGACATCACGCTCAATGAACTGTATTCGGTCGGACCTCTCACAGCAGGTTGCGGTTTGAACGTCACAGTCTGGAGTTACGTCGACCAGTTCAACATCTCTGTGCTCGTTGATGACCAAACGGTGCATGATCCTCACGAGGTGACCGACGAGCTGGTGCAATCGTTCGGAGAGATTCGTCGGGTCGCCGGTCTCTCGCCGCCGGCCACCTCGGTGCCGACGGCGATGGAGTTGGCATAGCCCGTCAGGCGCTTGCTGGCTGTGGCTCCGCTTCGGTCGCCTGCTTACTGAAGCAGACAAGGCTGGCGATGAAGGTGAGCACAGCGCCGATACCCGCAACCGCGGCTAGGGTGGCATGTGATGCGCCGAAGCTGGCGACGCCGATAGCGAGCGCGATCACGGACGCGATGTTGAGAAAGAGCGCGGTTGCGGCCAGGGCCTCGGAAGTGGGCTGGTCGGTGGAATCGGGGCGCTTGCCCATGACGGTCTCCTAGTGACGAACCGAGTCTGATGGACATTTGTTGCCCCGTTTCGGCGGCGATAAAACGTAACGTTGGCCGCGGTCGACTCACGTGGTCTCGACCGGGAATCCGTTCTGCTCAGCAAGCTCTCGCAGCTGCTTGAGGGCCTGACGGCGGCCGCGGCCCGCCTCGGGGATGAGAATGCCCGCCCACACGCCCTCGGCGCCGGGTGTCCGGCACGCTACCTGCGCGCACCGCCAGCGGGCGGGGCACTCGCGGCAAAGTGCCTTGGCGCCGTCATCGGCATACGTCGTCCAGCGGTCGGGGTCGCGTGTGCACGCGAAAGTGGACGGTTCGTCCAACAACATCGGGTACACGACGTCCTCGACCTTCCGACACGGCAGCGGGCAATACATTTGTATCGTAGACACGATACGCACGTATTGTCTAACCTCAACGCGTGAGCAGCCGTTGCGAGGGACGATGACCATCCTGTCCCAGCCCGGAAGAGCGGGCACCGACGAGCTTTCCAATATCGACCGGATCCGCCTTGCGGCCATGAAGATGATCGCGAACCACGGCGCCTCGGGGACGTCGCTTCGTGCTGTGGCCGCCGCGGCAGGAGTGTCGCTGGGGTCGGTCCAACACCATTTCGCGACGAAGGCCGGCCTCATCAAGGCTGTCGATGACTGGGCGCTGGCCGTGGTGGTCACCGCGATCACCCAACCGGTACCCGACACCGCGCCGGACTCGGTCGCCGAGATCGGCGAACGGGTGACGCGGATGATCGGCGAAAATCCCGAGCTCGCCGACTACATCGGTCGCGCGTTGACCGATGGGCGTCCGGTGGCCGACATGATTTTCGACTCGCTGCTGAACTCCGGCATGGCCCGCTGGCACCGGCGTAGCGAGCGCGGCGAGACGCGGGACGGTCTCGACCTCACCTGGGCGGCGATCAACGCGCTGGTTCTGGCTCTGGGGACGTTGATCCTGCGTCGGCACATCGACCGGCACCTCCCGGAGCCGTTCACCGCACCCGCTCAGCTCGAGCGTTGGCAGAACTCGGTCAACTCGCTGCTTCGCGAAGGCATGTTCCGGTCCGAGTAGGCGTCAAACCCGTTCGCCGACAATCCGTTTGCGGTACGTCGACGGCGTCTCGCCGCTGAACAGTGTGAAGGCCCGGGTGAAGGAGCTCACGCTGTCAAAACCCACCGCCGTCGACGTTTCCTGCACCGTCCGCCCCGGCGAGGCCAGCAGCGCCATCGCCCGCAACATCCGGGCGTGCAGTAGATACGTGCGCCAGGACAGGCCGAGCTCGTCGTGAAAGAGTCGGCGCAGCGTGCGCTCGGACACCGCGACGGCACGGCTGACGTCCTCGGCGCTCACCGACTGCAGGTGGTCCTTGGTGTAGGCCATCGCAGCCGCGACGATCGGATGCTCGGACGTCGGAAGGCTCAGCGGAGCTTCATGATCCAGCGCCTCGATGACCAGGTCGGCCAGGGTGCGGAAGAACGCGTCGGAAACTCGTTCTTCCTGGGCGGACCCTGCGCGTCGGTCGATCGGCCAGCGCAGTGCATAGATCATCATCTCGCGAATCAGCGGTGACACCGCCAGGATTCGTGCCCGGTCGCCGCCGTCGGGAATCATCTGGGCCTCGAACATCACCGCGACCGTCCGCACGTCGGGCGCCATCGTCGCTTGATGCACCAGCCCGGCCGGGATCCAAGCGGCCTGCTGCGGGGGCACCAGATAGTGCGCCGACTCCGTCTCGACTTCGACGACGCCGCCGATCGCGTACTCGATCTGGTGCACTTCGTGGGAATGCCAGCCGGTGATCAGGCCTTCGCCTTCGTAGAGGTAGCTGCCACCCGAGGCCCGACCGCCGCGGCGGAGCTCGATGACCCGCTCATCATTGGCCGGTTCGGCTAAACGTCTGTCCGATAGCGCAGAGCCGGTCACATCGCTAGACGGTACTACTTGGGTATGCAGACCAACGACCTGATCCTCGTGAGCATCGACGACCACGTGGTCGAGCCGCCTGACATGTTCCTCAACCATGTGCCCGCCAAGTACAAGGAGGAGGCGCCGATCGTCGTCACCGACGACAAGGGTGTCGACCAGTGGATGTATCAAGGCAGGCCACAGGGGGTCAGCGGGCTGAACGCCGTGGTGTCGTGGCCGGCCGAGGAGTGGGGCCGTGACCCCGCGGGCTTCGCCGAGATGCGGCCGGGCGTGTACGACGTGCACGAGCGGGTGCGCGACATGAACCGCAACGGCATCCTGGCCTCGATGTGCTTCCCGACGTTCACCGGTTTCTCCGCCCGCCACCTCAACATGCACCGCGAACACGTGACGCTGGTGATGGTGTCGGCGTACAACGACTGGCACATCGACGAATGGGCGGGCAGCTACCCCGACCGCTTCATCCCGATCGCGGTGCTTCCGACGTGGAACCCGGAGGCGATGTGCGCCGAGATCCGCCGCGTCGCGGCCAAGGGCTGCCGCGCGGTGACCATGCCGGAACTTCCTCACCTCGAGGGGCTTCCGAGCTACCACGACGACGACTACTGGGGTCCGGTGTTCCGCACCCTGTCGGAAGAGAACGTGGTGATGTGTCTGCACATCGGCACTGGGTTCGGGGCGATCAGCATGGCGCCCAACGCGCCGATCGACAACATGATCATCCTGGCCACGCAGGTGTCGGCGATGTGCGCACAGGATCTGCTGTGGGGTCCCGCGATGCGCAACTACCCGGATCTGAAGTTCGCTTTCTCCGAGGGTGGGATCGGATGGATCCCCTTCTACCTCGACCGCAGCGACCGCCACTACACCAACCAGAAGTGGCTGCGACGCGACTTCGGGGAGAAGCTGCCCAGCGACGTGTTCCGCGAGCACTCGTTGGCTTGCTACGTCACCGACAAGACGTCGCTGAAACTGCGACATGAGATCGGCATCGACATCATCGCCTGGGAGTGCGATTACCCGCACTCCGACTGCTTCTGGCCCGACGCGCCCGAGCAGGTGCTAGCGGAGTTGACGGCCGCGGGGGCGGACGATTGCGACATCAACAAGATCACGTGGCAGAACGCCTGCAACTTCTTCAGTTGGGACCCGTTCGCGCACACTCCCCGCGAGCAGGCGACCGTCGGTGCTCTGCGCGCCAAGGCCACGGACGTCGACGTGTCGATCCGCTCGCGCGCCGAATGGGCGCGGCTCTACGAGCAGAAGCAGCTCGCCAAGGCGTGATTTCGACTCGCTAACCGCACCCTGAGCGCCGGACTAGGCGTCGACCACGACGGTGAGCTCGTTGCCGTGTCGCTCGACCCGCAGGCCCGCGCGCCGCGCGATGGCGCCGACCTTGGCTGCGTCGTCGGGCTCGGCCCTGCTGCTCACGAGCGCTCGCGCCAGCCTTCCCTTGTGCGCCTTGTTGAAGTGGCTGACCACCGTGCGGTGCCCGTCGGGGCGCTCGGCGACCACGTCGACACGCACGGCGCCGGGCAATCGGCCGAGCGCCGCGTACGAACCCGACCGCAGATCGACCACCAGCTCCTCGGTCGCGATCTCAGCGAGCAGCGGCTCGAGCACCGGACGCCAACGCGCCGAGAGCGTCGGCCGTGCCGGCAGCTTCGACGACGCCGACAATCGGTAGGCGGGTATCGGGTCATCAGCGCGAACGATTCCGAACATCGCCGAGCCGATCGCAAGACGGGCGTGGGCGCGGGAAAGTGCTGCGGCACTGAGCGATTCGACGTCGAGCGCGTCGTACAGCACGCCCGTATACCGGTTCATGGCGGGCAGTGTCGGTGCCCTTTTCAGCACCGCATTGCGTTCGATTTCGTGATCCTGGGCAGCGGAGATGCCGAGCGCGCGCCGGCACGTCGCGGGATCGGCCGCCAACTGCACCAGCTCGTCGACCAGTTCGGCGCGTACGGGATGCAGCGCGGGGAAGCTCAGCGCGTCCAGGCGCAGGGGAGGACCGTCGCCTCCCGCCCGTTTGGTCTCCGACGGGGGCAGCAGCACGATCACGAGCGAAAAGCGTATCGGTTGCCTCGCCGGCCGTATCTTTATAAAGATGCGGATCATCGACGCCGACGGACACGTCGCCGAGGGCATGTCGCTAGCCATCGAGGCGATGCGGCGCTGGCCGGACTACATCGTGCCGCGGACCGACACGCCAGGGCTGGTGATCGAGGGCCGCAACTATCCCGAGTCGAGCGGGCCCGGCGCGGGCTGTCCCACCGAGCACGGCATCTCCGACGCCGAGGGCATCAACTGCCGCTCGGCCGAGGGAGTGCTCGGCGATGCCGACCGGGATCAGATCGACACCATGGTGCTCTACCCGAGCCTCGGACTCTGCACGCCGACACTCGAAGATCCTGAATTTGCAGCGGGTTTCGCCCGGCTTTACAACGAGTGGATCGCAGACTACTGCGCGTCGTCCCACGGCCGACTGCACGGCATCGCCGTCACTCCGATTGAGCACGGTGACATCGCAATCGACATCATGCGCGAGGCGAAGAACATCGGCCTGGTGGCCACCCATATCCCGCCGGCGCTGAAGTCGCGCAATCTCGACCATCCTGACCTGGATCCGTTCTATGCCGCCGCCGTTGAGCTCGATATGCCGCTCGGCATTCACGGTGCCCCCGGTGTGCACATGCCGAAGATCGGCGTTGACCGGTTCACCAACTACATCCAGGTGCACTGCGTCAGCTTTCCGTTCGACCAGATGGCGGCGATGACCGCACTTGTCTCGGGCGGCGTTTTCGACCGACATCCCGATCTGCGGGTGGCGTTCCTCGAGGCGGGCGTCGGATGGGTGCCGTTTTTCATCGACCGGCTTCACGAGCATTTCGAGAAGCGCGGGGACTGGATCGAGCGCGGCTGGCGGCGAGATCCGCAGGAGTACCTGGAGGCCGGCAACATCTGGGCGACGTGTGAACCCGAGGAACCGATCCTGCCCGGTGTCATCGACGTTCTCGGCGACGACTTCATCATGTTCGCCAGCGACTATCCGCATTGGGACGGCGAATGGCCGGAAAGCACGAAGCATTTGCGAACCCGGCCCGACATCGGTGAGCAATCCCGCGAGAAGATCGCCGGCCTCAACGCGCAGCGCTTCTACGGGCTCAACTAGCTACCGATGGACCCGACTTGCTATTTTTACTATTTTAGAGACCTGGCTCCCAATGAAGGGTGAGCGGAGTGACCAGAGTGGATTGGACGCCGCTGCCGGTGCCGTGGGCGGTCCAATCGGCGGACCGAATCCCCAAGCAGCGGTACTACGACCCGGAGTTCTATGCGCTGGAAACCGAATTCTTCTGGCCACGCGTGTGGCAGATGGCATGCCGCCTCGAGGAGATCCCCAACCCCGGCGACTACGTCGAATACGAGATCCTCGACCAGTCGATCATCGTAGTGCGCGTCGACGCGTCGACCGTCCGCGCCTACTACAACTCGTGCCGGCACCGCGGTATGAAAATCATCGAGGGCGGGGGAACTCGCCGCAGCTTCGTGTGCCCGTTTCACGGATGGTGTTGGAACCTCGACGGTAAGAGCACGTTTGTCCTGCGCTCCGAGGAGTTCGACGAAAGCAACTTGTGCGCAGACGATCTCGCGCTGGCGCCGGTCAGATGTGAGCTGTGGGGCGGGTGCGCGTGGATCGTCCTCGACGACGACGCTCCCGCGCTGCGGGAGTGCATCGAACCCTTCGCCTCCAAGCACGACGAATGGAACGTCGCAGAACTGCGCGTCGAATGGTGGAAGTCCTGTCTGCTACCGGTGAACTGGAAGCTGGCCACGGCCGCCTTCATGGAGGGCTACCACGTGCCGCAGACCCATCCGCAGCTGCTGCCGTCGGCGCACCACGCTGAGTCACCGAAAGTTCATCCGCTCATCGAGACCAGCTTGTACTTCATGCGCACATTGGGGTCTGGCATGGGCGGAATGACGCATGAAAACGACGTGCGGATAGCCGAAGGGCTGCAGAGCATGTCACTGCCCGACGATCCGGCCGAGGCGATGGCGACCTGGCGCGCCGCGGTCAACGACGCGGTGACCAAGTGGCACCGCGCCCGCGGCTGCAACTTCCCGGACCTGAACGACCTCGAGCGTCGCGGCGTGCTGGAGCCGATCGGGTTCTGTTTCCCGCACTATTTCCTGTTGCCGCAGTACAGCAGCGCGTCGTCGTACCGCATCCGGCCCCTCGGGCCTGAGCAGACGCTGTTCGAAGTGTGGTCGCTCACCCGCTACCCCGACGACCGCTCGCAGGGGAGACCCACTCCGCCTGAGCCGCTCGCCCCGGACGACCCGAGCTGGCCGACGATCCCCGCTCAGGACTTCTCGAACCTGCCGCGGCAACAAAAGGGTTTGCATGCAAAGGGATTCGAGTACATGCGGCTGTCAGATCGGATCGAAGGCCTGATCTCCAACTTCGAGCGGGTGATCGACGGCTTCCTCGCAGGCTTTCCCTACGAGCGTTTGACCCCGGCGATTCAGAAGACCAACACCACCATCGACGTGCCGGTGGTCGATCTCGGCCTGACCGAAACCGTACCCGCCTCATGAATTGGGACAAGTCGGTCGACCTGCTCATCGCGGGAAGTGGCGGCGGGGGACTGGTCGCGGCGTTGGCCGCCGTCGATGCCGGCATCGAGCCTCTTGTTGTCGAAAAACAGGATCTTGTCGGTGGCTCGACGGGAATGTCCGGCGGCATGGTGTGGATGCCGAACAACCCGTTGATGCGGGCGCAGGGCATCCCCGATTCCTACGAGGACGGGCTCGCCTACTTCGACGACGTCGTCGGCGATATCGGCGAGGCTTCGTCGCCCGCCCGCCGTGAAATGTTCCTGACGGCGGGCTTCCAGATGATCGAGTTCCTGGTGGGCAAGGGTGTACGGCTTGTGCGGTGCTCCGGGTACAGCGACTACTACCCAAATCACAAGGGCGGCAATGCGGCCGGGCGTTCGGTGGAGGGCATCCCGTACGATGCTGGCGCCTTGGGGGCTTGGAGCAACAAAATCCAGCGGATGGCTACGACTTGGAACCGCGGACTAGTGGTGAAGACCAGCGAGCAGCAGCGCTTCGTGCAATATTTCCACCGCTCGCCGCGAGCGTTCGCGGTGGCAGTACGGGTACTTGCTCGTACCTGGGCAGCGCGTATTCGCCGTCGCGACATGCTCACCAACGGTGCTTCGCTCATCGGACAGATGGTCAAGGTGCTGATCGATCTCGACGGTGAGCCGCCGGTGTGGACGAACACTGCGATGAACGATCTCATAGTGGAGGGCGGTCGAGTCGTCGGTGCCAGAGTTTCTCGAGACGGCACCTCGCTCAATATCCAGGCGCGTAAAGGAGTCCTGCTCGCGGCGGGCGGGTTCGGCCGCAACGCCGACATGCGCCGCCGCTACAGCGGGGACCAGCCAAACGACGCAAAGTGGTCGATCGCAAACGACGGCGACACCGGCGAAGTTCTGCAGACGGCGATGAACCTGGGCGCAAAAACCGATCTGCTCGACGAGGCTTGGTGGTATCCCCTGGTTTTCATCGCAGACCCAGCGGCACGCCCCCTCGGCTCGGGACGCCAGCGCCCCGGTGCCATCTACGTCGACCGGACCGGCAGGCGGTTTTGCAACGAGTCGAACTCGTATGTCGAGGTCGGCAAGGCGATGTATGCCAACAACGCGGTGCCGTGCTGGCAGGTCTTCGACGAGGGATATGTAAGCAGGTATGTCGCAGGTGCCAATCCGTTCCGCAGGCGTCGTTTGCCAGAAACGCTGTTCGAGCAGGGGGCCGTCAAGCGAGCCAACACCATCCGCGACCTCGCCAAGGAGATCGATGTCCCCGCCGATGCACTCGAAGATACCGTCAAGCGCTTCAACGAGTTTGCGGCAATGGGTCTCGACCCCGACTTCGGGCGCGGACAGTCGGCATACAACGTCTGCCTCGGCGATCCCGGCCACAAGCCCAATGCCGCGCTTGGGCCGATAGAGCGTGCCCCGTTCTACGCCGTCCAGGTGTTCCCCGCGGACGTCGGGACGTGCGGCGGTCTGGTCACCGACGAGCACGCGCAAGTGCTCAATGAACGCGATGAGGTGATCGACGGTCTCTATGCAACGGGCAACATCACCGCGACAGTGATGGGCCGCACGTACCTGGGGGCGGGCGGCAGCATCGCAAACACGATGGTGTTCGGCTACGTGGCTGCTCTGCACGCGGCGGGCCGCTCAATTTCCTAGCGCGAGCAGACGCAAACGCATGTGACACGCCGTGGCGGCTCGTGCATTTATGTCTGCTCGCGGGAGGGAGTCTCGCCGTCGGCGATGAAATCCCGTGGCTTCAAGCCGGATTGCATGAGCTCGGTACGGCGCGCCTGCACATCGGACGCCGCGCCGACCATGTTGGTCATGATGTGGCTCACCTGAAGATGCACACGCATGCCCATCAACTCCCACGCCCGTTTCACGTTGTTCTTCACCGCCATCAGCGTGGTGAGCGGGATCTGGGAGATCTTGCGGGCCATCTCCTCGACGGTGTTCTCCAGCTGGTCCCGCGGCACCACCTTGTTGAGCAGCCCCCACTCGAGGGCCTCCGACGCTGACAGCGTCGGCGCCAGCAGAAGCCAGTCCATTGTGCGGTGCCAGTTCATCATCAGCCACGGCTCGATCATGGTGTGGCCGCCGGGTTCGCCGAGGCTCTGCGCGAGCGGCATTTGGAAGTAGGCATCCTCGGATGCGACCGAGAAGTCCGTCAGCAGACCGAGATAGATACCGCCGCCCATGCAGTAGCCGTGGATCTGGGAGATCGTCGGTTTGGGAAACTCCCAGAGATACAGCGTCGGCCACAGGAACAGGTCGGCGGTGCCCTTGTAGAGGTCCTCGAATGTGTCCCCGAAATCGGGGTAGGGGTTCTCGTCGGGACCCCACCGCGCGACGTGTCCGCCGCAGAAGCCCTTGCCGTTGGCCTTGAGGATCACCACCTTGATCTCTTTGTCGCGGTCGGCCTCGTGCAGACACGCGTCGACCTCGCCCACCAAGCTGGCGTCTTTGGTGTTGGCCTTGTCGGGCCGGTTGAGGATGATCCGCGCGATCGGCGGTTCCCGTTCGTAGATGACCGATTCGAGTTCGCGCCGCTCCCGTGTCATGTGCTGTCCTTGCTCTAGAGGATCGCGCCGCTGTCCTTGGCCGCGGAGATCTCGTCCCAGTCGAGGTCGAGCTCCAGCAGGACCTCCTCGGTGTGCTGCCCGTGTTCGGGAGCGCGCGCGGCAGCTGGCGGTGTCTCGTTGAATTGCACTGGCGCTGCGACGACTCGGTATTCGACACCATTGTCGTCGACGTTGGGGATGACATACCCGTTCGGTTCCACCTGCGGATCGTTAAGGGTCTCCTTTGGCGTGGCCAGCGCCGCCCACACGCCGGGCTCGTCGGCGAGCGCCTGTTGCCAGTATGCGAGGTCCTCGCTGGCGAGCCGTTCACCGACGAGTTTGCACGCCTCCGCGGCATTGGCGATGAGATTGCTCGATGGCACGAAGCGCTCGTCGGTGGCGAGCTCCGGTAGGCCGATCCGCTGGCAGAAACCCGCCCAGAAGCGATCCGGTTGCAGGAACACCATCTGCAGCCACCGCCCGTCACGCGTCTTGTAGCGGTTCACCAGGGGGTTGATCGCCAGTCCCGGTGGTGCACCGGGGATTCCGTCGATGCCGAAAAGGTCCGCAACGGAGATCGACGGCGCGATGGTCCACATCGCCTGTGCGAGCAGCGAGGAGTCGACGACCGACGCTTCACCGGTGCGCTCGCGGTGAAACAGTGCTGCGCACACCCCTCCGGCGAGCGTGATGCCGCCTTGCAGATCACCGAAGCCCGGACCCTGCACGGCCGGTGTCTCCGTACCGAACGGCGTCAAGGTGTAGGCGACACCACCGCGGGACAGGTAGGTGGCCGCGTCGAATCCGCCTTTCTCGCGGTCGGGACCGCGAACACCGGCGCCGGTGCCTCTGGCAATGATGATGTTCGGGTTGAAGGAGCGGATGTCGTCGACGGTCAAGTGCGCCCGCTCCAGGGCGCCCGGTCGCCAATTCGTCAGGAACACATCGGCGGTGGCCAGGAGGCGGCCGAAGTACTCGCGGCCGGTGTCGGTCTTGAGGTCGATGCCGATGCTGCGCTTACCGCGGTTGCCGATCTCGAGGATGAAGTCGACGTCGGCGCGGGCGTTTTGGCGGGTGAACCCGCCGATGACCAGAGCCCGGCCGGGGTCGCCCGCCGCGACATCCTCGACCTTGATGACATCGGCGCCCCAGTCGGCCAGCGCCGCTCCTGCCGAAGGCACGTAAGTCCAGGAGGCCAGCTCAACGACCCGCACGCCGCTCAGAACTTGGCTCATTGCAACACCTTTCGATCGTTGTCGCTGACCAGATGCGTCCCGAGCTCTTCCAGGTAACGCTCGGGCGCGCCGAGGTAAGCGCTCCAGCCCAGCAGGCGCTTGAGGTAGAGGTGGGCGTCGTGCTCCCAGGTGAAGCCGATGCCGCCGAACACCTGGATCGCGGTGTCGCCGACCGAGGTCAACCGGCCTGCGAAGGCCTTCGCTCGCACCGCCGCCAGATGACGTTCGGCCGCTTCGGCCGCATCGGCGGCCCACAGCGCGTGGATGACGCCGCTGCGGGCCAGCTCGACCGCCTCGAACATGTCGACGCACAAGTGCTGGACCGCCTGGAAACTGCCGACCGGGTGGCCGAACTGCCTGCGCGTCTTGGCGTAGTCCACGGCAAGGTTCATCACCGCGGCGGCGGCCCCGAGCGCATCGGCGGCGCGGATGATCGTCATGTCGTCGACGAGCGCCGAGACTGCCTCGGCCGGGGCGTCGGCCAGTCGCGGGGCGGTCACGCCTTCGAGGAGTACGTCGAATGCCTTGTGTGTCGGGTCCACGTGCCGGCGGGGCGTCACCGTGACGCCCGCGGCCGCGGGATCCACCGCGTACAGCGCAGTGTCGCCGCCATCGTCGGCGAGCACCAGCAGCACCGCCGCCGCTGCGACGTCGGGAACCGCGGTCAGCTCACCTCGCAGCGCCCCACCGTCCACCACGGGCCGGGTACCGCCGATCCCCACCGTGGCTATCGTTGTCCCACGGGCGATTCCAGTCAGCAGGTCATCCCCGGCGCCGAGTCGCAACAGGGCACGCACGGAGCCGACTGCGCTGGACAGCCACGGTCCCGGATGAAGCGCGGCGCCCAGCTGCTCCGCCACCACACCCGCTTCGACCATCGTCATGCCGAGGCCGCCGTGTTCCTGGGGCACCAGCACACCTGTCGCGCCGAGGCTCGCAAGGCTGCGCCAGACATCGTCCGTGATGCCTGTCGGATCATCCAACAGCGGCCGAACATACGTTGCGACACAGGCCTTTTCGGCAAGAAGCTTGCGCACGGTCTCGCGCAGCGCTATCTGCTCGTCGGTGAGTTCGAGGTTCATGTTCGCGGCAATCCGAGCACCCGCGTCGCGGTGATTCCCTTGTTGATCTGGGTGGTGCCACCCGCGATCGTCAGCGAGCGCGACGACAGCCTGCGCTCCGTCCAGCGGGTAGCTGCGGGCCCGAGCACGTCGTAGGCGAGCGCGGCGAGATCCTGACCCAGCTCCGCCCACACGCTTTTGGCGAGGCTGGCCGTGCCCAGGGCATCACCGCCGTTCAGCGTGGCCGAGATCGCGCGCTTGCACACCAACTCGAGATAGTTGATCCGCACCGCGATGTCACCGAGCCTGCACAGCGTCGCACTGTCCTCGAGGACCGGTCTGCCGCCGACGGTATGGGAGGACAGATCCGCGACAAGGTCGGCGAGTTGAACTTTCAGCTGTGCATACAACCGGGCTGCGCCCGCCCGCTCGTGGCTCAGCGTGGTAGTGGCGACCTGCCAGCCACCATGGAGCGGACCGAGGAGAGCATCGGCGGGCACGCGCACGTCGGTGAAGAACACCTCCGCGAAGTCGGCGGCGCCGTTGAGCGTCACCAGCGGCCTGGCTTCGATGCCGGGCAGCGTCATGTCGACGATCAGGCAGGAGATGCCCTTGTGTTTGGGTGCTTCGATGTCGGTGCGGACATAGAGCTGGCACCAGTCGGCGCGGTGTCCGAGCGAGGTCCAGATCTTCTGACCGTTGACCACGAACACGTCGCCGTCACGTGTGGCGCGCGTGCGCAGCGAGGCCAGATCGGAACCGGCGTCGGGCTCGGACATGCCTTGGCACCAGATGTCATCGGCGCGTGCCATGCGGGGGAGCAGTGTGCGCTTCTGGGCGTCCGTCCCGTACTGCATGATCGCCGGAGCGATGTTGTTCATCCCGATCACGTTGAGCGGCACCGGAGCTCGAGCCCGCGTGGTCTCCTCGGCATAGACCAGCTGCTCCAGAACTGTCGCGCCGCGGCCGCCGTAGCCCTGCGGCCACGAGACCGCGGCCCACCCGGCGTCGGCCACCGCCGCGTCCCACGCGCGCAGCGTCTCGAAGGCGCCGGGGTCGCGGCCGCGGCGCCGGTCGGCATCGATGACGTCCTCGGTCAGGTTCGCCGACAGCCATGTGCGCAGCTCTTTCCGGAACTGCTCTACGTCCGCTGGATATGAGAAGTCCACTGGGTCCTGTTCGGGTGAGGGGCCGGATTGGTTTCTTTATAATTTTAGGTAGTATAGCTACTTCTGCGGATACGGTTTTCCGAGATAAGGACGCTGACGGGCCGCCGATGGCCGGTGGTTGTCGAAGGAGGCGGCGATGGGCAGGGTCGAGGGCAAGGTCGCTCTGATCAGTGGAGCCGCGCGCGGGCAGGGCCGATCACACGCCCAGCTGCTCGCCGCCGAGGGCGCCGACATCATCGCCGTCGACATCTGCGAGGACATCGAGACCAACGAGTATCCGCTGGCGCGGCCTGAGGATCTCGACGAGACGGCGCGGCTGGTCGAGAAGGAGGGCAGGCGCGTCCACGCCGAGACTGCCGACGTCCGCGATCGCGCCGCCCTTTCGGCCGCCATCGATCGTGGCGTCAGCGAGTTCGGCAAGCTCGACATCGTGGTTGCCAACGCGGGCATCTGCCCGCTGACCGCCGGCCTGCCGCCGCAGGCATTCGTCGATGCGGTCGACGTGGACCTTGTCGGTGTCATGAACCTCGTGCACGCCAGCATCAAGCATCTGCGGGCGGGCGCGTCGATCATCGCCACGGGTTCGGTGGCGGCATTCATGGCCACCGCGGCGAACACCGCGGGGATGGACGGCGGTCCGGGCGGCGCCGGCTATGCCTTCGCGAAACAGGTTGTCGCACACTATGTCAACGACTTAGCGAATGCGCTTGCCCCCGAGCAGATCCGAGTGAATGCGGTACATCCCACGAACGTCAACACCGACATGCTGCACAGCCCGCCGATGTATCGGGCGTTTCGGCCCGATCTGGCGAACCCGACCCGTGAGGACGCCGAGGTCGTCTTCCCGGTGATCCAGGGCTTCCCCATTCCCTACGTGGAACCCCAGGACATCAGCGAGGCGGTGCTGTTTCTGGCCAGCGACGCGGCTCGCTATGTCACCGGCCAACAGTTGCGCGTCGACGCCGGCGGCTTCCTCAAGATCAAACCGTGGGCAGGCGTGTAGGGCGCGGCCATGGCCAGAGGGATCATCTACCTGGAAACCAGGCCGGTGTCACCGGACCGCGTCGACGAGTATCACAAGTGGTACAACGACATTCATCTCGCAGAGATCTGCTCGGTCGACGGCATCGTCTCCGCGCGCCGCTTCGCTCCGACCGACGGCGAGGGCCCGTTCATCGCGATCTACGAACTCGAGTGCGACGACCTCGACGCGGTGGTGGACCGCCTCGGGGAACTCGGCAGGAGCGGCAAAATGTCCTCGCTGGAACTGCTGGACATGCAGACCCCGCCGATACCCAAGGTCTACCGCGAAATCGGGTCGTACCAGAAATGACACTCTCTCCTGATCTGCAGCGGCGCATCTACGCGTTGATGGCGTTGATGAAGGCCGCCGACGACCGGCTGTCCGCAGGCATCGGCACCGGTGAATTCATGTGCGTGTACTGGCCGTCGCGCGGCCAGGAGGCCATTGCCGCGGCGATGGGCGTCACGCTGCGCGACGACGACCAGTTGGTCACCACCTACCGCGGGCTGCACGACCTGATCGGCAAAGGTGTTCCGCTGGAAGAGATCTACGGCGAGATGATGGGCCGTACCCTCGGAGCCAGCCGCGGCAAGGGCGGCACCATGCACATCGCCAAACCCGACAGGGGCGTGATGCTTTCGACCGGCATCGTCGGGGCAGGCCCACCGGTGGGGGTGGGGCTGGCGATGGCAGCCAAACGCAAGGGCCTCGACCGGGTCACGGTCGTCAGCTTCGGCGATGGGGCGACCAATACCGGTTCGTTCCACGAGGCGGCGAACATGGCGGCGCTGTGGGATCTGCCGATGGTGTTCGTGTGCCAGAACAATCAGTATGCCGAGATGACGCCGACCGCCGACACGATGAAGCTCGAGCAGGTCGCCGACCGCGCGTCCGG
The DNA here is from genome assembly GCF_001668615.1 of Mycobacterium sp. 1274761.0. Taxonomy (GTDB): domain Bacteria; phylum Actinomycetota; class Actinomycetes; order Mycobacteriales; family Mycobacteriaceae; genus Mycobacterium. Next base: position 25,792 of record NZ_LZMC01000079.1, read on the forward strand.
TTACGGCATGCCGGGTCGACGGGTGGACGGCAATGATCCGCTGGCAGTCACCGACGCGCTGGCCGAAGCGATCGCCAAGGCGCGCAACGGAAGCGGACCGACCTTCCTCGAGTGCGTCACCTTCCGCTTTCGCGGCCACTACTTCGGTGATCGCATGACCTACATTCCAACCGAGCAGCTGGAAGCGGCGAAAGCGGCCGATCCCGTTCCCGCTTTCCGCCGCAAACTTCTCGACGACGGTGTCGCTTCAGACGACGAGCTCAGCCGCATCGACGAGGGTGCCCTGGCGGCCGTCGAGGAGGCCTTGAAAGCGGTCCTGGCTGCATCACCGCCGGCAGCCGACGAACTCGACAAAGACGTGTACGCGTGTCCGATCAAGTACCCCGTCTGAGGAAACCCGTGGACGAACAACAGATGTCGATGCGCGAGGCGCTGAATCTCGCACTCGATCAGGCGCTGGCCGCCGACGACCGGGTGTTCTTGCTCGGTGAGGATATCGCCGATCCGGGGGCCTCCGGGCCGACCGCCGGGCTCTCGACTAAATACGGCCACGATCGCGTACTGGACACGCCGATCTCGGAGGCGGCGATCGTCGGTGCGGCCATCGGCGCCGCGATCGACGGCCTCCTGCCGGTCGCCGAAATCATGATCATGGACTTCATCGGCATAGCAGCAGATCAGCTGATCAACAACGCCGCCAAGCTCCGATTCATGACCGCGGGCCGCACGACGGCGCCGATCACGGTCCGCACGCAGGTCTACGGCGGGCTGGCCACCGGAGCGACTCACTCGCAGACCCTGGAAGCCTGGTTCATGCACATTCCCGGCATGAAAGTCGTCGTGCCGTCCACGCCGCGCGACGGAAAGGGCCTGCTGGCATCGGCCATCTTCGACGAAGACCCGTGCCTGTTCGTCGAAACCATCCGGCTGCAAGCTCAGAAGGGCTCGGTGCCAATCGATCCCGATTTCCGGGTTCCACTCGGCCAGGCCGACGTCAAGCGGGCCGGCTCGGACGTCACCCTGATCAGCTATGGCCGTAGTGTGGGTGAATCATTGGCAGCCGCGCAGACATTGCAGGATCAAGGCATCAGCGCTGAGGTCATCGACCTGCGGACGCTGGTGCCGCTGGACGTCGACACGTTGGTCGAGTCGGTTCGCCGCACGGGACGAGCGGTCGTGGTCCACGATGCGGTGCAATTTGCGGGTCCCGGGGCGGAGATCGTCGCGGTATTGCAGGCCGAGTGCTTCGGAGAGCTCGCGGCGCCGATCGAACGGGTCGCGGCGAGATTCGTCCCGACGCCCGCGGCCCCGGCGCTCGAAGCCCAGATCTATCCCTCGCCGGCGCGCATCGTCGAAGCTGTGGAGCGAACGTTCGAGCGGGCGGCCGCCGGTGGCTGACTTCATCATCCGCATTCCGCGGGTCTCGGTGGCCGTCTCGGAGGCGGAGCTGACCGAGCTTCTCGTCCCGGCGGGCGAGCACGTCGAGCAGGGCACCCCGATCTACACCATCGCCACGGAGAAAGTGGAACAGGAGATCGAAGCCGGCGCATCGGGCACCGTGCAGTGGACGGGCGCAGTCGGCACAACCTACAGCATCGGCGCCGAAATCGGCGTCATCACGTCATAACGAATCATCAGGAGGGCGAATGGATCTGAACGAAACCCGAGAAAGAATCATCTATCAAAAGGACGGCCCGATCGCGAAGATCACGCTCAACTGGCCGGAGAAGGCCAACGCGCAGGACCAGAAGCTCGCCGAGGAGGTCGACGCCGCACTGCTCGACGCCGACCGCGACTACGACATCAAGGTGTTGGTGTTGAAGGCCAACGGCAAGGGGTTCTGTTCGGGGCACGCGATCGGCAACAACGCCGTCGACTATCCGGCGTTCGTCGAGGGTGCCATGAAGATGGGTCATCCGTGGAAGCCGCAGTCCGACCTTTTCGTCAAGCCGACGCTCAACCTGTGGGAGTTCTCCAAGCCGACGATCGCGCAGGTGCACGGCTACTGCGTCGGCGGCGGGACGCACATGGGGCTGACCACCGACATCGTGATCGCCTCGGAGGACGCGTACTTCTCCTACCCGCCGCTGCAGGGCTTCGGCATGCCCTCGGGTGAATGTTCGATTGAGCCTTGGGTTTTCATGAACTGGCGGCGCGCCGCGTACTACCTGTTCACCGCCGAGGTGATCGATGCCAAGAGGGCGTTGGAGGTCGGCCTGGTCAACGAGGTGGTCAAGCGTGAGGATCTCGACGACCGCGTCGACGCCATCGCACGCCACATCGCCCAGGCGCCGATGACGACCCTGCTGGCTACCAAGGCCAACCTCAAGCGCGCATGGGAACTGATGGGTATGCGGGTGCACTGGCAGAGCTCCAACGACTTGGTGGCGCTGGCATCGATCAGCAAGGATGTGCAGGAGCTCATCCAGCAGGTGTTCAAAGACAAGATTCTGCCGTCGGAGATGGCCAAGCGGCAGGCGGCGGCGTCGGACAACGGCGCGGCGGCCAGATAGGCGCGCGGTGAAGGCCGCGGACGTGAGGAGCAGGAATTAACCCGGCCGAGCACGCCGGCAGCGCTCCCGACTCGCCCGCAGTGATCGTCACCGAGGGGAGGACGATCACCTACGGCGAGCTGTTCGAGCGCAGCCAACGTGTCGCGGCCGTGTTACATGAGTCAGGGTTGCGCCGCGGCGATGGCGTCGCGCTGATCCTGCC
>NZ_LZMC01000080.1 GCF_001668615.1 Mycobacterium sp. 1274761.0
CGCTGCTTCGAAGGCGAGCAGACGCAGCTGACTGTGTGGGCCACCGCCGAGCCGGCGGACGTCGACGTCGCGGTGGCGGTGTCGGGTGCAACGGGGATGAGCATCGACACCGCCGAGGCTGAAACCGTTGGACGGCAGATGGTTACCGTGGCAGCCGACCGGTGGGGCCGCTACCCGATCCGCGCCACGGTCGACGTCGTCGCGCCGGGCGGGCTGCTGTCGGCCACCGCGACCGTTGACGCCGCCGATGTGTTCGTGTTCCCGCTGGCGCCGCCGCAATCCACAGCGATCCCGAAGACGGAACTGCTCGACCGGCTCGGCACGCACCTGACCCGGCACATCGGGCCCGGCGTCGAGTATGCCGACATCCGGCCGTATGTCCCCGGCGACCATCTGCGGGCGGTCAACTGGCCGGTGAGCGCCCGACGCGGCAGCCTGCACATCACCCAGCGGCTGACCGACCGGGCCGCGGATGTAGTGGTGCTCGTCGACATGTACGCCCAGCCGCCGGGGCCAGCGACCGATGCCACCGAACGGGCGATGCGGGGCGCAGTGCAGGTGGTGCAGAGCGCGCTGCGCAGTGGTGACCGCGCCGGGGTGGTCGCACTCGGTGGTGGCAGGCCGCGGTGGCTGGCCGCCGACATCGGCCGACGCCAGTTCTACCGGGTGCTGGACACGCTGCTGGCTGCGGGCGACGAGTTCGAAACGACCACAGGCACATTGGCTCCCGGCGCCGCGCTGCCGCCGGGAGCGATCGTCGTAGCATTTTCCACAATGCTCGACACCCAGTTCGCGCTGTCGCTGATCGACTTGCGGAAGCGGGGACACACCGTCGTCGCTGTCGATGTTCTCGAAGGCGCACCGTTCGGCGATGACCGTGTCGACCCGTTGTACACCAGGATGTGGGCATTGCAGCGGTCGTTCATGTACCGAGACATGGGCACCATCGGGGTGGACATCGTGTCGTGGCCGTCGCAGAACACCCTCGACCAGGCGATGCGGCTGGTGCCCGAACGTCGGCGGCCGGTGCGGGGGCGGGGTCGGATGGGCTGATGACCGATATCGTGCGTAAGGCTCATCTGCTGTCGACGGCGTTCGGTTTGATGATGGTGGCGGCGGTCGGGTTCGAAACGCGCGGAGCCGCACTGGTTCTGGCGATCGGCGCGATGGCCGTGGTGATAGCGGGGATCGTGGTGCGCGTGGCCGCGACGGTGGCGGTGCTGTCGGCGGCCGCGGCGCTGGTGGTGTCGGACGCACCACCGATGCTGGCCGCGCTGGCGGGCCTGTCGGCCGCCGGTTACCTGGTGCTGCGCTACACCGAGGGTGCGTCGACCAGCGCCTCGGCGCCGGGCCTGCTTGCCGCGCTTGGCTTCAGCTTCGTCGGCGTGCTGGCCGCGTCGTTCCCGTT
>NZ_LZMC01000081.1 GCF_001668615.1 Mycobacterium sp. 1274761.0
TGCACGCCGCCACCAAACCCGCTCGGTAACCCCCCTCCTTTGGCGCGAGCGTGCGTGTCTGCATACGACACGCCGCGAGTTTTCGGCAGCTTGCGCACGCTCACGCAAGTATGGGTGACGTGTCAGTAGCGGTGTACCGAGCGCCGATGCGGTCGCGGCGCGACGACGTCGATTGGGGCGCGGCTGTCGAGCGCGCACTCACCACGGGCGTATGCGGATTCGGCGGGCCGAAGAAGCCGTCGGACGAACGCCTGGCTCGCCGCATCGAACGGTTCCGCGATGTCGACAACGGCTCGTTCGTCTGGACCCGCGACACCGACGGCCTGTACTGGCTCGGCCGCATCCACGGCCCGTACTTTTACGACAACGACGACGCGGCGGCAGCCGTTGACCTGGTGCATGTTCGCGAATGCCATTGGCTCGCAACGCCATTGCCCGAACAGAAGGTACCCGCGGCCGTCATTGCCACGTTTCGACGCGGCGGCCGCAACTTCCAACAGACCCACGACCGTAGTGTCGTTGCCGAGAGCCAACACATTTGGGACGAGCTCAGCTAGCCGCGAGCGTGCGCAA
>NZ_LZMC01000082.1 GCF_001668615.1 Mycobacterium sp. 1274761.0
GACGCGCTCGGTATCGGTGAATTGCGCTGCCAGAAGCGCCATTCCGGGATGGTCGGGATTGTCCTCGTAGTGTGCCCGGCAGAAGTCGCGCGCGCATTCGATGATGTCGCGGTGCTCGGACAACGATAGGAACCGTAGCGTGAGGGGGCGGCCGGACTGGTTGTAGCCCAGCACATCTCCCTCGCGACGCTCCTTCAGGTCGAGGTCGGCAAGCGCAAACCCATCGAGCGTGCTCGCCACCGCCTTCAACCTTTCGCCCCCCTTGGACGCCTCGGGCAGCTTCGTGGCCAGCAGGCACAGGCTGGCATGTTCCCCGCGGCCGATACGCCCGCGCAGCTGATGGAGCTGGCTGACGCCGAACCGGTCGGCGTCCATCACGAACATCACCGTCGCGTTGGGCACACTACGAGGACAATCCCGACCATCCCGGAATGGCGCTTCTGGCAGCGCAATTCACCGATACCGAGCGCGTCGAATACCTGGATAAGTCATGAGCCGCATACGGCTGATGTGGCTGGCGCTCGGCGTCACGGTAGCTGTTTTGGTGGCCATCCAGACGCTGGTCTCGGCGAACGAACGCGCCGCGTTGTTCGTCGCACAGGCCGACGCACCCATCGTCGCTCCCGGTGTCGATGTCCTCGGCGGAATCCCGCAGATTCCGGTGCGGATCCGTGGATTCGACTATCGCAGAGCGGCATTCGGTGAGTCGTGGACCGACGACAATTCTGCGCCTGGCGGTCACAACGGGTGCGACACGCGCAACGACATCCTCGACCGTGACCTGGTCGACAAGACTTACGTGTCAATCAAGCGGTGTCCCCACGCCGTAGCGACCGGCACGCTGCACGATCCCTACACCAACGCGACGATCCCGTTCATGCGCGGCAACCAGACCGGCGCCTCGGTGCAGATCGACCATATTGTTCCGTTGGCGCTGGCCTGGGATCTCGGTGCCCGGGACTGGCCCGACGACGTACGGCTGCGGTTCGCCAACGATCCGGCCAACCTGCTCGCCGTCGCGGGTCAACCCAATCAGGACAAGGGGGATTCCGAACCGGCGCTGTGGATGCCGCCCAACGTCGCATTCCGCTGTCAGTACGCCATTCAATTCATCGCGGTGCTGCGCGGTTACGGATTGCCCGTCGACGCGCCGTCGGCAGCCGTGTTGCACGACGCCGCCGCCACCTGTCCGACGGCCTGAGTTTGTCCTCGCGGGGAGCTGAAGTCAGCTGCCGGTGTAGGTGTCGGGATCGGGACGGAAGCGCGTGCCGTCGTCGAGCCCGTTGAGGGTCGCCATCTCATCGTCGGTCAGCTCGAAATCGAACACCTCGAGGTTCGACCTCACCCGCTCTGGCGACGACGAGCGCGGAATCACCACGTTGCCCAGTTGAATGCTCCACCGGATCAACACTTGTGCGGGCGTCTTGCCGTGACCCTCGGCGACCGAGACGATCGTCGGATTTTCCAGCAGCCTGCCGACGCCTAGCGGGCCGTAGGCCTCCGTGACGATCCCGCGGTCGCTGTGTACCCCGCGCAACGTCGACTGGTTGAGCAGGGGATGCAGCTCGATCTGGTTGACGGTCGGTGTCACGTACGACAGATCGATGATGTTGGACAGGTGCTCCTCGTGGAAATTGGCCACGCCGATCGACCGGGTGTGCCCGACCGACTGAGACTTCATCAGCCCGCCCCAACTGTCGATGTACTTGCCGTGCTCACCGGCGGGCCAGTGAATCAGGTAGAGATCGACGTAATCGAGCCCGAGCCGGTCCAGGCTCGCCTTGAGGGCGTCCTGCGACGATTGGAATCCCTGATCGGACGTCGACAACTTGGTGGTGACGAACAGTTCCTCGCGGGGCACATCCGATGCGGCGATCGCGCGCCCGACCGCGGCCTCGTTGCCGTAGCTCGCTGCGGTGTCGATCAACCGATAACCCGCTTCCAGCGCCGCGGCCACCGCTTCCTCGGTCTCGGCATCCGACAGCTCGCCGACGCCCAGGCCGAGGACCGGCATGGTGTGGTTGTCGTTGAGCGTCACGGTAGGAATTGCAGCCGCCGAAGTCATGTCACCTATCCCTACTGAGTTGGCCAATGGAAGTTCCGTGGATCGGGTCCCGACCGAGTTCGCTACTCGGTCAGCGAAGGTTCGAACACGTCAACGTTGCTCACAATCCGCTCTGGGGATCACCGACTCCGGATGACTATATTGCCGAGTTGGATATGCCACCTAATCAGTACCGGACGTTTCACCGCGCGGCTGACGCCAGCGTCGAGGCGGCGTTCTGCGATGGCGTTAGCATCGGTCAGCGTCAGCGAGGGAAGCGAGGGAGAAGTCATTGGCTCCGAGTCTGCCACCGCAACCTGAGACCCCCGCGGCGTGAACACCGTCGCCGCGCGGCCCGACCTGCGGGACCGACTGCTCACGGTGACCGGCGGTCCGACGCTGCGTGCAGTCGCCCGGATGCCCGACAGCGTCAAGCGTGCGCTGCTGGGCGGGCGCTCGGTCAGCATCGACGGCAACACACTGGACACCACACTGCAGTTCGTGCTGACCGCACAGCGGCTCAGCGGCAGGGAAGGACTGATCCTCAGCCACCACGTGCCGACCGCGCGGAGGCGGCTGAACCTGACGGCATCGCGATTTCCCAGGCTCCACGTTGACGTGACGTCGACGGACTTCACGATCGAGGGTCCCGCCGGCGCGATTCCGGTCCGGCACTACCGTCCCCGCGACGGCCAGGGCGCGCCGCTTCTGGTCTTCTACCACGGTGGAGGCTTCGTCGTCGGCGGCCTGGAAACCCACGGCCACCTGTGCGAGCTCATCTGTCAGAACGCCGGTTTGCACGTGCTGTTCGTTGGTTACCGGCTTGCCCCCGAGCACAAGGCTCCCGCGGCGATCGATGACGCCTACGCCGGCTATCTGTGGGCCCGCGAGCACGCCGCCGAACTCGGAGCCGACCCCCAGCGGGTGGCCGTCGGCGGCGACAGCGCAGGAGGCAACCTGACCGCGGTGGTCACGCTGCGGTCGCGAGACGACGACGCACCGCGGCCCGCCCTACAACTGCTGTTGTATCCGGTCACCAACTTCGCCGGCCAGACCCGGTCCTACGGCCTGTTCGCCGAGGGGTTCTTCCTTCGTCGCCAGGACATGGAATTCGGCCGCGGCCATTACATCGGCGGCTCGGGCATCGACCCCGCCGATCCCCGGGTGTCACCGCTGCTGGCCGACGATCTCGCCGGGCTGCCGCCGTCGATTCTGGTGACGACCGGCTTCGACCCGCTGCGCGACGAGGGCCGGTTGTACGCCGAGGCATTGCGCGCCGCGGGAAACTCGGTGGATTTCCGCGAGTACGGGTCACTGATTCACGCCTTCCCCAACTTCATGACGCTGGGCGGCGGCAGTGCGACCGCTATGGACGAGATCATCTCGGCGCTGCAAGAACATCTGAGCCGCAGCTGACAAGCGGCGTGAACCGCGCCGGTACCCTTGTCCCGTGGCCACGAAACCCAAGAAAAACGCCCGCTACGACCTCAACGCCGCTGATCGCCGGCGCAACCGTTTGATCCAGGTCGGGCTGACCGCGATCGTGGTGCTGCTCGGCGTCGGGTTGGTGCTCTACATCGTGATGGGCGGCGAGAAGAAACCGGCCTCGGGTGAGGTCAAGTCCATCCGGGTGGCGTCGGATTCGGTCATCACCAAGGAGGGCACCACGGAGCCCAAGGTGGTGCTCAGCATGTTCGAGGACTTCCTGTGCCCGGCATGCGGCAACTTCGAGAAGAACTTCGGCCCGACGGTGAACAAGCTCATCGACACCGGTGCCGTGGCCGCCGACTATTACATGGTCTCCATCCTCGATCGGGCCGGCGACGGATACTCATCGCGCGCGTCCAACGCGGCCTACTGCGTGGCCGACGAATCGATAGACGCGTTCCGGCGCTTCCACGCCGCCCTTTACGCCCAGCAGCCCGAGGAAAACGTCGGGCCGTTCCCCGACAACGCCCGCCTGATCGAGATCGCCCGCCAGGCCGGCGCCGGCGGCGGCGTGCCGGACTGCATCAACAAGGGCCGCTACGTCGAGATGGCCCAGGGCCTCGCGGCCGCGGCCGGCGTCCAGTCCACCCCGACCATCAAGATCAACGGTGAGGAATACAAGCTCGACACACCGCAGGCGCTGGTCGACAAGATCAAGGGAATCGTCGGCGACGTGCCCGGCCTGGTGGCGTTGCCGCCCAACCCTGACCGCAAGGCGCCGGCCGCGCCGTGACGTTCACCGCGGATGACGCCGCCGAGGCCGCCGAGGGCACGCGGTCATGTGTCGCGGTGCCCACCTCCAGCGCGGTATATGTGCTGGTCGCGGGGGTACTCGGGCTGGCGGCCGCGCTCGCGCTCACGGTCGAGAAGATCGAGATCCTGATCGACCCGAACTACGTGCCGTCCTGCAGCATCAACCCGGTGCTCTCCTGCGGTTCGGTGATGGTGACTCCGCAGGCGTCGGCGTTCGGCTTTCCGAATTCGCTGATCGGCATCGTGTCGTTCACCATCGTCGTCGTGACCGGTGTGCTGGCGATCGCCAAGGTGCGGCTGCCCCGCTGGTACTGGGGCGGCCTTGCCCTCGGCACGCTGCTGGGCGTCGCGTTCATTCACTGGCTGATCTTCCAGAGCCTGTACCGCATCGGCGCGTTGTGCCCGTACTGCATGGTCGTATGGGCGGTGACCATCCCGCTTCTGGTGGTGGTGGCCGCTCTCGCGCTGCAGCCCCACCTTGACGGTGGTGTGGTAGGAGTCGTCTACCAGTGGCGCTGGTCGCTGGTCACCCTGTGGTTCACCGCGCTGATCCTGATGATCCTGGTGCGGTTCTGGAGCTACTGGTCGACGCTTTCCTAGCCGCTTCGACGTGGGCGTTAGGGTTCTTGGGTGATCTCGAAAATCCTGGTGGCCAATCGCGGTGAGATCGCGATCCGTGCGTTTCGCGCCGCCTACGAGATGGGGATCACCACCGTCGCGGTGTATCCGTACGAAGATCGCAATTCCCAGCATCGGTTGAAGGCCGACGAGTCGTATCAGATCGGGGAGACGGGCCACCCGGTTCGCGCCTATCTGTCGGTCGACGAGATCATCCGCGTCGCCAAGCAGGCGGGCTGCGACGCCGTATACCCCGGCTACGGGTTCTTGTCGGAGAACCCCGATCTCGCCGCTGCCTGCGCCGAGGCCGGCATCACGTTCGTCGGACCCAGCGCCGAAGTCTTGGAGCTGACGGGCAACAAGGCGCGCGCGATCGAGGCCGCCCGCGCGGCGGGCCTGCCTGTCCTGAAGTCTTCGCAGCCCAGTTCGTCGGTCGACGAACTCGTCGAGGCTGCCGCGGGGATGGACTTTCCGTTGTTCGTCAAGGCGGTGTCCGGCGGTGGCGGCCGCGGCATGCGCCGAGTCGCCGATGCTGCTGCCCTACCCGAGGCGATCGAAGCCGCCAGCCGCGAGGCGGAGTCGGCGTTCGGCGACCCGATGGTCTATCTCGAGCAGGCGGTGCTCAACCCGCGCCACATCGAGGTGCAGATCCTGGCCGATACCCACGGCAACGTCATGCACCTGTTCGAACGTGATTGCAGCGTGCAGCGCCGCCACCAGAAGGTCATCGAGCTGGCACCCGCCCCGAACCTGCCCGAGCAGCTGCGCGAGAAGATCTGCGCCGACGCCGTCGCGTTCGCCCGCCAAATCGACTACTCGTTCGCGGGCACCGTCGAATTCCTACTCGACGAGCGCGGCCACCACGTGTTCATCGAGATGAATCCACGAATCCAGGTGGAGCACACCGTCACCGAGGAGATCACCGACGTCGACCTGGTCGCCAGCCAGATGCGAATCGCCGACGGGGAAACCCTCGACCAGCTCGGGTTGACTCAAGACACGCTGGTGCTGCACGGGGCTGCTCTGCAATGCCGGATCACCACCGAGGACCCTGCCAACGGCTTCCGGCCCGACACCGGCCGCATCACCGGGTACCGCTCACCGGGCGGTGCCGGTATCCGCCTCGACGGCGGTACCAATCTCGGTGCGGAGATCAGCGCGCATTTCGATTCGATGCTGGTGAAGCTCACCTGCCGCGGACGCGACTTTCCCGCGGCGATCGCCCGCGCCCGCCGCGCACTCGCCGAATTCCGGATCAGGGGCGTATCGACGAACATTCCGTTCCTGATGGCCGTGGTGAACGACCCCGACTTCCGGGCGGGCCGGATCACCACCTCGTTCATCGATCAGCGGCCCTACCTGCTGACCGCGCGCACACCTGCCGACCGCGGCACGAAGATCCTCAACTACCTCGCGGAAGTGACGGTGAACCAGCCGCACGGTCCGCGGCCGTCGACGGTCTATCCGCACGACAAGCTGCCGCAGATCGACCTGGAGGCGGCGCCGCCCAAGGGAAGCAAACAGGCGCTGGACGAGCTGGGACCCGAGGGGTTCGCACACTGGATGCGCGACTCGCCTGCGGTCGGGGTCACCGACACCACCTTCCGGGATGCGCACCAGTCGCTGCTCGCGACGCGGCTGCGCACCAACGGCCTGTTGATGGTGGCGCCGTATGTGGCGCGGATGATGCCGCAGCTGCTGTCGATCGAATGCTGGGGTGGGGCGACTTACGATGTGGCGCTTCGCTTTTTGAAGGAGGACCCGTGGGAGCGGCTGTCTGCGCTTCGGGAAGCCGTGCCCAACATCTGTCTGCAGATGCTGCTGCGCGGACGCAACACCGTCGGCTACACGCCGTACCCGGAAGTCGTCACCAAAGCATTCGTGGAGGAGGCGACGGCCACCGGGATCGACATCTACCGCATCTTCGATGCGCTCAACAACGTCGAGTCGATGCGGCCCGCGATCGACGCCGTGCGCGAAACCGGTTCCGCCATCGCTGAAGTCGCGATGAGCTACACCGGCGATCTTTCCGATCCCAGCGAGAAGCTCTACACGCTGGACTACTACCTGAAGCTGGCCGAGCAGATCGTCGACGCGGGTGCCCATGTGCTGGCGATCAAGGACATGGCCGGGCTGCTGCGACCGCAGGCCGCCACGGCGTTGGTTTCGGCGCTGCGATCGCGGTTCGATCTGCCGGTGCACGTGCACACCCACGACACCCCCGGCGGTCAGCTGGCGACTTACCTCGCGGCTTGGCAGGCGGGGGCCAGCGCGGTGGACGGAGCGGCGGCGCCGCTTGCCGGCACCACCAGCCAACCCGCGTTGAGTTCGATCGTCGCCGCCACCGCGCACACCGAATACGACACCGGCTTGTCGCTGGCTGCGGTGTGCGAGCTCGAGCCATATTGGGAAGCGCTGCGAAAGGTATACGCGCCCTTCGATGTTGCCGCAGCCGGCCCTCCTGCGCCGACGGGGCGCGTGTATCGGCACGAGATTCCCGGTGGCCAGCTGAGCAACCTGCGTCAGCAGGCCATTGCGCTCGGGTTGGGGGACCGGTTCGAAGAAATCGAGGAAAGCTATGCGGGAGCCGACCGGATTCTCGGCCGGCTGGTTAAGGTGACGCCGTCGTCGAAGGTGGTCGGCGACCTCGCGCTGGCATTGGTCGGCGCCGGTGTGACCGCCGACGAATTCGCCTCTGACCCTGCGCGATTCGACATTCCGGACTCGGTCATCGAGTTCCTGCGGGGCGAGTTGGGCGACCCGCCCGGCGGCTGGCCTGAACCGCTGCGCACCAAGGCGTTGGCGGGCAGGCCGCCTGCGAAGCCGACCGAGGAGCTCACCGCCGACGACGAGACGGTGCTGGCCACGCCGGGTCCCGAGCGTCAGGCGTGTCTCAACCGGTTGCTATTCCCTGGTCCGACAAAGGAATTCGATGCCCATCGCGATCAGTACGGTGATACCTCGAGCTTGTCGGCCAACCAGTTCTTCTACGGCCTGCGGCGCGGCGACGAGCATCGGGTGACGCTCGAGCGCGGCGTCGAACTGCTGATCGGGCTGGAGGCCATCTCCGAACCCGACGAGCGCGGCATGCGCACCGTCATGTGCATCCTCAACGGACAACTGCGTCCGGTGCTGGTCCGCGACCGCAGCATCGCCAGCGAGGTACCCACCGCCGAGAAGGCCGACCGGGCCAATCCCGACCATGTCGCCGCGCCGTTCGCGGGCGTGGTCACCGTCGCCGTCACCGACGGCGACACCGTCGAGGCCGGCCAGACCGTCGCAACCATCGAGGCGATGAAGATGGAGGCGGCCATCACTGCGCCCAAGGCCGGCACCGTCGAGCGGATCGCGGTATCGACGACGGCACAGGTCGAAGGCGGTGACCTGCTGGTGGTGGTGAGCTGACCCGCATCATCGCCGGAGTATTCGGCGGCCGGCGGATCGCGGTGCCCGCGCGGGGCACCCGCCCCACCACCGACCGGGTTCGCGAGTCGTTGTTCAACGTGCTGGCCGCACGCGTGGACCTGGCCGGTGTTGCCGTGCTCGATCTGTACGCGGGGTCGGGGGCGCTCGGGTTGGAGGCGCTGTCGCGCGGTGCGGCCACCGCGTTGCTCGTCGAGTCGGATCACAGGGCCGCGGCCATCATCGAGCAGAACATCAAGACGCTCGGCGTGACGGGTGCGAGGGTGCACCGCGGCGCGGTGGCCTCGGTGCTCGCCGCAGGCACCGACGCGCCGGTCGATGTGGTTTTCGCCGACCCCCCGTACGCCGTCGCGGCCGACGAGCTGGGCGACGTGCTCACCGCCCTCGCCGCCCGCGGCTGGACCACCGAGGGCACCGTCGTCGTCGTCGAACGCAGCGCATCGGGGCCCGAGCTGAGCTGGCCGCTGGGCTGGCAACCGTGGCAGGCCCGGCGCTACGGCGACACCCGCCTCGAGATGGCCGTCGCAACCGGTCGGGTCTGAGCTGCCCTGATAGCGTCTCGACCCATGAGCGGCGCGGTATGCCCGGGATCCTTCGACCCGGTGACCCTCGGCCATATCGACGTCTTCGAGCGCGCGGCCGCCCAGTTCGACGAGGTCGTGGTGGCTGTCCTCGTCAACCCCAACAAGAAGGGGATGTTCGACGTCGACGAACGCATCGCGATGATCGAGGAGTCGACGACGCACCTGCCGAACCTGCGCGCCGAATCGGGCCAGGGCCTAGTCGTCGACTTCGCGAAGGCCTTGGGCTTGACTGCGATCGTCAAGGGTCTGCGGACCGGTACCGATTTCGAATACGAGCTGCAGATGGCGCAGATGAACAAGCACATCGCCGGGGTGGACACGTTCTTCGTCGCCACCACGCCGCGGTATTCCTTCGTGTCGTCGTCGCTGGCCAAGGAAGTGGCATCGCTCGGCGGAGACGTCTCTGAGCTGCTGCCCGATCCGGTCAACGTGCGCCTGCGCGACAAGCTCAAGGGTTAACCTGCCGCACGCTCGGGTAGCCCTGGGGTGGCGCGACAGCCCCTCTGCGCCCATCAGCCCATAAATATCGGAGGTAGTTCCCTATGGTCGAGACATTCGTGCAGTCGACCGACGACGCGGTCAAGTTTTTGACCGATCAGCACAACCTGATCAAGGACCTGTTCGAAGAGGTGTTCGCCGCCTCCAGCGATGAGGCGCGCGAAAAGGCCTTCACCGAGCTGCGTCAGCTGCTCGCCGTCCACGAGACGGCCGAGGAGATGGTGATACATCCGCGTGCCCGGCACGAACTGCGCGACGGGGACGCCATTGTCGATGCCAGGCTCGCCGAAGAGCATTCCGCCAAGGAGCAATTGTCGAAACTGGAGAAGATGGACGTCGCCTCAAAGGATTTCATCTCTGAATTGACCACGTTCCGCGACGCCGTCGTCGACCATGCCCATCACGAGGAAACCGAGGAATTCAACAAGCTAGAGCGCAAGCTCAGCTCCGATGACCTCGAGCGGATGGCGAAAGCATTGCAGGCCGCAGAGGCGATCGCGCCGACGCGGCCCCATGCCGGCGTCGAATCGGCGAAGCTAAACTTCGCGGTCGGCCCATTCGCTTCGATGCTCGATCGGGCCCGCGATTTGATCAAGGCGGCGACCGGATAACGAATTCGTCGAACACAAAGACCGTCCCATGCGGGCGGTCTTTGTTTGTGCCCGATATCCTCTCCGCGCACGCGTTGACATAATGTGACGAAACTAGTAGACGACCGGCCTGGATGGGGCCGCTGGGCAGCCGGCGGGCGACACACCGACGGCGCTAGCGTAGTCACAGCGGTAACACCAGGCACACTGGTAACAACAACTACGCCTGGAGGGTGTGCCGTGTACCGAGTTTTTGAAGCGCTCGACGAACTGGGTGCGATCGTCGAAGAGGCCCGCGGTGTGCCGATGACGGCCGGTTGCGTGGTGCCCCGCGGTGACGTGCTCGAGCTGATTGACGACATCAAGGACGCCATCCCTGGCGAACTCGACGACGCCCAGGACGTGCTGGATGCGCGCGACCAGCTGCTCAACGAGGCCAAAGAGCATTCCGGCTCGATGGTGGCGACCGCGCGCGCCGAGGCCGATTCGATGCTGAACCACGCCCGCACGGAGGCCGATCGTCTGCTGGCCGACGCCAAGTCCCAGGCCGACCGCATGGTCGCCGAGGCGCGCCAGCACAGCGAGCGGATGGTCACCGAAGCCCGCGACGAGGCTGCCCGCATCAGCGCCACGGCCAAGCGCGAGTACGAGGCCAGCGCCGGCCGGGCCAAGGCCGAGGCCGACCGGCTCATCGAGAACGGCAACCTCTCCTATGAGAAGGCCGTCCAAGAGGGCATCAAGGAGCAGCAACGCCTGGTGTCGCAGACCGAGATCGTCCAGTCGGCGACCGCCGAGGCCACCCGGCTCATCGACGCGGCGCACGCGGAGGCCGACCGCCTGCGCGGCGAATGCGACATCTACGTCGACAACAAGCTCGCGGAATTCGAGGAGTTCCTCAACGGGACGCTGCGCTCGGTGGGCCGTGGTCGTCACCAGCTGCGCACGGCCGCCGGCACGCACGACTACGTGGCGCGCTAACTCGGCTCGGCCCGCCAGGTGCGGGTCGTACGATCTTAGGTATGGCCTCCCACTATTCGGGGCATAGGGATGCCCGTTCGCCGCTCGTGATCAACATCGCCCGGCTGGGGCGTCGACCGGGATCGATGATGACCGTCCACGAGACGGTGCCCAGCCCGACACGCATCGGCGTCGAGCTGGTGGCGATCGACAAAGGCGCGCCGCTGGAGTTGGACCTGCGGATCGAGTCGGTATCGGAAGGCGCGCTGGTCACCGGCACGGTGTCGGCGCCCACAACGGGTGAGTGCGCAAGGTGCCTGACACCGATCACCGGCGACGTCCGCATCGACCTCACCGAGCTCTACGCCTACCCGGACAGCACCACCGAGGCCACGACGGAACCTGATGAAGTAGGACACGTGGGCTCCAGTGGCCAGCCAAACACCATCGACCTAGAGCAGCCGGTCGTCGACGGTGTGGGGCTGGCGCTGCCGTTCTCGCCGCTGTGCGAAGCGGATTGCCAAGGACTGTGCCCTGATTGCGGTATCCCGATGGCGACGGCCGAGCCCGGGCATCGTCACGAGAAGCTCGATCCGCGCTGGGCCAAGCTCGCCTCGATGTTGGAGACCGACGACAAGTGACGGGTGATCGCGCCGCACTGGTCAAGGCGCTCGGAGTCGAGATGCCCGACGAGTTGCTCACCATGGCGCTCACACACCGCAGCTATTCCTACGAAAACGGCGGGCTGCCGACGAATGAGCGGCTGGAGTTTCTCGGCGATGCGGTGCTGGGGCTGACCATCACCGAGGAGCTCTACCACCGCCATCCCGACCGTTCGGAGGGCGATCTGGCCAAGCTGCGAGCCAGCATCGTCAACACCCAGGCGCTCGCCGACGTCGGCCGCGCGCTGACCGACGACGGTCTGGGCGCCTACCTACTACTGGGCAAGGGCGAAGAGAACTCCGGCGGCGCCGACAAGTCGAGCATTCTGGCCGACGGCATCGAATCTTTGCTTGGCGCAATATATCTCGAGCACGGCTTGTCGGTGGCGCGCGAGGTGATTCTGCGGCTTTTCGGTTCGTTGATCGACACCGCACCGACGCTGGGCGCGGGTCTGGACTGGAAGAGCAGCCTGCAGGAGCTGACCGCCGCCCGCGGCATGGGCGCGCCGTCATATGTAGTGACCGCGACGGGACCCGACCACGACAAGGAATTCACCGCAACCGTCGTCGTGTTCAACACCGAGTACGGCAGGGGAGTCGGGCGCACCAAGAAAGAAGCCGAGTTGAAGGCGGCCGCCGCGGCGTGGACGGCCCTCGCCGACTCTGACGTAGATGCCTGAACTGCCCGAGGTTGAGGTTGTTCGGCGGGGGCTCGACGCACATGTGGTCGGCAAGACGATCACGGCCGTGCGCGTGCACCATCCCCGTGCGGTGCGACGGCACGAGGCCGGCCCCGCGGATCTCACTGCGCGACTGCTGAATACGCGCGTCACGGGCACGGGCCGTCGCGGTAAGTATCTGTGGCTGACGCTCGGCGACGGGTCGGCGTTGGTCGTGCATCTGGGGATGAGCGGTCAGATGCTGGTGGGGACGCGCACGCGAGGAGCACAAGATGCATCCGTGCCAGAGGCACACCTGCGGATCGCGACGCTGCTGGACGACGGCACGGCGCTGAGCTTCGTCGACCAGAGGACGTTCGGCGGCTGGATGCTGACCGACATGGTGACCGTCGACGGGACCGACGTGCCGGTCCCTGTCGCCCATATCGCCCGCGACCCGCTGGATCCCCGGTTCAACCGCGATGCTGTCGTTACGGTGTTGCGGCGCAAGCATTCCGAGATCAAGCGTCAACTCTTGGATCAGACGGTGGTGTCGGGTATCGGCAACATCTACGCCGACGAAGCGCTGTGGCGCGCCAGGATCAACGGCGCACGGCTGGCGTCGTCGCTGAGCCGTAAACAGCTCGGCGAGCTGCTGGGTTCTGCGACCGAGGTGATGACGGAGGCCCTCGGTCAGGGCGGCACGTCATTCGACTCGCTGTATGTCAACGTCAACGGCGAGTCCGGCTACTTCGACCGGTCGT
Organism: Mycobacterium sp. 1274761.0; assembly: GCF_001668615.1. Classification (GTDB taxonomy): domain Bacteria; phylum Actinomycetota; class Actinomycetes; order Mycobacteriales; family Mycobacteriaceae; genus Mycobacterium. The sequence goes on from NZ_LZMC01000082.1 coordinate 13,041, forward strand.
TGGACGCCTACGGCCGCGAGGGCGAGCCATGCCGGCGCTGTGGCGCGGTGATGCGACGGGAGAAGTTCATGAACCGCTCGTCCTTCTACTGCCCGAAATGCCAACCCCGCCCGCGGGTGCGGCGGTCCTAGATTCCCGCGAAACGGAATTCCAGCACCCGTCCACTCGCAGTTCTGGTGCTGGAATATCGTTTCGCGCGACGTTGTAGGAAGAGGAACCATGATGGAACTGTGGGTCGAGCGCACCGGCGTGCGCCGCTACACCGGGCACAGCACGCGGGGCGCGCAGGTGCTCGTCGGCAGCGAGGACGTCGAGGGCGTGTTCACCCCCGGCGAGCTGATGAAGATTGCGCTCGCGGCGTGCAGCGGCATGGCCAGCGACGTCCCGCTCCAACGCCGCCTCGGCGAGGACTACCAGACGACGATCAAGGTGTCCGGTGCGGCCGACCGCGACCAGGAGCGCTACCCGCTGCTCGAAGAGCGCATGGAACTAGACCTGTCCGAGCTGTCGGCAGACGAGCGGGTCCGGGTACTCACCGTCGTGAGCCGGGCGATCGACCAGGTGTGCACGGTCGGCCGGACGCTCAAGTCCGGGACAGAAGTGACATTTGAGGTTGTTGATGCAGGAGTTAGCTGACGTTCGGCTGACGGCCTGGGTGCACGGCCACGTGCAGGGGGTCGGATTCCGGTGGTGGACGCGTTCGCGGGCCCTGGAACTGGGGCTGACGGGATACGCGTCGAACCGCTCCGACGGACGTGTCCAGGTCGTCGCGCAGGGCCCCCGCGACGCCTGCCAACGGCTGCTTGACCTGCTGGAAAGCGGGAATACTCCGGGCCGCGTCGAGAAAGTCATCGCCGATTGGTCAGAAGTGGGCGACGCGATCGCGGGGTTCACCGAGCGATAGCCCTCGCGGCGGTAGTGTGGCCCATCGTGCACCTCAAGAGTCTGACGCTGAAGGGCTTCAAGTCCTTTGCTTCGCCGACGACTCTGCGCTTTGAACCAGGCATCACCTGCGTGGTCGGACCCAACGGTTCGGGCAAGTCGAATGTGGTCGATGCGCTCACCTGGGTGATGGGGGAGCAGGGCGCCAAGACCCTGCGCGGCGGCAAGATGGAAGACGTCATCTTTGCGGGCACGTCGTCGCGGCCACCGCTGGGCCGCGCCGAGGTCACCGTCACGATCGACAATTCCGACAACTCGCTGCCGATCGACTACTCCGAGGTCTCGATCACCCGACGGATGTTCCGCGACGGCGGCAGCGAATACGAAATCAACGGCAGCAGTTGCCGTTTGATGGATGTCCAGGAACTGCTGAGCGACTCCGGCATCGGCCGCGAGATGCATGTCATCGTCGGCCAGGGCAAGCTCTCGGAGATCCTGGAGTCACGCCCCGAGGATCGCCGTGCCTTCATCGAAGAGGCCGCTGGTGTCCTGAAGCACCGCAAGCGTAAGGAAAAGGCGGTCCGCAAGCTCGACGCGATGTCGGCTAACCTGGCCCGGCTGTCGGATCTCACCACCGAACTGCGCCGCCAGCTCAAGCCGCTGGGCAGGCAGGCCGAGATGGCGCGCCGCGCGCAGACCATCCAGGCCGATCTGCGCGACGCCCGACTGCGCCTTGCCGCCGACGATCTCGTCAGCCGCAGAGGCGAATTCGAGAACACCAACCAGGCCGAGACGTCGCTGCGCCGCGAACACGACGAGATGACCACCCAGCTGGAGACCGCCACCGTCGAACTCGACGCACACGAGTCGGCCGTCGCGGGGCTCAGCGAGCGCGCCGAGGCCGCCCAGCAGAGCTGGTTCCGGCTGTCGGCGCTGGCCGAACGCGTCAGCGCGACCGTCCGGATCGCCAGCGAGCGCGCCCAGCACCTCGACACCGAACCCGAGACATCCAGCGGCGCCGACCCGGAGACGCTCGAGGCCGAGGCCGACGAGGTCGCCGCCCACGAGCGGCAACTGCTGGCCGAACTGAACGAGTCCCGTGAGCGGCTGACCGCGGCCCGCGACGAACTCACCGAACGCGAGAGGGTCGCGGCCGAGGCCGAGCGCGCTCACCTCGCCGCCGTACGCGCCGAGGCCGACCGCCGCGAAGGGCTGGCCCGGCTGGCGGGCCAGGTCGACACCATGCGCACCCGCGTGGAGTCCATCGACGAGACGGTCGCTCGGTTGACGGTGAACATCGAAGAGGCCGGCGCCCGCGCTCAGCAGGCGCAGGCCGAGTTCGAGACCGTGCAGGGCCGCGTCGGTGAGCTCGATGCGGGCGAGGTCGGGCTCGACGAGCATCACGACCGAACCGTCGCCGCCCTGCGGCTAGCCGACGAACGCGTGGCGGAACTTCAGGCAGGTGAACGCAACGCCGAGCGTCATGTGGCGTCGCTGCGTGCCCGCATCGACGCCCTCTCTGTAGGTCTCGACCGCAAGGACGGCGCGGCGTGGCTTCAGCGAAACCTTTCCGGCGCAGGGCTTTTCGGCTCTGTGGCGAATCTGGTCAAGGTGCGCCCCGGCTACGAGGCCGCCGTCGCCGCGGTGCTTGGCGCGGCGGCCGACGCCGTCGCCGCCGAGAGTTTCGGCGCGGCTCGGTCCGCGGTCGCTGCGCTGAAAGAGTCCGACGGCGGCCGCGCGGCGATCGTGCTCGGCGACTGGCCGGACCAGGCGCCCGCGCCCCTCGGTCCGCTGCCTGAAGGCGCGCTGTGGGCTAGCGATCTGGTGGAGGTGCCGGCGCGGCTGCGCGGCGCACTGACAGCGATGCTGTCGGGCGTGGCAGTGGTGCGCGATCTGAGCGCGGCGCTCGATCTGGTCGCGCAGCGCCCGCAACTGCGTGCTGTGACCACCGACGGCGATCTCGTTGGCGCCGGCTGGGTCAGCGGGGGGTCGGATCGCAAGCCCAGCACGCTCGAGATCACCTCCGAGGTCGAGAAGGCCCGCGCCGAACTGGCCGAGGCTGAAAAGCAGGTCGGTGAGCTGAGCGCGGCGCTGGCCGGCGCGCTGGAAGAGCAGAAGGCGCGTCAGGACGCCGCCGAGCACGCCTTGGCCGCGCTCAACGAGTCCGACGCCGCGATCTCGGCGATCTATGAACAGCTCGGCAGGCTTGGCCAGGACGCCCGCTCTGCCGACGAGGAGTGGCAGCGGCTGATCCGGCAGCGCGACGAGCTGGAGGCCGGCCGGGTGCAAACGGTCGAGGAGCTGGCCGCGCTCGAGCAGCGGTTGCACAACGCCGAGCAGGCGCCGTTGGTCGACTCCGCACCTGCCGACCGCCAGGAGACGGTGGCGGCGGCCGAAGCCGCGCGTGCCGCCGAGGTCGAGGCCCGGCTGGCCGTGCGTACTGCCGAAGAGCGCGCGAATGCTGTTCGCGGACGAGCGGATTCACTGCGCCGCGCCGCGGCAGCCGAGCGCGAGGCCAGGCTGCGTGCGCAGCGCGCGCGGGAAGCCCGCGAGCATGCCGCGGCCGTCGCGGCGGCCGTCGCGGAGTCGGGACGTGCACTGGCGCAACGGTTGGCCTCGACGGTGAGCGTGGCATCGCGGCGCCGTGACGCCCTGGCCAACGAACGCCGTCAGCGGATCGAGGCGTTGGCGAAGGTGCGTGAGCAGGTCACCGAACTCACAACGAAGATCGCCGCGGTCACCGAGGCGCTGCATCGTGACGAGGTCGCGAAAGCCGAAGCGGCACTTCGGATTGAGCAGCTCGAGCAGCAGGTCCTCGACCAGTTCGGGATGGCTACCGCCGACCTGATCGCCGAATACGGTCCCGATGCGCCGCTGCCGCCGTCCGAACTCGAGATGGCCGAGTACGAACAGGCCCGCGAACGCGGCGAGCAGGTCACAGCGCCGGCGCCGATGCCGTTCGATCGGCCGACGCAGTTGCGTCGCGCGAAGAAGGCCGAACGCGAACTCAACGAACTCGGTCGGGTGAACCCGCTGGCGCTGGAGGAGTTCGCGGCGCTCGAAGAGCGCTACAACTTCCTGTCCACCCAGCTGGAGGACGTCAAGGCCGCGCGCAAGGACCTGCTCGACGTCATCGCCGATGTCGACACCCGCATCCTGCAGGTGTTCACCGAAGCGTTCGTCGACGTGGAACGTGAATTCCAGCAAGTGTTTTCGACGCTGTTCCCCGGCGGCGAGGGCAGGCTGCTGCTCACCGATCCCAACGACATGCTGACTACGGGCATCGAGGTCGAAGCGCGTCCGCCGGGCAAGAAGATCAAGCGGCTGTCGTTGCTGTCCGGCGGTGAGAAGTCGCTGACCGCGGTGGCGATGCTGGTGGCGATATTCCGGGCGCGGCCTTCGCCGTTCTACGTGATGGACGAGGTGGAAGCCGCGCTGGACGACGCCAACCTGCGCCGCCTGATCGCCTTGTTCGAGCAGCTGCGGGAACGCTCGCAGCTGATCGTCATCACCCACCAGAAGCCGACAATGGAAGTCGCCGACGCGCTCTACGGCGTGACGATGCGCGATGACGGCATCACGGCGGTGATTTCGCAGCGCATGCGCGGCCAGGAGCTGGTGACCGCGAGCTGACCGGCGCTCCTTCGTCCCTGTCTCGCCGTGATCGACGAAATGGCGTGAGTTACTCGCACTTTTGCGCCCACTTGTTGGTTCGGGCGCACGAGGGCCGGTCGTCACCGTCGTCGACCGCCACTGGGACAATGACACGGTGTCTGAAGGTCTCTGGATCGCAATCGCGGTCATCGCCGTACTGGTCGTCGTCGCTCTTGTGGTGGTCGGCCTGGTCCGATCCCGCCGCGCAAAGATCCGCCTCGACTCGTCGACCAGCACCGACACCGCCATTGACCGCTCCGGCGGCTACACCGCCTCTTCGGGCATCACGTTCACTCAGTCATCTGCAAACGCCGCGCCGGCGGCTCCTCCGCAGTCCTTGGACACCAGCGGCCTGCCGGCCGTCGGTGACGACGCCTCCATCCCGCGCGACGCCCCGAAACGGCCCATCGCCGAGGTCCAGCTGCCCGACGCGCCCGCGCCCCCTGAGACCCAGGAAGCGCCTCCCGCGCCTGACCTCGACGCCATTGCGCCGACTGCGCCAGATGTCGACGCCATTGCGCCGACTGCGCCAGATGTCGACGCCATTGCGCCGACTGAAGGTCGCCTCGAGCGGCTGCGGGGACGGTTGGCCAAGTCGCAGAACGCTCTCGGCCGCAGCGTGCTCGGCCTGCTCGGCGGTGGCGATCTCGACGAGGACTCCTGGGAGGCCGTCGAGGACACCCTGCTGATCGCCGATCTGGGCTCGGTCGTCACCGAGTCGGTGGTCAGCGCGCTGCGCGAACGGCTGGCCAGCGGCCGGGTGCGCACCGAAGCTGACGCCAGGGCTGTGTTGCGCGAGGTGCTCATCGCCGAGCTGCACCCGCAACTGGACCGCTCGGTCAGGGCGCTACCCCACGATGACCACCCGTCGGTGCTGCTCGTGGTCGGCGTCAACGGCACCGGCAAGACGACCACGGTCGGCAAGCTGGCCCGTGTCCTGGTCGCCGACGGACGCCGGGTGGTGCTCGGCGCCGCGGATACTTTCCGCGCGGCGGCCGCTGACCAGCTGCAGGCGTGGGCGTCGCGCGTCGGCGCCGACGTCATCCGGGGCGCCGAGGGCGCCGACCCCGCATCGGTGGCGTTCGACGCTGTCGACAAGGGCATCGCCGCAGGCGCCGACGTGGTCCTGATCGACACCGCGGGACGGCTGCACACCAAGACCGGGCTCATGGACGAGCTCGGCAAGGTCAAGCGCGTGGTGAGCAAACGCGCGGCGGTCGACGAGGTGCTGCTCGTGCTCGACGCGACGATCGGCCAGAACGGGCTGGCCCAGGCCCGGGTGTTCGCCGACGTCGTCGACATCACCGGCGTGGTGCTCACCAAACTCGACGGGACCGCCAAGGGCGGAATCGTGTTCCGCGTGCAGCAGGAACTCGGCGTGCCGGTCAAACTCGTCGGGCTCGGCGAAGGTCCCGACGACCTCGCGCCGTTCGAGCCTGCAGCATTCGTCGACGCGCTTCTGGGGTGAGCACAACGCGCCCGAAAAGCGCGATGTAACGCGGGCGAAACGTAACCGGCGTATCCGTTCACACGAGCGAAACACCAAGGCGTCTTAGCCGAAACAACCACTCAGCATTGTCTTGGACCAGGCCAACGGTCGTAAAACCTTTGCGGCCCTGCCTTGTCGAAGGAGGAAACTGCGAGTGGATCAATTCCCGACAATGGGCATACCGGACACCGGTGACACCGCGTGGATGCTTGTCAGTTCCGCGATGGTGCTGCTGATGACCCCGGGCCTGGCGTTCTTCTACGGCGGCATGGTCCGCGCCAAGAGCGTGCTCAACATGATCATGATGAGCATCAGTGCCATGGGTGTTGTGACGGTGCTGTGGGTGCTCTACGGCTATTCGTTGGCGTTCGGCAATGACGTCAGCAACCTCTTCGGTGATCCGTCGCAGTTCTTCGGTTTGAAGGGGCTGATCGGCGGAAACGGAGCCGAGGCGGTTGTCGCCGACCCGGCCGCGGGAGTTGAGGCCGCTGAGGCGGTGAACATTCCCCTGGTATTCACGTTCCCTGCCACGGTCTTCGTCGCATTCCAGTTGATGTTCGCAATCATCACCGTCGCGCTGATCTCGGGTGCGGTCGCCGACCGCATCAAGTTCGGCGGCTGGCTGCTGTTCTCCGCATTGTGGGCGACGGTGGTGTATTTCCCGGTGGCGCACTGGGTGTTCTCCTTCGACGGCGGCACCGCCGAGACCGGCGGGTGGATCGCCAACAAGCTCCACGCGATCGACTTCGCCGGTGGCACAGCGGTTCACATCAACGCGGGCACCGCGGCACTGGTGCTGGCGATCATCCTCGGCAAGCGCAAGGGCTGGCCGAGCACGCCGATGCGGCCCCACAACCTGCCATTCGTGATGCTCGGCGCGGGCCTGCTGTGGTTCGGCTGGTACGGGTTCAACGCCGGCTCGGCCACCGCGTCGAACGGTCTGGCGGGTTCGACGATGGTCACCACGACGATAGCCACGGCGGCTGCGATGCTCGCCTGGCTGCTGACGGAGCGTATCCGCGACGGCAAGGCCACCTCGCTGGGGGCGGCATCGGGCATCGTGGCGGGTCTTGTCGCCATCACCCCGTCGTGCTCCTCGGTCAACGTCGTCGGCGCGCTCGTCATCGGGGTGGTCGCCGGCGTCTTGTGTGCGCTGGCCGTCGGACTGAAATACAAACTCGGCTACGACGATTCGCTCGACGTCGTCGGTGTCCACCTCGTCGGCGGCATCCTCGGCACCCTGCTGATCGGGTTGGTGGCCGCTCCCGAAGCGGGCGCGGGTGTAACCGGGCTGTTCTACGGCGGCGGATTCGACCAGCTGTGGCGCCAGGCGGTGGGCGCGGGCGCGGTTCTTGCCTACTGCGCGATTGCGACGACTATCTTGGCCTTGATAGTGAAGTTCACCGTGGGACTCCGTCTTGACGAGGAAGATGAATCCACCGGACCTGATGAGGCCGAGCACGCCGAGACGGGCTACGACTTCGCGACGGTCGGGGCGGGTTCAACACTTGGTCGTCACCCGGGCGTGGAGGGATAAGGAAGAACATGAAGCTGATTACTGCGATCGTTAAGCCGTTCACGCTCGAAGACGTCAAAACGGGCCTTGAGCAGACGGGAATCCTCGGGATGACCGTGAGCGAGGTGCAGGGATACGGTCGGCAGAAGGGCCACACCGAGGTGTACCGCGGCGCGGAATATTCGGTGGACTTCGTGCCGAAGGTGCGCATCGAGGTGCTCGTCGACGACTCGGCTGTCGACAAGGTGGTGGACGTGATCGTGCAGGCCGCTCGCACCGGCAAGATCGGCGACGGCAAGGTGTGGGTGAGCCCGGTCGACACCGTGGTCCGGGTCCGCACCGGCGAGCGGGGGTCTGACGCCCTCTGACAGAAGCGAAGTGAGACGTCGTCTCCCGGCCTTGCACCGTGAGCGTTAACAGGTAAAGGGTCGGGGGAGGACACGAAATGACAGAGCAGAAGCCAGTTTCCGCCGCCGGTGCCCCTGCAAACGGGGCTCCGGCGGCGGTTACGTCCAAGGCGGCCACTGATCTCACCGCCGCCTGCGACAAGCTGCTGTCCGCCTCGCATCATCTGGATGCCGCCGCGCTCCGCGACGCGCTGCTGGACCTGCACGAATTCTGGTTGTCGACGAAGGCCGCCGAAATCGGGATCACCGACACCAGCGGCTTCGCCATCGTGGCCACTGGCGGGCTCGGACGCCGAGAACTATTGCCGTACTCCGACCTTGACCTGATGCTGCTGCACGACGATCTGCCGAAGAAGCTTGTCAGCGAGGTCGCCGAGAACCTGTGGTATCCCTTGTGGGACGCCAACATTCGGCTCGACCACAGCGTCCGGACCGTCGGCGAGGCAATGAAGGTTGCCGCACAAGACATCTCGGCGGGTCTGGCGATGCTCGAGGTGCGTCACATCTCCGGCAACTCCGACCTGTCGTCGTCGTTGATCAGCGGGGCGCGTCGGCAGTGGCGTACCGGAATTGCCTCGCGCTTCGGCGAACTCGTCGAGCACACCCAGCAGCGATGGCAGCGCAGCGGTGAGATCGCCCACCGCGCCGAGCCAGACCTCAAGACCGGCCGCGGCGGGTTGCGCGACGTTCAGCTGCTGAATGCGCTGGCGATCGCCCAACTGGCCGACGTGTATCCGAGCCAGTCGTTGGCCTCGCCGACGGGGACGCTCGGCGAGGCGCACCTTGCCCTGCTCAACGTGCGCACCGAGCTTCATCGGGTGGCCGGCCGTGGCCGGGACCTGGTGCTGGCCCAGCACGCCGACGAGATCGGTGCGGCCCTGCGGATCGGTGACCGTTTCGACCTGGCCCGCACGCTCTCCGACGCTGCCCGCACCATCAGCTTCTACGTCGACGCCGGCCTGCGCACCGCATCGAACGCGTTGCCGCGACGTGGACTTGCCGCATTCAAGCGTCCCGTTCGCCGTCCGTTGGATGAAGGCGTCATCGAGTTCGGCGGCGAGGTCATCCTGGCGCGCGATGCACGACCCGAGCGCGACCCCGGCCTCATCCTGCGCGTAGCAGCGGCATCGGCGACCACCGGCCTGCCGATGGCGGCGTCCACGTTGGCCCGCCTCGCCGAAACGGCACCCGAACTGCGTGCGCCGTGGCCACCGCAGGCCCTCAAGGATCTGCTGGTGATGCTGGCCGCCGGACCCCCGGCCGTGGCCACCATCGAGGCGCTGGACCGGACGGGCCTGTGGGGCAGGCTCTTCCCGGAGTGGGGTGCAGTGCGCGACTTGCCGCCCCGCGACGTCGTCCACATCTGGACCGTCGACCGTCATCTTGTCGAAACAGTCTCGCGGGCAAGCGCATTCACCACACGCGTGTCGCGTCCGGATCTTTTGCTTCTCGGTGCGCTCTGCCATGACATCGGCAAGGGCAGAGGCGGCGACCACAGCGTCATCGGAGCAGACCTCGCGACGCAGATCGGCACCCGCCTCGGGCTATGGCCGTCGGATGTCGACCTGCTTTCCAAGGTCGTGCGACACCACCTGCTGCTGCCGCACACCGCCACGCGCCGTGATTTGCAGGATCCGAAGACCATCGCAGCGGTGGTGGACGCGCTGGACGGCGACACCGTTCTGCTCGAGCTGTTGCACGTGCTGGCAGAGGCCGATTCGTTGGCAACCGGCCCCGGCGTGTGGGGTGACTGGAAAGCGTCGCTGCTCGGCGACCTGGTGCGGCGCTGCCGCCTGGTGATGGCCGGGGAGGACTTACCGCATCCCGATCCCATTGACCCACGGCATCTTTCACTGGCATCGACTGTCGGCGTTCATGTGGAGATGACACCCGCCGACAGCCCGCACATCTACAACATGACGATGATCGCGCCGGATCAGCGCGGTCTGCTGTCGAAGGCCGCCGGCGTGCTGGCGCTGAACTCGCTTCGGGTGCATTCGGCATCGGTCAACGGGCACCAGGGTTCGGCGATCAACACGTTCGTCGTCTCACCGCATTTCGGATCGCCCCCCGCCGCCGAGCTGCTGCGCCAACAGCTGATCCTGGCTCTCAAGGGTGAGCTCGATGTGCTGGCCTCGCTGGACAAGCGCGACCGCGACGCGGCCAAGCACGGCACCAAGCGCGCCGGCGAGATTCTGGCCGCTGTGCCCATCAACCACGCGGCCGCACCGCCGCGCATCCTGTGGTCGGATGGCGCGGGACCAGGCGAATTGGTGGTGCAGATTCGGTCCACCGACCGCGCCGGCCTGCTGGCCCGCCTGACCGCGGTGTTCGAGCGTGACGGCGTCGACATCGCGTGGGCGAAGGTCACCACGCTGGGCTCGTCGGTGGTCGACCTGTTTGGCATCGTGATCCCCGCGACGGTGAACGGCGACGCCGCAGCGATTCGCGAGGAACTCGAACACGACCTGTACGCGGTGCTGCCCGCCCCGCCGCCCGCCGAGCCGGCCACCGAGGCCAGCTGAGCTTCCATAGTTGGGATCGATAGGCCTCGCACAGGTGTGTACTGCGGTCGTGAAAACCACCCCCTGCGGCACTCGATCATTGCCGGCGCGCTGCTGTGCAGCGGCATCACCGCCGCGGGGCTGGGTCTGGCCGCTGAGGCCAGTGCCACTGGGCCGGTCGGCCCGTTGGCACTGGTGTCCCGGACAACCACTGCCGAAGGTGGATGTCATCTGGGGCATCGACGTCTGCCACATCTACTACGTCGTCGGTTACCAGCAGGCAAATGTGGGTGACTACATCTGGGACATCTGGGACGCAGCCGGTGGGCCGCCGCCTCGGCCCCGCCAATGCCCGCCGATTGCCTTCACGTGTCCCTGACAGCGCCTCCACCGAGCCCAAGTAGGCTTGCGGCGTGTTTGAATCCCTGTCCGACCGGTTGACCGGAGCCCTTTCAGGGCTGCGCGGCAAGGGGCGGTTGACCGACGCCGACATCGACGCGACCACCCGCGAAATCCGGTTGGCACTGCTCGAGGCCGACGTCTCGCTGCCCGTAGTGCGCGCGTTCGTCGCCCGCATCAAGGAACGCGCGCGCGGCGCTGAGGTTTCGGCCGCGCTGAACCCCGCCCAGCAGGTCGTCAAGATCGTCAACGAGGAGCTTATTGGCATCCTCGGCGGCCAAACGCGCCAACTGGCATTCGCCAAGACGCCCCCGACCGTTGTGATGCTCGCCGGCCTGCAGGGCTCCGGTAAGACCACGCTGGCCGGCAAGCTCGCCAAATGGCTTCGCGGACAAGGCCATACGCCGTTGCTGGTGGCGTGCGACCTGCAACGCCCCGGCGCGGTGAACCAGCTGCAGGTGGTCGGCGGCCAAGCCGGCGTCGAGGTGTTCGCACCGCACCCCGGCGCATCGGCCGAAGGCGCCGCAGACGCCGGCCCGGGCGACCCCGTCAGGGTAGCCTCCGACGGGCTTGCCGAGGCGCGGGCCAGGCACTTCGACGTGGTGATCGTCGATACCGCGGGCCGGCTCGGCATCGACGACGAGCTGATGGCGCAGGCCGCCTCCATCCGTGCGGCCATCGATCCCGATGAGGTGCTGTTCGTCGTCGACGCAATGATCGGCCAGGACGCCGTGACCACCGCCGAGGCGTTCCGCGAGGGCGTCGGGTTCACCGGTGTGGTGCTGACCAAGCTGGACGGCGACGCCCGTGGTGGCGCCGCGCTGTCGGTGCGCGAGGTCACCGGGGTGCCGATTCTGTTCGCGTCGGCCGGCGAGAAGCTCGACGACTTCGACGTCTTCCATCCCGACCGGATGGCCAGCCGCATCCTCGGCATGGGCGACGTGCTGACGCTGATCGAGCAGGCCGAACAGGTCTTCGATGCGCAACGAGCCGAAGAGGCCGCCGCCAAGATCGGCAGCGGCGAGCTGACGCTGGAGGACTTCCTCGAGCAGATGCTGGCGATCCGCAAGATGGGACCCATCGGCAACCTGCTCGGCATGCTGCCCGGCGCGGGGCAGATGAAGGATGCGCTGGCAGCCGTAGACGACCGCCAGCTCGACCGGGTGCAGGCGATCATCCGCGGTATGACACCGCAGGAGCGCGCCGACCCGAAGATCATCAATGCGTCCCGTCGGCTGCGCATCGCCAACGGCTCCGGAGTCACTGTGAGCGAGGTGAACCAGCTTGTCGACCGGTTCTTCGAGGCCCGCAAGATGATGTCGCAGATGGCCGGGCAAATGGGAATGCCGTTCGGCCGCAAGAGTTCTTCACGCAAGAACGCGAAGAACAAGAAGAAGGGCAAGAAGGGTGGCCGGGGCCCGACGCCGCCGAAGGTGAGAAGCCCGTTCGGCGCGGGCGGCGTACCGGAAGGCTTCCCCGACCTGTCCAACATGCCCAAGGGTCTCGATGAACTTCCGCCGGGGTTGGCCGACATCGATTTGTCGAAGCTGAAGTTCCCGAAGAACTGATCGCGCACGCGAGGAGCAATACACATGCGACTTCATGTGCGCGGTCGAGGACTGCCTGACGAACAGCCCGTGGAGTGGTGGATCGTCGACGGCACCCTCAGCGCCGAACCGGTCGCCGATGCGCATACCGTCTTTGACGGCGGCTGGATCGTGCCCGGTCTGGTCGACGCGCACTGCCACGTCGGCCTCGGCGAGCACGGCCCCCTTGACAACCTCGACGAGTGTGCCGAGCAGGCCGAAACCGAGCGCGGCGTCGGTGCCTTGCTGTTGCGCGACTGCGGTTCGCCGGTCGACACCCGAGCCCTCGATGACCGCGACGATCTGCCACGCATCATCCGGCACGGCCGGCATCTGGCCCGACCCAAGCGCTATCAGCGCGGTTTCGCCATCGAATTGGAGGACGAGTCACAGCTGCCCGAAGCGGTCGCCGAGCAGGCGCGCTGGGGCGACGGCTGGGTGAAACTGGTCGGCGACTGGATCGACCGCGAGGTCGGCGACCTGGCGCCGTTGTGGTCCGACGAGGTGCTCAAGGCGGCCATCGACGCCGCCCACGCCGAGGGGGCGCGCGTCACCGCGCACGTCTTCAGCGAGGATGCGCTGCCGGGGCTCATCAAGGCGGGCATCGACTGCATCGAGCACGGCACCGGCCTGACCGATGACACTGTCGACCTGATGGTGTCCTACGGCACCGCGTTGGTGCCTACGCTGATCAACGTCGAGAACTTTCCCGGAATCGCCGACGGCGCAGGGAAATACCCGGCCTATGCCGCCCACATGCGCGATCTGCATGAGCGTGCGCGACCCCGTATCGCCGCCGCGCGCGAAGCCGGCGTGCCGATCTACGCGGGCACCGACGCCGGCAGCATGGTCGCCCACGGCCGCATCGGCGACGAGATCGACGCGTTGAAACGCATCGGCATGACACCCACCGAGGCGCTGGGTGCGGCGAGCTGGGCCGCCCGGGACTGGCTGGGTGGGCCATCGCTGGAGCATGGCGCTCCGGCGGACCTGGTCTGTTACGCCGAGGATCCGCGGACGGGCGCGGACGTCATCCACCACCCGGACGTGGTCGTGTTGCGTGGCCGGGTGTACTGACTTCCGGCTTGTTCGTCTCATGGCCGCGCTGCTCGCGGTGTTGGCCCTGGCAGGCTCGCCCAAAGCCGCCGCCGATCCGAACGCGCTGTGGTCGATCGTGGACGGGCAGTGCATACAGCATCAACTCGCCAACGACGACCCGAAGCCCTGCGAGCTGGTCGATGTCGACGGCGGCTACGCGGTGCTGAAAGACATCGTCGGGGCCACGCAATTTCTGCTCATTCCCACCGCGCGCGTCGGCGGCATCGAGAGCCCGCAGATCCTCGCGCCCGGTGCGCCCAACTATTTCGCGGACGCGTGGCGCGCCCGCTCGTTCGTCGAACAGCGCGCCCGACGCGCGATACCCCGCGATTGGATGAGCCTGGCGATCAACTCTGCGGATGCCCGATCGCAGGACCAGCTGCACATCCACATCGACTGCGTGCGCGCCGACGTCCACCAGGCGCTCGCCGCCCATGTCGGCGACATCGGCCCGACGTGGGCGCCGCTGCCGGTCGCGCTGGCGGGTCAGCGATATCAGGCGATGACGCTGCAGGACCGGGACTTGGACTCGCACAACGTGTTTCGGTTGCTCGCTGACAGCCTGCCCGCCGCCGACGACATGGGCGCTCAGACGCTCGTGGTGGTCGGATCACCTGCGCCCGACGGGTTCATCGTTCTGGGGGGTCGCGCCGAACCCGACGTCCCCGGCAGCGGTCACGGCGAGGATCTGCAGGATCACGTCGCATGCCCGCCCGCTGCCGAGGTGCCCGCGCGCTAGCCGGCTTGCGCGAAACCCCAGTCGAACAGGCCGATCGCCTGGCCGTACAGATCGCCGTCGCCGAACATCTCGACCACGATCAGCCTGCGGTTACCCCGCTGCGCGGCCGCCACGAAGGTGTCGTGCGCGAGGTCGGTATATCCGGTCTTGCCAGCGATGGTGCCCGGATAGCGGGTCAGCAGCTTGTTCTGGGCGGTGATCGTCTTGCCGGGGAACTGCGCCGACCGTTCCTGGAAGATCTCGGCGATCAGCGGATAGGTCAGCGCGGCCCGATAGATCACCGCGAGATCGTGCGGCGTGGTCAGCGACTCCCAGCCCGGGCCGTCGAGACCCGACGGCGACCCCGCGCGTGTGCTTTTCGCGCCGACGGCGGCCGCTTTCCGGTTCATGGCGGCCACCGCGACCTGCTGGCCGCCGAGCATGTCGGCCAGCATGTTCGCCGCGTCGTTGCCCGACACCATCAACAGCGCTTCCAACAGCTGCCGCGTCGTGTAGGCCTGTCCGGGGTTCAGCCCGACACAGGAACATTCGACCTCGGTGTGCGATTGGTTTGCGCGAGCGAAATTGTCGGGCCGCAGGTTGTCGAGAACCACCATTGCGAGCAGAGGCTTGATGGTGCTGGCCGGCGCGTGCTGGGCGTACGGATCATGGCTTGCCAGAATGCGTCCGGAGTCGAGATCGGCCAGCAGCCACGCGTGCGCGGGACCGTCGGGGATGGCGACAGCGCCTGGCGGCGCGACGTCGGGCTCAGCCGTGGCGGTGTGCGCGGTCACCGCGGAACTCGCGATCGCGAGCGCGGTCGTCAACGCAGCCACCATTCTTCGCACGGACGCCGAGCGTATCCTGTGCAGTCGCTGGTTCTTGGCGCGCTCAGGTCTCGGATCCGTTGCGGATCAACAACTTTTGAATGTGCGCTGTTACAGCGAGCCGATGCTCAGCTGGCGGTCCTGCGCGAAACCCCAGTCGAACAGGCCCATAGCCTGATCCCAGTACGTCGGCCCGCCTTCCTTGATGAGCCCGTACATCATCGCGATCACCAGCCGCCGTCCACCCCGCTCGGCCGCCGCGACGAAAGTCTTCTTCGCCGCGTCGGTGAAGCCCGTCTTGCCGCCGAGCGTGCCCGGATAGCGGTGCAGCAGCTCGTCGTCGTTGACGATCGGCTTGTCGCCGGCCTTCGTCGGGAACGTCGCCCTCGGCTGCGCGATGACCGAGGCGAACACTGGATTGGCCATCGCGGTGCGGAAGATGACGGCCAGATCGTGCGGGGTCGTCGCGCCGGAACCGCCGGGTCCGTCCAACCCCGACGGCGTCGACGCATGGGTCCCCGAGGCGCCGATCGCGGCGGCCTTGGCGTTCATCTTGGCGACCGCGGTGTCGTAGCCGCCGATCATGTCGGCCATGGCATTGGCTGCGTCGTTTCCCGACATCAGCAGGACCGCGTCCAGAAGCTGGCGAGCGGTGTAGGTGCGGCCGGGCTCGATGCCCGCGCAGCTGCATTCGACGCGGGTGTCGGCCTCGGTGCCGACGACCGTCGCATCGAGATTGGTCACCTCGTCGAGCACGGTGAGCACCAGCAGCGTCTTGATCGTGCTCGCGGGCGGGTGGGCGACGTTCATCTCACGCTCGGCCAGCACCTGGCCGGTGTCCATGTCGGCGACGATCCATGCCGGCGCAGGCCCGTCGGGGGGTTGCACGTTGCCGATGGGCTGGATGTTCGGTTCGGCGTCGGCCAGCGGAGCGGACAAGAAGACCAAGCTCAGGCATGCGACGGCAGCGGTGAAAAACCTCCCCATGGGTCAAGCAGCCTAGTGGCACCCCTCCTGGTTGCAAGAGGCGTAGCAAGATGGACGGATGCTGAGCGCCGAAGAGATCTCCGACCGCATCGAACTCCAGCAGCTGCTGATCAGCTATTCCGAAGCCATCGACCGCCGCGAGTTCGATGAGCTGGACGAGATCTTCACCGCCGACGCCTACATCGACTATCGCGACACCGGCGGTATCGACGGGCAGTACCCGCAGGTCAAGGTGTGGTTGGCCGAAACGCTGCCGGCCTACTTCGAGCGCCACGCCCACATGCTGGGTCTGCCGGCGATCAAGCTCGCCGGCGATACCGCCACGGCCAGGACTTTCTGCTTCAACCCGATGGTCCTCAAAGGGGGAAAGCCCCCGAAAAATGCAAAGGTGATGGAGGTCGGGCTGTGGTACGACGACGAGTTCGTCCGCACCGCCGCCGGGTGGCGGTTGTCCCGTCGCGTGGAGATCAAGTGCTACGACCGGATCCTGTGAGCAGCAAGCGCCAGCGATTTCTCCCGGTAAGGCCTGTTCTGGCACAATGGGCGGCTGTCTGCCGCAGGATTACGGCCCTGCCGCGGTCACACACGTAAGGCAAAACCGGATCCGGGCAGCCCGCCCGCGATCGCTGAATTGCAGCGTGGCAATAACAGGAGAGTTTGCTTAACCATGGCTGTCAAGATCAAGCTGACCCGGCTTGGCAAGATCCGCAATCCCCAGTACCGCATCGCCGTCGCCGACGCGCGCACCCGCCGCGACGGGCGCGCCATCGAAATCATCGGCCGGTACCACCCGAAGGAAGACCCGAGCCTCATCGAGATCGACTCGGAGCGCGCCCAATACTGGCTCGGCGTCGGTGCCCAGCCCACCGAACCGGTGCTGCAGCTGCTGAAGATCACCGGCGACTGGCAGAAGTTCAAGGGGCTGCCCGGCGCGGAGGGCACGCTGAAGGTCAAGGAGCCCAAGCCGTCCAAGCTCGACCTGTTCAACGCCGCGCTCGCCGAGGCCGACGGCGGCCCGAGCACAGAGGCCACCACCGCCAAGAAGAAGAAGGCGCCCGCCAAGAAGGCGGCCAAGGGCGACGACGCGACGGCCACCGAGGCCCAGGCCGCGCCGATCAAGGACAAGTCCGAGCCGGCCGCCGAAGGCGCAGATGCCGCGCCGGCCGAGCAGGCCGACGAAAAGTGAGTTCGGTCGTCGTCGACGCGGTCGAGCACCTCGTCCGCGGCATCGTCGACAATCCCGACGACGTCCGGGTGGACATGGTCACGTCGCGCCGCGGCCGCACCGTCGAGGTGCACGTGCACCCCGACGATCTCGGCAAGGTGATCGGCCGCGGCGGCCGCACCGCCACCGCATTGCGGACGCTGGTGGCAGGCATCGGCGGTCGGGGCATCCGCGTCGACGTGGTGGACACCGACCAGTAGCGCCTGCGATGGACCTCGTAGTCGGGCGGGTCGTCAAAGCGCACGGCATCAGCGGCGAGGTCGTCGTCGAGGTTCGCACCGATGACCCCGACACCCGGTTCGCCTCCGGCACCCGGCTGCGGGCGAAACCGGCCCGCGGCGGAAGCCAGCGCACATACGTCATCGAGTCCGTGCGCGAACACAGCGGCCGCCTGCTGATGCGGTTGGACGGCGTGACCGATCGTAATGCGGCAGATGCGTTGCGCGGCACGGTCTTTCTCGTCGACACTGAGGAACTACCGCCGATCGAGGATCCCGACGAGTTCTACGACCACCAGCTCGAGGGTCTGCGGGTGGTGACCACCGACGGTCGGTTGGTGGGCAACGTCGCCGAAGTTCTGCACACCGCCGCGGGGGAGTTGCTGTCGGTGACCACGGAGGCCGGTGCCGAAGTGCTGGTGCCGTTCGTCAGCGCGATCGTCACCGACGTCTCCCTACAGACTCAGACCATCGAGATCGACCCGCCCGAGGGTCTTCTGGAGCTGGGCTGACGTCATGCTCATCGACGTGGTGACGATCTTCCCCGACTACCTTGACCCGCTCCGACAGTCGTTGCCGGGCAAGGCAATCGAGGCGGGTATCGCCGAAGTCCGGGTGCATGACCTGCGGCGGTGGACTCACGACGTGCACCGCTCGGTCGACGACTCGCCGTACGGCGGCGGTCCCGGAATGGTGATGAAGGCGCCGGTGTGGGGTGAGGCACTCGACGAAATATGTTCGCAGGAAACACTTCTGGTCGTTCCCACCCCGGCGGGCAGATTGTTCACGCAAGCGACCGCCCAGCGCTGGGCCGGCGACGCGCACCTGGTCTTCGCGTGCGGGCGCTACGAGGGCATCGATCAACGTGTGATCGACGATGCCGCGCGGCGGATGCGCGTCGAAGAGGTGTCCATCGGTGACTACGTGCTGCCCGGCGGTGAATCCGCGGCCCTGGTGATGATCGAGGCCGTCGTGCGCCTGCTTCCCGATGTGCTCGGCAATCCCGAGTCACACCAACAGGATTCGCACTCGGACGGTCTCCTGGAAGGACCGAGCTACACCAGGCCGCCCAGCTGGCGCGGTCTGGACGTGCCTGACGTGCTGTTGTCCGGAGACCACGCCAAAATCGCGGCGTGGCGCCGGGAACAGGCGCTGGCGCGCACCAGGGAACGCCGCCCCGATCTGCTGGGAGAGAATTAGATCTTCCCGCCAGGGAACATCGTCTTGACGGCTTGGGTGATGGTCGCGCGGGCGTCCGCCTCGTCGTCTGGTTCCAGCGAGGCGATCGCCATCACATACCGATGGTCGGCGCCGATCACGCCGGTGGACACATGCAATTGATTGGCGCCGTCCCAGCAGCAGAACCAGCCCTGTTTGACCGCGACCGGCTCGGCGTAGAGGCCCTCTGGAATGCCGAATCGCTGCGGGTAGCCATCGCTTCCCGTCGGTGTGGACTGCGCGAGGTTACCGACGATGATGTTGGCCTGCTCGGCCGGCAGGCCGCCGGTGCCGTCGAGCAGCATGTCGTAGTAGCGGACCAGATCGCTTGCAGTGCTTAGTGTCACGTCCCAGTGCCCGTTGTACGGCGCAGTCGTGCCTTTGAGGCCGTACCGCGCGACGACGCGGCTGATAATCGCGTTGCCCCCGCTGCGGTCCCAGAAGATCTGCGCCGCGCTGTCGTCGGAGGACCGCAGCATGACCTCGAGGGATTTACGGTCGGCCGGTGACAGCTGCGTCTGTCCCTTGGATACCTGCAGCAGCAGATCGTCGGCGATGAACACCTTCACCACCGACGCGATCGGAAACGGCGTGTTGTCCGCGTTGGAAACGATCTGGCCGCTGTTGCGGTCCATGACGACGCTCTCGATGTCGGCTCCGGTCTTGGCGGCCTCGGCGATCGCCTGACGGGTGCGCGACTCGAGACCGTCGAAGGTCGCGGCCGGCGGGGCGGCCGGCGGGGCGACGGTCACTTGCGGCGGCGGCGGTGATTTCGGTGGCGTGCCGTACACCCGTGCCTCACAGCCCACCAGCAGCGCCGCACACACGAGGGCTGCGATCGCGGTCACCCCACTTGCCCGCCGCCGACGCATACCCCTCCTCACACAACGAGCGAAAACCTCAAGCCGGCGTAACGGGGCCTCGTCGCCGCACCGCCCGCCGGCAATACCAACCCAGCCTAATACGCGCCGGGCTAGACCCGCCCGCCAGGAAACATCGTCCTGACCGCCTGCGTGATGGTCGCGCGTGCGGCCTCGTCACTTGTCGGTTGATCGGATGCGATTGCCATCACATAGCGGTGGTCGGACCCGATGACCCCAGTCGACAGGTGCATCCAATCGGAGCCGATGCAACACATCCAGCCCTGTTTCACCGCGACGGACTCGGCATAGAGACCATCGGGGATGCCGAATCGCTGCGGGTAGACGCCGCCGGGCATCATGCCGTCAATCCCCACGGGCGCGGATTGCGCCAGGTTGTCGACGATCATCTCGGCCTTGTCCTTCGGCAGCCCGCCGGCGCCGGAGAGCATCATCGCGTAGTAGCGCACGAGATCATCGGCGGTGCTGATCGTGTTGAACCACCGGCCGTTGCCCGGCGGCCTGGTGCCGGCGAGGCCGTAGCGGGCCGCGACCCGGGTGACGATCGCGCTGCCGCCCCCGCGGTTCCAGAACCCCTCGGCGGCGCTGTCGTCGGAATTGCGCAGCATCGATTCGAACATCTTCTGGTCGTCCGGAGACAGCGGCGGACCGTGCAGCAGCAGGTCGTCGGCGATGAACAGCTTGACCACCGAGGCAATAGCGATGCCCCTGCCGTTGCCGTTGGTCACCCGCCGTCCCGTCGAACGGTCCAGCACGACCGCGGTGAGGTCGGCCCCCTTGGCCGCGGCCTCGGTCGTCGCCCGCATGACGCGCTTCTCGAGGCCGGTGAAGCCGGACGCGGGTTCATCGGGTGCGGCTTCGGGCAGGGGCGCCAACGGGCCCTGCGGGGCGATCACGGTCAGCTGCGGCGCTTCGGGGCTCACCGGTGGTGGCGAGCCGTAGGAACGGGCCTCGCAAGCGGTCAGGACGAGTCCCACGGAGGCCATTGAGACCACCGCGACCAGCCTCGACGGCCGCCGACGCATATGTATCCTCCACATTGTCGGTGAGTGATTCAGGCTTCGGAAACGGTCGATACCCGCCTGCCCGTCGAGCCTAACCGCTGTGCAGCGATCATGCGGCGGCCCACGATTTCACTGCATGCGGCCCTATCTGGCACAATTGACCAGTTGTCTGAGCGAGGCGCGGACCCGGCAGGTCTGTCCGCCGCAGGCCCGCCGATTGCGCGAAAACGTTAACTGCTAAGGAAGAGTCACCGATGAACACGCTGGATTTCGTCGATCAGTCGTCGTTGCGCGACGACATTCCGGACTTCAGCGCCGGCGACACCGTCAACGTGCACGTGAAGGTCATCGAGGGCGCCAAGGAGCGCATCCAGGTCTTCAAGGGTGTCGTGCTGCGCCGTCAGGGCGGTGGTATCCGCGAGACTTTCACCGTGCGCAAGGAAAGCTACGGCGTCGGCGTGGAGCGCACCTTCCCCGTGCACTCGCCGAACATCGACCACATCGACGTCGTGACCCGTGGTGACGTGCGTCGCGCCAAGCTCTACTACCTGCGCGAACTTCGTGGCAAGAAGGCGAAGATCAAGGAAAAGCGCTGACGTCGCGCCAGACTCGACGCCATCTTTCGATGGTCGTCAGAGGCGTCGTGGATACGCTGTTGCCGTGAGCGGACCCACGGACTCCCCAGACCCCTCATCCGAGCGCACGCTCGACGACGACGCCCCGGCCGCGGTTGAACCGCATGCCGACGAGGCCGACGAGGCGTCCGCAGTCACCGACAAGTCGGAGCGCAAACGGGGAGCGTTGCGCGAAGCCGTC
Source organism: Mycobacterium sp. 1274761.0 (assembly GCF_001668615.1). Taxonomy (GTDB): domain Bacteria; phylum Actinomycetota; class Actinomycetes; order Mycobacteriales; family Mycobacteriaceae; genus Mycobacterium. The sequence goes on from NZ_LZMC01000082.1 coordinate 34,470, forward strand.
ATTCTGGTGGTGATCGCGGTCGGGCTGTACTACCTGATGCTGACGTTCATCGCCCGGCCCTATCTGATCCCGTCGGAGTCGATGGAGCCCACGTTGCACGGCTGCGCCGGTTGCGTGGGGGACCGCATCATGGTCGACAAGCTGACCTATCGATTCTCCGAGCCCAAACCGGGCGACGTGATCGTGTTCAAGGGCCCGCCGAACTGGAATGCCGGCTATAAGTCGATCCGCTCCGACAACCCCGCGGTGCGGTGGGTGCAGAACGCGTTATCGTTCGTCGGTTTCGTCCCGCCGGACGAGAACGACCTGGTCAAGAGGGTGATCGCGACGGGCGGGCAGACCGTCGAATGCCGTCAGAGCACCGGCCTGACCGTGGATGGGAAGCCGCTGAAAGAGCCCTACCTCGACCTGCAGACGATGAACGTGCCCGACCCCGACAAGTACCGCTGCTTCGGATTCGAATTCGGACCGGTGAAGGTGCCCGACGGGCGGGTCTGGGTGATGGGCGACAACCGCACTCATTCGGCCGACTCGCGGGTGCACTGCGCCGACAACGTCGCCGACTTCCAGAGCGGAATCAAATGCACCGGCGACCCCAATGCCGGCACCGTTCCGCTGAGCAATGTGATCGGAAAGGCGCGGTTCATCGCCTGGCCGCCATCGCGATGGGGTGGGGTTAGCTCGGTGGATCCGCAGACGCAATAAGTTGGGGTGTGCGATGAGCGTGCTGCGCGAAGAGGAGACGTCCTAATTGCCGGCGACATGGCCGCCGCGAACGGTGATCCGGAAGTCCGCCGGGCTTCGCACCCTGGAGTCGGCGCTGTACCGGTCGGGGCTCGGCCCGGTGGCGGGAGTCGACGAGGTCGGTCGCGGCGCCTGCGCAGGACCGCTGGTGGTCGCCGCCTGTGTGCTCGGGCCCAACCGGCTGGAGAGCCTCGCCGCGCTCGACGACTCCAAGAAGCTCACCGAGAAGGAACGCGAGCGGCTGTTCCCGCTGATTAGGCGCTACGCGCTGGCCTATCACGTGGTGTTCATCCCGTCGACCGAGGTGGACCGCCGCGGGGTGCATGTGGCCAACATCGAGGGGATGCGCAGGGCGATCGCGGGCCTGTCGGTTCGACCGGGCTACGTGCTCAGCGACGGCTTCCGCGTTCCGGGGCTGCCCGCGCCGTCGCTGCCGGTCGTCGGAGGTGACGCCGCCGCGGCCTGCATCGCCGCCGCCAGCGTGCTCGCCAAGGTCAGCCGCGACCGGCTGATGGTCAAGATGGAGGCCGAACACCCAGGCTACGGGTTCGCCGACCACAAGGGCTACAGCACACCGGCCCACGGCGCGGCATTGGCTCGGCTCGGGCCCTGTAGCCAGCACCGATACTCGTTTATCAATGTCCGCCGCGTGGCCAGCCCGCTGGAGCCGACTGGAACCAAGCTGGTGGCCGAACTGGCTGGTGACATCCATACCGGACCCGCGCGGCGAAGTGGGGTAGGAGAGAATGGTTCTAACCGCAACGAAGGACTGCTGAAGCGATGAGTGCCGAAGATCTCGAGAAGTATGAAACCGAGATGGAACTCTCGCTGTACCGCGAATATAAGGACATCGTGGGCCAGTTCAGCTACGTCGTGGAAACCGAGCGGCGGTTCTATCTGGCAAACAGCGTCGAGATGGTGCCGCGCAACGCCGACGGCGAGGTGTACTTCGAGTTGCGCCTGGCCGACGCCTGGGTCTGGGACATGTACCGCCCGGCCCGGTTTGTCAAACAGGTGCGGGTGATCACGTTCAAGGACGTGAACATCGAAGAGGTGGAGAAGCCTGAACTGCGGCTGCCCGAATAGTCACGGCTTGAAGCCGTACACCATCGACGTCGGGCCGATCAGGTGCCGGACCGTGACGTCGCAGAATCCTCTGCCACGCAACATGGCCGCGCAGTCGGTGGTGGTGGCCTCGTAGCCGTCGCGGGTTTCGAGCATGATGTTCAGACTCGACAGCAGGCTGTGAAAGTGGTTCATTGACCGCCGCCATGTAGGCATCGCGTCATAAACGATCAAGGCTCCGCCGCCGGGAAGGGCGTCGAACGCGTGTGCCGCCAGGTCACACCGGTCCTGGTAGCTCTGGCCGTGGAAGACGTGACCGAACGACAGCACGTCGGCGCGGGGCAGGTCGTCGGTGAAGAAGTCGCCCGCGACGAAGGCGAGCCGGTCATCGAGCCCGAACGATTTCACGTAGTCGGTGAAGATCGGCTCGACAACCGGTAGGTCGAAGCCGATGCCGCGCAGATGCGAATGCGTCAGCGCGACCCGCACCGCCAACGCGCCCTGCGCACAACCCATGTCGGCGAACGTGGCAAACCGCTTCCACGGGAAACGGGCCGCCAGCATGGTGGCCTCGCCCGTCGAGATCCCCGTCATGCCGGACAGAAACGTCCTCAGCACCACTGGGTCTCGGTACAGCATGTCGAAGAACTTGTTCTCGCCCCGCTCCTCCTCCGCGGCGGGTACACCGGTCTCCAACAAGCCGTCCAGCCCTGCCCAGAGCTCGTAGAGACGCGTGCTCGACAGCTCCATCAGGCCGCCGATGTAGGTCGGCTTCTCGCGGTCCAGAAACATCGACGCGCGGAAGCTGTTCGAATACCGCCCCGCCTTGTCACGCCGGAGTAGCCCGCAGGCGACCAACGCCTCGAGCGCCGTCGGGGCGGCGCGCGGATGCCAGCCCAGCCGCTCGATCAACTCGTCGCCTGTCAGGGGCTCCAGCGCCAACAGTGTGAATATGCCCCGATGGACCGCGCTGAGGATGAGCCGCGACGACCAGAACGCCATCCCGGCCTCGATGATCGCCTGCGGCCCGGCAAGCTTGCGCAGCGCCGGCCCCAGCAGCGTGTTCTGGAACGCGCGCATCATCAGGCGCTCACGCCGGACATCCACGGTGGGTTTTTCAGTTGACATGGTCTTCCACCTCCGCATCGGGCGGCAGTCCTCATTGTGGTCCCGCGAGCCTGCCCACAGATCGGAATCCGGGGCGTTATTGCGATCTGGCCGCAGTCTCGCGGGACAGGGCACGGCGATTGATAGCTTGACCCGGTGAAGGTTTCCCCGAACGCGGCGCGACCACTGGCCGGGGTCAGGATCGTCGAGATCTCCAGCTTCGTCGCGGTGCCGTTGGCCGGTATGACGTTGGGGCAGCTCGGCGCCGAGGTGGTGCGGGTCGATCCGGTCGGCGGCGCCGCGGACTACCACCGCTGGCCGATCACCGCCGGCGGAACCAGCATTTACTGGGCGGGTCTGAACAAGGGCAAGCGTTCAGTCGCCGCCGATATCCGCTCGCCGGACGGTCAGCAGCTCGTGCAGCGGCTGATCGCCGACAGCGGCGTGCTGATCACGAACGTGGCCGGGCGCGAATGGCACTCCTACGACAAATTGAGGACGCTGCGGCCAGACTTGATCCACGTCGAGGTGTCCGGCCGCGCCGATGGCGGCACCGGTGTGGACTACACCGTCAACGCGGGCCTCGGATTTCCGATGGTGACCGGTCCGCCGGAGCTCGCCGCGCCGGTCAACCACGTGCTGCCGGCCTGGGACGTGTCGTGCGGGCTGTATGCCGCGCTGTCGGTGGTCACCGCCTTGCGGCACCGTGACGCAACCGGCGAAGGGCAGCGGATCTCGATACCGCTGGAGAACGTCGCGCTGGCAACCGCGGGCAACCTCAGCTTCCTCACCGAGGTGATGGTCAATGGCGACACCCGCGAACGCATCGGCAACTCCATCTACGGCCAATACGGCCAAGAATTCGCCAGCAGCGACGGGGTGTCGTTCATGATCGTTGCGCTCACCAAGCGCCACTTCCACGATTTGACCGAGCTGACGGAGACCACGAAAGCCGTTGCGGTGCTTGGTGAAACGATCGGCGCCGATTTCACCGACGAAGGCGAGCGATACCGGCATCGCGAGGCACTGACGGGGCTGTTCGCCGAGTGGTTCTCGACGCATACCGGGCCCGAAATCACCGCGGCATTGTCGTCGACGTCGGTTCTGTGGGAGCGATACCGCACCTTCGCCGAGGTCGCCACAGACGAGCGGGTGACGGCCAACCCGCTGTTCACCCCGCTCGACCAACCGCGAATCGGCGAATACCTGGCGCCGGGCTTGCCGGTGTCGATCAACGGGGAGTATGTGAAGGCGGTGCCGGCCCCCGCATTGGGCGACGACACCGCCGGTGTACTGGCCGACTGGTTGGGTCTCAGCGAGGACGACGTGACGAAGCTCAGCGACGCGGGAACCGTCCGATGAGCCGGCTGCTGGGACTGCTCGAGCTCGAATCGGGCGCCGATGATCACACGTTCATCGGCCCGGCCAGCGGGCCGGAGGGCAAGCGTGCCTTCGGCGGCCAATTCATGGCCCAGAGCCTGGCCGCCGCGTGCGCCACCGTCGAGAAGAACCGGCTGCCGACCAACATGCACCTGCAGTTCCTGCGCGGCGGGGCGGCCGGCGAGGCCGTCGAGTACACCGTCACGCCGGTCTTCGACGGTCGCACCGCCTCGGCGCGCCGGGTCGATTCGCGCCAGGGCGATCGGCTGCTGACGACGGCGTCGCTGTCGTTCGCGGTAGAGCTGCCCGGGCCCGAACACGGCCATCTGGAACGCATGCCGGGCGATCCCAACATGCTTCCGCAATCCGGGCCCGCAGGGCCCGCTCCGTCGATGCCGTTGGAGGAGTTGGACATCCGGATCGCCGACACCATCGCCAGCGGTGAGTTCGTGCGGCGATTCTGGTGGCGGGCCATGGTTCCGCTACCCGATGACCTGATGATCCACACGCTTGTCGCGGTGTATGTGACCGACGTGTACATGATCGATCCGGCGTTGCAGGTGCATGGGCACTCGATGGAGGCCCGCACTCATCGCAGCGGGACCACCGATTCGTCGATCTGGTTCCACCAGCCGGTCCGCGCCAACGAATGGAACCTGTTGGAGACCCGGTCGCCCGCCGCGGCGCGTGGGCGCGGTGTCGTGACGGGCCGTTTGGTGCGTACGGACGGCGTCATCGCCGCCACCTTGGTGCAGGAGGGTCTTATCGCAGAGCGGGGACCGGATCCGCAGTAGCGGAACGCCGATTGCGTTCACGCAGCCACGTTCGCGCCGCGTTCAGCGCGCGGGTGAGCAGCACGCCCACGACGATCGCGCCGACGACACCGAGCAATGGATGCGCGTCGAACAACGGATACACCTGGTAGTGCGTCAGGTAGGTGTACAGCGAGGCTTCGGCCACCGTGCCGGCGACGGCGGTCAACCAGGCCGGGCAGCGGATTGCGGGCAGCCAGATCAGCAGCAGGAGGCCCGCCAGCACCAGCACTTCTCGGTGGGTGTTGTCGAAGTAGCCGTGCAGGCTGACGATCAGCGCCAGCGTCACCGCGAGCCGCTGCCACACCGCTGACGACTTCGCCGCGGCCCAGCCGACCGCGAAGAACCAGAACGCCAAGACGGTGAACCAGGCGTCGTGGCCGAAGTTCAGGCCCAGCAGGTCGTAGCGCAGCGCCAAGCCGACGGACAGGAAGGCCGCGGCGAACGCGAAGGGGTGGCGCCGCTCCACCCGGTCGGCCGCCGGTAGCCAGCACACGGCGGTCAGCGCGAGCAGAATCCAGACGAGCACCTCGACGAACCACAACCGTCCCGCGGTCATGCTGCTGGCCGGACCGAAGAACTTCTCGATCAACAGCAGGTTCGTCCAGTGGTAGTCGTCGGTGATCAGCAGCGCGGTTGCGATCCAAATCATCGACGGCACGACGATCCAGCCGATCGTGTTGCGCAGGTGGCGAACTCGATTGGGCCGCGCGACCGGGGTCAGGCAGAACCGGCCGAAGTTGTAGCCGGCGATCCCGAGCAGAAGATGCGCGCCGCCCCACATCTCGTACAGCGTGGCGTGCGATCCGACGATCAACACTATGGCGGCCGCGCGCAGCGCCACACTGGTCTCGAGGGTGGCGCCCAGCCACGTCCACCGCCGCCGCTCCGGCGGGGTGGTGCGCTCCAGTTCGGCCAATGACCGTCGTTGCCAGTCGCCCGGCAGCCGGCCGAGGGCCCGCTCGAGCCGGACCGACATGGCCACATACGACAGCGAGTTGCCGCCGAGGTCGACGAAGCTTTGATCGGAGCGGATGGTGCGCGCGTCGATCTGTAAGACGTCGGCGAACAACGTCCGCAGATCCCGCGGCGACTGTGCGGTCTCATCACGGCGACGGGCGGCGAGGCGGATCGCGTGATAGTCGGGTTTACCCGAGGGCAGCAGGGGAAGTTCGGCCATGGTGACCGCGCGGACGGCCGCAGCCGGAAGCCCGGAGGCCGTCACCGCGAGACGCTGGACGGTGTGCCCCTCGGATCCGGCAGTGGCCACCACGAGCCGTTCGTCGTCGTCGATGCAGAACGCTGTCACCCCGTCGGCGCTGAGCGCGGACTCAACCCGCTGCAGGTCGATGCGCAACCCGTACAGCTTGACGAAACGACTTGTGCGGCCGATAACTTCGTAGAGACCGTCGGGCGTACGACGCGCGACGTCTCCGGTGTGCAACGTGTCGACCGTGTTACCGAGCGCCAGATCCGACGCGGTGCGCGCGTAGCCCATCATCACGTTCGCGCCGTGATAGACCAGCTCGCCGACTTCGGGATCCGTCCAGCCGTCGAGCGGCTCGATGGTGAACGAGCCGCCCGGGATGGGCCGGCCGATCGCGGTCGGATGTGACTGCGCGAGATCCGGTGGCAGATAGGCCATCCGAGCGGTGGCTTCCGTCGCGCCGTACATGACGAACAGCTGCCAGCCCTTCTCGTCGCCCAGCGCGGCGAACCTGCGGACGCGGTCGGGCGACAGCCGTCCGCCCGCCTGGGTGACATAGCGAAGGTCGGGCAGCTCGATGCCGTCGAAGCCAACGCGTTCGAGCATCTCGAACGTGTAGGGCACGCCGGCGAACGATGTGCCGCGATGCCGACTGAACAGCGACCAGAAGTCGGCGTCGACGACCGAGAGATCGGTGAGGATCAGTCCGGCCCCGCGAAGCAGGTGGCTGTGGATGACCGACAGGCCGTAGCAATAGGACATTGGCAGAGTGGTTGCGGCCCTGTCGGTTTCCTCGATATCGAGGTACTCGGCTATGGCGGTCGCGTTCGCTATGAGGTTCTCGCGGGACAGTCGCACGAGCTTTGGCGAGCCGGTGCTGCCCGACGTCGACAACAGCAGCGCGAGATCGCGATGCAGCCGGTGACCACTTTCGGGGCGCATCTGGTGGATACCGTCGGCATCGATGACGACGTCGGGGTCGTATGACCGCATCATCGTCGCGTGGCTGCCCCCCGCCGACACCGGCAACACGACGTGGCCGCCGGTGAGTGCCCCGAGGTAGTGGATGAGCGTCGCGAGGTCGTTGCGCGTCTCCAACAGCACCAGCCTGCGGGTCTCGCCCAGTGCGGCGGCGACGGTGGACACCTTTTCGGCCAGGTCGGCGTAGGTCAGCGACGCGGTATCCGTCAGCGCTGCAACACGATCGCCGTGGTCCCGCAGATAGTGGACAAGCGGGCTCACCTCAGCGCGACCCCGTTACCGATCACCTCGATGCGCACCTTCGCGTCGATCGGCGGCGGGTTGAGACTGTGCTGTCGCACGATGATCGGCGCGATATCGGCGCCCGGGTCGATCGTCAGGAGCACGTCGTGTCCCAGGAACTCCGTCGCCATCACTGTGCCGACGCTGTCGCGATGATCGCTGTCTCCTTCGCCCTTCACGTGCGCGACGTCGGAAACCTGCTTTGCAACAAGCTGTTCCGGCCGCAGCGCCAACGTCGCCGGGCCGTCGAGGGCGGAGGCCTGCACCGGCACCAGGCCCAGAGCGCACTCGGCGACACCGGAGGACACGGTGCACGGAACGGCGATGCAGTCACCGAGGAACTCCGCGGTGAAGCGGTCGTTGGGGGTGCGGTACACGTCCTGTGGTGCGCCGACCTGAGTGAACCGCCCGTCGCGCATGACCGCAATCTGGTCGGCGATCGACAGTGCTTCTTCCTGATCGTGCGTTACCAGCAGCGTGGTCACGCCTGCGTCGGCGAGCAACCCGGCGACCGCCTTGCGGGTGGAGGCACGCAGTCCCGTGTCCAATGCGCTGAACGGTTCGTCGAGCAACATCAGCACCGGCTTGCGGGCCAATGCTCGCGCCAGTGCGACACGCTGCTGCTGACCACCCGAGAGCTCATGGGGTCGGCGCGACGCGAATGACGGCTCGAGAGAGACGGTTTCAAGCAACTCGCCGATGCGGGCGCGCACCTCACGGCTGCGCGGCGAACCCGGCAGTCCGTAGGCGATGTTCTGGCCGACGGTGAGATGCGGGAACAGCGCGCCGTCCTGCGCGACGTAGCCGACACTGCGCCGGTGAGGTGCGACCGAACGCTCGGAACCGGCCACCGGTTTGCCGGCGATCGTGACGGTGCCCGTGTCAGGCGTCTCGAACCCGGCGACTAGCCGCAACAGCGTGGTCTTGCCGCAACCGGACGACCCAACCACGACGGTGGTGCTGCCCGCGGCCACGGTGAGGTCGATGTGGTCGAGAACGGTGTGGCCGTTGAAGGACTTGGCCAGACCGCGGACGTCGAGCATGGCGGTCATGCCGCGGCCGCCTTCGTCGACTGCCGGAACAGGATCAACGTGACGGGTATGGCGAGGACCACGAGCGCGAACGCGTATGGTGCAGCGGCGGCGTAGTCCAGCTCGCTGCTGAACGACCAGAACAGCATCGACAACGTTCTGGTTCCGGTGGGCGCCAGCAGCAGTGTAGCAGTCAATTCCGTTGCCACAGCGACGAATACGAATGCCGCTGCTGCGGCTGCGGCCGGCGCGGTCAGCCGCAGGGTGACCCGCAAGAACGTGGCGGTGGGCGACTTGCCCAGGGTGCGGGACGCCTCTTCCAGACCGGGCGGAACCTGGGCAAGCCCCGCGCGGACGTTGACCAGGGCGCGCGGCATGAACAACAGCACGTAGGCGAACACGATCAGCGGCACCGATTGGTACAGCGGGCGGGCGAAGTGGATGGCCACGGTCACCAGCGCCAGCGCGGTGACGATGCCGGGAAGCGAGCTGGTGATGTAGTTGGCGCCTTCCACTGCACGGGCTAGCACCCCGTGGGAGCGGACGGCCACCCAGGCGACGGGGAAGGCCAGCATCGTCGTCAGCACCGCGGCCACGGCCGCCAGCGCGACGGTCTGGCCGAGCGCGGTGGTGATCGCGGCGACATCCCAGGCGTCGGCGCCGCCGATCCACAGCCACCGCAGGATGGTCCACACCGGCACCCCGACCGCCAGCGCGATCAGAGCGGTGAGCGCGGCAATGGCCGGAATCTTGTTCCGGCCCAAATGGAGCGGGGCCGCGGCGCGGGGCGCGCCCGAACCGATCCTGGCGTACCGCGCGCCGCCGCGGGCGGCGGCCTCGACGACCAGCAGCACCAGGCACAGCACGACGAGGACGCCGGCGAGCATGCTGCCCGCCGCGCCGTCGAACGTGACCTGGAACTGCTGGAAGATCGCCACGGTGAAGGTATCGAACCGCACCATGGCGAACGCGCCGAACTCGGCGAGCAGGTGCACGCCGATCAGCAGGCTGCCACCGAGGACCGCGAGCCTCAGCTGCGGCAGCACCACCCGGAAGAACACGCCGACGGTATCGGAACCCAGCGCGCGGGCCGATTCCTCGACGGCGGGATCGAGGCGGCGCAGCGTGGCCGCCGCAGGCAGGTACATGAACGGGAAGTACGACAACGTGGTGACCAACACGGCCGCCCAGAGGCCGTTCAACGACGGGATGACGCCCACCCACGCGTAGCTGTTGACGAAGGCCGGAACGGCAAGCGGCGCAACGAACAACGGCCGCCAGAAGTCCCGCCCCGGGAGGTCGGTGCGCTCGACCAGCCAGGCGACGCCCACCCCAAGCACCACACACAGCGGCACGGTGACCACGACCAGCGCGACGGTGTTTAACAGCAGCTCACCGACGCGCGGCCGTACCACCAGCTCGTAAGCGCGCGTCGGACCCACAGAGACCGCACCCCACACGACGTAGCCAAGCGGAATGGCGGTGGCGGCGACCAATATTGCCACCGTGGCCGAGACCAGCGGGCCGGGCCGCGCAGCCTGCACCGCCCGCGGAGCGGGTGCCGCGGTGCGCAGGGCTGAGGGAGCGACGACCACCTACAGCAAGCCCGCCTTCGTCATGAGATCGGTCACCTTCTGGGCATCCAGCGTCGACGGATCCACCTTCGGCGCCTGCAACGAATCAAGCGGCGGCAGGGCCGGATTCGCGGGCACGTTGCTGGCCACCGGGTACTCGAACGAGGTGCCCTTTTCGAGCACTTCCTGTCCGGTCTTGCCCGTGACGAACTTGATGAACTTCTGCGCCTCGTCGGCCTTCTTGCTCGACTTCAGCACGCCGCCGCCGGACAGACTGATGAATGCGCCGGGGTCTTCGTTCTTGAAGTAGTGCAACGCCGTATCGCCGCTGCCCTCTTTGGTCTTTGACTGATCGCGGAACCAGTAGTAGTGGTAGATGATGCCGCCGTCGACCTCACCGGCGTTGACGGCCTTCATCGTCGCGATGTTGTCGTTGTAGATCTTGGCGTTCGCTTTCATGCCGGCCAACCACTGGGCGGTAGCCGCTTCGCCCTTCAATTGCAGCAAGGCAGACACGATGGCCTGAAAGTCCGCCTTGGCGGGAGCGCCGCCCCATCGGCCCTTCCAGGCGGGCTGCTGGAGGTCCAGGATCGATTTGGGCAGTTGATCCGGCTGCACCTTCGTCGTGTTGTAGACGAAGACCGTGCTGCGCGCCGCGACGCCGGTCCACTTTCCAGTCGAGGGGCGGAATTGGGCGGGCACCTGGTCGAGGGTGTCGGAGTTCAACTCGGCGAACAGACCGGCCTTCTCCACCGCCGCCATGGCGGGGGAGTTCTCGGTGAGGAACACATCGGCCGGTGAGGACTCGCCCTCGGCCACCAGTTGGTTGCCCAGCTCCGTGTCACCGCCCTGGCGGTAGGTGACCTTGATGCCGGTCTCCTTGGTGAAGGCGTCGATCCACTCCTTGGTGAGGGACTCGTGCTGAGCGTTGTAGACGAGCAGTTCGTCGTTGTCGCCCGATTTCGAGCACGCGGTCATCCCGAGAACGACAGTCACGATCGACAGGAGGGCGGCGATCCGCCCCCACGGCATTCTGCGGCGCTCGGGTGCTCGCATCCAGGCGGTCCTTCCCGCGCCCACCGGCGCCTTTAGTGAGGTTTACCTAAATGAACATACCCGTAGGCGGGAGGCGCAGCGGCGGCCCCGTCGCGAAACAAAGCGCTTTCATAGCTGCGGCTTACGCCGGCACATCGTGGGTATCAGCGTGGAAGACTTTCAGTCAGCCTGGCCTGCTATGACGCGAGGGGATACCACTGCCATGACCAAGCCCGAATCCGTACTTCGCCGTGCCATCGCCGGCGTGATCGCCGCATCCGCACTCGGCGCCGGCATCGCCGCGCCGGCGGCAAGCGCCGCGCCGTGCACCGCAAGCGGTCTGTCCTCGACGGCCAGCGGAGTGCTGGCCTCGGCGGGCGCGTTTCTTGCCAACCACCCTGGCGCGGACGACGTGCTGACCAAGGCCGGTTCCCAGCCGACCGATGAGGCCAAGACCAACGTCCAGAACTACTTCGCGGCACATCCTGGCGAGTTCCTGGAATTGAAGGGTATCGCGCAGCCCCTCACCGATCTGCGGGCCCAGTGCGGGGTCGCGGTGTCGCCGGGACAGTTGGCCGCGCTTGTTGAGCAGTTCCAATAGAGGCGGCTACATCCTGCCGTGCCTGCTGCGCACGAAGCTGTAGGCGCCGAACGCGGCGATTCCGACCGCGGCGAGGATCAGCAGGAACTTGCCGAACGGTGCCTGCCCGAGCGTCTTGACTGCCGCATCGAGACCGGTGGACTTGGACGGGTCGGCCTGCAGGGTGGCGATCATGACCAGCAGGCCCGCACCGGCCAGCACGAGGCCCTTGGCCACGTAGCCCGTCACGCCGACAGCGGTGATCGCGGTGCCGCCCGACACGCGGAGGTCTTTGAGGAACTTCTTCGCAGCACCCTTGTATATGTGGTAGCCGCCGACAACGGCGAGGCCCAGGCCGACGGCGATCAACAGGGCCTTGCCCCAACCGGATTGCATGAGCTGGGCCGACATTCCGGCGTTCTGTTGGCCGCTGGACTGTCCGCTGCCCATCGCAAAACGCGCCGCTGACACGGCGATTGCGAAGTTGACGATCGCCAGCCCGAGCGACTTGACCCGCTTCCACGCCGCGGAGTCGCCCGCCTGCTGGCCGGATTTTTCACCGGGCTTGGATCCGACGACGGCCTCGCTGACGCGCCACAGCCCCAGCGCCAGCAGGCCGACGGCGGAGACCCACAGCATGACCGCCCCGCCGGGTTGCTTGGCCAGCGTGGCTAGAGCGCCCGACTGGTCGGCGTTGCCGCTGGTGCCGAACGCCAGTCGCAGCACGATGAATGCGACGAGCAGGTGCAGTACCCCGCTGGCCGCGAAGCCGCCACGCGCCGCGTATTCGAACGCCTTGCTGTCGGTGGCTCTGTCGACGACCCCGTGTACTGACGCGTCGCTCATGTCGACCTCCTCGCGGGGCCGAGTACCCAGATTTTGACGGCCGCGAAACTCTCGAGTCGGGGAAGCACAACGGCTCAGTCGCCGATGCGCTCCGCGGCGCCGATGAGCGCGTGGATCTGCACATAGATATCGCTGTAGTCGTCGCGGATGGCTTCGCGTGCCGACGCGACGTCCTTCGACGCCAGCAGTCGGACCGCGGCGCCAGCCCGGGTTTTCTGGTCGGTCGCCTCGGTGTAGGCCTGCAACTGATCCTCGAGTTGTTTCGCCGGTGGAACGCAAGCGGTCCGGACTGCGCCTCGCCGGTCTCCGTCGCCCCCTTCAAATTGGGCTGCGCCATGGTGGCTGACTGTACCGCCGTCGCCGTACCCCATTCGCTGAATGACGCGTGCGCACCTGCGGTTTCATCGACCGGGACGCGTTAACGGACGGCGACGCGGTCGAGGAGTTCGGCCACCTTGTGGGGTTCGGTGATCATCAGGTCGTGGCCGGTGTCGATGTCCCATACCCGCCCGTCGGCCTTCTCCCGCAGCCGGTCGACGTTGCGTAGCGACATGAAGGTCGTCGTGCTGATGTGCGATTGCGGAATCGACTGCAGCGCAGCGCTGTTCGTGAGCGTCAGGGGTTGTTCGAAGCATCGCCACGGATGGGGTGTCAGCCGCTCGCGCATCCAGGACAGCGTGTCTGGATCCGTTACCCCGTAGAACGGCAGTGTCTCGTCGCTGGGAAACAGGCACATCTGCACGCCGTCGATGATCCGGCTGTCCAGCTGGGCGGCCGACATGAAGGGGCCCGCGATGTCCACGAGCGATTGGCCGTCTTTGGGCTCCATCGTGTCCAGGTAGACGCGATGGGCGACGCGATCAGGTGCCCGGTCGGCGGCCCCTGTGATCACCACGCCGCCGTAGCTGTGCCCGACCAGGATGGCGTTCCGAAGGTCCTCGTAGTGCAGCACCGCAACGATGTCGTTGATGTGGCAGTCGAGGTCCACGTCGGCGCGGAACAGGTGGGCCCGCTCGCCCAGTCCGGTCAGCGTCGGGGTGTACACGTCGTGCCCGTGCTCCCGCAGAATGCGGGCGAGTGGCTGAAAACACCACCCGCCGTGGGCGCCGCCGTGGACCAGAACGAAAGTTGACATCAGGGCCAAACCCTATCCCTCGACCTGTGGATGAAGTCGGCATTGGGGATAAGTGCCGTCGCAAGCACTGCGATGTCGGCGGCGGGCTGCATCGTGACGGCATGACCACATGGACTCGTGCCGAGATCGGCGCGCTTGGCGAACAGCTCGCGGTCGACCACCTGACATCGCAGGGGTTGGCCGTGTTGGAGCGCAACTGGCGCTGCCGCTATGGCGAGCTGGATGTCATTGTCGCCGACAACACCACGCGCACAGCTGTTTTCGTCGAGGTGAAGACCCGCACCGGCGATCAGTTCGGTGGTGTCGAGCAAGCCGTCACCCCCGTTAAGGTGCGGCGGCTGCGGCGGTTGGCGGGGCTGTGGCTCGCAAGTCAGGACCGCCGCTGGGCCTGCGTGCGCATCGACGTGATCGGCGTGCGGATCGGGCGCCAGCGCACCCCTGAGATCATCCATCTGCAGGCGGTCGGCTGATGGCGCTGGGCAGAGCGTTCTCGGTTGCCGTGCAAGGACTGGAGGGCGAGATCGTCGAGATCGAGGCCCACATCGCCTCGGGGCTGCCTGGTGTACACCTTGTCGGGCTCCCCGACACCGCGCTGCAGGAATCACGTGATCGGGTCCGGGCGGCGATCACCAACTGCGGCAGCGACTGGCCGAAGACGCGGCTGACGCTGGCGCTGTCTCCGGCGACGCTTCCCAAGATGGGCTCGGTGTATGACCTGGCGCTCGCGGTGGCCGTGTTGTCGGCCGACGGGAGGAAGCCGTGGCCCAGATTGGAAAAGACCGTGCTGCTGGGCGAATTGGCGCTTGATGGCCGGGTGCGGCCGGTCAAGGGCGTGCTGCCCGCTGTGCTCACCGCCAAGCGCCAGGGCTGGCCTGCGGCCGTGGTCCCCATCCACAACCTTCGCGAGGCGAGCCTCATCGACGGCATCGAGGTGCTGGGCGCGAGAACCCTGGGCCAGCTGAAGGCTTGGCTCTCGGGCAAGGCGCAGCTCGCCGAGAGGGTCGAGGCGCCGACAGCGGTACGGCAAGACGACACGGACCTCGCCGATGTCGTCGGTCAAACCCACGCCCGCTTCGCCATCGAGGTAGCCGCCGCAGGAGCGCACCACATTACCCTGACCGGTCCGCCGGGAGTCGGCAAAACCATGCTCGCGCAACGGCTTCCGGGGCTGCTGCCGGGCCTGACGCCCGATGAAGCGCTTGAGGTCACCGCGATCCACTCGGTCGCCGGTCTGCTGTCGGGCGATACGCCGCTGATCACCCGCCCGCCGTTCGTCGCGCCGCATCACACGTCGAGCGTGGCCGCGCTGGTCGGCGGCGGCTCCGGGATGGCGCGACCCGGTGCCGTCAGCCGTGCCCATCGCGGCGTTCTCTTCCTCGACGAGTACGCCGAGGTCAGCACGAATGCGTTGGAGGCGTTACGGACACCGTTGGAGGACGGCGAGATTCGGCTCGCCCGACGTGACGGAGTCGCCCGCTATCCGGCCCGCTTTCAATTGGTGCTCGCATCCAATCCGTGTCCGTGTGCATCGCCGGATCCCTGCGACTGCGTCTGTACCTCGGCTGCCAAGCGCCGCTACGTGACCAAGTTGTCGGGGCCCCTGGCCGACCGCGTCGACTTGCAGGTGGTCATGCACCGTGAGAGGGCGGGAGCCTTCACCGCGGAGGCCGGCGAATCGACGGCAACGGTGCGCGAGCGGGTGAGGGCCGCACGTGAAGTGGCCGCAGACCGGTGGCAGCCTTACGGGATTCGGACCAACGCGGAGGTCAGCGGTGTGCTGTTGCGACGCCGCTTCCGGCTCGGAGCACAGGCCATGCAGCCCGTGAAGACGGCGTCGGACCGCG
Source organism: Mycobacterium sp. 1274761.0 (assembly GCF_001668615.1). Lineage (GTDB taxonomy): Bacteria > Actinomycetota > Actinomycetes > Mycobacteriales > Mycobacteriaceae > Mycobacterium. Next base: position 50,093 of record NZ_LZMC01000082.1, read on the forward strand.
GAGTGCTGAGCATTCGCGGTGTCGACCGCACGCTGCGCGTCGCGTGGACGCTGGCTGACTTGGCCGGGCGCACCGCGCCGGGGGTGGAGGATGTCAAGACCGCACTGAGTTTCCGAGAACTCGGTGGTGGGCAATGAGCGACGACACCCGGCTTGCATGGGCCTACCTGTCGCGGGTAGCCGAGCCGCCATGTCCGGAGCTCGCGGCGTTGGTCGACCAGGTGGGGCCGTGCGAAGCCGCCGACCGCATCAAGTCCGGCCGGATCGACAACCACGAGCTCGCCAGATGTGTCGAGGCTCGCCGCGGGATAGACTGTGCCGCAGCCGATCTCGATCTCCTCAACCGCCGCGGCGGGCGGTTGATCACATCCGACGACGAGGAATGGCCGTGGCTGTCGTTCACCGCGTTCTCCGCCGTCAACCAGGACGACCGGCCACAAGCACATCCGCCGCTGGTGCTGTGGGCTGTCGGACCGGCCCGCATCGACGAGATGGCCGAGCGCGCCGCCGCGATCGTCGGGACCCGAGCGTCGACCGCATACGGCGAGCACGTCGCGGCCGATTTGGCCGCGGGCCTCGTCGAGCGGGACGTAACGGTGGTGTCGGGTGCGGCCTACGGCATCGACGGCGCTGCGCACCGCGCCACTTTGGCCTGCGAGGGCTTCACCGTGGCCGTGCTCGCGGGCGGCATCGACGTCCCGTACCCCTCAGGTCACGCCGGGCTGCTGCAGCGAATCAGCAGAGACGGCCTGGTGGTGACGGAGTATCCGCCGGGGTTGCGCCCTGCCCGCTATCGGTTCCTCACCCGTAACCGGCTGGTGGCCGCGCTTTCGGGCGCGACGGTGGTCGTGGAGGCGGGCGCCCGCAGCGGCGCCGCGAACACCGCCGCCTGGGCGCGGGTGCTGGGGCGTTCGGTATGTGCGGTGCCCGGCCCCGTCACATCAGCGGCGTCGGTGGGATGTCACGCACTGATCCGCGGCGCAGCCCACATCGTCACGCGGGCCGCCGATGTTGTCGAGCTGGTGGGACGAGTCGGTGAGCTTGCGCCCGACGAGCAGCGGCCCGAGACGGCGCTCGATAGCCTCGGAGAGGCCGAGCAGCGGGTCTATGAGGCGTTTCCGGCCCGCGGTCGTCGCACCATCGACCAGATCGCGGTGGCCTCGGGACTGGCACCAACGCACGTGCTGGGACCGCTGTCCATGCTTGAAGTGTGCGGTTTGATCACCCGGCACGAGGGCTACTGGAAGCTCAGCCGAGCCGCAAGGGAGAACACCGCGGAATAGCCGGTGCTCGTAGAGTCGTTGAGAACAGCTAACAATTAGTCAGGATTCTGGAGGAGCCGTGGCAGGACGCCCGATACACACCTTCGAGGTGGTGCGCACCGAGCAGGTGACGCCGCACATCATCCGCGTGGTGCTGGGCGACGCCGGCGAAGGCACGGGCTTCGACACGTTCACCCCGAACGACTACACCGACGCGTATGTGAAAGTCGTGTTCGTCCGCGAGGGCATCGACGTCTCCGCGCTGCCGCAACCGCTCACAGTGGACAGCTTCAACGAGTTGCCCGTCGAGAAGCGCCCGGCCGTGCGCACGTACACCGTCCGCAGCGTTGATACCGACCGTCGCGAACTGGCCATCGACTTCGTCGTGCACGGAGAACACGGGGTGGCGGGTCCGTGGGCGCTGTCGGCCAAGGCGGGACAACCGGCGTATCTGATGGGTCCCAGCGGCGCCTACACGCCGGATCCGACTGCCGACTGGCACTTGATGGCAGGCGATGAAGCCGCCCTGCCGGCGATCAGCGCGGCGTTGGAAGCGTTGCCCGACAACGCAATCGGGCGGGTCTTCATCGAGGTGGCCGGTCCGGAGGACGAGATCCCGCTCAAGGCACCCGAGGGTGTCGAGGTGAGCTGGATCTATCGTGGCGGGCGCGCCGACCTGGTGCCCGAGGAGAAGGCTGGCGACCACGCACCGCTGATCACCGCGGTCAAGGAGGCCAACTGGCTTCCGGGCCAGGTGCAGGTCTTTGTCCATGGCGAGGCGCAGACGGTGATGCACAACCTGCGGCCCTACATCCGCAAGGAGCGCGGCGTCGACGCCAAGTGGGCGGCCTCCATCTCCGGCTATTGGCGCCGCGGCCGCACCGAGGAGACGTTCCGCCAATGGAAACGCGAACTCGCCGAAGCGGAGCAAGGCGCCAACGCTTGATCGTCGGCCTGGCACGCTAGGCCCATGGCATTCGGTGACTACCAACTAGAGATCTATCTGCAGGGCTTGTCCGGCATTGTGCCGAAACTCCCGATGTCCTATGCGGAATGGGAGGCCAAAGCCGAAGCCGCGATGCCGCCGTCGGTGTGGTCCTATGTCGTCGGAGGCGCGGGCGACGAGCACACGCAGCGGATCAATCGCACCGCGTTCGACCGCTGGGGCCTGATGCCGCGGATGTTCGTCGGCGCCAAAGAGCGCGACCTGTCGGTCAACCTCTTCGGCCTCACGCTGCCGTCGCCGATCTTCATGGCACCCATCGGGGTGATCGGCCTGTGCGCGCAGGACGAACACGGTGACCTCGCGACCGCGCGGGCCGCCGCCCGCACCGGGGTGCCGATGGTCATCTCGACGCTCACCGAAGACCCGATGGAGGACATCGCCGCCGAATTCGGCAACACCCCAGGCTTTTTCCAGCTCTACACGCCCGCCGACCGCGACCTGGCCGCCAGCTTCGTGCACCGCGCAGAGGCCGCCGGCTACAAGGGCATCATCGTCACCCTCGATACCTGGGTGCCCGGTTGGCGTCCGCGTGACCTGTCCACATCGAACTTCCCGCAGCTCCGTGGGAAGTGCCTCAGCAACTACACCAGCGACCCGGTCTTCCGCGCCGGGTTGGCCCAGCCTCCCGAGGAGAACCTTCAGGCCGCGGTGCTGAGCTGGGTGCAGACCTTCGGTAATCCGCTGCGCTGGGACGACCTGCCGTGGCTGCGGTCGCTGACCAAGCTGCCATTGATCGTGAAAGGTATCTGCCATCCCGACGACGCCCGGCGTGCTATCGACGGGGGAGTCGACGGCATCTACTGCAGCAACCACGGCGGACGTCAGGCCAACGGCGGCATCCCTGCGATCGACTGCCTGCCCGGTGTCGTCGAGGCCGCCAACGGTGTTCCGGTGCTTTTCGACTCCGGCATCCGCAGCGGCGCCGACATCATCAAGGCGCTGGCGTTGGGCGCCACCGCGGTCGGCATCGGCCGGCCCTACGCCTACGGTCTCGCGCTAGGGGGCACCGACGGCGTCGTCCACGTGCTGCGATCATTGCTGGCCGAGGCCGACCTCATCATGGCCGTGGACGGCTATCCGACGCTGAAAGATCTCACCCCGGACACGCTTCGGCGCGTCACCTGAGCCCACGCACGCCTGTCTGCGACGGTTGGCCGGTGGAGGCGATCCTCGACGAGTTCGACGAGCACCTCGCGCTGGAGCGCGGCCGCTCGGACCATACCCGTCGCGCATACCGGGGCGATCTGCGGTCGCTGTTCGGGTTCCTCGCCCAGCGCGTGCCCGACGCGCAGTTGAGCCACCTGACCCTGCCCCTGCTGCGGGCATGGCTGTCGACGCAGGCGGCCGCGGGCGTGGCCCGCACCACGCTGGCGCGGCGCACCTCGGCGGTCAAGACGTTCACCGCGTGGGCGACGCGGCGGGGGCTGATGTCGAGCGATCCCGCGGTACGCCTGCAGATGCCCAAGGCGCGGCGGACGCTGCCCGCGGTGCTGCGTCAAGACCAGGCGCTCGACGCCATGTCCGCCGCCAATTCCGGTGCGCAGCAAGGTGATCCGATGGCTCTCCGAGACCGCCTCATCGTCGAGCTGCTCTACGCCACCGGCATCCGGGTGAGTGAACTGTGCGGGCTCGACATCGACGACGTCGACATGTCGCGGCGGCTGCTGCGGGTGCTCGGCAAGGGCAACAAGCAGCGCACCGTGCCGTTCGGCGAGCCGGCCCAAGCCGCCTTGACGGCCTGGGTGAGCGACGGACGGCCCGCGTTGGCCACCGGTGAGTCGGGACCGGCGCTGTTGCTCGGCGCCCGAGGTCGTCGGCTCGACCAACGACAGGCCCGAACCGTGGTGCACCAGACCGTCGCCGCGGTCGACGGCGCGCCGGACATCGGACCGCATGGGCTGCGGCACAGCGCGGCCACCCATCTGCTCGAGGGCGGCGCGGATCTGCGCATCGTGCAGGAACTGCTGGGGCACTCCACGCTGGCGACCACCCAGCTCTACACCCACGTGACGGTCGCGAGGCTGCGCGCCGTGCACGACCAGGCCCACCCACGCGCCTGAACTAGCGGACTAAGTGCCGCAGAAGGTTCGGTAGCAGCTGCCGAACTCGTCGGGAGCGGGTTCGGCGTAGCGCTCGAAGCCCGGACGTGCGGTATAGGGCGACGTGACAACCGACAACAACCGTTCCAGCGGATCCAGATCGCCCGATATCGCGGCCGCGAGAGCCTCCTCGACCAGGTGGTTGCGCGGCACGTAGACGGGATTGACGCGATCCATCGCATCGGCATCTGGGTCGAGCGCCCGCCAGCGCGCCACCCACTGGTCGGGCCCCAAACTGTCATCGCCGCGAGCGAGCCGGCTCAACCGACGGAAAGACGAAGTGAAATCGAGCTTTTCGTGTTCGAGGTGCTCGAGCCACCCGTCGGCGAGATCCTCCACCACCGAGTCGTCGACGGCGTCGGCGAGGCCGAGCTTCGCGCGCATGCCGGCCGTCCACGCGGATGCATAGCGCCTCGGGAATTCCTGCAGTGAGGCGGTGGCCAGCGCGACCCCTTGGTCCTGATCGTCGGCGATCAGCGGCAGCAACGCCTCGGCGAACCGCGCCAGGTTCCAGCCGGCCGCGGTGGCCTGGTTGCCGTAGGCGTAGCGGCCCCACGAGTCGATCGAGCTGAATACCGTCTTGGGATCGAAGGTGTCCATGAACGCACACGGGCCGTAGTCGATCGTCTCGCCGGATATTGTCATGTTGTCGGTGTTCATCACGCCGTGGATGAACCCGACCAGCATCCACTGCGCGATCAGCTGCGCCTGAGCCGAAACGACCGCGTCGAGCAGCGTCAAGTAGGGGTTGTCGGCGTCCGCGGCGGCGGGGTAGTGGCGGGCGATCGCGTGGTCGGCGAGGCGGCGCAGCACTTCCAATTCGCCTGCCGCCGAGACATATTCGAAGCTGCCGACCCGCAGGTGACTAGCAGCGACCCTGGCCAGGACGGCGCCGTCGAGCATCGTCTCGCGTTGGACAGGACGGCCGGTGGCGACCACCGACAGCGAACGCGTGGTCGGGATGCCGAGCGCGTGCATCGCCTCGCTGACGATGTACTCGCGAAGCATCGGGCCGACGGCCGCCAGGCCGTCGCCGCCGCGGGCGAACGGGGTGCGGCCAGCGCCCTTGAGGTGCAGATCGCGCAGTCGGCCGCTGGTGTCGATGAGTTCACCCAGCAGCAGCGCGCGCCCATCGCCTAGCCGTGGCACCCAGCCACCGAACTGGTGGCCCGCATAGCCCTGCGCGACGGGTTCGGCACCGTCGGGCAGGCTCGTCCCGATCAGCAGGCCCAACCCGTCGGGGGTGCGCAGCCAATTCGCGTCAAGTCCGAGCTGCGCGGCCAGCGGTTCGTTGAGGACCAGCAGCCGTGGCTGCGCAACGGCTTCGGCCTGCCAGCGCACCGCGAGTTCGGGCAACTCGCTGGCGAACCGATGGCCCAGCACGACGGTGGTATCTGGGGCGATGCTCATCATCCCCCAGCGTACGGACCCGCATCGTGCGCCAGCGGAAGGAAATCAGCCGTGCAGGGGCTTGAGGCGGATCGGGGTCGTGTCCAGCAGCCCCAGCGGGTCGACGTAGTCGGCGTCGGCGGCCGGGCCCCACATAGCACCCCAGTGCAGGCACGCCGACGCGGCGCAGCCCTGGTGTCCGGCAATCAATTCGCCCAGCGGCGAGCCGGCGGCCACCAACTGCCCCGCCCGGACCGACGGGATGACGGGCTCGTAGCTGGTCCGCAGACCGCCGGGATGCGCCATCGACACCACCGGCCGACCGGCCAGGTTTCCCGCGAAGACGACCGTGCCCGGCCCGGCGGAGTAGACCGCCTGACCTGGCACGCCGACCAGGTCGACGCCGCGATGGCCGCGCTGCCAGTTCGGCGTCGGCGCGTCGAATGCCCGCACCACCGCAGGCCGAGGCCGTAGCGGCCAGCCCAGGCGGCCGGCGTCGGCCCACGCGGGCGCGCCGCATACCAATGCGAGGACCACCACGACCGCCGCTACCCGCATACGCCCAGCTCAGCGAATCCACGCCGGTTTTCCAAGCCCCCGACCGGTCAGCTGGGGATCGACACATCGGTGTGGACAAAGCACCTGCTGGAACGGTGTAAACTCAGACCCGCAATTCGCGCGAGCGAATTGACTTCGCGCGCCTGCGCCGCAACCCCGTACCACTAGGGTCGCATCCGCATGCCGGGCGGTCCCGAATCGGAAACCTCCGACCGGGTCCGGCATGCAGCAGACGCCAGGGCCTGGCATCACCCGACGCCGGGCGACAACCGTCAACATTAAGAGGCATAACCATGGCCGTAGTGACCATGAAACAGCTGCTGGACAGCGGCACCCACTTCGGGCACCAGACCCGACGCTGGAATCCCAAGATGAAGCGGTTCATCTTCACCGACCGCAACGGCATCTACATCATCGATCTGCAGCAGACGCTGACCTACATCGACAAGGCATACGAGTTCGTCAAGGAAACCGTCGCCCACGGCGGGTCCATCATGTTCGTCGGCACCAAGAAGCAGGCGCAGGAGTCCATTGCCGAGGAGGCCACCCGCGTCGGCATGCCGTACGTGAACCAGCGCTGGCTGGGCGGCATGCTCACCAACTTCTCCACCGTGCACAAGCGTCTGCAGCGCCTCAAGGAGCTCGAGGCGATGGAACAGACCGGTGGCTTCGAGGGTCGCACCAAGAAGGAAATCCTGATGCTGACCCGCGAGAAGAACAAATTGGAGCGGTCGCTCGGCGGTATCCGCGACATGCAGAAGGTGCCCAGCGCCGTCTGGGTCGTCGACACCAACAAGGAGCACATCGCCGTCGGTGAGGCCCGCAAGCTAGGCATCCCGGTCATCGCGATCCTCGACACCAACTGCGACCCCGACCTCGTCGACTACCCGATCCCGGGCAACGATGACGCGATCCGGTCGGCCGCGCTGCTGACCAAGGTGATCGCCGCCGCAGTGGCCGAAGGACTGCAGGCCCGCGCCGGTGTCGGCAACGGCGACAAGCCCGAGGCCGAAGGCGCCGAGCCGCTTGCCGAATGGGAGCAGGAGCTGCTGGCCTCGGCGACGGCACCGGCGGCCACGACCGCAAGCCCGACCGCCGCTGGCGCCGAGCCGGGCACTCCCGAGGCCGACGTTCAGACCGAACCGAAGCCCCCGACGAACCCCTAGGAAGACAAGAATGGCGAACTACACCGCTGCCGACGTCAAGCGACTCCGTGAGTTGACCGGCGCCGGCATGCTCGACAGCAAGAACGCGCTGGTCGAGGCCGACGGCGACTTCGACAAGGCCGTCGAGCTGCTGCGCATCAAGGGTGCCAAGGACGTCGGCAAGCGCGCCGAGCGCGCGACCGCCGAGGGTCTGGTCGCCGCCAAAGATGGCGCGCTGATCGAACTGAACTCCGAGACCGACTTCGTCGCCAAGAATGCGGAGTTTCAGGCGGTCGCCGATCAGATCGTCACGGCGGCCGCGGCGGCCAAGGCCACCGACGTCGACGCGCTCAAGGCAGCCAAGGTCGGTGACAAGACCGTCGAGCAGACCATCGCCGACCTGTCGGCGAAGATCGGCGAGAAGCTCGAGCTGCGTCGCGCCGCGTACTTCGACGGCACAGTCGAGACGTATCTGCACAAGCGGGCCGCCGACCTTCCACCGGCGGTCGGTGTGCTCGTTGAGTACGAGTCGGGTTCCGACTCGAAAGGTGTAGATGCCGCCCACGCCGTCGCCCTGCAGATCGCCGCGCTGAAGGCCAAGTATCTGACCCGCGACGAGGTGCCCGAGGACGTCGTCGCCAACGAGCGGCGCATCGCCGAGGAAACCGCCAAGTCGGAGGGCAAGCCCGAGCAGGCCCTGTCCAAGATCGTCGAAGGCCGCGTCAACGGGTTCTACAAGGACGTCGTGCTGCTTGATCAGCCGTCGGTGTCCGACAACAAGAAGACGGTCAAGGCGCTGCTCGACGAGGCAGGCGTGACCGTCACCCGGTTCGTGCGCTTCGAGGTCGGCCAGGCTTAACCGCCTGGCCTCTGCCGCCCCTCACGGGGGCTGAATTGTGTGAAGGCATAGCGGTACGAGTTGGTACCGTCAGAGTGTGACTCGCGTCAGTGCCTTCGATTTCGGTGACGATGCCCTCGGCGATCTCGATGCGGTTGGCCTCGTAGAACTACTGCGCGCGGGCACGGTCACCCCGTCCGAGCTCGTCGAAGGCGCGATCGCCCGCGCCGAGGCCGTCAACCCGACCCTCAACGGGCTGGCTTACGAGGCCTTCGAGCGGGCCCGCGCCCGCGCGACACAACCCCGCCCGTATGGCGGCTACTTTGACGGCGTCCCGACCTTCGTGAAGGACAACGTGGACGTCGCGGGCATGCCGACGATGCATGGCACCGACGCGTGGCAGCCGCGTGCGGCGAAGGCCGATGGTGCGTTCGCGCGGGTCTTTCTTTCAACCGGCCTGATAGCCCTGGGTAAGACGCAGATGTCGGAGTTCGGCTTCAGCGGCTCGGCCGAGCACCCGAGGCTGAATCCCGTTCGCAACCCCTGGAATCCGGAATTTACCGCGGGCGCTTCGTCGTCGGGGTCCGGCGCCTTCGTCGCGGCCGGAGTGGTTCCGATTGCGCACGCCAACGACGGCGGCGGATCGATCCGAATTCCGGCCGCCTGCAATGGGCTGGTGGGTCTCAAGCCGACGCGCGGCAGGCTGCCGCTGGATGTGCAGGCTGCGCAGATGCCCCTGCAGCTTGTCGCCAACGGGGTGCTCACGCGGACGGTACGTGACACCGCGGCGTTCCTGCGCGAAGCCGAGCGAGCGTACCGGAACCCGAAGCTGCCGCCCATCGGCGACGTGGCCCGCCCGTCCAAGCAGCGCCTCCGTATCGCCGTATGCACGAAATCGATTGTGCGAGAAGCGAGTCCAGAGATTCGTGAGTTGACGCTCAAGTCTGCGGCCCTGCTGGAGAGTCTTGGGCACAAGGTCACCGAGATCGACAACCCGGTGCGGCCGCGGTTCAAAGACGACTTTGTGCTGTATTGGCAGTTTCTGGCGTTTGCGATCGTGCTTCGTGGGCGGCGGACGTACGGTCCCAGTTTCGACCGCACCAAGCTCGACAACCTGACGCTGGGTCTGTACGGGGCAGCCGCGAGGAACCTGCACAAGGTTCCGCTGGCAATCGCGAGGTTGGCGGCGTCCCGGCGCATAACCGAACGGTTGTCGGAAACCTACGACGCCGTGCTGATGCCGACGCTGGCACATGAGACACCCCGGATCGGGCACCTCGATCCGACAGCGCCCTACGACCAGGTGATGGATCGGCTCATGGATTGGGTGGCCTTCACCCCGCTGCAGAATGCGACCGGCGACCCGGCCATCTCGCTGCCGTTGGCGCATTCCGCAGCCGGCATGCCCGTCGGCATGATGCTCTCCGCCGTCCGCGGACGCGAAACGCGGCTGCTGCAGTTGGCTTACGAACTCGAAGAGGCGCAGCCCTGGCCGCGCCTCCACGCGTCGGCCTGACTGATAAGGAACGTTCGCAGGAGGAGAGATGGTCAGGGGCGCTCGTTGCCCAGCGAGGCCAGGGTCGACTTGAAGTCGGCGCGCTGACGGCTGGAGAGCTTGTCCATCAGCCGGTTTTCGGCGGCCTTCACACCCGCGTCGGTCTTGGCGAGCAACGCCTTCCCTTCGCGCGTCAGCGCGGCCGGCAACGAGCGCCCGGACGACACCGTCGCCGGTCGGGTGACGAGGCCTCGCTCCTCGAGGGCGCGCAGCACCGTGTTCATTGCCTGCGGCGAGACGTTGGTGTCGCGCGCCAGTTCGGCGTTCGACCGGTCAGGAAATCGTGACAGTATCCGCATGCAGATGTATTGCGGGAACGCCAGACCGAGCGGTTCCAGCACGGTGGAGGTCACCTCGGAGCGCAGCGCGTTGTGCGCACGGTAGAGCAGATAGCCCAACGGCTCATCTTCGAGGTTTTCGCTCATATCAGGCATATTGACATATATCAACTAGGTTGATAGACACTGGGTATGACCACGCAACCGGAACAAGCAATGTTCGAAGCGGCCTATCGCGGCGAGGCCGAAGAATTTCAGGGCTTCCGCCCGCCATGGAGCATCGGCGAACCCCAGCCGGAGATCCAGGCGCTGATCGATGCGGGGAAGGTCCATGGCGATGTGCTGGACGCGGGTTGTGGCGAGGCCGCGACGGCGCTGCATCTCGCGGAGAAGGGCTTCACCACCGTCGGCCTCGACGCGTCGGAGACCGCCATCAAGCTGGCCCGCGAGGAGGCCGCCAAGCGCGGGCTGACCAACGCGAGTTTCGAGGTCGCCGACATCAGCGATTTCACCGGCTACGACGGCCGGTTCGGCACAATCATCGATTCGACGCTGTTCCACAGCATGCCGGTCGAGCTGCGCGAGGGTTACCAGCAGTCCATCGTGCGGGCCGCCGCACCGGGAGCTTCCTATTTCGTGCTCGTATTCGACGCTGCGGGCATGCCAGCGGACTCGCCCATCAACGCCGTCACCGAGGACGAGCTGCGCGCCGTCGTTTCGAAATACTGGGAAATCGACGAGATCAGGCCGGCCCGCATCCACGCGCATGTGCCGGAGCAGTTCGCCGCACACGTCGAAGTATTCGGCGGCACGAACATCCGCGACGAGCCGAACGGGCGCAAATCGATGGGAGCCTGGCTTCTTTTGGCCCATCTCGGCTAACGCGCCGTCGCACCACCCCATACTGGCTGCCAGGCCGGTATGAGGCAGGATTAGGGATAGCCGTCCTGGGCCAGCACCGGGATGGCGATCTCATGCGAGGACCCCGGAGGAGTCGGATGGCGGAATCGACCACCAACGGAGCCGACGCTTCCGATTCCCCTGTCGCCGGTAAAGCAACCGCCGACCTCGATGTCGCCGGCCAGGCGGCTCCGGAAACCCGGCCCATGTATTCACGCGTCCTGCTAAAGCTCGGCGGCGAGATGTTCGGCGGCGGTCAGGTCGGTCTCGATCCCGACGTCGTGTCGCAGGTCGCCCGCCAGATCGCCGAGGTGGTCCGCAGTGGCGTGCAGGTCGCGGTCGTCATCGGCGGCGGCAACTTCTTCCGTGGCGCGCAACTGCAGCAGCGCGGTATGGAACGCACCCGCTCGGACTACATGGGGATGCTTGGCACCGTCATGAACAGCCTTGCGCTGCAAGACTTTCTGGAACGCGAAGGCATTGCCACCCGGGTGCAGACGGCCATCACGATGGGCCAGGTCGCCGAGCCCTATATCCCGCTGCGGGCCGTGCGCCACCTGGAGAAGGGCCGCGTGGTGATCTTCGGTGCCGGCATGGGTTTGCCGTACTTCTCGACCGACACCACCGCCGCGCAACGCGCGCTGGAGATCGGCGCCGAGGTGGTGCTGATGGCCAAGGCCGTCGACGGCGTGTTCACCGCGGACCCGCGGTCCAACCCCAACGCCGAGCTGCTCACCGCGATCACCCACCGCGAGGTGATCGACAAAGGATTGGCCGTTGCCGACGCCACCGCGTTCAGCTTGTGCATGGACAACGGCATGCCGATTCTGGTCTTCAACCTTCTTGTCGACGGCAATATCGCGCGGGCGGTCGCAGGTGAGAAGATCGGAACACTGGTCACCACCAGCTGACCGCGCGATTAGCCACGAGCATATGGAGAAGCAGTGATCGAGGAAACCCTCTTCGATGCCGAAGAGAAGATGGAGAAGGCGGTGTCCGTCGCGCGTGACGACCTGTCCTCCATCCGCACCGGCCGCGCCAACCCCGGCATGTTCTCGCGCATCGCGATCGACTACTACGGGTCGTCGACTCCCATCACGCAGCTGTCGAGCATCAACGTGCCCGAGGCGCGGCTGGTCGTCATCAAGCCCTACGAGCAGTCGCAGCTCAAGCCCATCGAGGACGCCATCCGCAATTCCGACCTCGGTGTCAACCCCTCCAACGACGGCAACGTCATCCGCGTCGCCATCCCGCAGCTGACCGAGGAACGCCGCCGCGAACTCGTCAAGCAGGCCAAGGCCAAGGGTGAGGACGCCCGGGTGTCGGTGCGCAACATCCGCCGCAAGGCGATGGAAGAGCTGCACCGCATCAAGAAGGACGGCGAGGCAGGCGAGGACGAGGTCAAACACGCCGAGAAGGAACTCGACAAGACCACCCACACCTACACCAGCCAGATCGACGACCTGGTCAAACACAAAGAGGGCGAGCTGCTGGAGGTCTAGTGGCCGATCAGCACGCAGATCCGGTGGCCGATACGTCGGAGCCGCCCAAGAAGGCATCCCGGGCCGGGCGCAACCTTCCGGCGGCCATCGGCGTCGGCGTGGTACTCGGCGCGCTCGCGATCGGGATCCTCCTGTTCTGGCCCATCGGCTGGCTGGCCGTGCTGGCCGTCTTCATCGCGATCGCCATCCACGAGGTCATCCGTCGGCTCCGCGAAGCCGGATACGCCCTGCCCGTCATCCCGCTGATGCTGGGTGGCCAGGCGATGATCTGGCTGACGTACTACGGCCCCGCCGGAATGCTGGGCGCCTACGGCGGAACCATCGTCGTCTGCATGGTGTGGCGGTTGGTCGGGCGGGGTCCGCGCGAGCAGCCGGAGAACTTCCTGCGCGACATCTCGGCCACGGTGTTGTTGGCGACGTGGGTGCCGTTGTTCGCAAGTTTCAGCGCGCTGCTGATCTTCCAGGACCACGGTGGCGCCCGGACGTTCACCGTGATCGCGACGGTCGTCTTCGCCGACATCGGCGGCTACGTCGCCGGGGTGCTGTTCGGCAAGCACCTGATGGCGCCTGCCATCAGCCCGAAGAAGTCGTGGGAGGGCCTGGGCGGCTCGCTGCTGTTCGGGACCACCGCCGCGGTGCTGTCGGTGACGTTCCTGATGGATCGCCCGCCGTGGGTCGGCGTGCCGTTGGGGCTGATGCTCGTGATCACCGGCGTGCTCGGCGATCTGGTCGAGTCGCAGGTGAAGCGTGATCTCGGCATCAAGGACATGGGCACGCTGCTGCCCGGACACGGCGGCATCATGGACCGCATCGATGCGATGCTGCCGTCGGCCGTGGCCGGCTGGATTGTCCTGACGGTGCTTGCCTGAGCACGGGGGAGTCAGGCGGCTCGGTGGTCGGGTGGTTCGGTTCCGCCGGGTATTTCTGAGGGCTCCGACGCCGACTCGTGCTCGTCGTCGAGCGGTCGCAGGAGTGCTTCGGGGCGGTGGTAGAAGTTGATCCGGGATTGGCCGTGATCTAACTGTGCGGGTGGGTGCCACTCGCATTCGCCGCGGGCGTTGATGGTCGTGGCCCAGCCGCCGTCCTCGACGCTGCGGTTGTCGGTGCCGCAAGCCAAGGTCATGTCGTCGACGTTGGTGTTACCGCCGAGGATCCAGTCGGTCTCGGCGTGGTGGACTTGGGCGCCGTAGGCGCCCACGGTGCAGCACGGTTTCGAACAGCCACCGTCACGCGCGATCAACATGATCCGCTGCGCCGGTGACGCCACCCGCTTGGCGCGAAACAAGTCAAGTGCGGCTCCCGTGGCCCCGTCGAAGATCGCGAGGTAGTGGTTGGCGTGCGCCCCCATCCGGATCACGTCGGCGACCGGGATCTTGGCGCCGCCGCCCGTCACGCCGATCCCCGCGCGGCTCTCCAAGTCCCGCAGGGTGGTGCGGACGATCACCGACACCGGCAGCCCGTTGAGCTGCCCGAGCTCACCGCTCATCAGCGCGATCCGGCCCACGACGAGCAAGGCGTCGTGCTGGCGTTGTTCCAGGGTGCGGTGATCGTTGTCAATCTGGGCTTGCGTAGGCGTGCCCGAGGTGCAGGGCTCGTCGTCGGCAGGATTGCACATGCCTGGGGCGGCGTATTTGGCGAAGATGACCTCCCACACCGCCCACGCTTCGGGGGTGAGGTCGGCGACCACCGGGCTCATCGCATCGCGGCCTTGCCGACCGGCGGCGAGGCGGCGTTTGCGTTCACGTTCTGCGTCGTCGGGTTCCGGGCCGTCCTGGTCGAGCAGGAACAGCCGCAGCGCCGCGGTGTCGCGTAACTCTTTGGGGCCCACCCCAGCGGCGACGCGGACGAGGTCGACTTCGAACTGCTCGGCTGTGGTGGTGTCGACCCACGACGGCAACTGTTTGATCGCGCCCCTGATGGTGGCGACGTGCTCCCCGGTGATCAGTCCGGCAGCTTGCGCCGCGGCCACGGCGGGCAGCAGCGGCGGCAACGGCTCCCCTGGGAGACTGGTGCGAGGGCCCAGGTCTGCGGCGTCGTGCAGGCGACGGGAGGCTTCTGCGGTGGAAAGCCGCCACCGAATACGCAGCACCTCGTTCCACGACTTGGCGCCCATCTCCTTCGGCGTGGTCTGCGACTGCAGCCGCGCCAACAGCCGATGCGACTGCGTCGGCAACTGACACATCAACGTCTCGAACTCATCCATCACCGACACCAACTCGGCGCGCGTCAACGCATCCAATTCAGTGGCGGCGAACGCGTCATAAGCGGCCCGTAGGGCGGCCATCGCTTCCTGCACCACCTCGACCGACATACCTCGAACATACATTCGACCACCGACAAACTGCCCGACTTGAGACGCGGTGCGTGCCGGTAGGTTCTAGGCCCATGAAGCCGTCCTGCGCTGCTGCGTGGCGAGACGGTGCAGTGGGAGGGCGCGCCGATACGCATGCTGCACACCGACGGGTTCGTCGCCGACCGGCCCGTGGAGGTTGAGGTGCCGAGCGGCACCTCCTCACCCACGAAGGTCACCTGGTGCGGCTGACGCACGTGGACGAAGAGGCCGTCGCGGTGGCCGCCGATCTGCTTCCGCAGTTCACGTTCAGCGGGACGGCCGAGCAACTGCGGGCCCGCGTCGCCGAATACGCAGCAGGCGGAGTCACCGAGCTGGTGTATCAACCGGCGGGCCCGCACATCGCGGGGGAGTTGGCGCGCACGATGGCCGCGGTCGGCGAAGCGGACTAAACGAGGGGTTCGGTCAGGTAGCGCTGCATCGTCGGCCCTGTCATCGAAACCAACTTTTCGACGCTCGCCGAGGCCATTGGTTCGATCTTGAGCTGGTAACGGGCGAACGCAAGGCCCATCAAATGGCTGGCCACCAGCTCGACGCGCAGTTCGGCGTCGGCCACGCCGAATTCGCCGGCGACGCGCTGAGCCATCGGGCCGGCAAGCGCCTCGTGCAGCACTTTCCTGGCTTGGGGTTGTATCGCCGCCGACCGCCACAGCGTCATCAGCGGTTCGAAGTGGCTCCCGTGGTCCCAGCGTTCGAGGATCCGTCGTACCAGTCGTGCGCCGATGTCCTCGCGACCCTCGTCCAACAGTGCAGCCAGGTGGTGAAGCGGGTGGTCGGGACCGGTCAGCACCGACGCCGAGAACAGGCCCTCCTTATTGCCGAAGAAGTAGTAGACCATCGCGACGTCAACACCGGCATCGGACGCAATTCCTCGGACGGTGGCCCGCTCGTAGCCGTGGCGTTGGAAGTGCTGTCGAGCCGCATCGATGATGCGCTGTTTGCTCTGCTGGCCGCTACGCCAGCGGCCGACGCGCGGCGTTCCAGGCATGGCCGAAGAATACTTCAACACGTGTTGTTGTTTACGCACCACCGGCCTACGATGATTCTTGAACGGCAGTTGAAGTAAGGAGGTCTGCAATGGCGGAGACACTCGAGCGGCGGCTCTTCTGGCGCCATGTCCTGTCATTTCTGGTCGCACCGGTGACGATGACGGTGCTGATTCCGGCGTTGATCGTGGTGCTGACCGATGTTCGCGCACCGGACCTGTCGACGCCTCTGCGGTGGGCGTCGGTGATCGTCGGCGCTGCGCTGGTGGCCGGCGGAGTCGGCATGCTGTTCTGGACGGTCTATCTGTTCGACCGCGTCGGCAAGGGCACTCTTGGGGTGGGCGACGTCATGGGCCAGCCGGTGCATCTGGTCGTCGAGGGGCCGTATCGCCACGTCCGAAACCCGATGATCGCAGGCGTTTTCGCGATCCTGCTCGGAGAGGCGGCGATTACCGGCTCGGTCTGGCTACTGCTGTGGTCTGCGATCTTCTTCCTGATGCTGACCACCGTCATCCAGGTCTGGGAGGAGCCGCATCTGGCGCAGCGGTTCGGCGAGGACTACGTCACCTACCGGCAGAACGTGCCGCGCTGGATCCCGCGACGCACGGCGTGGAGGAAGGCGGAATAGAGGCCGCCGCGGGTGGACTGTCAGCGGCGAGTCTGCCGGTGCGGGAGTTGAGCCAGCACGCCGCCGCGCCGACAATCAACCCGATCGCGATGCCGATGTCTGGACGCTGGCCGAGCATCAGCCACGACAGCAGACCGGCGACGGCCGGGATCACCGCGAACAGCATCGCGACCGCAGCCGCGCCGTAGTTGTTGATCGCGCGCACGTACAAGGTCATCGCGGTCGTCGCGTTGAACAGCACCACCGCCGCCACGGCGCCGACCGCCTTCCACGGGTCGGTCACCTCCCACGGAAACACCACCAGCAGCGCTGCCGCAGGGACGAGGGACACGAGGTTCTGCAGCGCGGCGGTCACGCGGAAGTCGACGCTCGAGCAGAATTTCTGTTGATACACGCCCCCGCCCGCGACCGCGATCAGCGCGACCACCAGCAGCAACACCACGGAATCGACACCGCCGACGGCGATCAGCCTGCCTCCGCAGGCCGACAGCACCGCAACGACGCCAAGAACCAGTGCGCCCGCACGGCCCCATGTCAGCCGTTCACCGAGGAAGGTGACCGCCAAAACAGTGGTGACCACCGGGTTCATCGAGATGATCACCGCGCCGAGGACCGCGGGCGCGCCGTGCAACAGCGCGACGTACAGCCCGATGAATTGCAGCGCCTGGGCGAGCAGCCCGCTGATCAGCACATGCGCCAGGGTGCGCCCTGTGGGCCACGTCACCTTCGACACAAGGGCCCAGCCCAGAAGAATCGCTCCGGCCAGGCCAAACCGGAACACCAATACCGCCATGGGCGACATCGCCGAAACCGCAAGCGCACCAATGGGATAGCCCATCGCGTAGAAGAACGTCAGGATCGCCGCGGTGCGCAACGGCATGGTCGGCATGGTCACGGCTCTCATGGTTGCGACCAACGCGTCTGTTGGCCAATGAATTTCCGGCGCGATGGATGGGATACTGGACGAAAGCCCATGTCGACATCTCTGCCCCTGGTTTTCGATCCGCCGCGACGCGCTATGCCGCCGCGCCATTTCGCCGACCTCGACGAACCGGGACGCGCGACCGCCGCGGCGGAGCTGGGGCTGCCTGCATTTCGCGGAAAGCAGCTGGCCAACCAGTATTACGGCAGGCTGATCGCCGACCCCCGCGAGATGACGGATCTGCCCGCGGCGGTGCGAGACCAAGTGGCCGACGCGTTGTTCCCGCGTCTGCTCGATGCGGTCCAGGAGATCGAGTGCGACGCGGGCGAGACGCGGAAAATGCTCTGGCGCGCGGTCGACGGCACGACGTTCGAGTCGGTGCTGATGCGTTATCCCCAGCGGAATACGGTGTGCATCTCCTCACAGGCCGGCTGCGGGATGGCGTGTCCCTTCTGCGCGACGGGCCAAGGTGGGCTCAAGCGCAACCTGTCGACGGCAGAGATCCTCGAGCAGGTCCGCACGGCCGCCGTCGAACTGCGCGACAGAGACGGCGACGGGATTGCGCGCGGGGGTCGCCTGTCCAACATCGTCTTCATGGGCATGGGGGAGCCGCTGGCGAACTACAACCGCGTGCTCGCAGCGGTGCGGCGCATCATCGCGCCGCCACCTAACGGGTTCGGCATCTCGGCGCGCTCGGTGACGGTTTCGACGGTCGGGCTGGCGCCGGCGATCCGCAAGCTGGCCGACGAGCGGCTCGGCGTGACGCTGGCGCTGTCGTTGCATGCCCCCGACGACGAATTGCGTGACACGTTGGTTCCGGTGAACAACCGGTGGAAGGTATCGGAGGCGCTCGACGCCGCACGGTACTACGCCGACGTGACGGGAAGACGCGTGTCGATCGAGTACGCACTGATCCGCGACGTGAACGACCAACCGTGGCGCGCAGACCTACTCGGCAAGCGCCTGCACGGCGCGCTGGGGCCACTCGCGCACGTCAACGTCATCCCGCTGAACCCGACGCCGGGCAGCGAGTGGGACGCCAGCCCCAAGCCGGCCGAGCGGGAATTCGTCAGGCGAGTCCGCGAGCGGGGTGTGTCATGCACGGTGCGCGATACGCGCGGCCGTGAAATCGCCGCTGCCTGCGGGCAATTGGCCGCTCAGGCCTGAGCTGCGCGCGGCGAGTTCGTCGTCCACACCATCTGTTCGCGCAGAGCCTTGCTGCGCCAGCCGTCTGGAGTACGTACCAGATCGTGGTAGTAGTAGCCGCCGAACGTGCTCAGTTCGGCCACGCCGTGAAACCGCGTTGGGTTGTAGAACATCGCGCACACGCGCGCGGTGTCGCCGTCGATGTCGGGCTGAATATTGGTGATGTAATGCATGCTCATCGCCACCAGCGCCGAGAAGTCGCCGGAGAAGAACTCGATCGCCTCATCGACCGAACCCTGGAAAACGTCGGCCGAATAGTCGATGTGGGCGTCGGCGGTGAACACCGACCGGTACAGCTGCCAGTTCTTCGTGTCGACCGCCCATGCGTAGGTGTTGAGCAGCGCGACGATCTCGAGTTCGTCGCTGACACGTCGAGATTCCATCAGGTGGCCGGCTTGATCCCGACGGCGTGACGCAGCTGAGCCAGGAACTGGTCGTCGTCGTCACTGCGAACGATGTAGTGCGAGACCGCTACTCGAATGGCCGTCGCGGCCTTGATGTCGCTGTTGGATCCCGACAGCAGTTTCAGCAGACGGGCCCGCATGACCGGGATGATGCGCGACAGCTGCGCGATGACGACCTCCGGCTCGATGTCGACCAGCCGCACGCCCGAATAGGAGTGCTGATACTCGACGATGAATCTCAATGCGGCATCCAGCTTCTCGGTGCCTCGCAGTCCGGCGGTCGCCCGGCCGATGCCGGTGTCGAACATTTCACGCTCGTAGACGCCGAACGCGTCCAACAACTGGTTCTTGTCGGCGAACCATCGGTAGAGCGTCGGGCGGGAGACGCCGGCCTGCAACGCGACCTCCGACAGGCTGAGCTTGGTCTGGCCGCTGCGGCCCAGCACCTCGGCGGTCGCCACCAGGATGCGGTAGCGCGTCGAGGTGTCGTCGGCGAGCTCGGGTTCGTCTCGCCGTGCGCGCACGGGTTCGTTCACGTCAGCCCTCAATCGTCGGGTCGTAGTGATCGTAGAGCGTTTCTACAGCGACTTCTCCAGGAGTGCGACCGTGTCGAGGTCCTCGAGCGCGGCGACGCCGCGCCGCAGCCCCTCCAAGGCGATGTCCTCGTCTTGCATCCCGCCCATTCCGGCGGTGATCAGCGGCGCGACGTACGCGTAGAGCGCACCGGTCCGATAGCGGTGCCACAGTTCGTCGCGATCGAGCTCGGGGCCGCCGCCGGCCGCCAGCACCCGCCGGTAGTGGTCCAGCAGCTCGCGCTCATGGGCCCGCCGCTCGGCGGTGGTCATGCTGGTGACCAGGGTGTAGGCCAGTTCGCGGCCGGGATGACCCTGTCGGACCGCCTGCCAGTCCAGCAGGCCCGCCTCGCCGTTGCGGAAAAAGACGTTGCCCGGATGGGCGTCACCGTGCGTGACGGTGTTGGGCGGCTCGTCGATGAGCCGGGCGACCGCCCGGTAATTGTCGTCGATGAAAAGCCCGCGCTCGACGGGGATGTCCGTCTTCTCGGCGATGCGGCGCGCCGATGTTTTCAGCAGAGGGCCGGTCAGCAGCGCCGCGCTGTCGGCCGAGGCGCTGTACGCCCAGGCGGGCACGCGCTGCCAGAACGTCGCGTGCAGCCGGGCCAGCAACTCAACCACCTGGGCGGCTTGATCTCTGCCGAGGGGATGCAGCGTGTCCGGGAATTCGCAGGGGTCGACGGCGAGGTCCTCGAGCACCAGCACGAAGCGCCCGGTGAGCGGGTCGAACCTCGACCCGTGACACCGCGGTACGCCGGTCAATTGATGAGACAGCTCGCGGTAGAAGCGCGTCTCGGTTTCGGCCAGCCGGCCCAGCTCGCCCATCAGCCGGGTGGCGGCCGTGGCGGCGGGCATCTTGACGAACACCGAACCCGGCACGCCGGCACCGGTCAGCGCCAGCCGGGCACGAGACGACGTGCCCGCGTCGCCGCCGATGGCGGACACCGACGTGACCGTCGCACCCAATAACTGCGACAGGAAGGGCGCGTCGAGGTCGTCGATCCTGCGCGGCAGCGAGCCGAAGCGTCCGACGGCCAGGTCGGTCCCGATGCGTTGCACTCCGCGGCCGAGATGAGCGGCGAATGCGACGACGGACCCGACCCGACTCGCTGTCTCGACCACGTGCCGACCTCCTAGTCTTGGGCTGTAGCCAGGCAAGCTTTACAAACCTGCGCACACTTGTAAAGCGCGAGGATGCTGCGAGGAGGCAGGCGATGTCCGGACCGCTAGAGGGGATCAAGGTCGTCGAGCTCGGCGTGTGGATCGCCGGCCCGGCCGCGGGCGGGATCCTGGCCGACTGGGGCGCCGACGTGGTGAAGATCGAACCATCGGCCGGCGACCCCGCCCGTAGGTTCGGCCATATGCTCGGGCTCGACGGGGATGTGAGTCCGCCGTTCGAGATGGACAACCGCGGCAAACGCAGCATCGTGCTCGACTTGACGGCGGCCGGCGATCAAGGCGTGGCACTCGAATTGCTCAGCGCCGCAGACGTATTCATCAGCAATGTGCGGCCAGCTGCGCTGCGGCGCATCGGGCTGGATTTCGACACCGTCGCCGCGCTCAATCCGCAGCTGGTCTACGGGCTCATCACCGGGTACGGCGAGGCGGGCCCGGATGCTGATCGCGCCGCCTACGACGTCGCCGCCTTCTGGGCGCGTGCGGGTTTAGCGCACCTGCTGACCCGTCCCGGCGACACGCCGCCGTTTCAGCGCGGCGGCATGGGCGACCACACCGCGGGGATGACGCTGGTGGCCGCTGTGTGCGCGGGCCTCGTTGCGCGGGCGCGCACCGGCGTCGGTCAGCTGGTGTCGACGTCGCTGTACCGGCAGGGGACGTACACGATCAGCTTCGACCTCAACACGTTCTTGTTGACAGGCCACTCCATTGCGATCGGTCAGCGCGAGACCATAGCCAACCCCTGCATGAACAATTACGTGGCAGGCGACGGCCGACGGTTCTGGATCGTCGGTCTGCAGGTCGACCGGCACTGGGCGCCGCTGTGCCGGGTGGTCGGCCGGGAGGACTGGCTGAGCGCCTACCCGAGGGCCCGTGATCGGGCCGCCAACGCCGTGTCGCTGATCGCCGAGCTCGATGCGATCTTTGCGACCAAGCCGCTCGATGAATGGGCGAATCTGTTTGCCACCGAACCGGATTTCTTCTGGTCGCCGATCAACTCGATCGAAGACGTGATGGCCGATGAGCAGTTCCACGCCGCGGGCGGTGTGGTCACGGTGCCCGACGGGGACGGGGGCCAGCCGATGATCGCCACCCCCGTCGACTTCCACGGAACGCCGTGGGAGCCGCGATCGGTGGCGCCGCAGATCGGTGAGCACACCGACGAAGTTCTCGCCGAGCTCACGTCGCGACGCGCTTGACACCCGCCGCATGGCGAAGCTGCGCCAAGAACTGGCCGTCGTCATCGCTGCGAACGAGATAGTGCGACACCGCAACTCGCACGGCCGTGGCCACCGCCAATGCGGCGTCGGGTCCTTCCGCGAGGCGTTCCAGCCGCGACCGCATGAGCGGTATCACCCGGGCGAGCCGCCGGATGACATGTTCTGGTTCGATGTCGATCATCCGCAGGCCGGGATAGGAGTGTTGATATTCGACAATGACGCGTAGCGCCGCATCGAGCTTCTCGCCGGCAGGCAATCCCGATGTCGCTTGGACGACGGCGCGCTCGTAGTACTGCCGTTCCCAAACCACGAAGTCGTCGAGAAGGTCCCGCTTGGACGCGAACCACCGATACAGCGTCGGCCGCGAAACCCCGGCCTGCAGTGCGACCTCCGAGAGGCTCAGCTTCGTCATACCGTTGCGGCCGAGCACCTCGGCGGTGGCGGCCAGGATGCGCTGCCGCGTCGGGTTGTCGTCCGCGACGACCTGGTCGGCCATCGCTATAGCTTTACAAAAATTCATGGAAATGTCACGCTGAGTCAGTGACAGCAGCTGCGATGCAGGCGCGTGAGTACAGCCCCGTCGACATCACGTCACACGATTTCTGGAATCAGCCCTTCGCAGCACGCGACGAGACCTTCGCACGGCTGCGAAGGGGAGAGGGGCTCACCTGGCATCGGCCGTTCGAGTCGATGTTTCCCATGGAGGAGCCGGGGTTCTGGGCGGTGACCCGGCGCGCCGATATCGCTTTCGTCAGCCAGCATCCCGAGCTGTTCACCTCCGCCCAAGGTGTGGCGCTCAACCCGATGCCCGCCGAAATCCAGCGCTTCGCTTCGTTTTTCCTCAGCATGGACCCGCCGCAACACACGGTGTATCGCCGGCTGATCAGCTCGGCGTTCACGCCGCGCAATGTCCGGTTGATCGAAGAGCAGATCCGCACCAACGCGGTCGCGATCGTCGACGATCTCGTCGGCGCCGGCAATGTCGAGTTCGTCTCCGCATGTTCGGCGAAGCTGCCCATGCGAACTATCATGGACATGCTCGGCGTGCCCCCTGCCGATCAGCCTGAGGTGGCCTATGCCGCCGAGAAGCTGTTCGGCATGAGCGACGAAGAGTACGCAGGAGAAGACGATCGGCTGCAAGACCCGGTGGCTCAGATCGCGCTGTTGTCCAACACCGGCGTGGAGCTCGCGAAGTTCCGGCGCCAGTATCCCGGCGACGACCTGATGACCAGCATGGTCAACGCGGAAGTCGACGGCCACCGGCTCACCGACGATGAGATCGGCGCCTTCCTGATCCTGCTGGCGTCGGCGGGCAACGACACCACGAAGCAGGCCACCACGCACGCGATGATGGCGTTGGTCGACAACCCGGCACAGCGGGAATGGCTGATGGCGGACTTCGACGGCCGAATCGGCTCCGCCATCGAAGAATTCGTGCGGTGGTCGTCGCCGGTGATTCAATTCGCGAGGTTTGCCACCGAAGACACCGAGATCAACGGCCAGCCCGTCGCGGTGGGGGACAAGGTCGGCCTCTTCTACTGTTCGGCCAACCGCGACGAGACCGTCTTCGATGCCCCGGGCGTATTCGACCTGCAGCGCTCTTCGAATCCGCACCTCGGCTTCGGTGGTGGCGGACCGCACTTCTGCCTCGGCAGCCAGCTGGCGAAGGCTGAGCTGCGAAACCTGTTCCGCGAGTTGCTGACTCGGTTGCGGAGTGTCGAGTTCGGCGAGCCCGACCTACTGTTCAGCAGCTTCGTCCACGGCGTTAAACGCCTCCCGGCCCACATCCAGTAGGAGTTTTTCATGCGGGTGGAAGTCGACCTCGACAAGTGCACCGGACACGGCATCTGCGAGTCGATCGCCGAAGACGTCTTCGAAGTGCAGGACGACGGCACCGTGCGGATCCACGGCGCCGATCGGCCGGAGTCCGACCGCGACCGCATGCGCCAGGCCGTCACGCAATGCCCGGCGGCGGCGCTGCGCCTGATCGACTAACGGCCGCAGGCCGTCGAGTCTGCGCAGAGATCGCGATTTCGACGAAAAACGCGATCTCACCACAGAATCCAGGGCTGGGTTAGCGGCCGGGCATCGGACGGACGAGCACCGACTGCTGAATCCCGCCGATCGCCCCGATCTCATCAAACAGGGTGCCGATCGTGGTGCCGATGCCGTCAGGACCGTAATTGGTCTCCGCGCGGATGCCGACCCATTCGCCGTCGGGGACCCGGTGGATGTGGACCACAAGATCGGTATTCATGAACATCCACTTGCGGATGTCGAGCTTGGAACCGATGCCGTTCGCGTCGTCGGCGACCGAGAACAGTCGCTCCAGGGCGGTCATGTTCTCGCCCTTGACCAGATCGACCTCCGGCCTGATCCATGACTCGCCGGGCCCATCGCACATCGGCTCGGTGAGCCACCGCCAGTCGAGGCTGTGCACGTAGTTGCGGTCCCAATCCTTTTTCATGTCGCGGCTACGGGCCTCGGCCAGAGGTCGCAGCGGCGGCGCCGACGCGTGCGTCAGCCTCGCGGTGTCGAGCGTCTGCAACCGCCACCCGCTCGCCCTCGCGACTGGTCGGGGTTGACGGTCTGGGCCGAGGCCCAGCATCTCGGCGCTGATCAATTCGATCTGCTTGCCCGGGCGTTCCCGTCGCGCCCGCACCCAGATATCGCCCTCGGCGGGCACGGGTCCCAGCAGGTCGATCAGCACGCGGCTGAGCCGGGTGTCGTCGCGCCTACCGCAGCGCTCCAGCGCCCGCACCAGAAGCGCCGAAACCGGCGCGCCGTGCTGAATGGCGTCCGACCATGTGCTGCGCACCAGGTCGGTCGCGACGAATTTCTCGCCGTGTGGATCTTCGTCGTCGAGCAGTTCGTAATAGCAATCGCTCATGGATAGCCCGCTCCAGGGATGTCGACGGTCGTTGCATCGAGCCGAGACAGTTTCGTTCCGGCAAGGCGTTTCGGGTAGGCGTCGGTGCTCGACAGCAGAAAGAGCGTGCGGCGTTCCTGGCCGCCCAACGTGCAGGCGATCGCCGTGCGGTCACCGACGTCGATTCGGTCAGTGACCGTGCCGCCGGCAATGATTCGCTCGAATTGGTGCGCCAGCGTCATTGCCGCCCATACGCCGCCGTCCGCGTCGAGCGTGATGCCGTCGGGCGGTCCATCCAGCCCGTCGGCGAACAGGCGACGCTTCGACAGCGACCCGTCGGCGGCGATGGTGAACGCGGTCAAGCGCCGACCGACCGACTCGGCGACGATCAACGTCGAACCGTCCGGCGTAATGACCATGCCGTTGGGAAAGTCGAGGTCTTCGGCGACGATGGTCACGGCGTCATCGGTGTCGACGAGTGCGATGACGCCGCCGCTGAACGCTTGCGAACCGACATACACTCGCCCGCTCTGGTCGACGACCATGTCACCGATGTCCGCCGGCACGACGCCGGATAGATCGATGCGGATGTCGACGGTTTCGCCGTCATAGCTCAGCAGCGCGCGACGTTCGGTGGAGGCGATCAACAGCGAACCGTCGGGCCGGAACCCGAGTCCCGACGGGGCATGTCCGGGCAACGCCAGCGTCGTCATGTCGCCGTTTGAGTTCACGGTGTGCACCGCTTCGCCCAGCATGTCGGAGAACCACAGCAGGCCCTCGAACCACCGGGGACCCTCCCCGAAGCAGAAACCTTGTGCCAGCGGGGTCAGGGTCATCCGGCACCTTTACAAAACACGCCATAAGTGTCACGCTCGCTACGTGCCGATGTCAAACAGGTGCTGGTAAAGACCATGAAGAAGTACCACAGCCACACGCTTGTCTACCTGCACGAGACGATCGATCTGGGTTCTGGGCGTGCGGAGCAATTCACCGAGGCGTTCCATGCCATCTACCAGCCGATGATGGAAGAACTCGGCGCGCGGCTGTTCGCGATCTGGGAGACGACGCCCTACAACGGGCACTGGCCGCAGGTCACGATCATCTGGGAGATCGACGCTTTCGCCGACTACGCGCGGATCGGGCGGGCGCAGGCCGCCGGCGGCAGCCACCAGTCGACCGCGGCGAAATGGTCGGAATACCTGTCGGGGGTCGGTGCCCGCGGCGAAGGCCGCATCATGTACGCGGGCCGCAGCAATAGGACATTGGCCCAACTCAAGGACGCGAATTTCACTGCAGGCCTGGTTATCCAGGAGATCATGGAGACCAAGCCGGGCCGTCAGGACGACTACATCCGCGAGCTCGAACGGCTGTACGTGCCCTGGTCGGAAAGCACCGGAAAACATTGGCTCGGTTCGTTCATCACGACGTTCCGGTTCAACGAGGTGATCCACTACTGGGCATTGGAGGGGGACTGGTCCTGCTTCGAAAACCACTACCCGTCGTGGAAGGAAAGCCCGCCCGCCGAGATCGTCACCTGGATGAGCGTCGCACCTGCGCTGCGTGACGGTTGGGAGGATTCGATCCTGCAGGCACTACCACCATCACCGCTGCAATGAACACGACTGTGCTGCAGGACTTCTCATACGACCCTTTCGATCCGGCCGTGATGGCCGACCCGCTGCCGTACTATCGTGTGCTCCGCGACCGGTATCCGGTGTACTACGTGCATAAGTGGGATACCTTCGCGCTGTCGCGGTTCGACGACATCTGGGGTGTGCTCGAGATCAACGACGGCACCTTCGTCGCCTCGGAGGGAACACTGCCGGCGGCCACGGTTCTGGCCACACACAACGACGGTGCCGTGCCTGACCCGCCGCTGCATCCGATGCCGTTCCACGCCAACTTCGACAACCCGATCTACGACGGTGTCCGGCGGTGCACGTCGGGTCCATTTCGGCCGAAGTCGGTTGCCAAGCTCGCCGACCGCATCCGCGTGCTGGCCAACGAGCGTCTCGACGAGCTGTTGCCGCGAGGCAGATTCGACCTGACCCAGGATTATGGCGGTATCGTCGCCGCCTCGGCGGTGTGCGAATTGCTCGGTCTGCCGGTTGATCTGGCGCCCGACGTGCTGGGCACCGTGAATGCCGGCAGCCTGGCGCAGCCCGGCAGCGGTGTCGAGGTGGCCAACGCCCGCCCCGGATACCTGGAGTACCTGACGCCCCTCGTGGCGCGTCGCCGTCGCGGCGAGGGTGACGCACTCCCGATCGCCGACAATCTGCTCGGCTACCGGTTGCCGGACGGGTCTGATCTCAGTGACACCGAAGCGGCCACCCAGATGCTTGGGATTTTCATCGGCGGAACCGAAACCGTGCCGAAGATCGTCGCCCACGGACTGTGGGAATTAATCAGGCGCCCCGACCAATTGGCCGCCGTGCGCACTGCCGTCGACACTAACGTGCCCACGGCGCGCGAAGAGATGATCCGCTACTGCGCACCGGCGCAATGGTTCGCCCGCACTTTGCGCAAGCCAATCACCATCCACGACACCAGGATCGAACCCGGGCAGCGCATCATCACGCTGCTCGCGTCGGCGAACCGGGACGAACGCGAATACCCCGACCCCGACGACTTCGTCTGGAACCGAAAGATCGGGCGGATGCTGGCATTCGGCCGGGGACAACACTTCTGTCTCGGTGTGCACCTGGCGCGGCTCGAGATCACGATCATGGTGTCCGAATGGCTGAAACGGGTGTCCGAATTCCACGTCGTCAGCGAGGCGGCGTCGCGTCCCCCATCGAGCTTCCAGTGGGGCTGGAACAGCCTGCCGGTGGAGGTCTGACGTGTGGTCGTATCGTCTGGTGGCGCCCTACACCTTCGAACGGTCCGACATCGCGGAGAAGACACCGGAGATGCTGCGCGACGGCCAGGTGCTGGCCCGCTTCGTGGCAGCTGGGGTATGCGGCAGCGACATTCCCGGGTTCCGCGGCGCCAAGGGCAGGCTGCCCGGTGATGTGGGCACGAGTGCCGCTGAGATGGAAGGCTTTCCGATCCACGAAATCGTCGGTGACGTGCTCGCCAGCCGGCACCCAGACCACGCTGTCGGCGACCGCGTCGTGGGATGGGCATCCGGGTTCGACGGGTTGATGGAACTCGTCGTCGCCGATGGCGACGGGTTGGCATCGTACGACCCATCGTTGAGCCCTCCACACGCGGTGGCGCTGCAACCATTGGCCTGCGTGCTGTACGCAATCGAGCAGCTTCCGAAACTGTCCGGCTTGCACGTCGCCGTCATCGGGCAGGGCTCGATCGGTCTGCTGTTTACCTATGCCGCAAAGGCTTTCGGCGCCCGGGCGGTGACCGGCGTCGACCCCGTCGACCGTAGCGCCGTGGCCAAGGAGTTCGGAGTCGATACCGTGGTTCGCGCGACGAGCGACCGGTGGGTGAGCCACCTCGAACCGCACGACAAGCCGGATGTCGTCATCGAGGCCGTCGGCCATCAGGTCGCCACCTTGAGCCACGCCATCGAGGCTGCGGCGTTCGGGGGGTCGGTCTTCTACTTTGGTGTCGCCGACGACGACAGCTATCCGATCAGCATGCGCACCATGCTGCGCAACAACCTGACACTGAAATCTGGTGTGACGCTGGAGCGACGCCGCATGCTGAAGCTCGCCGACGAGTTCGCCCGCGAGCATCCCCAGCTGCTGGGCTCCTATGTGACCCACACCTTCGGTGTCGACGACGCGCAGGCGGCATTCGAATTGGCGTGTCGACCCGACCCGGACCGCATCAAGATCGCGATCATCGCATGAGTGGAAGCAGGCTGCAGGACGCACTCGGCGCCAAGGAGCGGATCTTCGGCGGATGGGTGGTCGGCCCCACCATCATCGGTCCGGAAGAATTCGCTCACACCGGCTACGACTACGTCGGATTCGACTGCCAGCACGGCTATCTCGACGACGCCGATGTCGCGCTGATGCTGCGCAGGCTCGAACACGTTCCCATCGCCACCGCGGTGCGTTTGCCGTCCGCCGCGCCGGGGCCGATCGGCCGCGTGCTCGACGCGGGCGCCGACGCCGTCATCATCGCCATGGTCGAATCACCCCAGCAGGCGGCCGCCGCGGTCTCGGCGACGCGCTATACGCCGGCCGGGGTGCGCAGCTTCGGCCCCCTGCGGGCGAGCCTAGGTCTCGACCCCGCCGCCCACGAAGCGCGTACGAGCGTGTTCGCGATGATCGAGACCGCACGGGGACTCGAGGCCCTCGACGAGATCTGCGCCGTCGACGGGCTGGGCGGCGTCTACGTCGGGCCGGGGGATCTCGCCGTCTCGCTGGGACGCGCTCCGGCCGACGCGTTGACCACAGCGGCGGTCATCGACGCGATCACCCGCATTCGGGCGGCAGCAGAGGCGGCGCAAATCGTTCCCGCCATCCACGCCAGCGCGGGCAAGTCGGGAAAGGCCATGGCCGAGTTGGGCTTTCGCATGATCACGCTGGCGTCGGAATCGCAGGCGCTGCGCCGCGGCGCAGCCGAACACCTCAGGGAGGCGCAGTGACCGACCGCGTCGCGCTTGTCACAGGCGCCGCCCGCGGCCAAGGCGCGGCCATCGTGCGGCGGCTGCACGCCGACGGCTACCACGTCGCCGCATGCGATGTGCGCACCGACGAACTGACCGCCTCTATCGACGGACTCGGTGACCGCGTGGTCGGTGTGTCACTCGACGTCACATCCGAAGAAGAGTGGACAGCCGCGGTGAGCACGGCATTGGAAACCTTCGGGGCGTTGTCGACGCTGATCAACAATGCCGGCGTGCTACATCGCACTTCGTTGGAAGACGAGACTGCCGCGGGCTTCGAGGGGAGCTGGCGATTCAATTGCCTGGGCCCGTTCCTCGGAATCCGCGCTGCGCTGCCTCAGCTTCGGGCGGCGGAGGGGGCGGCCATCGTCAACACGTGCAGCACGGGCGCGATTCGGCCGTTTCCGAATCACGCCGCCTACGGTTCGTCGAAGTGGGCGCTGCGCGGCCTCACCCAGGCCGCGGCCGTCGAGCTCGCACCGTCGGGCATCCGTGTCAACGCGGTGTTTCCCGGTCCCATCGCCACACCGATGCTCGACCCACAGACGCAGACACGCCTTGCCGAGAGGGCGCCGTTCGGGCGGATCGGGAAACCGGGCGAGGTCGCCGACGCGATCGCGTTCCTGGTGTCCGAACAAGCGTCGTTCATCACCGGCTCAGAACTCGTCATCGACGGCGGACAGATTCTGCAGATCGGGTGACGGAATTGACCAAGCCGATATCAATAGGGATCATCGGGGCCGGGCCCGGGGGCCTCGCCTTGGGAATCTTTCTGCGCAATGCGGGGTTTCACGACTTCACTATCTTCGACCGAGAGGACGGCGTTGGCGGAACCTGGCGGATCAATACCTATCCAGGCCTCGCGTGCGACGTCAAGTCCCACCTGTATTCGTACTCATTTGATTTGAATGCCAACTGGTCTCGGTTATGGTCCGGGCAGGCAGAGATCCTGGATTACTTCGAGAAGTGCGCCGAACGCTACCGGCTTCGGCCCAACCTGAAACTCAACACCGAGGTCGTGGCCGCTCGATGGGATGCCGATACCAACTCCTGGCGGTTAACGACCAGCACCGACGAGGAGTACGTGTTCGACGTCGTGGTATCGGCTGTCGGGCTGTTCACCCGGCCGGTGCTCCCCGATCTCGTCGAGGAGGAGCCGTTTACCGGCATACTCATGCACACTGCACGCTGGGATCACTCCGTTGATCTGCGGGGCGCCCGCGTCGCTGTCCTCGGCACCGGATCCACTGCGTCGCAATTGATCCCCGAGGTGGCCAAGGTCGCCAAGAAGGTGTACTCGGTGCAGCGGTCACCGACATGGATCCTGCCGAAGCCCGACCGGGCATACACGCAGCGCGAGAAATGGATCTTCGCCCACATCCCATTGGCCAAAAGGATCTATCGCACCCGGCTGTGGCTGCGCAGCGAGTCCAACATCTCTGTGATTGAGCACGCCAGTGACAAGACTCAAGAGTTCAAGCGGGTTGCCTTGTCTCAACTCGAGTCGGTGGTGGCCGACGAAGAGTTGCGCCGCCGGCTGACGCCTGATCACCCGTTGGGATGCAAGAGGCTGGTGTTCGCGACGGACTACCTCCAGACTCTCACCCAACCGCACGTCGAGGTGGTGTCCAGTCCCGCACGATGTCTGCGGGAGCGGTCATTGGTGACCGAGGACGGCACCGAACTCGACATCGATGTCGTGCTGTGTGCCACCGGGTATGCGGCCGCCGACTATCTGGGTCAGATCGACGTCGTCGGTGAGGACGGCACGTCGCTCCGCGATGTTTGGCGCGAGGGGGCATATGCGTATTTGGGCATGGCCGTACCGGGGTTTCCGAACTTCTTCATGCTCTACGGTCCGAATACGAACGTCGGCTCCAACAGTGTGATCTTCATGCTCGAGGCGCAGGCTCGCTACATCGTGCGTGCGCTGACGTACATGCGGCGCAAGCGCAAGACCTATGTGGCCGTCCGGCGCGACGCGATGGTTACCTTCACCGCGAAGGTCGACAAGTGGATGGAAGGCACCGTCTGGTTGACGCGGTGCAGCAACTACTTTCGCGCCGCAAACGGGCGCGTGGTCACACAATGGCCGCGCAGCGCGCGAGCGTTCTGGGGCATGACCCGCCGGTTCAAGGCATCGGAGTACACCTTCGCCGCACCCGCGTCGGAATCCATGCTGACAGTGAAACCTCAAACGGCGGCGCATCGGTGAGTGTCACCGATATCACCGACCGCCTCGACCCCGCCCTTCGGCACCTCGCCGGATCACGGACGAACTTGTCGGCCGACGGGCTCGATGCTTACCGCGAATCGCTGAACAGGCGACGCCGCGACGCGGCGCAGGCGCTCGACATCTCGGGCGTCGCTGTCGAGGATACCTCGGCAGGCGCGGTACCGGTGCGTATCTATCGCGGTGGCTCAGCGGTCACAGCCGCGGTGATCTATTGCCACTCAGGGGCTTTCGTGCTCGGCAATCTCGACGTGGATCATCGCCAGTGCGTGGAACTCGCCAAACGCGGTCGCTGCACCGTCATCTCGATGGACTACCGCCTGGCCCCCGAAAACCCCTTCCCTGCAGCGCTCGACGATGCCGCGGCGGTGCTCCATTGGGCGGCTGCCAACGGAGCCCGCCTATGCATCGACACCGATCGATTGGCCGCCGCCGGCACCAGCGCCGGCGGGGCGCTTGCGGCGCGGCTCGCGCAGCGCGCCGGCCAGGGAAGGGCTCCGCGCATCGTCTTCCAGCTGCTACACCAGCCGGTGCTCGACGACCGGCCCACGCCGTCGAAGCAGCAGTTTGTATCCACCCCGGGCTTCGACTCGACCGCCGTCGCGCTGATGTGGCGGCACTATCTGGCCGGCGGGCATGCCACAGCCGATGCAGCGCCCGCCCGGTTCACCGAAATCAGCGGGCTTCCACCGGCATTGATCACATGTTCGGAACTCGATCCGCTCCGCGACGAAGCGCTCGACTACGCCGTGCGCCTGATGCGGGCAGGCGTGCCGACCGAGCTCCACACCTTTCCCGGTACCTGCCACGGCTTCGACGCGTTCGTGCCCGAATGGAAGACGAGCCAGCAGCTGTACGTGTTGCAGGGCGCCGCGCTGAGGACGGCGTTCGATCGAGCCGCCGGCTAGTCTTCGAGCTGTCGCTTGACGGCTTCGTGATACGCGTCGATATGTGCGGGGTTGACCACCCGGTAGAAGCCGTCGCTGAGCGGGGCATGCTTGTAGGTTTCGATCGTCATCGTCCTGCGGAACAGCGTCGTGCCGCCCGCGGGCCGGGTGAAGTGGTATTCGATCGTCATCCGCCCCTCCAACACGCCCTCACCCCGGCTGTCGTGGCCCAACCGGCCGACTGAGCTGAAGACGAACAGCGTCGGGCGCTTCGCGATCGCCAGCTGCCAGGTGAATACGCGATCCTTCGTGGGATCTGGATGCGCCTCGTCCCACGTGTCGCCGACCTCGAGCGGCAACCGGTCTGGCAGGTTGCGGATGGTCGGTCCACCTGGATAGGTCCTTGTCCAATTCGCGGGATTGCTCACGAAGTCGTACACGGTTTCGGCGGACTGGCGGAACGCCGTTTCCTCGCTCGTCGTCACGATGCCCAAGACACGCCCCTTCCAGCCGCCACTCGGCTTTACAGATTATCAGGGAAGTGTCACGCTTGGCGGGATGGACTTCTCACGGGTTGCGCTGTCCGAAGAGGACCGAACGTTCCGGGACGACCTTCGGGCGATGCTTGCCGAAATCGTGACCGACGAGGTGATCGCGCGCGACCGGGAGACGGGCGAGAACTTCGACGAGGACGTGCACCTCGCATTGGGAAAGGCCGGTTATCTGGCCGCCGATTTTCGGACCGGCGCCGACGGCGGTTTCAGCCGGGTGCGCAAACGCATCTGGGACCTGGAGATCGGACGCGCGCACACCCCGTGGTTCCACTGGGGCACCACGGCGATGGTCCTACGGGCCGTCGAGCAGTTCGGGTCGGACGAGCTGAAGGAGGAGGTGCTCGAGCGCACCCTGTCCGGCGAGTTCCGGTTGTGCCTGGGTTACACCGAGCCCGAGGGCGGCTCCGACGTCGCCACCTGCAAGACGCGGGCGGTCCGCGACGGCGACGGCTGGATCATCAACGGCGCCAAGATGTTCACGTCCAACGCCCAGAACGCTGCCTACGTCTACCTGATCACCAACACCGATCCCGACGCGCCCAAGCACCAGAGCCTGACGATGTTTCTCGTCCCTCTGGATTCACCCGGAGTCGAGATTCAACCGCTGCGCACGGTCGACGGTGACCGCACCAACATCACCTACTACAGCGACGTCCGCATCCCCGACAGGTACCGCATCGGCCCGGTCAACGCCGGCTGGTCGGTGCTTCGCGACGCGCTCAACGACGAGCACGGCACTGTCGAACGCGGCGACGACGGGCTGCAGAAGATCGCCGCGATGTCCGAGCACGTGTTGCTGCTGGCCGAGGCGGTCGACAAGGCCGCCGCTCTGGCGCCGGAAGAGGATTCGGCGAAATATCGACTGGGTCGCGCTATCGCGCGCATGGAAGCGGCGATGAGCACCCCCGATATGTTCGGCCGGGTGGCCAACGCACAGGTCATGCGCGAGGTGGCGCCGGATCTGATGGACATCCTCGGAACGGCGTCGAGCCTGCCGGGCGACGGCGGAGCTGAGTACGTATTCCGGTTGGCAGGCCCCACCGGCATCTACGGCGGAACGCTCGAGGTCTTCCGCAACATGATCGCCCAGCACGCCCTCGGCCTCGGCAAGCCGAACTACTCACCGCCGGCCAAGAAGTATTCCTAGCATTGCGACGCTAAAGCCGGGCGATGACCTGGGACGCCAGAAGTTCGAGTGTGTCGTCGGAACCGCGGTCGTGGGTGAACAGCACGATCTGCCCGAAGCCGATGTCCTGCAGTTCGTGCAGCCGGTCGACAACGGCGGACGGTGTGCCGATCAGCCCGCCCTCGTGCAGCCCGAAAGCCGGTAAACCAAACCGCTTTTCCGCCAGTTCCGTTACCCGGGGCAGCGATGCGTCGTCCGGCGCCAACGCCATCACCGCCTCGATGGACATCACGATGGTGGAGAAGTCGCGGCCTAGGTCGTCGCACAGCTTTCGCAGCACCGCGATCTTGTGGTCGAGCTCGCCGAGCGCATAGGTGGGCACGTTCCACACGTCGGCGTATCGAGCCACCAGCGGCAGTGTGTACTTCTCGCCGACACCACCGACCACGATGGGCGGACGGGGCAGGCGAACCGGGCCCGGCTTGACCGGCATGTCACGCACGGTGAAGTGGTTACCGGAGAAGTCGATTTGTTCATCGGCGAAGGCCTGACGCAGTATTTCCAATGTCTCGCCGAGCCGTGCCGACCGCGTCGAGAAGCTGCCCCAGTCCAGGCCGACGCGGTCGTGCTCGTCCTCGATCGATCCGCTGCCGATGCCGAGCTGGAGTCGGCCCGCCGAGATCTGGTCGAGTGTGGTCGCCATCTTCGCCAGTACGACGGGATGACGAAACTGGTTGCACAACACCATGTGTCCGACCTGGATGCGTTCCGTGCGGCTGAGCAAGGCCGTCGCCAGCGTCCACGCCTCGAGCGAGGGATAGTCGGGTGCGCCAGGCCCGTAGAGGTGGTCGTAGAGCCACAGCGAGTCGATACCCAACTCCTCACACCGCAGCGCCCGGTGCAGGATGTCGGAGTAGCTGAAACCCATCTGAGGCAGGTAGACGCCGATCTCGGCTCGTGTCATCGTCGTCGTTGCCTCTTCCGTCGTGGCGCGGGGTTGACCGCCATTGACTGGCATGGTAACGACATTCTCGAGTTTGGAGAAGGTAATTCACGTAAGGCGGCGGCTGATGAGATTCACGTTCACCCATCCGATGCACAGCCATCCTTACAATCCAGAGCTGGTCACCGGAAGCGGCATCGCGACGGTCGCGGCGGCGGCGGAGGCGGCGGGCTTCCACGGCTTCGGCTTTACCGACCATCCGGCCCCGTCGCAACGATGGCTGGAGTCGGGCGGCCACGACGCGCTGGACCCGTTCGTGGCGATGGGGTTCGCCGCCGCACGCACGACGACCCTTCGCCTCATTCCCAACATAGTCGTGTTGCCGTACCGCAACCCCTTCGTGGTGGCCAAGTCGGGCGCGACGCTGGACCTGCTATCCGATGGGCGGTTCACACTCGCGGTGGGCGTGGGCTACCTGAAACGTGAATTCACTGCTCTTGGAGTCGAATTCGACGAACGCGCCACGCTGTTCGAAGAGGCGCTGGAGGTGATCCGCGCCATCTGGACCAGTGATGACATCAGCTACGAAGGCCGTCACTTCTCAGCCAAGGGCATCACCGCTCATCCGCGCCCGGTGAGCCGGCCGCATCCGCCGATCTGGATCGGTGGCAACACCGCAGCGGCGCGGCAACGGGTGGCGACCTATGGTGACGGGTGGTGTCCGTTCGCCGCGCCTGCCGCGCTCGCCCAGACGGCCCGTACGGCGTCGCTGGATTCGGTGGAGACTCTGGCCGATGGAATCGCCGACCTCAAACGCCGGCTGGACGATGCAGGCCGCGACCCGTCGAGCGTCGACATCACGTTCACCAACCTCGGCGGCGGTGACCCGGCCAGTGACGACTTCAACGCCGACGCGTATCTGTCCGCGCTGGAGAAGCTCGACGCGATCGGCGTTACCTGGGTTCAGGTGGGCGTGCCAGGCGACAGCCTGGCGCACGCGGTCGACGTGATCGAACGCTTCGGGAAGGCGGTCATCACACCGGCGTAAAAGTCACCGGTATGCGGTGACGCGGCCGACCAGCGCGACCGTGCCGTCGGCGCTGATCGCCTGGGCGTCGGCGACGCCGCTGCGCCGCCCGGTGCGCAGAGCCGTTCCCACATAACGCGATTCGTCGCCGCTGAGGAACTGTCGCAGAAAGTTCACCCGTAGCGATGCGGTGATCAACGGGCGGTCGGGTCGATTCGCGTTGAGCGCGGCCGAAGCGGCGAGCTCCAGTCCGGCGGCCGCTACACCGCCGTGCACGATGCCGAGGCTGTTGTTGAGCACCGGATTCGGCTGCTGATGAAGAACCGTCGAGCCGTTGCCCTCGTCGAGCCGCAGCGCCATGATCTCGACGAGATCGGTCGGCCGGACGCCGTCCACGGGTTCGGGCCACTCCTGTGGGAACTCGCCGGGATGCCTGACGTAGACCGAACGGACCGTGCCGACGCCGATCGCGGTGTCACCGATGGTCAGCTTGCACGTGCCGAACGCCGACGAACCCGTCGTCCCGATTGGCCTGGCCGTCGCGACCACCGGCAGATCGGGCGCTGCGGCGATTTCGGTCAGCGCGGTCGGTGTCAGCTCGAGCGACAGCTCGCTGGACACCGTCCACTCGTCGTCGGCTCGTCGGTAGTGGTTGACCAGACCCGCGACGTGGTCGACCAACACGGCGAGCGGTCCTGCGGTCGGAAATCCCGTGAGCGGATTGATCAAACCCGCTGCCGGCATCGAACTGACGAACGGATCGGGGCTGTCGGCATGGTTGGCGATTCCGAACCTGCCCAGAGCCGTGTTGACGCCGTAGAGAACGGGCACTTCGGTCATTTCATCACCTGGCGCGCCACCTTGCCGATCGCCTGCCGGAGCCGGCTCGAGATGTACACCGAGACAAAGGCATTGAAGACGTCCTCACGAAGCCGCGTCAGCGTTGAACTGGTGATGACCCAGCGGCCGTCGACCTTCTCGTAGGTCTCGGTGTAATGGCCGTACCCATGCAGGTTCACCCCGGGCCCAAACCGGACCACGTCCTCCAGCGCCCAGACACCGCGCGCGGTCGTTGGTGACGTCAGCTCGATCTCCGGCGCGTGCACCTGGTGCACCGTGGCCTGGTTGCGCAAACCCCTGCGGGTGAACGCGACGAACTCGTCGGCGCCGCGAATCACCGTGCCGCCCGCCTGCGACGTGTCGCTGAGAAAGTCGTCGCCGAACAGGTTGCGCCACCCCTGCCAGTTCTTGGTGTCCAGCAGCCGGCAGTAGCGGGCCTTGAGCTGCTTGATCGCCTCGATCTCCAGCAGGGCGGTGCCGTCGTCCATCTGCAGAGCGTGACATTCGGTGGCAGAGATGTAAAGTTCACATGTGAATCAAGGGTGATCTCCCCGCAGACACGGCGTGTTATGGCGTCCGCCTATCGCGACCTGCTGTCACGCAGGGATGAGTTTGAGCGGCATGCGTTCGTGGCGCCGAATGATGTTGTTGAGCGCCCAAGTCGGCTCCGCAGTCAGCTCGATCCGGTTAACGCGATCGAGCAGCGCGCGCAGCATCGCTGTCGTTTCCAACCGCGCCAGGCTCTGACCGGCGCAGGCGTGTGCGCCTTGCCCGAAACCGAGATGGCGGTTGGCGTCCCGGCGGATGTCGAAGGTGTCCGGGTCCTCCCATTCGCGCTGGTCGCGGTTGGCAGACGCATACATCACCAGCACCCGGGAGCCCGCCGGAATTTGGACGCCGGCGATCTCAGCGTCACACCGCGCGTGACGGGCGAACGCGCGCAACGGGGCCTCATACCGGATCACCTCGTTCACCGCGTTGTTGACCAGCGACGGGTTCTCCTTGAGGATCCGCCACTGTTCGGAGTGTGTGGCGAACAGATACAGCGCGCTGGAGATCGCGCTGATGGTGGTGTCTAGCGACGGGGCGATGTAGTCGATCATCAACGGCGCGCACTCGGCATGGGACAGCTTGCCCGCATCCGCGGCGGTGAGCAGCTCATGGGCCATGCTGCCTTCGATCACGCTGCGTTGGCGGACAACCCGCTTGGCGAACCGCAGCATCTGCAGGGACGACGGAGCCGACTTGATGGCCTGCTTGTTGAGCGGACCAAGGATGTCGAAAGTGGCCGCGCCCCAGCGTAATAAGTTGTCGCGCTCATCGCGTGGCCAGCCCACCAGGTCGGGCACGACCGCGTGCGGCAGCGCTGAGGCCAGGTCTTCGACACCGTCGACCTCGCTCCGCTCGATGGCTGACGCGACGACGTCGGCGGCGAGCTGGTCGACGTTGTCGCTGATGGCTCGCAGCGCGCGGGGCAGCATCCGGTGGGCCACCAGCTTGCGTCGCTGATCGTGTTCGGTGCCGTCGCTGATCAGCGTCGTGCCGCGGGACATCCGATTGGTGATCGGATTGAGCGCCACACCCTTGCCCGACACGAACGTCTTGTCGTCGCGCAAAACCGCTTTGCATTCGGCGAACCGGGGAAGCGCATAGAGCCGGTGTCGGGACAGCCACACCACCGGACCTTGTTCGCGCATCCGCGCGTAGTGCGGATACGGATCGACGATGGCGTCGGGAGTGTAGATGTTCGCCGAATACGCCGGAACACCGTTCGGAGGTGCGATGCGTATCATCGTTCCCCTGGCGCGAATGTGGGTGTCCAGTCGCACAGTTCGTCGATGTTGCGGCCGGCTCGCATCACGGTCCGGTCCGGCCGCACGACCGCCGCGGTCGCGTGACCGCGGCGCAGCCAGTCGGCGAGTTCGGTTTCTGCCGCTGCGACATGGATGGCGGCACCGCGTTGTTCGAGGCGACTGCGCTGTTGCCCGTCGAGGGCCACCGCCGAGACGAACCCAAAGCCGTTGCCTAGTTTGTCATCGAGAGGCCGACCGTCCGACAGCACCGCGTTGGGGCACAGCGTGCCCGCCAGATGCGGCCGCCGATGCCCTCGGTGTACGAGCGCGGAGCGATGAAGTGGAGGTGTTGAGCTGTCGATAATTCTGTCGCGCAGGCCGGGGATGTGGTGCAGCTGCGGAACGACCATGCGCCGGATCAGGTTGCCGAGTTCGCCGCCGGACGTCATCGCGCGGCTGACGGTGAGGGCAAGCCGAATCAGCGCACCGGCATGCGGCTTTCGCTCCTGCTCGTAAGTGTCGAGGACCATTGCGTCCAGGTCGCCCGTCAGCACGCCGGCCAGCTTCCAGGACAGGTTCATGGCATCGCGCAGGCCGGCGCCCATGCCTTGCCCGATGAACGGCGGGGTGAGATGGGCGGCGTCTCCGAGCAGAAAGACGTTGTAGCGCCGCCACATGTCGGCGATCTGTGCCCGGAAGGTGTACTCCGTGACGCGGATCAGCTCGAGTTGGTCGTCTGACGCGTGCGCCGTCCACGGTGCGATCAGCGGTCGCAGCGACGCCAGGCTCGCGAAGTCCTCGACGGTTTCGCCAGGCAGCAGTCGAAACTCCCAGCGGTAACGGCTCTGTCCGATCCGCATGTATGTACTCGCACGCACCGGGTCGCACACCTGATGCACGCCGTCCCACAGGTCGAGCTCGGTCTCGGTGGCCACATCCACCACCAGCCAGCGTTGCTCGAAATTCAAATCACGCATGGCAGAGCCGATTTCGGCGCGGACAACGCTGTTCGCCCCGTCACAACCCAGCACGTATCTGGCATCGACGGTGTGTTGACGACCGTCGATGCGGTCCGTGTAGTGGAGCCGCACGCGGCCGTCGCCGTGGTCGGTGACACCGGTGACTTCGGCGTTGACGCGAAGCGTGGCGTGCGGGAACCGTTTGAGGTTGGTCCGCAGCAGCGCTTCGAGCTCCGGCTGGTCGAACATGTTTGCTTGCGGGTATCCGTTGACGCTGCACGCGGTGTCACGGGGGAACTCAGCAAGCACGCGCATCGTGTTGTCCAGCAGTCGTAGTCCGTGCGCCGGGCGTGAGATCGCGGCGAATTCGTCGGCGATGCCCAACCTGGCAATGATTCGGTGGATTTCGTCGTCGAGGTGAACGGCGCGTGGCTGCGGATAGACGTCGGCCCATCGATCGAGCACGAGGGTCTCGACACCGTATTGCGCCAGCAGGGTGGCGGCGGTGATACCCGTCGGCCCCGCGCCGACGATGGCGACCGGGACGCTGGTGCGTGTCACCCGTACCTCACGGCGGTGCGCTGCGAACCGAGATCGATGGCGCCGTCGTCGGTGGCGATTGTCAGTTCTACGACATCGCCGTCGTGCAGGTACTTGGTGTTGCCGGCCTGGCGGTTGAAGAACGCCTTCCACTTCACCGCGGGCGGCAGCAGGTTGCCGATAATTTCGATGGGTTTCGCAGGCGCGCTCAGCGCGGTGCCTGCCGGGGTGCCGGTCATCACCAGATCGCCGGCGTCGAGGTGCTGAAATCGGCTCAGCGCCTGCAGGGCCTGTAGCGGGGGGTAGATCATGTCGCCGTCGACAACCATGTTCTGCCGAACCTCGCCGTTGACCCGCAGCTGCAGCCGCAGATCGCTGAAGCGCTTCAGCTCGTCTGCCTCGAGCAGGACCAGCGCGGGCCCGACTGGCGTGAACGTGGGGTAGGACTTGGCTTCGTAGAACTGCGTCTGGGGGAGCTGCACGTCGCGGGCGGACACGTCGTTGGTGACAACGATGCCCGCGATGTAGTCGGCCAGGTTGTGCTCGGTGACGCTTGTCCCCACTGGCAGTTCCCGCCCGATAACCAGGCCGATCTCGACCTCGTAGTCCAGAAACCTCACGTGCGAGGGCTTGACGATGTCGTCGTGCGGCCCGCTGATCGACCCGGACGACTTCCGAAAGAACGTCAACGGGATCGACTTTGGGTTCATACCGGCGTCGGCGACGTGCGAGGCGTAATTCGTCATCTGCGCGATGACACGGCACGGCGCCGTGACCGGTGCCACGAGTTCGAGGCTGTCAACGGGCACGGTGGCGGTGCTCCGGCCTGCGGCTTCGACGGCGGCCCGATCGGCGATCAGCTCACCGGTGGTGGCCGCCGTCGTCACGATTTTGGCTGCGCCCGTTGCGGTCTGGACCCACCATGCGTCGGCGGTGCGCAAGATGGAAGTGGTCATGAGTTGGCTACTTTCAGGAGGCCGCGCAGACGGGTGAGGGTGAACTCATTGGTGGTGCGCAGTGCGTTGACGACGGAGAGAGCTTCGTAAGGGAGCGCGCCAGGATTGATGCCGAGGAAGTCCTTGGTCACGGGAGGACCCCATTGCGCAAGGCCGCTGGCCGTGAAGGGCGCCCAGCCGGGCTCGAGCGTGTTGTCGAACATGTCGCCGTCGGCGAAATGCTCGACAAGGAAACCGTCCGGATCACGCCAGTAGTCGAAGAGCTGGCTGCCCTGGATGTGGCGACCGATTCCCCAGGAGCGGAAATATCCGTTCTCCCGGAGATATTCGCCGCCCGCGGCGAGGGCATCGAGATCGCAGACCTGGTATGCCGAGTGCACGTAACGGCTGCTGGGTCCCAATGCCAGCGCGAGGGTGTGATGGTCGGCAGGGGTGGAGCCGCGGTCGCAGCGGATGAAGCTCATCACCGGCCCACGAGCGCGCTGGCCGGGATAGAAGAGGAAGTCGCTGACGATCATGCCGAGGGTGTCGAGGTAGAAGTCAAGCGCCTCACGGTATTTGGTGGTCTGCAAGACGACGTGGCCCAGCCGCTGGACGCTTGCGGGCATTCTCGACGGGCGTTGTGTGGCGTTGA
The DNA here is from genome assembly GCF_001668615.1 of Mycobacterium sp. 1274761.0. Lineage (GTDB taxonomy): Bacteria > Actinomycetota > Actinomycetes > Mycobacteriales > Mycobacteriaceae > Mycobacterium. Next base: position 92,022 of record NZ_LZMC01000082.1, read on the forward strand.
TGCGGTTGAGTTGGTGGCCCGCGTTGACGATCAACGGTTGCTGCGGGGGGAGCGCGGCCAACTCGTGGGTGCCAGCGACGACGCGGACCGGTAGCCCGCTCGGGTCGATCAGATCGACGGAAACGCCTCCCAGGGAATCGGGCAGCGGTTTGACGCTTCTTCCTGTCGCTTCAGCCAGCCGAAGGACGTCTACGTCGTCGACCGCCTTGAACGCCGTCCCGACGAAACGCGACTTGTCGCCGCGCCGCAGCAGCACGCACGGCGAACCGGCGTCGGTACCGCGCAAGTGCAGCTCGCCGGGTGTGCGTAGCACGGTGGTGAAACCGAATGCGCGGGCGAAGGCTTCGGCGCGGCCGAGGTCGGGTTTTTCGAACTCGAGCCAGGCGATGTCGGCGATCTTGATGACCGGATTGCGCGACCGACCGGTGTGCTCACCTGGCTGCCCGCCGGCTTCGCTGTGCAGCTCGTTGTGGGCGCCTACGGTGCCGCTCATCGAGACCTCCTTGAGAAGTTGACGAAATCGTCACATATAAAAAAGGGATCCGTCAACAGTTTCTGACGAAACTCTCAAAACTGACAGTTTCTGCTACCGTGTCAGGCGTGACCGACCTATCCGAGGCGCCCGTGAATCGGCTGGAACGGCGCAAACAGCGCACCCGTAACGCCTTGCTCAAGGCTGCGCAGTCCTTCATCGCCGCAGGCAAGGTTAATGTGCCGGTACTGGAGATCACCCAGGCGGCCGACGTAGGGATGGGGTCCTTCTATAACCACTTCGAGAGCAAGGAGCAGTTGTTCGACGCCGCTGTCGCCGAGGTACTCGACGCCCACGGCGCGCTTCTGGACCACCTGACCGCACCTCTCGACGATCCGGCTGAGACGTTCGCATGCAGCTTCCGCCTCACCGGCCGGCTGTTCCGCCGACGCCCGCAGGAGAGCCAGATACTCCTGGCCAACGGCATGGCCCTGCTCTCGTCTGAGCGTGGGGTGGCTCCGCGCGCTCTGCGCGATATCCGAGCGGCTGTGCAGGCGGGCCGCTTCACCGTCGAGGATCCTGAACTCGCGCTGGCGGTGGCTGGCGGGGCGCTCCTCGGGCTGGGCAACCTGCTGCGCAACGAGCCCGACCGAGACGACACGGCGGCCGTGGACGCGGTGACCAAGGACGTCCTGCGTCTGTTCGGCCTTTCCGAGGAGGAGGCGCGCGAGATCTGTCAGCGTCCGCTGCCTGATCTTGACGGAGCCGAACTGTCCGACTCCGCCTGAGCAGGGAATCGTCTGCAAAGACTTGCATCGGGTCCGGTGTTGCGGCTTTCATGTCATGTCATGCCCGAATTGGATCGCCGCAGCATGATGTTGTTGTCCGGAGTCGGCCTGTTGTCAGCAGCGTTGCCGCTGCCAAAGGCCGGCGCCGCCGCCCCCTACATCTTCGAGGACAATTTCGACGGACCTGCGGGTTCTGCCCCCGATCCGTCGAAGTGGGCCGTGTCGAAGGCGCGCGAGACCATGAAGGACCCGACGTTCTGGGAGCTGCCCGAAAACGTTGGCCAGTACCGCGACGACCGCCGCAACGTGTTCCTCGACGGCAAATCCAACCTTGTGATCAAGGCCTTCAAGGAAGGACCGACCTACTACGGCGGCAAGATCTACAGCCTGTGGGAGGGCGGGGTCGGCCACACCTGGGAGGCCCGGGTCAAGTTCGAGTGCCTGACGCCCGGGGCGTGGCCGGCGTTCTGGCTGTCCAGCGACGCGGACGGCGAGATTGACATCATCGAGTGGTACGGCAACGGCAATTGGCCCTCGGGCACCACGGTGCACGCCAAAGCCAACGGGTCGGAGTGGGAAACCAAGAACGTCGCGCTCGACACGGCATGGCATACGTGGCGAGTCTTGTGGGACGAAAAGGGCATGAAGTTCTGGCAGGACTATAAGGACGGCGCTGCGCCCTACTTCACCGTCGCGGCGGACGCCATGGCCGATTGGCCGTTCAACAACCCCGGTTACAAGGTCTTCCCGATCTTCAACCTCGCCGTCGCCGGCTCCGGTGGCGGTGACCCGAGCGGGGGCACCTATCCCGTTCAGATGCTCGTCGACTGGATTCGCGTCTGGTAGCGCGGCGCGTCAAACCCGCGGAAGTTCCGCGACGACCTCGGCACGGGTGGCGTCGAAGCTGAAATATCCCTTGATGGGCAGCGTTTCCGGCATCGGGTCGTCGTAGCTCCACGCCACGTCGTCGACGATCTCGTCCCCGATGACCGCCGACCAGTAGGTGGCGTAGCCCTTGTAGTTGCAGTAGCTGTTCGTCTGCGAGCGACGCAACAGGTCGGTCCGCACATGCGAGGGGTCGACGTACAGCAGGGGAGCCAGCGCCGTTTCGTAGACGACCGTGGTGTCTGACGTGTCCACCACAGTCGTCCCGGCCACGACCACCCGCAGGCCACGATTGGTCGGACGGCAGTCGACCCGGTGATACGGGTTGGGCGGATAGTGCACGAGGGTGCGGCCCTCCTCGGTCCAGGTGTCGACCGCATCCCACGGCACGTGCACATAGCCCGGCGCCTCGGCGACCGGTTCATGCGGAAGATCGCCGACCTCCTCAGCTGGGAACGCAAAGCTCAGTGGATGGTCGCGGCGGTGCACCAGCAGCGCCCGCTCGGTGTCGATCACGGCCGACCCGTCGCGTAACGCCTGCACGCGTCGCGGGTGCGGTTCGACGAACACCGGGTCTTCGGGCAGCGGCGGGGTGAACCAACCGACGGGATCCTTGCTGAGCGGGACACTGGCGGAATGTGGAGTGGTGCAGGCGTTCCCAAAGGCAGCTGCGACACCCGGCAGGTGCTG
>NZ_LZMC01000083.1 GCF_001668615.1 Mycobacterium sp. 1274761.0
CCAGGTCGCCGACATCGGGTTCAAGGGCCAGATGGTCGACGACGGCGACGGACCGGTCGAGGGTTTCCAAGTGCATTTGGGCGGCAGCCTCGGCCTGGACAGCGGTTTCGGCCGCAAGCTGCGTCAACACAAGGTGCTGTCATCCGAACTCGGCGACTACATCGAGCGGGTTGTTCGCAATTTCGTGAAACAACGGGAGCACGGGGAGCGTTTCGCAACGTGGGCGGTACGAGCAGACGAGGCAGACCTGAGGTGACCCATTCGATGACCGATATTGACCTGCAAGCACTGGCCGAGCGTGGGGCAGCCGAACTCGAGGGCGCCAGCGCCGAGGAGCTGCTGCGCTGGACGGACGAGAATTTCGGCACCAGTTACGTTGTGGCGTCCAACATGCAGGACGCGGTGCTCGTCGATCTGGCAGCCAAGGTGCGGCCGGGCGTCGACATCCTGTTTCTCGACACGGGTTACCACTTCGTGGAGACCATCGGCACCCGCGACGCCGTCGAGGCCGTCTACGACGTCAACATCGTCAACGTGACGGCCGAGAACAGCGTCGCCAAGCAGGACCAACTGTTCGGCAAGGATCTGTTCGCCCGCGAACCCAACGAATGCTGCCGGATGCGCAAGGTCGAGCCGCTGGGCAAGGCGCTGAAGGGTTACTCGGCGTGGGTCACCGGCATTCGCCGGGTCGAGGCTCCGACACGCGCGAACGCACCGCTGATCAGCTGGGACCGCGCGTTCAACCTGGTCAAGATCAATCCGCTCGCGACGTGGACGGATGACGACATGCAGGCCTACATCGAGGCCAACGACGTTTTGGTCAATCCCCTTGTCTTCGAAGGCTATCCGTCGATCGGTTGCGCGCCGTGCACCTCCAAGCCCGTCGAGGGTGCCGATCCGCGCAGCGGCCGCTGGGCCGGCACGTCGAAGGTCGAATGCGGGTTGCACGCTTCGTGAATTCGCTTGTCCTGACCGCGCATGGCAGCGCCGACCCGCGGTCGGCGGCAAACGCGCGGGCCATCGGTGCGTGTGTGCGCGAGCTGCGGCCGTCGCTCGATGTGCGGGTTGCGTTCTGCGAGCAGAACTTTCCCAATCTTCGCGAGGTGCTTCCTACCGTGCCGACGCGTGCGGTGGTGGTCCCGTTGCTCCTTGCCGACGCCTATCACGCACGCGTCGACATCCCGGTGATGATCGCCGAATCCGGCGCCGACGCTCACCGGGCCGGCGTGCTCGGCGAGGACGACCGCTTGATCCACGTGCTGCGCCAACGGCTCGAGCAGGCCGGCGTGTCGCGGCTGGATTCGCGGGTCGGGGTGCTGGTGACCGCCGTAGGGTCGTCGAACCCCGCCGCCAACGCCCGCACCGAGACCGTCGCGCGGGAGTTGACCCTGACGACCCGCTGGTCTGCCACGACGGCGTTCGCGACCGGACCGCAGCCCAACCTCTCGCAGGCGGCACGCCTTCTGCGGCAGCGTGGAGCCGAGCGCCTGGTCGTCGCGCCGTGGTTCCTCGCCCACGGCACGATCATCGACCGCGTCGCGGACTTCGCCCGCTCGCAAGGGATTCCGATGTCTTCCCCGCTGGGCGCGCACCGCCAGGTAGCCGAGACGGTGCTCGACCGGTTCGACGCCGTCGTCGCTGCGCGCACCGCGGCGTAGCGCCTGGCCTACAAGGCCTACCGCAGGCAATTACGCCGTCAACGGCACCTGGCCGCCAGCCAACGGTTACTTCTGATTTCGCGGGAGAACGTCAGGCCTTCGACAGCGCTTCGGCCTCGTCGGCCTCGTCGGCCCTGGGTAGATCGGTGCCCTCGGGCAGTGACGGCACGCGGGTGGCTCTGACGTAGACGGTGTCGCCCTCTTTGAGCCCGAGCGCCTCGGCGTCACCGCGGGTGATCTGGGCGGTGAATGGCACGTTGTTCGACGCCGCGGTCAGCTCGACCCGAACCTCGAACCCCAGCGTGACGATCCGATCGATCGTCGCCTTGAGCACCCCGGCGATCTGCGCCGACTCATCGCCGGCCGCGATCGCCATGTCGGGGTTGCGGCCCACGCGAATATCGTGCGGGCGCACCAGGATCCCGTTAAGCGAGGACACCGCGCCGAGAAACGACATCACGAACGCGTTGGCCGGCTTGTCGTACACCTCGGTCGGCGAGCCGACCTGTTCGACGCGCCCCTTGTTGAGCACCGCGATCCGGTCGGCGACGTCGAGCGCTTCGGCTTGGTCGTGGGTGACGAGCACCGTGGTGACGTGCACCTCGTCGTGCAACCGACGCAGCCAGGCCCGCAGATCGTCGCGTACCTTCGCGTCGAGGGCACCGAACGGTTCGTCGAGCAGCAACACCTGCGGATCGACCGCTAGCGCGCGCGCCAATGCCATCCGTTGCCGCTGACCACCCGACAGCTGATTGGGATAGCGGGTCTGGAATCCGCTCAGTCCCACCACTTCCAGCAGGTTGTCGACTTTCTCCTTGATCTCCGCCTTCGGGCGCTTGCGGATCTTCAGGCCAAAGGCGACATTGTCGCGGACCGTCAAGTGTTTGAAGGCCGCGTAGTGCTGGAAGACGAAACCGATGCCGCGCCGCTGCGGTGGCACGTTCGTCACGTCCTTGCCCTTGATCGTGATGCTGCCCGTGTCGGGTTGATCGAGGCCGGCGATCGCGCGCAGCAGTGTCGACTTGCCCGAGCCGCTGGGCCCCAGTAGGGCGGTCAGCGAACCGTCTGGCACCACGAAGTCCACGTTGTCCAGCGCCGCGAAGTCGCCGTAGCGCTTGTTGGCGCCGCGCACGATGATTGCGTCTGTCATTGCCCGCCTCCTTAAGCTTTGCTCTGCCGTGTGCGTCGGGCGTCGAGGACCACCTGAACGACCAGGACGATCACCGCAACGGTCATCAGAAGCGTGGATACCGCGTATGCCCCGTACTCCGCGCCCCGGGTGTAGCGGTCGGCCACCAAAAGTGTGAGCGTCTGCGAAGTTCCCGGCAGGTTCGACGAAACCATGATGACGGCGCCGAATTCACCGAGTGTGCGGGCGACCGTCAGCACGATGCCGTAGGTCAGACCCCACCGGATCGACGGCAGCGTCACCCGCCAGAAGGTCTGCCACCACTGCGATCCCAGCGTCGCGGCGGCCTCCTCCTGGTCGGTGCCGATCTCGTGCAGCACCGGTTCGACTTCCCGGATCACGAACGGCACCGTCACGAAGATGCTCGCCAGCACGATGCCGGGGAATCCAAAGATGATCTTCAGCCCGAGGTTGTTTTCGACGAAGCCGAACAGCCCCGCCGAACCCCACAACAGGATCAGCGCGACACCGACGACCACCGGGGACACGGCGAACGGCAGGTCGATCACCGCTTGCAGTGCGCTCTTGCCTCGGAACCTGTTGCGCGCCAGCACCAAAGCGGTCGGTACACCGAAGAGCACGTTCAGCGGCACGACGATCGCCACGACCAGCAGGGACAGCTGCAGCGCCGACAGGGCCGCCGGCGTGGTGATCGACGCGAAGAAGGCGCCGATGCCGGGCTGGAAGGTGCGCCACAGGATGAGCGCCACCGGCACGATCACCAGAATCGCTATGTAGGCGATCGCGAGAAAGCGCAGCAGGTGGCGCACTGCCGGTGACAACGTCATTGCGCCAACTCCTGACGCTTGGCGGCACGTGACCCGATGGCACGCAGGATGAACAGGACCACAAACGAGATAACCAGCAGCACAATGGAAATCGCGGCCGCGCCGGTGCGGTCGTCGTTCTCGATGAGAGTCCGGATCCACTGCGAGGACACTTCGGTCTCCCCCGGCACCGCCCCGCCGATCAGCACGACAGAGCCAAATTCGCCGATGGCGCGCGAGAACGCCAGGCCCGCACCCGAGAGCAGCGACGGCAACAGCGCGGGAAGGATCACCTTGGTGAAGATCGTCGCGTTGTTGGCGCCCAACGAGGCGGCGGCCTCTTCTGTCTCGCGGTCGAGCTCGAGCAGCACCGGCTGCACCGAGCGCACCACGAACGGGAGCGTGACGAACAACAGGGCCACGCCGATGCCCCACTTGGTGTGCTGCAGGTGTAGGCCCACGGGGCTGTTCGGACCGTAGAGCGCCAGCATGACCAGGCTCGCCACGATCGTCGGCAGCGCGAACGGCAGGTCGATCACCGAGTCGACGAGCCGCTTGCCGGGGAACTCGTCGCGGGTGAGCACCCACGCCACCAGCAGTCCGAAAATCAGGTCCACCAGGCTGACGGCGACCGACACGGTCAGCGTCACCCGGAAGGACTCGATGGCGGCGTTCGACGTGACGGCTGACCAGAAGGCGGCCCAGCCGCCGCCGGCGGCCTGCCAGAGAATGGCGGCCAGCGGCAGCAGCACGATGACGCTCAGCCATATCGACGCCGCGCCGACCCGCAGCGAGGTGGTGCCGTACCGCCTGCCGAACGCGCCGGGCGTCCGGCCGCCCTCACCTTCGGCGAGTTCGGGCCGGGTCGCCTCGGGGTTGGCCTCAATCGTCATCCAGTGGCCTGCTTGTAGATCTTGGTGATGGTGCCGTTCTCCTTGTCGAACAACGCCGGGTCGACATCGCTCCAGCCGCCGAGTTCGGCGACGGTCCACAGCTTCTGCGGTGCCGGGAAGTCCTTCGCGAAGTCGGCCGCGACCGCCGGATCAACCGGGCGGAAGCCCGCCTGCGCCCAAATCTTCTGACCCTCGGGGGTGTAGAGGAAGTTCTTCAGCGCGTTCGCCTTGTCGAGGTGGGCGCTGGAGGTGACGACCGCGACCGGATTCTCGATCTTGAAGGTCTGCGGCGGATTGATGTGCTCGACGGGCTTGCCCTGGCGTTCGACGTTGATGGCCTCATTCTCATAGCTGATCAACACATCGCCGGTGCCCTGGAGGAACACGTCGGTGGCCTCACGGCCGGAACCGGGACGGGTCTTGACGTGCTCGGAGACGAGCTTGCTGATGAAGTCGATGCCGGCCTGCTCGTCCTTGCCGCCGTTGCTCTTGGCGGCGTACGGCGCCAACAGGTTCCACTTGGCCGAGCCGGAACTCAGCGGGCTCGGGGTGACCACCTCGACGCCGGGCTGCAGCAGGTCGTCCCAGTCCTTGATGTTCTTCGGGTTGCCCTTACGCACCACGAGCGAAACCACCGAGCCGAACGGGATGCCCTTGGTGGCGTCGGCATTCCAGTCCTTGGTCACCTTGTTGGCCTTGACCAGTCGGGCGACATCGGGCTCGACCGAGAAGTTGACGATGTCGGCGGGCTTGCCGTCCTGCACTGCGCGCGACTGATCGCCGGACGCCCCGTAGGACGTCGTCACCGCAACACCCTTGCCTTCAGGGGTGGCCGCGAAAGCGGGGATGATCTTGCTCCACCCCGGTTCTGGCACCGCGTAGGCGACGAGGGTCAAGGTGGTGTCGGCGGCGGGCTGATTGCCTCCGCCGGCGACGTCACTGGCTCCCCCGCCGCACGCCGCGAGCACTGTCGCGGTGGCGGCGAGTGCGGCGGCGTGAAGCCAGGCTTTGCGGATGTTCATCGGTGACCTTTCGTGGACGGATTCTTGTGAATCTTGCAGGGGGACGGAAGCCGTCACTGCGGCAAGGCGAAGGATCAGTACCCGGGCACACGAACAGCCGCTACCGACACCAGACCGCGGACGGAGGTGACTTCAGCGACAACAACAAACATCAGCGACAGCACTGAATCCCACGGCAATAAGGGCCAGGATGTGGCCGCTTTTGTTGCCGGACGCTGTCTGCATGGCGCGAAGAATAACAGAGTTCGCCTAATTGCTCAGTGCGGGGCTTTCGGCGCCGTCAACGGGTGACGAACCATGTCACGATCACCAATACGACGAGGATCACCAGCACCAACGTCACCCGAGAGCGCGGCATCGGTTTCATTGCGGATCCTCGTCCCGGCGCCGGGCCCGGTGCAGCAGCCGGAGCCCCCGCAGTCCATTGCCCAGTGCCCCGTCGAGCAGCAGCGCGATCCCGTAGGCCAGCCCCAACACCACCGGCATCACCACCGCGGTCTGCGCGACGAACCCGAGCCCGGAAAGCCACAGCTCAACACCGTCCCACCAGTTCAGGAAGCCGCCCACCAGGCCAGCCTACGGCGCGTCCACCTCCGCCCCGCCAGGCGCTGATCCAGCAATCCTGGACACGCGCCTCGACGAGTGGACGCCGGGCAGGTCGGGAGCCGATGATGTCCGCATGGTTCTGCACCACAGTGACAAGGCTGACGCGGTCAGCGAGGCCCCCGGGCCGCCGCCGTTGAGCGTGACGGCCCCGGTGCCCTTCGCGCCCACCGGATCGTTGCGGAACCCGTTCCCGCCGATCGCCGACTACGCGTTCCTGTCCGACTGTGAGAACACCTGCCTGATCTCGTCGGCCGGTTCGGTCGAGTGGTTGTGTGTGCCGCGGCCGGATTCGCCGAGCGTGTTCGGCGCGATCCTCGACCGGGGCGCCGGCCATTTCCGGCTCGGTCCCTACGGCGTGTCCGTGCCCGCTGCCCGCCGGTATCTGCCGGGCAGCCTCATTCTCGAGACCACCTGGCAGACGCATACGGGATGGATCATCGTCCGCGATGCGCTGGTGATGGGGCCGTGGCACGACATCGAATCGCGGTCGCGGACGCACCGCCGCACGCCGATGGACTGGGACGCCGAGCACATCCTGTTGCGCACCGTGCGGTG
>NZ_LZMC01000084.1 GCF_001668615.1 Mycobacterium sp. 1274761.0
GATGCACGCGTTGCCCTTCGCACGGGCGGACACGCTCGAGATACGGCCCATAGCCGATGAGGTCGGTGGCCGCGCGGAGTTCGCGCCGGCACTGCGGGGTCATCCAGTCGATGTCGCCCGGGCCGAGCCCCACGACGGCGACACTCCCCGCCGACGCGCGCCGCGCACCTCCGCCCGGCAGCATGGCCAGCGAGAAGTACGGCACCTTGCCGTCGTCGACATCCGCGGCGGGCAGCACCCGCTGCTGCGAGGTGCTCGCCCGCTCCACGTAGAACGCGTCGTCGAGCCGGTCGGCTGACGAAAGCGCCTCCCGCACAACGGGGTAGGACCGGCCCAGCTTCAGCACCACCGCCGCGTCGGTGTCGGCGAGCCTGCGCTTGAGCTCCTCGACAGGCAGCGTTCCGGGCAGGATTGTCAGCACCTCGTCGCCCTGCACCAGCGGAGTGCCGGTGGCGGCCGACGCGGCACTCACCGACGTCACGCCCGGCACGATCTCGGCGTTGAAGCGCTGGGTCAACCGGGTGTGCATGTGCATGTAGGAGCTGTAGAACAGCGGATCGCCCTCAGCCAGCAGTACGACGTCGCGGCCGGCGTCCAGGTGCGCGGCGCGCGTCGGCGGGGAGTGTCGCCGTCGTGGGGCTCGGCCCGGGCGACATCGACTGGATGACCCCGCAGTGCCGGCGCGAACTCCGCGCGGCCACCGACCTCATCGGCTATGGGCCGTATCTCGAGCGTGTCCGCCCGTGCGAAGGGCAACGCGTGCATCCAAGCGATAACACCGACGAACCGGCGCGGGCTCGGCTCGCCTGTTCGCTCGCCGAGGAGGGCCGCGCGGTCGCGGTGGTGTCGTCGGGCGATCCGGGCGTCTTCGCGATGGCGACAGCCGTGCTCGAGGAAGCCAAACAGTGGCCGGGCGTCGACGTGCGGGTGATCCCCGCGATGACCGCGGCGCAGGCCGTGGCCAGTCGGGTCGGTGCACCGCTCGGCCACGACTACGCGGTGATCTCGCTGTCCGATCGGCTCAAGCCGTGGGAGGTGATCGCCGCGCGGCTGACCGCCGCGGCGAAGGCCGACCTGGTGCTCGCGATCTACAACCCCGCCTCGAAGACCCGCACCTGGCAGGTCGGCGCCATGCGGGACCTGCTGCTCGAATATCGCGATACCGGCACACCGGCGGTGATCGGCCGGGACGTGGGCGGACCACGAGAGACGGTCAGGATCGTGCGGCTGGCCGACCTCGACCCCGCCGAGGTCGACATGCGGTGCCTGCTGATCATCGGGTCGTCGCAGACTCAGTGGTACGACGACCGGGTGTTCACACCGCGTCGCTACCCGACATAGCTTTTTCGTGCGAGGGTGAGCATTACGCGGCGGGTGGCAGTGTTAATGTCCCGCGCGTGACCTCCGTCCTCACCATTCCACGCGGACCCCAAGATGTAACGCCTGCGTGGCTCGGCTCGGTGCTGGGGGTCGACGTCGACGCCGTCGACGTCACCCCGATCGGCACCGGCCAGACCGGCGCCACCTACCGGGTGAGCGCAACATATGCGGCCAAGACTGACCTGCCTGCGACGTTCGCGGTCAAACTGTCAGCCCAGGACGACGCTGTCCGCGAACGGGTCGCACTGGGCTACCGGTCCGAGGTCGAGTACTACGCGCGGGTGGCCGATCGGATGGCCATCCCGGTGCCGCCGTGCTTCTTCTCCGAGATCTCCGACGACGGCGCCGACTTCGTCCTGGTGCTCGCCGATATGGCGCCCGCCGTACAGGGGGACCAGATCGCCGGCTGCAGCGCCGAGGAGTCGGCGCTGGCGGTCGAGGCGCTGGCCGGTCTGCACGGCCCCAGCTGGTGTGACCCCGAGTGGATGACGTTGGCAGGCATCGCGATGCCGAAACCGGGCGACGACGCCGCGGCGGCCGGCCTCGGCGAGATATCGCAGATGGCCGCGGATGTCGTGATCGACAGGCTCGGCGCCAAGATCACACCCGAAGACCAGGACACCCTGTGCACCGCAATGTCTTTGGTGACCGAGTGGCTGATGGTAGAACCGGGCCGCTACGCGCTCATGCACGGCGACTACCGGCTGGACAACATGCTGTTCGACCCGGAGCGGACCCGCATCACGGTGGTGGACTGGCAGACGGTCGGCATCGGGCTACCCGGACGGGACCTCGCCTATTTCACGGGGACAAGCCTTGAGCCCTCGTTGCGATCCGAGATCGAGCGCGATCTCGTCGAGCGGTATCACCGGTCGTTGCTCGAGTACGGCGTTGCCGATTACGACCCCGAAACCTGTTGGCTCGACTACCGGCTCGGCATGGTGCAGGTGCCGCTGCTGGTCGCTCTCGGTACGGCGTTCGCATCGACGACAGAACGCGGCGACGACATGATGATGGCCATGTTGAGCCGAGGGTGCCAAGCGATACGGGAACTGGAAACGCTCGAGCTGATCAGTTCGTATTCGTGAGGCATCGGACGTGAAGGTCGGAGTAATCGGCGCCGGGTTCGCCGGTCTGGCAGCGGCGATCGCTTTCCGAGACAACGGGCACGACGTGACCCTGTTCGAGAGGTCGGCTGACATCCCCGAGACCAGTGCGGCGATATCGTTGGCGCCGAACGCGTTGCGTTGCCTCGACATCCTCGGTGTTCGCGAACAATACCCGCCGAGCTCGGTGTCCCGCCAAGCGGCGACAATCCGAAATGCGGCCGGGCGGGTACTGATACGCCGGACGCTCGCAGAGTTCGCCGGCGGCGATGAGTACACCCTCGCGCCGCGGTCGGACCTCTTGAGATCGCTGCTTGCCCGACTACCACATGATTCGGTGAACATGTCGAGCCCGGTCACCCGGGTGGACAGCACCGGCGAAATCGAGGTCGAGGGCAGACGACATCGGTTTGATCTCATCGTCGCGGCCGACGGGGTGCGGAGTGTATGTCGCAACAACCTATGGCAAGAAGCGACCCAACCACGGCGCACCGGGATCACAGCGTGGACATGGATCATCGATCGCCGGCTCACAGACGGATATGGCGCGATCTGGGGTCGGTTCGCGGAGTTCGGCATCCTGCCCCTGCACGACGGGCGGACATACGCCTGGGGTGGCGCGCGCCCCGGCCACGCGGATCTGCAAAGCTATCGCGACTGGGCCGATCCGTTGCCCGCGCTGATCGATGCGGCGGATTCGGAGAGGATCACCAGCCTCGAGCTGATTGAAGTGCCGCCCCCGCGCCACTTTTCGAGGGGACGAGTCGTTCTCATCGGAGATTCCGCACACGCCATGCGCCCGATCTTCGGCCAGGGCGCGGCCTTGGCGATGGAGGACGCCATCACGCTGGCACGGGGCGGAGTTGCGCAGCTGTCTCGGCGGCGACGCCGAATGTACGCCTTGTATTGGATGTCGAGAAACGCGTCGCTGGTATCGATGCCGAAGTACAAGATGCTCGCGGTCGCGCGGGATACGGCCTTGCGGCTGGCCCCCGACTCCGTGTTCGCGTCCTCGGTCGGATCGGTCAGCCGGTGGACTCCGCAAGCGACTTGACCCAGGCCACCGCATCGTCCACCGTCGACACCGTCGTGACACCGTCAGGCAGCTCTGGCCGGTCGACCATCACGACTGAAATCCCCAGCGCGGCAGCGGCGTCCAGCTTGGCGCGCGTCATGTCACCACCGCTGTTCTTCGTCACCAGACAGTGAATCCCGTGCTCGGCGAGCAGCGCATACTCGTCGTGGTAGCGGTACGGCCCCCGCGACAGCACGAGTTCGTGCCGGCGCGGGAGTGTCTGCGGATCAGGCGGGGTGACGGCTCGGATGAGGAACCACGCGTCGACGTGGACGAATGCCTTCGTCCCCGATCGGCCGGTGGTCAGGAAGATCCTGTCAAAGCCGTTGTCCTGCACCGTCCGTGCGGCAGCACTGTCTGAGTCTACGAGGATCGCGTCCCCGGGCGGCCATGCTGGCCGCGCGAGCACGAGATGCGGGACCTGTTCGGCGGCGCAGGCCGCGGCGGCGTTGGCCGTAATGGTCGCGGCGTACGGGTGGGTGGCGTCGACGACGGCGTCGACCTTCGCGTCGGCCAGCCACCGTCGCAGCCCGTCGACACCGCCGAACCCGCCGATGCGAACCTCGCCCACGGGAAGCGCCGGCTCGGGCACGCGTCCGGCGAGCGAGCTGACCACTGTCACGTCAGGGTGCAGTCTCGCAGCCAGCGTCCTGGCCTCGGAGGTGCCGCCGAGAAGCAGGATGCGGCTCAATGTCCATGTCCTTCCTGCTCCTCACGTGCGCTATGTCCTTCGTGCTCCTCACGTGCGCTATGTCCTTCGTGCTCCTCACGTGCGCTATATCCTTCGTGCTCCTCACGTCCGCGGCTCCCCCACCTCCGGTTCGCCGAGTACAGATAACTGTCGGAGAAGCCTTCGGCGGCCAGCACATCGCCGACGACGATCACCGCGGTCCTGGTGATGCCTGCATCATGCATGTCCTGTGCGAGGTCGGCGAGCGTGCAGCGCAGCACCATCTGCTGTGGCCAGCTCGCGAACGCCACGACAGCGCACGGTGTTTCGGGAGTGTAACCGCCGGCCAGAAGTTGCGAAACGATCGCGTCGGCCTGTGCGGCGGCCAGGTGCAGCACCAGCGTCGCGCCTGGCGCCGACAACGTCACCAGGTCCTCCCCCGGCGGCATCGCCGTCGACAGCGTCGCGACGCGGGTGAGCGTCACAGTCTGGGCGACGCCAGGCACGGTCAGCTCGCGACCGAGCACCGCCGCGGCCGCGGCGAAAGCCGGTACACCGGGCACGATTTCGTAGTCCACGCCGATCGCATCCAGGCGGCGGCACTGCTCGGCGAGCGCGCTGTACAACGACGGGTCACCGGAATGCAGCCGCGCCACGTCGAGGCCCGCGGCGTGCGCGTCGGCGATTTCGGAAACGATCTGGTCGAGGGTCAACGGGCCGGTGTCGATGACACGGGCATCGGGCGGGCACAGCACCAGCAGGTCGTCAGGCATGATCGAGCCGGCGTACAGGCACACTGGGGCGCTACTCAGCAGCCGCTGCCCGCGCACGGTGATCAGGTCTGCAGCGCCCGGACCGGCGCCGATGAAGTAGACGGTCATGACTTGGTGACCGTCCACTGCGTGACGGGCAGCGCGGGTCGCCAGCCGGTGAACGTACCCAGCGGCTCGCCTTGATAGTGCTGGAACCGGCGGAGCTCACCGCCGTGGCGCTGATACCACTGCACAAGTTGGGATTCCGATTCGGCGGTGACTGCGTTGGCGACGAGCCGCCCGCCTGCGCGGAGCCGCTCATAACACGCCTCGAGCATGCCGGGTTGGGTGAGACCGCCGCCGATGAAGATCGCGGCGGGCGGCGCGAGGAACTCGAATGCCGCGGGGGCGTCGAAGTGGACTTCCACCCTGGCGCCGAACGCCGCCGCGTTGTCGCTGATCCGCTTTCGTCGTTGTTCGTTGCGTTCGAAAGCCACTGCCCGGCAACCCGAACCGGCGCGGCACCATTCGATGGCGATGCTGCCCGAGCCGGCGCCCACGTCCCAGAGGAGTTCACCCGGCCGCGGAGCAAGCGCGGCCATCGTCACCGCGCGCATGGAGTACTTGGTGATCTGCCCGTCGTGAGCGAACGCATCGTCGGGCAAGATGGCCAACCGACGGTCGTCGGGCAGGTATCGCACGGCGATAACGTTGAGGTTGTCGACATCGCCCGGCGGCCGCGCGGCCCATTCACTCGCGGTCGCTGACCGCCGCCGCTCGTCCGGACCGCCGAGTTGCTCGAGCACCGTGAACTCCGAATCACCGCGGCCGGTCTCGGTGAGCAACCGGGCCAGCTCACCGGGACTCGTCGCATCGCGGGACAACACGACGGCCTGCCCGCCGCGGCGCACGGCGGTGTGGGTCTCGGCGTTGACCAAGCTGATGATCTCGGTGTCCTGAACCACCCACCCCACCCGCGAACATGCCAGCGTCACCGACGAAACGTGCGGAAGCACGGCCACCCTGTCTGCCCCGTACATGCGAACGAGGCTGCCACCCACGCCGTGCAGCAGTGGATCGCCGCTGGCCACCACGTGCACGTCACCGTCGGCGTCGGCGAGCAACGTCCGCAGCGCGGGCAGCATGGGCGTGGGCCACGGCCGTTTGACCGCGGTGACGGAGTCGTCGAGCAGGTCGAGCTGCCGCTGAGAACCGAAAATGACGGTGGCTCGGCGCAATTCGTTGCGGGCGGCGGGCGCGAGGCCGGCCATCCCGTCTGCTCCGACACCCACGACGACGATCATCTGTGTCCCGAAGCTCATCGCGGCATCCTTCGCCAGATCCACTGCGGCAGCAACCGCATGCCGGCGAAGAAGGGCCGCAGCATCCACGGGATCCACACCGTGCGGCGCCGTTTCGCCAGCGCGCGTGCAGTGACGGCGGCCACCTGGGGTGGCGTGCTGGACATCGGCGCCGGTTTCATGCCCGCGGTCATCCGACCGATGACGAACCCCGGTCGCACGAGCAGCAGCCGAACGCCTGAGCCGTGCAACGCGTCGGACAGGCCGCTGCAGAAGCCGTCGAGGCCGGCCTTCGCCGAACCGTAGACGTAGTTGGCGCGCCGGACCCGGACGCCGGCCACCGACGAGAAGACGACGATCGCGCCCTTGCCTGCGGTGCGCATGGTGTCGGCCAGCACGGTCAGCAGGCTCGCCTGGGCAACGAAATCGGTGTGCAGCACCTCGGCGGTGTGGGCGGGATCCTTCTCGGCGCGGGCCTGATCGCCGAGCACGCCGAACGCCAGCACCGCGGTGCCGATAGGGCCGTGATCGCTGACGATCGAGGCGACCAGCGGCGCATGCGAGGCCA
Source organism: Mycobacterium sp. 1274761.0 (assembly GCF_001668615.1). Classification (GTDB taxonomy): domain Bacteria; phylum Actinomycetota; class Actinomycetes; order Mycobacteriales; family Mycobacteriaceae; genus Mycobacterium. The sequence goes on from NZ_LZMC01000084.1 coordinate 6,853, forward strand.
GGTCGTCGGCGTCGAACTCGCGGACGTCGACTTTGGCCGCCCCGGCCGCTTTCAGGGCGGCCACCTGCTCCGACAGCCGCTCGGGGTTACGCGCGGCCAGCACCACGGTTACCTCGGGTGCCAGCAGCTTGGCCAGCTCGACGCCGATCTCGCTGCGGCCACCGAAAATCACCGCGGGTCCGCGGCTCGTGTCATCCACGGCTGCGATTATCTCCTGCGCTAGTTTGGAGCTCGATGGCAAACGCAACGACCCGGCTCACCAACGACGCGCTGGCGTTCCTCACCGAGCGTCATCTCGCGATGCTGACCACGTTGCGGTCGGACAATTCGCCGCACGTCGTCGCGGTCGGATTCACCTTCGATCCGAAGACGCACATCGCCAGGGTCATCACCAGCGGCGGCTCGCAGAAGGCGGTCAACGCCGAGCAGCGCGGTGTCGCGGTGCTCAGCCAGGTCGACGGCGCCCGATGGCTTTCGCTGGAGGGCCGCGCGACCGTCAACTCCGATCCCGACGCCGTCCGGGACGCCGAACTCCGCTATGCGCAGCGCTACCGGACACCGCGTGTGAACCCCAAGCGGGTGGTGATCGAGGTGCGTGTCGAGCGGGTCCTGGGCTCGTCGGAGCTGCTCGACCGCGGCTGAACCTCGCCCTTGCCTGCCGGATAGGAAACTCCCGCTATTTCGGAAGTCGAACCTTCCGCGCCGGCCATTACGGAGTGCCACTCAGCTCAGGACTATTCCCTCGAGGACATCCACCTCCCCGGAAAGGCAAATATGATCATCACCACGGACAAGAAGCCGTTCATCGCTGCCGTGGGCATCGCGGCTTCCGCCTTCGCTGCGCCGGCCCTGCTGTTCGCCGGTGCGGCCACGGCGCACGCCGATGACTCCTGTTACGGCGGAACGCTCTCCGGCAGCTACTACTGCTCCCCCGCCAGCGGTTCCAGCGCGTTCGGGTCGGTGGCCCCTGACCCGGTCTACCAGCCGACCACGATCGGCTCGACAATGTGGAGCTCGCTTCCGGGGTGCAGCGGCGGAATCCTCGCCGCCCTGGACGGCGACTGCAGCTAGGCCCGGCCAATGAGCGGGTCGACCCCGCACGGTCGGCCCGCTCTGCCACGTCCGCTACTCACCGAGATGGATCTCGATCCCACCGCGTCGCAACTGCTCGAAGCTGAAGCTGAATTCGCCACGGCGGCCGACGGATACCACGTACCGGTCCTGGCCCTCGGTGATCGGGAATTTGAACGTGAAGCGGCAATTGATGTCGTCGCCGTGGCCCTCGCCGAGCGACGTGGAGGCCAAAACCTCACCCTTGCCGTTTTTCACCATGACGGGAGTGCCGCTGCCGATATCGGCATAGCCGTGCGTACCGTGACAGTTCGCCCCGTCCGAGTCGATCGAGCTGACGAATTCCTTGGTCGTGTCGATCAGGACGAAAGTGCCTGAGGCCTCTGCTGTTTCGAGAATATGGAAGCCTTCGGAGAATCGTGGGCAGAAGGCGTCGACCGCCAGCTTGTCCGCTGCCAGCCCCTGCTGTGGGCCGCCATCCTCGAGCTGCTTGCAGACGCTCCTGGCGTGCGCCAGCGCATTGGCGTCGGAGTTGAAGCCGGTGGCAAGCCCGGAGTCCTTCAGCGCCGACAGATAGTCGGCGTCCGGCGACTGCGCGTCATGCCGCGGTAACTGGACGGCCCAGATGACGGTCGCCGACACCACCAGCACCACGGTCGCGATGCCGGTGCCGAGCCAGGTCGAGCGGATGCTGGTCCTGCTGCGGGCCGGGATATCGAGATACGCCGGAAGCAGCCGCCCGCCGTCGGCGTCGGTCGTCTCGGCCTTACCGTCACGGACCCGGTCGGTGGGTCGGCCGGCCACGAAGTAGCGGCCTTCGTGACGGGCGGTCGGGTCGGGTCGCCATCCCGTATTCGTGACGCCGTCTTTCAGCGCGCCGCAATTGGGGCAGACATCGGTCTTCCCGACGCCGGAACCACAGAACGGGCACGCCATCGCCGGCCTGCGCTAACTCCGCACCACGACCAGGTCGTGCGAACGGTTGTTGACGGATTCGGCGCCGTCGGCGGTGACAATCACGATGTCCTCGATGCGCGCGCCCCACTGCCCGGGAAAGTAGATCCCCGGCTCGACCGAGAACGCCATGCCCTCTTCCAGCCGAAGATCGTTGCCCGCCACGATGTAGGGCTCCTCGTGCACCGACAACCCGATCCCGTGGCCGGTGCGGTGCACGAACGCCTCTGCCAGCCCGACCTCGGCGAGTACATCGCGGGCCGCGGCGTCGACCTGTTCGGCGGTGACCCCGGGCCGCACCGCGTCGACGGCCGCCCGCTGCGCCCGCAGCAGCACCGAATACCGCTCTGCCACTTCCGGAGTCGGCTCGCCGATGCTGTACGTCCTCGTCGAATCGGAGTTGTAGCCGGGTTCATACGGCCCGCCGATGTCGACGACGATGATGTCCCCTTCCCGCAGCTCCCGGTCGGAGCACTCGTGATGCGGGTCGGCGCCGTGCGGACCCGACCCGACGATGATGAACGCCACCTCCGAATGCCCTTCGGCGACAATGGCTTCGGCGATATCGGCGGCCACGTCGGCCTCCGTGCGGCCCGGCACCAGGAACTCGGGGACCCTGGAGTGCACCCGGTCGATGGCCGCCCCCGCCTTGCGCAGCGCGTCGATCTCCGCACCGTCCTTGATCATCCGCAGCCGGCGCAGCACATCGGTGGCGAGCACCAGCACTACACCCAGCACGTCGGCCAACGGCAGCAGGTGCAGCGCGGGCATGGCATCGGTGACCGCAACCGCAATCGATCCGCCGCCGAGCGCGTCGGCGACCATCCGGTACGGATCCTCGCCATCCACCCAGTCCCGCACCGCGATACCGAGTTCGGTGGCCGCCGACTCCTTCAACGACGCGAGCTCCAGCCGCGGCACCACGATCGTCGGCTCACCGGTCGCCGGCAGCACCAGCGCGGTCAGCCGTTCGAACGTCTGCGCCCGTGACCCGATCAGGTAGCGCAAATCGTAGCCCGGCGTGATCACCAGCCCCGCCAGACCGGCGTCCGCTGCGGCCGCCGCGGCTGCGTGGAGGCGTCGGGCGTATACGTCGGTGCTGAATCGGCCTGCTGTCATGGGAATCAGGCTAATCCGAAGAAAGCGGCCCTGGCAGGATGACGGCGTGGCCGCTCCCCTGTTACTTCTCGACGGCGCCAGCATGTGGTTCCGCTCCTACTTCGGTGTGCCGTCCTCGATCACCGCCCCCGACGGCAGACCCGTCAACGCCGTACGCGGATTCCTCGATGCGGTCGCGACCGTGATCACCCGCGAGCGCCCGTCCCGGCTGGTGGTCTGCCGCGACGACGACTGGCGGCCGCAGTGGCGCGTCGACCTGATCCCCTCCTATAAGGCGCACCGCGTGGCGGAGGCAGAGCCTGCGGGCCAGCCCGATATCGAGGAGGTGCCCGACGATCTGACACCCCAGGTCGACATGATCATGGAGATCCTGGACGCCTTCGGCATTCCCACCGCGGGCGCGCCGGAGTGTGAGGCCGACGACGTGATCGGCACGCTGGCCGCCAGCGAGCGGAAAGACCCGGTCGTCGTCGTCAGCGGTGACCGCGACCTGCTTCAGCTGGTGCGCGACAAGCCGGTCCCGGTCCGGGTGCTCTATCTCGGCCGTGGCCTGGCCAAGGCGACGAAGTGGGGTCCGCAGGAGGTCGCCGAAACCTACGGTGTCCCGCCCGACCGCGCCGGTCCCGCCTATGCCGAATTGGCGTTGCTGCGCGGCGATCCGTCCGACGGGCTGCCCGGGGTTGCCGGCGTTGGCGAGAAGACGGCCGCTACGCTGCTGGCGCAGCACGGCTCGCTCGACGCCATCCTCGCCGCAGCGCACGACCCGAAATCCTCGATGTCCAAGGCGTACCGGAAGAAGCTGCTCGCGGCCACCGACTACATCGAGGCCGCCGAGCCCGTCGTGAAGGTCGCGATGGACGCCGACGTCGACTTCTCGACAGCCTCGGACACACTGCCGCTGTCGGCCGAGCACCCCCGCAAGGTGGCCAAGCTCGCCGAGCAGTACGGCGTGGCGTCGTCAGTTGGCCGCCTGCAGAAGGCCCTTGACGCGTTACCGGGCAGCTAGCCCTACTTCGGCCTGCCGACCTCGTAGGTCCCGTCGTTGTCCTGGAAGGTGACGGTCACCTGCCGCTTCGTGCCGTCGATGCTCACCTCACAGTTGAAGGTCTCGCCCTTCTTCACCGTGGGGCTTTGACCGTTGTTGCATTTGACGTCCTTGACGTTCTTGGCACCGTAACCGTTCGACTCGTCGGTGAGGATCTGCTGCACGCCGGACTGCGCGGCGTTGACGTCGAGTTTGGTGGTGACGAAGAAGCCCGGCTTCCAGAAGCCCAGGACCGCAACCACGGCGACGATGAGCGCGGCTAGCAGGCCGATCACGCCTCCGACCACCGCCAGCGAACGCTTCGACCCTTCTCGCGACTCCGTCGAGCCGTACTGCGGGTATTGACCGTACTGGCCCGGCTGCTGGCCGTACTGACCCGGTTGTCCGTACTGCTGACCCGGCTGCCCGTACTGCGGATAGCCCTGCTGGGTGTAGTCCTGGCCCGGTTGCTGGCCGTACTGCTCGGGCGACGGGTACTGCTGCGGCGCCTGGTACGTCGGCTGCTGTCCGGGCTGATACGGATACTGCTGCGGCGAGTAGGCCGTGGGCTGCTGCTGCCACGCCGGCTGATCCTGACCGGGGGCCGGCTGTTGCCAGGCGGGCTGATCCTGACCGGGGGCCGACTGCTGCCAGGCCGGCTGGTTGGACGGGTCGCTCGACGGCTGGTCCTGACCCGGCCACGGCTGCGTCTGGTCAGATCCCTGCGGTCCGCTCATCTTTCTCCCTCAGTCGGTCATGGTCGCCGGTTGTCCACACCTTACCCTGCATCAACAGCCACGACGCCGCGCCGAACGTCGCTGATTGCGCGTTTCGCGGCGGCCCGGAGTCCCGGCGTCGGCGCCGCGTTGCGCACCTGATCGGCGAGGTCGAGCACCTGACGGCACCATCGGACGAAGTCTCCCGCCGACATGGGCGACCCGTTGCGGCCGACGTCCGATGCGTCGAGTGCGGACGCCAGGTCGCCGGTGGTGGCCCAGCGGTGGACCGCGGCGACGAAGCCTTCGTCGGGCTCGCGGCTCTGCGAGATCCGGTGCCGTTGCTCGTCGGCGCGCAGTTCGGCGGCCAGCCTGCGCGTGTCGGCCAGCGCACGGCGCAGCCTGCCGGTCGGGATGACGGCGGCCTGCGGCGGCCCGGCCGAATCGCCACGCGATTCGTACAGCACCGACGACAGCACGCCGGCCAGCTCCGCAGGCGCCAGCCCTTCCCAGACCCCAGCGCGCAGGCATTCGGCGACGAGCAGGTCACTTTCGCTGTAGATCCGTGCCAGCAGCCTGCCGTCGTCGGTCACCTGCGGGTCGCCGTTGACGTCGCGGATGAAGCCGCGCTCGGTCAGCACGACGACGATGCGGTCGAAGGTGCGGGCCAGTGAATTGGTCGCCGCCGCGACCTTCTGCTGTATCTGCTCGTTGTCGCGCTCGATGCGCAGATACCGCTCGGCCAGTCGGATCTTCTCCTCGCGATCCGGCAAGCGGTGTGCGGAGTGACCATGCAGCTGCCGGCGCAGACCCGCAAGTTCCGGGTCGACGTCGTGGTCGCGCGGCGGCCCGCTTCTGCTGCCTTTGGGTATCGACATTCCCTCGGTCGCCGACAGCAGCGCAGAGGCCATGTCGCGGCGAACCCGCGGTTGCCGGTGTTCGACCCGCTTGGGCAGCGGCATCGACCCGACCTTCGCCGACGCGCCGGAATAGTCGGCCGAGGAAATCCTTCCCGCCCAACGGTTTTCGGTCAGCACCAGCGGGCGGGGGTCCTCGTCGTCACGGGCGGGTTCGAGGACGACGGCCAGGCCGGTGCGCCGCCCGTTGGCGATATTGATGATGTCGCCGCGCCGCAGGGCCGACAGCGCGTCGTTGACCGCACGCCTGCGCTGCAGCCGCGACGCCCGCGACTGCGCCTTCTCGCGCTGCGAGATCGCCGCGCGTAGCCGCGCGTACTCGAGGATCGACGCGTCGCCGACCTCGGCGGCGATTTCGCCGAGCATCTTCTCGCCGCGTTCGATACCGCGCACGAGCCCGACCACGGAGCGGTCGGCCTGGTACTGCGCGAACGATTTTTCCAACAGCTTGTGCGCCTGCGTCGGACCCATCTGGTTCACGAGGTTGATCGTCATGTTGTACGACGGCGCGAACGAGCTACGTAGCGGGAAGGTGCGGGTGGAGGCGAGGCCGGCGACTTCGGCGGGGTCGATGTCCGGGGTCCACAACACCACCGCGTGGCCTTCGACGTCGATGCCGCGCCGGCCGGCCCGCCCCGTCAGCTGGGTGTACTCCCCCGGTGTCAGCTGGACGTGCTGCTCCCCGTCGAACTTCACCAGCCGCTCGAGAACGACGGTGCGGGCGGGCATGTTGATGCCCAAAGCCAGTGTCTCCGTAGCGAATACCGCCTTGACCAAGCCCTCGCTGAACAATTCCTCGACGGTGTGACGGAAGGCGGGCAGCATTCCGGCGTGATGGGCTGCCAGCCCGCGCAGCAGCCCTTCGCGCCACTCGTGGTAGCCGAGCACGACGAGGTCGGCCTCGGACAGCTCGGCGCAGCGACGGTCGACGACCTCGGCGATGCGGGCGCGCTCGTCGCCGGTCGTCAACCGCAGCGACGACCGCAGACACTGCTTGACCGCCGCATCACAGCCGGCCCGGGAGAAGATGAAGGTGATTGCGGGCAGCAGCCTTTCGCTGTCGAGCAGCTCGACGACGTCCGGGCGCGACGGGCCCCGGAAGATGCTCGGCCTGCCGCGGGGGCCGCCCCGGCCGCGGGGGCGCCAGTCGGCGAGGCGGTCGGCTTCGCGCCGATGGGCGATGTGGCGCAACAGTTGTGGGTCGACCAAAAGTTCGCGCCCGTGATTCTTCGTACCGCCTGCGCGGTAGTCGAAGAGGTCGAACAACCGCTTGCCGACCATCACGTGCTGCCACAGCGGCACCGGCCGGTGTTCGTCGACGATTACGGCGGTGTCCCCGCGCACCGTCTGGATCCACCCGCCAAACTCTTCGGCGTTGCTGACCGTCGCGGACAGGCTGACCAGCCGCACCTCTTCGGCCAGGTGCAGGATCACCTCCTCCCACACCGCGCCGCGCATCCGGTCGGCCAGGAAGTGCACCTCGTCCATCACGACGTACGAAAGCCCGTGCAGTGTATGGGAATTCGCGTAGAGCATGTTACGCAGCACTTCGGTGGTCATCACCACGACCGGCGCGTCGCCATTGATGGACTGGTCGCCGGTGAGCAGGCCGATGCGCTCGGGCCCGTAACGGCGCACCAGATCGGTGTGCTTCTGGTTGCTCAGCGCCTTGATCGGCGTGGTGTAGAAGCATTTGCGGCCCGCGGCCAGCGCTAGGTGCACGGCGAATTCGCCGACCACGGTCTTGCCCGCCCCGGTCGGGGCGCACACCAGCACACCGTGTCCGTCCTCGAGCGCCTCGCATGCGCGCTGCTGGAAGTCGTCGAGCCGGAACGTCAACTGCTCGGCGAAGACGGCGAGCTCGCCGCTAAGTGGCGTCGTCATCGACCGCAAGCACCTTTGTCGGCGGCTCGACCTTTTCGACGTCGCCGATCGCCGAGGCGCGGTCGTCGGGCACGTCCTCGAGCGCTTCGCGGCGCGCCTTGCGCTTGTCGTGCACGCGCGCAATCTGGATCGCGACTTCCAGCAACAGGGTCAGCGCCAGCGCGAGAGCCAGCATGGAGAACGGGTCGGAGCCCGGCGTCGCGAACGCGGCGAAGACGAACAGCCCGAAGATCAGCCCGCGCCGCCACGACTTCAGCCGCGCATAGGTCAGCACGCCGACCATGTTGAGCATGATGATCAGCAGCGGGAACTCGAAGCTGATGCCGAACACCAGCAACAGGTTGATCAGGAAGCCGAAGTACTGCTCACCGGACAGCGCGGTGACCTGGACGTCGCTGCCGACCGTCAGCAGGAAGTGCAGCGCCTTGGCCAGCACCACGTAAGCCAGCACGGCGCCCGTCACGAACAGCACAGCGCCGACGGTGACGAACGCCGCCGCAAAGCGGCGCTCCTTGCGGTACAGCCCAGGCGTGATGAACGCCCAGACCTGGTGCAGCCAGACCGGGCAGGCGAGGATGATCCCCGCGGTCAGCGCGACCTTGAGCCGCAGCATGAACTGGTCGAACGGGGCGGTGGCCAGCAGGCGGCATTCTCCGTCGGGCGCGATGGTCGCCCGCGCGGACGCGGGCAGCGTGCAGTAGGGCCCGCGCAGCCATTCGCCGAGGCTGTGGAAGCCGAAGACGCTGTGGGTGTACCAGAAGAACCCGACGATCGTCGTGAGCACGACGGCAGCGGCCGCAATCAGCAGCCGGTTGCGCAGTTCGCTGAGATGGTCGACCAGCGACATCGTCCCGTCCGGATTGACCTTCGCGCGACGTCGACGCGGATCCAGTCGCTTGAGGAACCCGGGGGTGTGCACAGAACCTGCCTATAGACCTAGGGACACGAACAGCCGACGCGGCAGCTTGCCGCGTTCGGTCGGCGTGGGCTCAGGCCGGGCGCTTGTCGGTGGGCTCGGCCGGAGCCGCCTGGCCGGCGACATCGGACGAATGCGATTCAGGGGCCTCGACGCGCTCGGAAGCGATCGGGGTCGCAGGTTTATCGGCCTCCGGCTTGGACTCGGACTGCATCTCCTTGATCTCCGACTTGAAGATCCGCATCGACTTACCGAGTGAACGAGCCGCATCCGGAAGCTTCTTGGCCCCGAAGAGCAGGACGAAGACAGCGATGACGATTACCCAGTGCCAGGGTTGTAGACCGCCCAATTTGATTACCTCCAGACGTCTGGCGCGAGTCTACCTGCCCGGCCTCGCGTCGACCCCATACGCACGCAGGGCCGCCACGGCCGTTTCCCGCACGCGCTCAGCCAGCGATTCCGGCGCGAGGACCCGCACTCCGGACCCGAAGCCCAGCACGAACCGGGCCATCCACTCGTCGGAGGCGTAGGTCATCTCCGCCTCGCAGGCGCCGTCGGGCAGCTCGCGGGTGACCCGCAGGGGGTAGTAGTCGAACATCCAGGACGCCGAGCGGTCGATGAGCAGCGTCGCCGACGGCAGCGACGGGTCGGCGTCGAACAGCGAGGTGTGGGGCGGGGCGTTGACGGCTGGTTCGGGTGGGGCCGACGGCTCGTTGAGGACGGAGGCGTCGACGATGCGGTCGAACCGGAACAGCCGCACTCCTTCGGCGGTACGGCACCACGCTTCCAGATAACTGTGCTCGGCGACCAGCACGACGCGGATCGGGTCGACGACCCTGCTGGTCAGCGCGTCGTGGGAGGCCGAGTAGTACTCGATGGACAGGGCCCGGTTGCCGCGCACCGCCTCGCGCACGGCAGCGGCGGCCTGGCTTTCCACCGGCGCGGGCTCGTCGACCGCGGCTTCGTGTCCGTGGGTGACCGTGCCTGCGGCGGATTCGATCTTCGCGATTGCGCTGCGGGCGGCCTTCGGGTCGACCACGCCGGGCACGTCGACCAGGGCCCGCAGCGCCACCAGGACACCGGTGGCTTCCGGCGAGGTCAGTCGCAGCGGGTGGTCGATGCCCGCCGAGAACGTGACTTCGATGGTGTCACCCGAGAATTCGAAGTCGATCAGGTCGCCCGGCCCGTAGCCCGGCAGGCCGCACATCCACAGCTGGTTGAGGTCGTCGCGCAGCTGTTTCTCGGTGACACCGAGATCGGACGCGGCTTCGGTGTAGGTGATCTTCGGGTTGGCCTGGAAGTACGGCACCATGTTGAGCAGCCGCACCAGCCGCTCCGAAACAGGGGTCACTGCGCAACCCCCGCCTGCGCACGCAGCCGGTCGAGCACCTCGTCACGCAGCGACTGCGGTTCGAGCACCACCGCGTCGGCGCCGTAGCTGGCGATCTCGCGAGCAAGCCGGTCTGACATTCCGATGTCGATGCTGATCTCCTCGCCGTCGCGGCCGTCGAGCACCCGCGGCCCCAGCACGGTCGCGAGCCGGCGCAGCGCGGTGGCGCGCCCGTCGGCCACCCAGACCTTCGCCTGCGTTCCCGAGGGTGTCTCACCGGTGACCCTGTGAACGATCTCGCGCAGGTTCACCCCATCGGGGGGCTTCACCGCAGCGGTCGGGCCGATGGCCTTCACGTCGCTGCCGATGCGTGACAGCCGGAACGTCCGGGTGTCGTTGCGGTCGCGGTCGTGGCCGACGAGGTACCAACGCCCGCGATCGGTGACCACACCCCACGGCTCGACCGTGCGCGTCGTGTAGGGCTCGCTGCGGGATGGCCGATGTGGAAATTGCACGGCTTGGCCGGAATTGATGGCGGACAACAGGATTCCCAGCACGTCCTCGGATCCGCGGAGGCCGGGCATGCCGGCCGTCGGGGTGATGGCGATGCCTGCATCACCGGCGTCGACGTCTACGCCCGCGGCCCGCAGCTTGAGCAGAGCGCCCTGGGTGGCGGTGATCAGCTCCGGCGACTCCCACAGCTGGGTGGCAACGGCGACGGCGGCGGCTTCATCGGCGGTGAGGTCGACGGCGGGCAATGCGTAGGCCTCGCGGTTGATGCGGTAACCCTCGGTCGGGTCGAACTGGGAGACGCGGCCGGTCTCCAGCGGGATGCCGAGATCGCGCAGCTCGTTCTTGTCGCGCTCGAACATCCGCGAGAACGCCTCGTCGCTAGCGCTGTCCGAATAGCCGTAGACGGTCTCTCTGATCCGCTCTGCACTGATGAAAGTGCGGGTGGACAGCAGCGCGATGACAAGGTTCATCAGCCGCTCGACTTTGGAGATCCCCACGGGTTCACAGCTTAGGGCGTCGGTCCTCAGCGCCGAGCGCTCGAGTCTGCTCACAGATCGGCTTTCGACCTGAAGTTGCGATCTCCCCGCAGAATCGATGCAGGGCGGGGCGCTACATGCTGGCGATGAGCCGCTTGACCCGCTCGTCAACCGAGCGGAACGGGTCCTTGCACAGCACGGTGCGCTGCGCCTGGTCGTTGAGCTTGAGATGCACCCAGTCGACGGTGAAGTCGCGGCCGGCTTCCTGTGCGGCGCTGATGAATTCGCCGCGCAGCTTCGCTCGCGTGGTCTGCGGCGGGGTGTTGACCGCGTCCTCGATCTCCTCGTCGGTGGTAACGCGAGCGGCCAGCCCCTTGCGCTGCAGCAGATCGAACACGCCCCTGCCCCGCTTGATGTCGTGGTACGCCAAGTCCAGCTGGCTGATCTTGGGATCGGACAACTCCATGTTGTAGCGGTCCTGGTAGCGCTGGAACAGCTTGCGCTTGATCACCCAGTCGATCTCGGTGTCGACCTTGGCGAAGTCCTGGCTCTCGACGGCGTCGAGCTGGCGGCCCCACAGGTCGACGACCTGCTCGATCTGCGGGTTGGGCTCGCGGGTCTGCAGGTGCTCGACGGCGCGCGAGTGGTATTCGCGCTGGATATCCAGAGCGCTGGCCTGTCGTCCGCCGGCCAGCCGCACCGGCCGTCGACCGGTCAGGTCGTGGCTGACCTCCCGGATCGCCCTGATCGGGTTGTCCAGCGAGAAATCGCGGAACGCCACACCGGACTCGATCATCTCAAGGACCAGCGCCGCGGTGCCCACCTTGAGCATCGTGGTGGTCTCGCTCATGTTGGAGTCGCCGACGATGACGTGTAGGCGCCGGTACTTCTCGGCGTCTGCGTGCGGTTCGTCGCGGGTGTTGATGATGGGGCGGCTGCGGGTGGTCGCCGACGACACGCCTTCCCAGATGTGCTCGGCACGCTGGCTCAGGCAGAAAGTCGCGGCCTTGGGCGTCTGCAGCACCTTGCCCGCGCCGCAGATTAGCTGGCGGGTGACCAGGAACGGCAGCAGCACGTCGGAGATGCGCGAGAACTCTCCCGCCCGCACGATCAGGTAGTTCTCGTGGCAGCCGTACGAGTTGCCGGCCGAGTCGGTGTTGTTCTTGAACAGGTAGATGTCGCCGCCGATGCCCTCGTCGGCCAGCCGCTGCTCGGCGTCGATCAGCAGATCCTCGAGGACCCGCTCGCCCGCACGGTCGTGGGTGACCAGCTGAACCAGGCTGTCGCATTCGGCCGTCGCGTACTCCGGATGGCTGCCGACGTCGAGATACAGCCGGGCGCCATTGCGGAGGAAGACGTTCGAGCTGCGACCCCACGACACGACCCGCCGGAACAAATAGCGCGCAACCTCGTCAGGACTCAATCGACGATGCCCGTGAAAGGTGCAGGTCACACCGAATTCAGTCTCGATGCCCATGATCCGCCGCTGCACGTCATCGAGCTTACGGGGTGGTTAGGACTGGCGGCGCGATAGCCGCGCCGATCCGTTTCCCGTCGCCTGTGGATAACGTCGGCGTCGCGGCTCGCTGATCTGCCAGCATGAGGCATGGGGGGAAACACCGAAGTCGATCTGAGCGCGCTGCGCGCCGTCGGCGACCACGTCACCGAAGCCGCCGACACGATCGCCCAATTGCACTGGCCGGCCCTGCCAGCCGACCAACTGAGGGGCTCGGCCGTCAGCGGTGTGGCCGCCACCGACCTCATCGCCGCGAAGCTCACCGATGTCATCGGCAACATGCGCGCCTGGGCGGTCGCCGCGCGGATGACCGCCGACGCCATCGAGGGGGCCGACGGCCGCAGCGCCGACCGCTTCCCACCCCGATGAGCAGGCCGACGGTAGCGCAGGCCGAAGCGTGGCGGCCCGACGCGCTCCTGGGAACGGCCGACGAATGGGACCGTGCCGCAACAGATTTGCAGTCATGGATCGACGCGGTCGCGCGCAAAATCGACGGCAGCAAGCGTTTCTGGACCGGAGCGGCAGCCGACGCAGCCCGTGAGCACGGCGCCACGATCGCATCTACCGGCGCGGTGGTGACCCGGTGCCTGATCGCCGCCGCCGTCGCGACGCGCGACGGTGCCGCACAGATGAGAACTGCCCGCGACGACATCGTCGCCCTCGTCGCCACCGCACGCGGCCAGGGCTTTACGGTCGCCGACGACGGCGCCGTGACCGGAGGTGACCCGTCGCGCCCAATAGTTTCCCTGACCGGCGGCAGCGTGGCGGTGACGGCCGACGTGTTGAGCTCCCAGATCGCTGCTGCCCTCGATCACCTCGGCTCAGCGGATGCCGACGCCGCGCGGGACATCACCGAGGCGCTCACTCCAGCCCACGCTCCTAAGGTCCAGACGGTGGCGGCCGGGGCGGGACCGATCCCTCTCGCCGATGTCGTCGCGGGCTGGTCGGCGATCAGCCAGGACCGCATCGCTAGCCAGATCGCTGCGATGACGCCCGATCAACAGCAAGCGCTGATCGACGACTTTCCCAAGCAGGTAGGCAACACCGATGGGGTCCCTTGGGACATGCGCGTTGCGGCCAACCGGGTCAACGTCGCCAAGGCGATCGTCGATGAACGCCGCGAGAACCGTCCGGGAGCGCAGGCGCGCATCGCCTTCTACCAGGGGTTGCTCGCGGAGGTCGACGACCCGGCGCGCAGCGGCCGACGCATCGGCCGCCAGATTCTGGCCTTCGATCCCGACCGGGCGTCGTTGATCGAACTCAACGGCGACCTGGCCGCGGCCAAGAGCGTCGCGGTCATGGTGCCCGGCATGAACACCACGATCGAAGGTTCGGCAGCCAACACCACCACGGCTCGCCGGTTCGTTGCGGCCACGCGCGGGGAGGTGGCGGCCATTACCTACCTCGGTGGCCCGTTCCCGCGAGGCAGCACGCTGGTCGCCGGGGCCGTCGACGCGGCAGATCCGCGCTACGCGCTCGACATGGCACCGCGACTGGTGGCGTTCAGCGAGGACGTCGACCGCACCGTCGACGCCACCGGTCGCAGCATTCCGGTCACCTATGTCGGCCACTCCTACGGCGGTTCAATCCTCGGCACCGCTGAGGTTTTCGGTCTGACGGCCGACCGCACTCTCTATCTCGCGGCCGCGGGCGCAGGCGTCGGTGTCGACGATCCCTCCGACTGGCACAACCGCAATCCCGACGTGCTGAGGTTCTCGATGACCGCGCCCGGTGATCCCATCGGACTGGTCCAGGGCAGCCCGACCAGCCCGCACGGCGCCGACCCGGACACCATGCCGGACGTAATCCACTTGGCCCCAGGCGATTACGACGACGGTCGGCCGATGGCCGGGCCGCAGGCACACACCGACATCGTCAACGCGCCATCGGATTCCTGGCGCAACATCCTGGCGGTGATCACGGGCGATTCGCTAACTCTGCACAAAGCGGGATGAGCGTTGGCACAATCTGAGCAATGTCGTCCCGCAGCAGCCCGGTCGACGGGTTCCGGCTGGCATTCGACCGGCACGGCACCCCCGGCGCACCCGCGGTGGTGTTGCTGCACGGATGGCCGGGCAACCGGCACGACTACCGCCGCGTGGTGCCGCTACTGGCCGACACCGCCGACGTGATCGTCCCCGATCTGCGCGGTTTCGGCGGCTCCGACAAGCATGCCGTCGACGTGCGTCACTTCTACAGTGCCAGCGCGCAGGCCGCCAGCGTGGTGGGGCTCGTCAACGAGCTGGGCCTGTCGCACGTCGTGCTCGTCGGCTACGACATCGGCAGCCGGGTGGCACAAAGCGTGGCGCGGATGTATCCCGACCTGGCGGCAGCGCTCGTGTTGTCCCCGCCGTTGCCCGGCGCCGGCACCCGTGTGCTCAACCCGAAGTCGCAGCGGGAGTACTGGTATCAGGCGTTTCACCAGCTGCCGCTGGCCGAGGGGCTGATGGACGGCAACCTCGACACCGTGCGGGAATATCTGCGCCACTTCTGGACTCATTGGTCGGGGCCGAATTTCGTTCTGCCGGACGATGATCTGGAGCAGCTGGCGTCCGACTACGCCCTGCCCGGCGCGTTTTCGGCGTCGATCGCCTGGTATCGGGCTGGTGCCGGCATGGTCGCGCAGTCGCTGACCGAGCCGCCGCCTGACCGCGCCATCAAGATTGCCGCCTCGACGGAGGTGCTATTGCCGCAACATGATCCGTTGTTCCCGCTCGAGTGGGCCGATCACCTGGACGGCTACTTCGTCGACGCCAGAACGCGTCGGATCGACGGCGTCGGGCACTTCACCCCGCTGGAGTGTCCTCAGGAGTTGGCTGACGTGATCCTCGCGCGCCTCACCGGGTGAGCGTCACTCCGAACTGGAAGAGTCCTGCGGCAGCAGGGATTCGAGCGCCGGTCCGGTGATCCGCCGGAACGCCCGCCTCGGGCGGTTCGCATCGAGGATCGCGACCTCGAGGGTCTCGGGCCCGAGCGTGCGGTTGTCCGAACCGTTTCCGCCTGCGGTGAGCGCATTGATCGCGATCTCTACCGCATCGGCCAGGGTCGTGTTCTCGGCGTAGCTCTCGTTGAGCTTCTCGATGATCGGCTCCGTCGTACCACCCATCACCACGAAGTGCGGTTCGTCGGCGATCGAGCCGTCGTAGGTGATGCGGTAGAGCTCGGGGGGTTTGGTCTCACCGTGGTGGGCGACCTCGGCGACGCACAGCTCGACCTCGTAGGGCTTGGCCTGCTCGGTGAAGATGGTGCCCAGAGTCTGCGCGTAGATGTTCGCCAGCTGGCGGCCAGTCACGTCACGGCGGGCGTAGGCATAGCCGCGGGTGTCCGCGTACTGGATCCCGCCACGCCGTAGGTTGTCGAATTCGTTGAACCGGCCGACGGCCGCGAAGCCGACGCGGTCGTAGAGCTCACTGACCTTCTGCAGCGACCGCGACGGGTTCTCCGCAACGAACAACACACCGTCGGCGTAAGCCAGCACGACGACGCTGCGGCCCCTGGCGATGCCTTTACGCGCGAGCTCCGAGCGCTCGCGCATCGCCTGCTCGGGCGAGATGAAATATGGAAAGCTCACGAATCTCCCCGCGCATCCGTCGACCGGTGAACCGCGTCAGGCCCGAAAGTATCCGACCGCGAACGACTTTCGATGACCTGCCGGGCGAAGTCGGCGATGCGCTGCTCGGGCACTTCTTCGGCGCCGTCGGCACCGATGATGACGGCCGTCGGGTAAATGCCACGCACCAAATCCGGGCCCCCGGTCGCGGAATCGTCGTCGGCGGCGTCGTACAGCGCCTCGACAGCGACCCGCAGCGCCGAGTCAGCGTCGGTGACCCGTGAATACAGCTTCTTGATCGACGACTTGGCGAAGATCGATCCCGAGCCCACCGACTGGTAGCCCTCGTCCTCGAAGTTCCATCCGCCCGCCGCGTCGAATGACACGATGCGGCCTGCGGCTTCGGGATTCGGATCGTCGAGGTCGAAACCGGCCAGCAGCGGCAGCGCGACGAAGCCCTGCAGTGCAGCCCCGAGGTTGCCGCGGACCATGGTGGCCAGCCGGTTCACCTTGCCCGCGAAGGTCAACGCGACGCCCTCGAGCTTTTCGTAGTGCTCGAGTTCGACGGCGTAGAGGCGGGCGAACTCGACGGCGATGGCCGCGGTGCCCGCGATCCCGGTGGCCGTGTAGTCGTCGGTGATGTAGACCTTCTGCACATCACGGCCGGCAATCATGTTGCCCTGCGTTGAGCGGCGATCGCCTGCCATCACCACGCCGCCGGGGTATTTCAGCGCGACGATCGTGGTGCCGTGCGGAAGCGCATCGCCCGGCTGAGGGGCGGCTGCTCTGTTCACGGGTAACAGTTCGGGCGCCTGGCGGCGCAGCAGTTCAGAAAACGATGACAAGTCCACGCGCACGTGAGGAGCATAGAAGTTTTGAGGAATGGAGGGTGCGCCGGGAAGAGGTGGGGGGAAGAACAGCTGATCGCGGTGCGTCCAGCTCACTGTCCGCCCTTCTGGACGTATGCGCGCACGAAGTCTTCGGCGTTCTCTTCGAGAACGTCGTCGATCTCGTCGAGCAGATCGTCGGTCTCCTCGGCCAGCTTCTCGCGACGCTCCTGCCCGGCGGCCGTGCTGCCGGTGAGGTCGTCGTCCTCCCCGCCACCACCGCCACGCTTGGTCTGCTCCTGAGCCATCGCTGCCTCCTGCATCGTCTGCGCCAGTCGCCGACGGGCCGTGTCGCCGCCCGCCGTTCCTCCACCCTACCGTTCGGCGGCCGAATTGCCTGCGATAGCACGCGTCAGGGTGGCGGGTGGGGACAACTCAAGTGGTGAGCTGTTCCACCAATTCCACAGCGCTGTCGACGGAGTCCAGCAGCGCTCCGACATGGGCTTTACTGCCCCGCAGCGGCTCGAGGGTGGGAATCCGGACCAGCGAATCGCCACCGAGGTCGAAGATCACCGAGTCCCAGCTGGCGGCCGCGATGTCGGCGCCGAAGCGGCGCAGGCACTCGCCGCGGAAATAGGCGCGGGTGTCCGTCGGCGGGTTGTCGACGGCGTCACGGACCTGCTGTTCGGTGACCAACCGCTTCATCGAACCGCGCGCCACGAGCCGGTTGTAGAGACCCTTGTCGAGGCGGACGTCGGAGTACTGCAGGTCGACCAAGTGCAGCCGTGGTGCCGACCAGTTCAGGTTCTCCCGGTTGCGGAAGCCCTCGAGCAGGCGGAGTTTCGCCGGCCAGTCCAGAATCTCGGCGCATTCCATCGGATCGCGTTCGAGCAGATCCAGCACGTGCGCCCAGGTTTCGACGATGTCGGCGGCGCGCGGGTCGGCGTCGCGGCTGTCCACCAGCTTGGCCACCCGGTCAAGGTAGATCCTTTGCAGGGCAAGGCCGGTCAGTTCGCGGCCATCGGCGAGCGCGACGGTTGCGCGCAGCGACGGGTCACGGCTGATGACATGTACGGCGTGCACCGGCCGCGCCAACGCCAGATCGGTGAGGTCCATACCCTCTTCGATCAGGTCCAGTACCAGCGAGGTGGCGCCCAGCTTCAGATACGTCGACGTCTCGGCGAGGTTGGCGTCGCCGATGATCACGTGCAGCCTGCGGTACTTGTCGGCGTCGGCGTGCGGCTCATCGCGGGTGTTGATGATGCCGCGCTTGAGCGTGGTCTCCAGCCCGACCTCGACCTCGATGTAGTCCGATCGCTGCGACAGCTGGAAGCCGGGTTCATCACCCGACGGGCCGATCCCGACCCGACCGGAGCCGGTGATCACCTGGCGGGACACCAGGAACGGCGTCAGGCCCGCGATCACGGCCGAGAACGGTGTCTGCCGGCTCATCAGGTAGTTCTCGTGAGAGCCGTAGGAGGCGCCCTTGCCGTCCACGTTGTTCTTGTACAGCTGCAGCTTCGCCGCGCCCGGCACGCTGGCCACATGGCGCGCGGCGGCCTCCATCACCCGCTCGCCTGCCTTGTCCCAGATGACCGCGTCCAGCGGGTCCGTGCACTCGGGCGCCGAGTACTCCGGGTGGGCGTGGTCGACGTACAACCGCGCCCCGTTGGTCAGGATCATGTTGGCCGCACCGACCTCGTCGGCGTCCACGACCGGCGGCGGGCCCGCCGACCGGCTCAGGTCGAAGCCGCGCGCGTCACGCAGCGGCGATTCGACCTCGTAGTCCCATCGGGTCCGCTTGGCCCGTTGGATGCCCGCGGCGGCGGCATACGCCAGCACCGCCTGCGTCGACGTCAAGATCGGATTGGCGGTGGGGTCGGACGGCGAGGATATGCCGTACTCGACCTCCGTTCCGATAATCCGTTGCATGCATCCAGCCTAGGTGACGGCGCACAGTAGCCTTCGACCGTGCCGTGGCAGCGAGACCGAACAGCGGGCGGGGCGGCGGGAGCGGCCGCGTCGGAGGAAGTGATGCGCAGGCGCGCCGCCGACGCATGGTTTCTGCAGCGGGGGCTGCCCGCGGTGCTGCGTCCGGGTGCATTGCTGCGCCGGTTGTGGCCACGATCGGCGCCCGTGCTGGCCGTGTTCGCGGTGTTCATGGCCAACTCGATCGTCGTCGTTCAGATCACGGGCAAGCACACCATCGACATCGACGGTCATCCCACGCGCACGGAATGGTTCGTGCTCGGGCTGCTGGTGTTGGTGCTGCCGGTGGCGGCAGCAGTCGGCTGGGGGGTGGCGCGCATCGGCAGCGTGAGAAACCGCACTGTCGCGGCGGTCATCTCCCTGATGGTAGTGGTCGCGGGCGGCATTCTCGGCGGTCCAAGTGAACGGATCGTGGCCAACCTCTTGTTCGAAGCGGTCGTGATAGCCGTCGTGGTGGCGCTCACCGCATGCGGAGTCGGTTCCATCCTCGGTTGGGGGCTGCACACGGCGGTGGACAACCTCACCTATATCGGCCCGCTGTTCGTCCGCGCGCTGCCTGTGGTGCTGCTGACGGTGCTCGTCTTCTTCAATACCTACGTGTGGGTGATGGCATCCACTGTCAGTCGCTCGCGGCTGTGGCTGGCGCTGGCGTTCCTCGGTGTCATCGCTATCGCGTTCATCGCGTCGGCCACCGTGGACCGAGTGCGGCCGATGTTGTCGGGGACCCGCCAATCGTCCGACGACAATATTCGGTTGAGCGGTACGCCCTTCGAGACGATGGCCGATCCGACATCGGCTGTTGCACTGTCCCGCCGTGAGCGTGTCAACGTGGTCTTCGTCCTCGTCACATCCCAGGTGCTCCAGGTGTCGCTGGTGGCGATGGTCGCCGGGCTGATCTTTTTCGTACTCGGCCTCATCCTGCTGAGCCCGGATTTGTTGGCGCAGTGGACGCGCAACGGATCCAGCGATGGCCAATTCCTTGGAATGACCTTGCCGGTTCCGCAATCACTCATCCAGGTCAGTTTGTTTCTGGCCGGCTTGACGTTCATGTATGTCAGCGCGCGAGCGGTCGGAGACGCTGATTACCGCAGCCGCTTCCTCGACCCGTTGATCGATGACCTCCGCCTGACGCTGGTCGCGCGAAGCCGATATCGCGCCGCCGTTGCGCCGCACACCCATTCGTAGCGTTTGTCCCGCACAATGTCTGCCGTGCCACAAATGCGAGAGGTGCACCAGTGGTTCCTGCATCGCGGACTGCCGCTGGTGTTGACCCGCCGGGTGCGCTCACGGGCACTGATCGAGCGCTCGGCGCCGGTGGTCAGCGGTGTCGGCGCGATCATCTCAGTGACGATGATGCTGGCCGAGCTCACCGGCGGCGAGCCCGACCTCGGCAACGTGATCCGGCTCGGGGTGCTGACCCTGCTGCTGATCGCCGCTCCGGTGACGTTGGGTCTGCTGCATCAATCGGGCACGACGCTGGGCAAGGCGGGTCGACGTTCTGCCGCGCTGGTGGTGATGGCACTCTTCGTGTTCGGACTTCCGTTCGCCGACAGCGGATTTTCGGGCATAGCCGCGGCAGAAGCGTTCGGTTTCGCGGTCGTCGCGCTGATCGTCGTGTGGCTGACCTACCTCGGTTTCGGGGCAATTGCACTGTGGGCGTTCCGGTATGCGCTCGTGCAAGTCGGTGCCCTCGGCACGCTGATGAGCCGTGCGCTGCCGCTGCTGATGCTGACCGTCGTCGTCTATTTCACCGGGGAGCTGTGGCAGCTCGCCGCCCGGATGACGCGCCAACGGCTCTGGCAGACAGTGGGATTCCTCGCGCTGGTGGCAATCGCCTTCATGGTCACGACGATTCGCGACGAAGTACGAGCGCTGCGCGACGATCGGGCCGAGCAGCACGATCCGGCGCGACTGTTGGCGGGCACACCGCTTGCGATCGAAGCGGGGCGTCAGCCGCCGCGGACCGCCCTGTCACTCGCCGAGCAGGTCAACGTCGTCGCGGTGATGGTGGTGTCGCAGGCGATCCAGGTGGTGTTCTTCACCGCCGGGTTGTTCGCGTTCTTCCTGGCGCTGGGCGTCATCGCGGTTCCCGACGATGTGACGGTCCTGTGGTCAGCCGAAGCGAGCTGCCCCGTCGGCGAACCACCGTGCGCGGGAACCTGGTTCGGCATTCACATCCCGATACCGCAGACCGTCGTGCATACATCGCTGTTCGTGGCGGTGCTTTCCGGGTTGTATTTCACGGTGAGCACCAGCGTGGACCCGCTGTACCGGCAGCGCTTCTTCGACCCGCTGGTGTCCGACGTCGCGGTGAGCCTGGCCGGCCGCGACGCCTATCTCGAGATGGAGGGCTGCAGCGAGTAGCTGTTGGCAAGATCATCCTGGATCACGCTCGCGTCTCGCCCTGTCGTGTCGACGACGACGGGTGAGGCAGGTGTGCTCGCCTCAAAGCCCCATCCCGGCGGCAGCGACAGTCGCTGCGCAAGGCCGGGCAGATCGCTGAGCGTCAGATTCGCATCGACGGTCTGGCTGTAGGTCTGCATGATCCAGCGCCTACCGTCGGGGTCGACCAGCTCGTAGATGTCGCGGCCGGCATCGAACGTAAACACAGCTTTCCGGTCCACTTTGTTCTCGTGATATGGCGCGGGGTTCATCGACGAGAGCGCAACGGTGGCCTGCCGGATCATCTCCAGGCCGCCGAAGGTTTTGCGCGCCAGTTCTTCTCGGCCGACCTTGCCGATACGGCTCATCAGCCAGTAGCGGGGACCGTTCAACAGCGCCGCAACGGCGCCGTTCTCGTCGGCGATCGCCTTGGCGTCCAACGCCTCCCACAACTCGGCCGGGCAATCGTTGAGCGGAAACGTGTTGTACACCGTCGCCTGTGGACCTGACTCCGTCGCGCTGACGAGCAGCACTTCGCCGTAGCGCTTGCCGTAGACGCCCTCGATCGTCGTGACATTGTGGTTGGGCATGTCGCGACGGTAGCCCTCGATCGCCCGCGAGCGTGCGCAAAATGTCGAGGTTGCGCGGCGGGTCGTGTCGCAGACACGCACGCTCGCGGCAAATGGGAAAGCCGCTACAGGTACTGGCCCAGGTTGGACTCGGTGTCGATCGCGCGGCTGGCCGACGAACTCTTGCCGGTGACCAGCGTGCGGATGTAGACGATCCGTTCGCCCTTCTTACCCGAGATCCGTGCCCAGTCATCGGGATTGGTGGTGTTGGGCAGGTCCTCGTTCTCGGCGAACTCGTCGACGATCGAGTCGAGCAGGTGCTGGATGCGCAGGCCGGGTTGCCCGGTCTCCAGCACCGACTTGATCGCGTTCTTCTTCGCACGGTCGACGACGTTCTGGATCATCGCCCCGGAGTTGAAGTCCTTGAAGTACATGACTTCTTTGTCCCCGTTGGCGTAGGTGACCTCGAGGAACCGGTTGTCGTCGATCTCGGCGTACATCCGGTCGACGACCTTCTCGATCATCGCCTTGATGCAAGCCGCCCGGTCCCCGTTGAACTCGGCCAGGTCGTCGGCGTGCACCGGCAGATCCTCGGTGAGGTACTTGCTGAAGATGTCTTGGGCCGCTTCGGCATCCGGGCGCTCGATCTTGATCTTGACGTCTAGGCGGCCGGGCCGCAGGATCGCGGGATCGATCATGTCCTCGCGGTTGGAGGCGCCGATGACGATGACGTTCTCGAGCCCCTCGACGCCGTCGATCTCCGACAGCAGCTGGGGCACGACCGTCGTCTCCACATCCGACGAAACGCCCGTGCCGCGGGTGCGGAAGATCGAGTCCATCTCGTCGAAGAACACGATCACCGGCGTGCCCTCGGACGCCTTCTCGCGGGCACGCTGGAAGATCAGCCGGATGTGGCGCTCGGTCTCGCCGACGAACTTGTTCAGAAGCTCGGGGCCCTTGATGTTGAGGAAGTAGCTCTTGGCTTCGCGGGCGTCGTCGCCGCGCACCTCGGCCATCTTCTTGGCCAGCGAGTTGGCCACCGCCTTGGCGATCAGCGTCTTGCCGCAGCCGGGCGGGCCGTAGAGCAGCACGCCCTTCGGCGGGCGCAGGGAGTACTCCCGGTAGAGCTCCTTGTGCAGGAACGGCAACTCGACCGCGTCGCGGATCTGCTCGATCTGCCTGCCGAGGCCGCCGATGTCGCTGTAGCTGACGTCGGGCACCTCTTCGAGCACGAGGTCCTCGACCTCGGCCTTGGGGATGCGCTCGAACGCGTAGCCGGCCTTGGTGTCGACCAGCAGCGAATCGCCGGGCCGCAGTTTGCGCGGCCGTTCGTCGTTGGCCAGCTCGTCGTCATACCCCTCGGGCAGGTCCTCGGAGCCCACCAACGGCTCGGCCAGCCAGACGATGCGCTCCTCGTCGGCGTGACCGACCACGAGCGCGCGGTGCCCGTCGGAAAGAATTTCGCGGAGGGTGGAGATTTCCCCGACCGCTTCAAAGTTTCCGGCCTCGACGACGGTCAGCGCCTCGTTCAGCCGGACCGTCTGGCCCTGCTTCAAGGTCTTCACGTCGATGTTGGGCGAGCACGTGAGCCGCATCTTGCGACCGGAGGTGAACACGTCGACCGTGTCGTCGTCCTGCACGCCGAGGAGCACGCCGTAACCACTCGGGGGCTGGCCCAACCGGTCGACCTCTTCGCGCAGGGCAAGCAGCTGCTGGCGCGCCTCTTTGAGGGTCTCCATCAGCTTGGAGTTCCTGGCAGCGAGCGAATCGATCCTCGCCTCCAGCTGGTGCACGTCACGGGCGCTGCGCAGGCCGCTCTGCGGACCGACGGCGTTCTCCAACTGCTCGCGAAGGACCGTAGCCTCGCGCCGTAGTTGTTCCAACTCGGCCGCGTCGTCGGCAGCCGACGACGACCCGTAGGATTCAGAACGCTCTGACTCGCTCATGTTGCGCTCCCTCCGCGCACCAGATGTTGGTGCAGTAACAACTTCAACGCTACCGGCGATTCAGGCTTTGTGTGCGGTGTAGGGATTCGACACACCAGCAACACTTGTTAATCTGAAGCTTGATCTTGGCCAATCGGAAGGACAGCCGTGACCCTGAAATCCCTCGTTACCGGCCTTGCAGCAGCTGCCCTCGTCGGTGGCGCCGCGGCAGGTGTGACGTCGGTTGCATCCGGCACGATCAATTCGTCGCCGGCCGTGCAACCGGTGGTGTGGGACATCCCGATGCCCGCGGCGCCCGAAGACGACGTGGTCGGCGTGAAAGACGCGCTGACTGAAACCGTCAACACCCTCGGCTCCGGCGGACAGTTCGCCGGCAAGCAGGCCTACATCGCGGGGCTGGGCCGATTCACCGGTAAGGGCGTCGAGGTCAAGTACAACGACGCAGTCGCCAAGGGTTACCTCCCGCTGAAGGCGACCGTGGCCGACGTCGTCCCCAACGGCAACACGGCCACCGCCAACGTCACCGCGAAACTGGCCAACGGCGACGTCCGCTCGATGCCGCTGACGTTCGTGCAGGGGCCCAGCCCGACCGGCTGGCAGCTGTCGAGCCAGTCGCTGTTCGCCCTCGGCGAATTGGTGGGCTGATCCTCCGCCGTACCGCTTTTCTGAGCGCCGTCACCGCAATGGTGGCGGCGTTCGGGCTTTGCGGGTGTGGCAACGACGCGCCGAGGGCCGCCGATCCGTCGACGACGGCCGCTGTCGGGGCCGCGCCGATTGCCCCGCCTGTCTCGTCTCCGCTGCCCCCGCCCGAGGCGCTGATCGATGTGCTGAGCCGGCTATCGGATCCCGCCGTGCCAGGGGCAGAAAAGACCGCGCTCGTCGAGCTGTCGAGCCCCAACGACGCCGCGGCCCTGGACAAGTTCGGCAAGGCGCTCGCCGACAACGGCGCACTGCCGTTGAGCTACGACGTCACCGACCTGAAGTGGTCGGAAACCGAGGCGGGCAACGTGGTGGCGACCGTCAACGTCACCACCGCCAACCAGCCGCCGGGAACATTCAGCTTTCCGATGGAGTTCACGCCCTTTCGTGACGGCTGGCAGCTGACCCGCAAGACCGCAGACATGCTGCTCGAATACGGCGAAGGGGCGACGGCGCCATCGCCTCCGCGATGATCGCGACATCGCCTCCGCGATGATGGCGACATGTGGATCGGCTGGCTGGAATTCGACCTGCTACTCGGTGACGTGGGCTCTCTGAAGCAGAAGCGCTCGGCGGTACGGCCTTTAATCGCCGAACTGCACAGGAGATTCGGGGTGTCGGCAGCCGAGACCGCATCCCAACAGCTGCACCGGCGCGCCGGGGTGGGTATCGCCGTGGTGGCGGGCGACCGCGCCCATGTCGTCGACGTGCTCGACGCGGCGGAACGCCTGGTCGCCGCGCGGCCGGAAATTGAGCTGCTTTCGGCGCGCCGAGCCCTGCGGCGCAGTGACGACGACTAGGCCTGCCGCTTTCGCCGCAACGGCGTCGGCGCAACAGCTCCCGGCGCCAGCTTTCGCGCGCTGATCAAAAACGCGGTGTGCCCGCGCATGCTCTGCTGGGGCCGCACGGCCAGACCCACCACGTGCCAACCGCGCTGCAGCGTCTCCCACGCCCGCGGCTCCGTCCAGCACTGCTGCTCGCGCAACGCCTCGATGACCCGCGACAGCTGCGTCACCGTCGCCACGTACACCATCAGCACCCCGCCGGCCACAATCGCCCGGGCGATCGTGCCCAGCACCTCCCACGGCGCAAGCATGTCCAGCACAACGCGGTCCACCTCGGGTCCGGCGTAGTCCGCGACATCCCCGATCACCAGCTCCCAGTTGGGGGGCATCTCGCCGAAGAACGTCGCGACGTTGCGCGAGGCGTGCTCGGCATGGTCGTCGCGCAGGTCGTAGGACACCACCCGTCCGGTCGGGCCGACGGCGCGCAGCAGCGAGCAAGTCATTGCGCCCGATCCGGCACCGGCCTCCAACACCGTGGCGCCGGGAAAGATGTCGCCCTCGTGCACGATCTGGGCCGCGTCCTTCGGGTAGATCACCTGGGCTCCGCGGGGCATTGACATGACGTAGTCGACGAGCAGCGGGCGCAGCACCAGAAACGGGTCGCCGTTGGCGGACTTGACCACGCTGCCCTCCGACAGCCCGATCACGGTGTCGTGGGTGATCGCCCCGCGGTGGGTGTGGAACTCGCCACCGGCGGCCAGCACCATGGTGTAGTGCCGCCCCTTCGCGTCGGTGAGTTGCACGCGATCGCCAACGGCGAACGGACCGGTCTTCGGCACAGCCCATCAGCCTGCCAGCAGACGCGCCGACGCCGGTGCCCGGGGTTGTCGGGAGGCCGCCATATGCTGCCGGTTATGGACCAGCAAAAGGTCCCCGATGCGCCACCCGGGCAGCGCCGGCCGGCGCTGTCGCCGTCACGGGCCAGCGACTTCAAGCAGTGCCCGCTGCTGTACCGGTTCCGCGCCATCGACCGGCTGCCTGAACCCTCGTCCGCCGCACAGTTGCGCGGCTCGGTAGTGCACGCGGCCTTGGAACAGCTGTATGCGCTGCCGGCGCCCGACCGCGTCCCCGAAGCGGCGCGGTCACTGGTCGGCCCCGCGTGGGAGCGGGTGGTCGCCGCCCAGCCCGACCTCGTCGACGGCCTCGACGCTCCCGCCCAGGCCGAGCTGCTGGAGGAGGCGAAGGCGCTGCTGTCGGGCTACTACCGGCTCGAAGACCCGACCCGGTTCGAGCCGGAAAGCTGCGAACAACGCGTCGAGGTCGAACTCGCCGACGGCACGCTGCTGCGCGGCTTCGTCGACCGCATCGACGTCGCCCCCACCGGTGAGCTTCGGGTCGTCGACTACAAGACCGGCAAGGCGCCGCCGGAGGCGCGAGCGCTGGCGGAGTTCAAGGCCATGTTCCAGATGAAGTTCTACGCCGTCGCGCTGTTGCGGTCGCGCGGTGTGCTGCCCACCAAGCTGCGGCTGCTGTATCTGAGCGACGGCCAAGTGCTCGACTATTCTCCCGACCTCGACGAGCTCGAGCGGTTCGAGAAGACGTTGATCGCAATCTGGCAGGCCATCCAATCCGCCGGTGCGACAGGCGATTTCCGCCCGCACCCGTCGCGGATGTGCGACTGGTGCGCCCATCACGCGCACTGCCCCGTCTTCGGCGGCACGCCGCCGCCGTATCCGGGCTGGCCTGAACGCCCCGCCGAGGGTGACGGTCCCGGCGACGATGCGGTGTTGCACTCGGCGGTGCCGGCTGCGTGAACGGGTCCCACTACCGTCGGCGCAACCGCGACGGCGACGTTCACGTCTTTGAGTCCACGGACTACACCCGAAGCAACTGGGATTCCGAGATTCAGCACGGCTCCCCTCCGCTGGCGTTGATGACGAAGCTGATCGAGGAACTCGCCGGCGACTCCGGAATGCGCATCGGGCGTGTGTCGATGGACATCCTCGGGGCCATTCCCGTTGCGCCGGTGCGGGCACGAGCGTGGGTGGAGCGTCCGGGGAGCAGGATCAAGTTGTTGGCAGCGGAGATGGTCGCCGACCGTGCGGGTGGCGCTGCCCGCCCGGTTGCGCGCGCGTCGGCGTGGCTGCTGGCGACCGGTGACACCACCGACGTTGCCACCGACCGCTTCCCTGCGCTCGTGGAGGGTGAGGCGGACACGACGCCGCACAGCTGGGAGGGCGCGACGGGCTACCTGGAGGCGATCAGCTGGCGCAGGCAGCGTGAACTCGACAACGGCTCGGCGGTGGTGTGGATGAGCCCGCTGGCGCACCTGGTCGATACCGAGGAGATGACGCAGATGCAGCGCCTGGCGCTGGTGGTGGACTGCGCCAACGGTGCAGGCGCCGCGATCGATCCGGCGGCGTTCGTGTTCATGAACACCGACACCGTCATGCACCTGCACCGTGTGCCCGTCGGCAACGACTTCGCGTTGCGCGCCCGCGGCTCGATCGGGCCCGACAGCATCGGGGTGACCACCGCCGAGATCTTCGACCGGCAGGGCTTCATCGGCACGTGCGCGCAGACGCTGCTGGTTCAGCGCCGCTGAAATAGCCGCAGAACGGTCCAGCTATATCGATTTACATCTATATAGATGTAATGTAATACTCGGTCTATGGACGTCTTCGAAGCGGTCGCCGAGCCGAGTCGGCGCGCACTGCTCGACGCGCTCGTCGACGGTGAGCGCACCGCCGGTGAACTCGTCGCGACCCTCCCCGGCCTGACACAGCCGACCGTGTCGCGCCACCTTCGGGTGCTGCGCGAAGTCGGCTTGGTCGAGGTGCGACCCGATGCACAGCGCAGGATCTACGCGCTGCGCGCCGACGGGCTCGTTGCCATCGACGCCTGGATAGAGCAGTACCGCCGCTACTGGACGGGTCACCTCGACGCCCTCGAGCAGCACCTGAAACGCAAGCACAAGGAGACGAAATGACCTGTCCCGGAGGGCGAATCACCGTCGAGGGCGACAGGGCGGCGCTGAACTTCGAACGACGCCTGCCCTTTCCGATCGAAGCGGTGTGGTCAGCGATCACCGACCCGCAGGAGCGCGCGCAATGGTTCGGCGAAACGACGATCGAGCCGCGCGAGGGCGGCACCATCGACATGGTCGCAACCGGTCCGCCGCTGCCGCCCGAACGCAAGCGGATGACCGGTCGAATCCTGGTCTGGGATCCGCCGCATGTGCTCGAACACGAGTGGAAACAGCCGATCGTCGACGACGGCGTGGTGCGCTACGAACTTCACCGCGATGGCGACGGCACGCTGCTGCGGTTCACCCATCGCGGGCTCGGTGTCCGCAACGCCAGCGGCTTCCGCGGCGGAACACATGCCTATCTAGATCGCCTCGAGGCCTATCTCGCCGGCGAAGAACTGCCGGATTGGCAGACCCGCCGCAAGGAAATCGCCGGCTCAGACGTCGAGATCGACTGATAGCGCCTGTGTGACAACGCGATTGGAGGTATGCCAAATGGAAACAGCCTACGTGGCGGTCACGGTTGTGACGATCGTCGCAAACGCCGCCATGGCCATCGCCGACTTCGCTGGAGCTCGATTTGTGCTCGCGAACGCCGGAGAGGTTCAGGTATCTGAGGGATCGGTGCCCATCCTCGGTGCGCTGAAGTTCGCGGGGGCCGTAGGGCTGGCGCTCGGCTTGGCGGGCGTGCCGTGGATCGGTCTGGCAGCGGCTGTAAGCCTGGCGCTGTTCTTCGTCGGCGCGGTCGCATTCCACGTGCGCCATCGCGTCTTCCACAACATCGCATTCCCGCTGGGCTTTCTGGCGCTGGCGGTCGCGACACTGGCACTCGGGGTGGCACAGACGGCGTAGACCGGCGACAGCCGGATTTCACCATGAACTGAGGGATCGGTGCGACGGTGAAGCCGGTAGGTTCCCGCTCGGCGTGGGATCCCCTACTCCAGCGGCGTCAGCTCCTGCAGCATGGTCGGCACCAATTCGCTGACCGTCGGGTGGATGTGCATCGTGCGCGAGATCGCGGTGTAGGGCCGCTTGGCCGACATGATGTCGAGCAGCGAGTGCACGACCTCGTCCCCACCCACGCCCAGGATCGCGACGCCGAGAATCTCCTCGGTTTCGGCGTCGACGACCACCTTCATGAACCCTTGCGTCTCACCCTTCTCCACCGCACGCCCAACTCGGGTCATCGGCCGCTTGCCCACCAACGCTTTTCGGCCCGACTTGCGCACCTGGTCGACGGTCAACCCGGCACGCCCCAGCGGCGGATCGATGTACAGCGCGTAGGTCGGCACGCGGTCGCTGATGCGGCGCGGGTCGTCGTCGAGCAGGTTGGCAGCGACGATCTCGAAGTCGTTGTAGGACGTATGGGTGAACGCGCCGCGTCCGTTGCAGTCCCCCATCGCCCAGATGTGGTCGACATTCGTTCGGCACTGGTCGTCGACGACGATGTTGCCACGCTCGTCGGTGTCCACGCCCGCCTTCTCCAGGCCAAGGTCGTCGGTGTTGGGCCGCCGCCCGACGGCGACCAGCAGGTGCGACCCGGTGATGGAGTCGGCACCGTCGCGCGGTGTTACCTCGAAACCGTTGTCGCGCTTGCGGAACGAGATCGCGGTCGCGTCGAGTTCGACCGTGATGCCTTCGTTTTCGAGGATCTCCTTGATCGCGGCCGACACGTCTTCGTCCTCGCGGGAGGTCAGCCGCGGACCCTTCTCGATGACCGTGACGCGTGCGCCGAAGCGCCGGTACATCTGGGCGAACTCCAGCGCGATGTAGCTGCCCCCGATGATGACGAGATGTTCGGGCAGCGTGTCGAGTTCGAGGATGCCGACGTTGGTCAGGTAGTCGATGTCGGATAGTCCCGGCATATCGGGAGCCACGGCTCGGCCGCCGACGTTGAGGAAGATCTTGTCCGCCGTCAGCAACCGGTCGTCGACCTGAATCGTGTGCGGGTCGACAAACCGTGCGTGCCCGCGGATCAACGTGCAGTTGGGCATGTTTTCGATCCATGACTCGACGCCACTGCGGTCCCCGAGCATGATGTCGTCCTTGCGCGCCTTGACTTTCGCCATGTCGACACTGACATCGCCTGTGCCGACGCCGTATTCGGCACCACGGCGGGCGGTGTGCGCGGCGTGCGCGCTGGCCACCAGTGTCTTGGTCGGGATACAGCCGGTGTTGACGCAGGTTCCGCCGACCAGCTTGCGTTCGATCACTGCGACCTTCTGGCCGGCCTGGGTCAGCCGTCCCGCCAGCGGCGGTCCGGCCTGACCGGCGCCCACGACGATCGCGTCGAATTCCTCTGGCGCGGTTGGCATTCAGATGACCGTTGCCAGTGCCACGATGGCGAATCCGCCGGCGATCGCGATGGCGTCCTCGACGAGCGCCACGGGCAGATCACGACCACCGGAGGCGGCGACCAGCCGCGTGCGGGCTTCGGCGCCGCCGAGAGTGCCCAGCACCGCGCCGATCAATGCCGCCCCGATCGCGCTGACCACCACCCACGTCGTCGGGTTCAGTACGGCACCGGTCGCGAGCACCGCACCGGAGAACCCGCCGGTCAACAGCCTGGCACCAAATTGCATCGGGACCCGCCTGCTCGGGGTGCTCGGCAGTTGGTCGGTGACCAGCTCGCCCAGCGCCAGGATCGTCAGCACCGTCACCGTGATGGGATGCGTCATCCACTGCGCCCAGGTGCCGTCGAGGCTGATCCAGTCCAGAACGGCACCCCATGCGACGACCGCGGGTGCGGTCAGCGCACGCAGACCGGCGACCACACCGATCAGCAGAGCAAGCAACAGCACCAGAAAAAACGTCATGCGAACCTCCGGACCGGTGAAATGTCATCCGGACGCTAACACGCAGACGGGAGCCAGTCCCGGCTTCTCAGAACCGGCAGAACCTGATGTCAGAGGCCAGGATTGCCTTGGCGCCGATGGCCGCGAGCTGGTCCATGATGGCGTTGACATCGCGGCGGGGAACCAGTGCGCGCACCGCGACCCAGTCCGGATCGGCGAGCGGGGCGATCGTCGGCGACTCCAGGCCGGGTGTGACAGCGGTGGCGGACTCCAACACGCTGCGCGGACAGTCGTAGTCCAGCATCAGGTACTGCTGGCCGAACACAACGCCTTGCACCCGGGCGGCCAACTGATCGCGGGCGGCGGCGTTGTCGTCACCGGGATCGGCGTGTTCGATTAGCACCGCCTCCGAATCACACAGCGGCTCACCGAAAGCGACCAGATCGTGCAATCCCAGTGTGCGACCCGAGCCGACCACGTCGGCGATGGCGTCGGCCACACCGAGCGCGACGGAGATCTCGACGGCACCGTCGAGGCGGATGACCGTCGCCTCAATTCCCTTGGCGGCGAGGTCTTTACGGACCAGGTTGGGAAACGCGGTGGCGATCCGTTTGCCTGCGAGGTCGGCGACGGTCCAGTCGCGGCCCTTGGGGGCGGCGTAGCGGAAGGTGGACGAGCCGAAGCCCAGTGCCAGCCGTTCGCGCACCGGCGCATCGGATTCGGCGGCCAGGTCACGGCCGGTGATGCCGAAATCGAGCTGGCCGGACCCGACGTAGATCGCGATGTCTTTGGGCCGCAGGAAGAAGAACTCGACATTGTTGACCGGGTCGATGACGGTGAGATCCTTGGCGTCGGTGCGACGCCGGTACCCGGCCTCGGAGAGGATCTCGGCGGCGGGCTCGCTGAGCGTGCCCTTGTTGGGGACGGCGACGCGTAGCACGGTCACAGCTTTCCGTAGACGTCGTCGAGGGACAGCCCGCGAGAGATCATCAGCACCTGCGTCCAGTACAGCAGCTGGCTGATCTCCTCGGCCAGCGCCTCGTCGCCCTCGTGTTCGGCGGCCAGCCACACCTCGCCGGCCTCCTCGAGGATCTTCTTGCCCAGGCCGTGCACGCCGCCGTCCAGCGCGGCGACGGTGCCACTACCGTCGGGCCGGGTGCGCGCCTTTTCGCTGAGCTCGGCGAACAGCGCGTCGAAGGTCTTCACGGCAGGCGATTGTTCCATGAGGGCGGTGGCGCGGTCACGCGGGTTTGCGGAGCAGGGGCTCGGCGTGAGAGTCGAGTTTTGTCGAGAAAGTGCGAGAGAAGACCTACAAACTCGGATTTCGCTGCTCGGCTACGAGTTGGACGGCGTTCCCGCGGGCGTGACGTGGGCCTCGCCCTTCATGTCCTCGAGGTGCTTGCCCTTGGTCTCCTCGACCCACCTCCAGACGAACAGGAACGACAGCACCGCACACACGGCGTAGAAGCCGTAGGCGACACCGAGCGAGAAGTCACCCAGCGCTGGGAACGATGCGGTGATCAAGCAGTTCGCGATCCACTGCGCGGCAGCGGCCAAACCCAGCGCCGCACCGCGGATGCGGTTCGGGAACATCTCGCCCAGCAGCACCCACACCACCGGTCCCCACGACATGCCGAACGCGACCACGAACAGGTTGGCGGCGATCAGCGCGATCCACAGCGCGGCGCCTTCTGGGTGCGGCGCCCCGTCGACGACCGGTGACGTGCCGAAGATCACCGCCATCACGCCCAGCGTGATAGCCATGCCCGTCGAGCCGATCAGCAGCAGCGGCTTGCGACCGACCTTGTCGATCAACGCTATCGCGATGAGCGTGGTGACGATGTTGGTCACCGACGTGATAACCGTGATCTTGAACGCCTGGCTCTCGTCGAGTCCCGCGGCCTCCCATAACACGTTGGAGTAGTAGAAGATCACGTTGATGCCGACGAACTGCTGGAACACCGAGAGGAACACACCGACCCAGACGATTCCGTAGATGCCGCCGGTCGGCTTCTTCAGGTCGGCCCATGACGGCGGCTTCTCCGACTTCAGCGATTCCTGGATACGAGTAATCGTGAGCTCGAGGTTCTTCTCCCCCAGCAGCTTCGTCAGCACCCTACGGGCTTCCGGAATCCGAAATGTCGCAACGAGATAGCGCGGTGATTCCGGGATCGTGAACGCGAGCCCGCCGTAGAGCACCGCCGGCACGGCCATCATGATGAACATCCAGCGCCAGGCTTCCATGCCGAGCCAGAGATCCTCGCGCGAGCCGCCTGCAATGTGGGCCAGCAGCGCATCGATGGCCAGCGAGACGAAGATGCCGGTGACGATCGCCAGCTGTTGCAGCGAGCCGAGCCTGCCGCGGATGCGCGGCGGCGACGTCTCGGCGATGTAGGCCGGCGCAATGACCGATGCCACACCGACACCGATACCGCCGATGACGCGGAACAGACCGAACATCCAGACGTTGACGGCCAGTCCGGTGCCGAACGCGCTGATGAGGAACAGCAGGGCGGCGATCTTCATCACCGAAAGCCGGCCGATCTTGTCCGCCAGTCGGCCGCCGGTCACGGCGCCCAGTGCCGCGCCGATCAACGCCGCTGCGACAGCAACGCCGGTCACCGTCTTGCTGATCTGGAATTGGTCTTCAACGGCCGCTACGGCGCCGTTGATCACCGCGCTGTCATAGCCGAACAGGAGACCGCCGAGGGCTGCTACCGAGGCGATCCGGACGACGCGGCCACTGTGCTCTGTGTCTTCATAATCGAGCCCTGTCGAGGTGTCACCGGCCGGTCCGTGAGTCATACGACGCCCTTCCGCAGCAATGCGTGATGCGGGTCACATTCAATCACAGCCAGGCTGTTACGCGGTGCGTTCTCCGAACTGCGTAATCAGTTGGGAATGAATGGCACGGAGGTTATCGGGACCCAGTCGAACCAGCGACGAAACATGGCGTCGTCGAGCGCCGCGTGGCACCTCAACATCGTTAGGGACTACCACTACCGGGCATCCCGCGCGCTCGGCCGCCGCGGTTCCGGTGACCGAGTCCTCGACCGCGAGACACTCCTCGGGCGCCAGGTCCAGCAATGCGGCCGCGCGCAGATACGGGTCCGGCGCGGGTTTGCCGCTTGGCACCTCGTCGCCGCATACTGTCGCCGAGAAGTATTGGCGGCCAATGCCATTCAATGCACACTCGGTGAGCTTGCGCTCGGTGTTGGTCACCAGCGCCATCGGGGTGCCTTCGGCGGCAAGCGCTTCCAACAGCTCCTGTGCGCCGGCACACCACGGCAGACCGTCCTCGAAAAGCCTTGCGGTGTACGCGCTCAGCCACCGGCTGGACTCGGCCATCGCGGCCGGATCGAGTTCCAGCCCCAAGTCTGTATAGATGATCCGCATGGTGTTCTCGGCGACGCTGCCAACCAGTGACGCCCGAACCGCGGGCGTCAGCGTCCCGCCGAGCTTGTCGTACAGCGCGGCCAGCGAGATGTCCCACACCTTTTCAGAGTCGACGAGGGTGCCGTCCATGTCGAAGAGGACCGCCTCCATGCTTCAGTCCTCCGGGTTGTAGCCGAGGTTGGACGCCAACCAGCGCTCGGCTTCGGCCAGCGTCCAGCCCTTGCGCTTCGCGTAGTCGGCGACCTGGTCCTGAGCCAACCGGCCGACGACGAAGTACTGCGACTGCGGATGCGAGAAGTACCAGCCGCTGACGGCAGCACCGGGCCACATCGCCATCGATTCGGTCAGCTCGATCCCTGTCCGTTTGGTCGCGTCCAGCAATCTGAAGAGCGTCACCTTTTCGGTGTGCTCCGGGCACGCCGGATAGCCTGGGGCAGGGCGGATTCCGACGTAGCGCTCCTCGATGAGCGCCTCGTTGTCAAGGTGCTCGTCGGGCTGGTATCCCCAGAACTCCTTGCGGACCCGTTCATGCATCCTTTCGGCGAACGCCTCGGCCAGCCGGTCGGCCAGCGATTCCAGCAGAATCGCGCTGTAGTCGTCGTGGGCCGCCTTGAACTCCATGATCTTGTCCTGGCTGCCCACTCCCGCGGTGACGGCGAACGCGCCGACGTAGTCCCGGAGGCCC
Organism: Mycobacterium sp. 1274761.0; assembly: GCF_001668615.1. Lineage (GTDB taxonomy): Bacteria > Actinomycetota > Actinomycetes > Mycobacteriales > Mycobacteriaceae > Mycobacterium. The sequence goes on from NZ_LZMC01000084.1 coordinate 41,940, forward strand.
GTTTCTTTGGGGGCGACGAAGTCGCCCAACGACCTATTCGGGATCCCCTCGCGGTGCTCGCCCTGCTGGCGCAGGTTGTGCAGCGTGGTCAGCACCTCGGTGCGGGTGTCGTCGGTGTACACCTCGACGTCGTCACCGACCGCGTTCGCAGGGAAGAAACCGATCACCCCGTTGGCGGTCAGCCACTTCTCCTTGATCAGGGTGTCGAGCATCTCCTGCGCGTCGTCGTACAGCTTGCGTGCCGCCTCGCCCGAGGCGGGGTTGTTGAGGATGTCGGGGAAGCGGCCCTTCATCTCCCAAGCGTTGAAGAACGGCTGCCAGTCGATGTACTCGCGCAGCTCGGCGAGGTCGTAGTCCTGAAAGTCCCGCACGCCGAGACCTTGCGCCGGCACCGGCGGCGTATAGCCGTCCCAGTCGATCGGCGTCCGGTTGGCGCGGGCCTTCTCCAGGGTCACCATCGGGCGCTCGTTCTTCTGGGCGTGCCGCTCGCGCAGCGAGGCGTAGTCCTTCGCGGTGGCCTCGAGCAGGGCGGGCCGCTGTTTGTCGTCGAGCAGCGCTGCCGCGACCGGCACCGAGCGCGACGCGTCCTTAACCCAGACCACAGGACCGTTGCGCCGCGGCGCGATCTTCACGGCCGTGTGTGCGCGTGAGGTGGTCGCGCCACCGATCAGCAGCGGGATCTTCAGGCCCTCGCGCTCCATCTCGACGGCGAAGTTGCTCATCTCGTCCAGGGACGGGGTGATCAACCCGGACAGCCCGATGATGTCGGCGTCGTGCTCCTTGGCGGCGTCCAGGATCTTCTGCGCGGGCACCATGACCCCGAGGTCGATCACCTCGAAGTTGTTGCACTGCAGCACAACTCCGACAATGTTCTTGCCGATGTCGTGGACGTCGCCCTTCACGGTCGCCATCACGATGGTGCCGTTGGTGTCCTTGGCCTTGGAAGCCCCAGTCGTGCCGACGTTGTCTTCCTTCTCCGCCTCGATGAACGGCAGCAGGTATGCCACGGCCTTCTTCATCACCCGGGCCGACTTCACCACCTGAGGCAGGAACATCTTGCCCGAGCCGAACAGGTCACCGACGACGTTCATGCCGTCCATCAGCGGACCTTCGATCACCTCGATCGGCCGCCCGCCGGCGGCCTCGATCTCGGCCCGCAGCTCCTCGGTGTCCTCGTCGACGTGGGCGTCGATGCCCTTCACCAGAGCATGCGTGATCCGCTCGCGCACAGGCAGGCTGCGCCACTCGGCCGCTCCCGCCTCTTCGGCTTTGTCCGACTTGTTGAACCTCTCCGCGATCTCCAGGAGGCGTTCGGCCGCGTCCTCGCGACGGTTCAGCACGACATCCTCGATGCGCTCGCGCAGCTCGGCGTCGATCGAGTCATAGGGCACCAGCGCGCCGGCGCTGACGATGCCCATGTCCAGACCCGCCTTGATGGCGTGGTAAAGGAACACCGCGTGAATGGCCTCGCGGACGGGGTTGTTGCCGCGGAACGAGAACGACACGTTCGAGATGCCGCCCGAGATGTGCACCCCCGGCAGGTTCTCCTTGATCCACCGGCAGGCCTCGATGAAGTCGATGCCGTAGGTCGCGTGCTCCTCGATGCCGGTGGCCAGGGCGAAGCAGTTCGGGTCGAAGATGATGTCCTCGGGCGGGAAGCCGACCTCTTCGGTCAAGATCCGATAGGCCCGCCCGCAGATCTGCTTGCGGCGTTCCAAGTTGTCGGCCTGACCTTGTTCGTCGAAGGCCATCACGACAACCGCGGCGCCGAACTTGCGGCACAGCTGGGCCTCACGGACGAACTTCTCCTCGCCCTCCTTAAGCGAGATCGAGTTGACGATCGGCTTGCCCTGCACGTTCTTCAGGCCCGCTTCTATGACCTCCCACTTCGAGGAGTCGATCATCACGGGGACGCGGCTGATGTCGGGTTCGGCCGCGATCAGCTTGGTGAACCGGTCCATCGCGGCGACGCCGTCGATCATGCCCTCGTCCATGTTGATGTCGATGACCTGCGCACCGACCTCGACCTGCTGCAGGGCGACCGACAGCGCGGTGTCGTAGTCCTCGGCCTTGATCAGGTTGCGGAACCTGGCGGAGCCGGTGATGTTGGTGCGTTCACCGATGTTGACGAACAGCGAGTCCTCGGTGATGTTGAGCGGCTCCAGGCCGGCGAGCCGGGTGGCGACCGGGATCTCCGGCACCTGCCGCGGCGGCTTGCCCTCGACGACCTTGGCGATCTCGGCGATGTGCGCCGGCGTCGTTCCGCAGCACCCACCGACCAGGTTCACGAAGCCGGCGTCGGCGAAATCGGCGACATAGGAGGCCTGGCGCTTGGGGACCTCGTCGTACTCGCCGAAGGCGTTGGGCAGTCCGGCGTTCGGGTAGCAGGAGACGAAGGTATCCGCGATCCGCGACATCTCGGCGATGTAGGGCCGCATCTCCGGCGCGCCAAGGGCGCAGTTGAGGCCGACGGCCAGCGGCTTGGCGTGCCGGATGGAGTTCCAGAACGCCTCGGTGACCTGACCCGACAGCGTCCGCCCGGACGCGTCTGTGATGGTGCCCGAGATGATCACCGGCCAGCTGCGTCCGCGCTCCTCGAACAGCGTCTCGAGGGCGAACACCGCCGCTTTGGCGTTGAGCGTGTCGAAGATCGTCTCGACGATGAGCAGGTCCGCACCCCCGTCTACCAGGCCTCTGGCTGCGGTGAAGTAGGCGTCGACCAGCTCGTCGTAGGAGACGTTGCGAGCTGCGGGATCGTTGACGTCCGGCGAGATCGACGCGGTCCGCGTCGTCGGGCCCAGCGCCCCGGCGACGTAGCGGGGCCGATCCGGGGTACTGAAATCGTCGCAGGTCTTCCGCGCGAGCGCGGCACCGGCGTAGTTCAGTTCGTAAGCGAGTTCGGCCATGCCGTAATCGGACAGCGAGATCGCGTTCGCGTTGAACGTGTTGGTCTCGATGATGTCCGCGCCGGCCTCGAGGTACTCGCGGTGGATGCCCTCGATGATCTGCGGCTGCGTCAGGGTGAGCAGGTCGTTGTTGCCGACGACGTCGCTCGGCCAGTCGGCGAACCGTTCGCCGCGGTAGCCGGCCTCGTCGGGCCGGTCCCGCTGGATCGCCGTGCCCATCGCGCCGTCGATCACCATGATCCGCTGCCGCAGCGCCGCGGTCAGGGCGTCGGTGCAGTCCCGGCGAATGTTCGGCTCGAAGTCCGTCTCAGAGGCGTTCAAGTGCGCTCCTTCCATAATGGAAGGCGTCCTTGCTTTCGCCGAGCGTGGCGGGATACCGGCTCGAGAACCGGTCCCGTTGCAACGCCTCTCGACAAGGAAAGTCTACGTCGCCACCGGATCGACGTGCGGACGCCGCCAGGTCGTTGGCCAAGGTCGTCGCCCCCTTGGCTAACCAGATTGCGGGCGAACGTATTTCGTCGGGGCCCGGTCGTACGGATGGTCGTTGGCGCATGTCACCTAGCCAGGGTAATCGGCTCGGCAGGGCCGAGCGCGGGTCGATGCCCATCATCGGGCCCCTGCAAGCTTTACGCTGGCGTTGTGACCCCGTCGGACGCGACCGGCCGCAAACCCGCCGACCTGCCCGAATTGACCAACACCATTGTGGTGGCGGCGTTCGAGGGCTGGAACGACGCCGGCGATGCGGCCAGTGACGCGCTGGAGCACCTGGACGCCATCTGGGAGGCCGAACCGCTGATCGAGATCGACGACGAGGCTTACTACGACTACCAGGTGAACCGGCCGGTCATCCGGCAGATCGACGGCGTCACCCGCGAGCTGGTATGGCCGTCGATGCACATCTCGCACTGCCGTCCGCCGGGCTCTGACCGCGACATCGTGCTGATGCACGGCGTCGAGCCGAATATGAGGTGGCGCACATTCTGTGCCGAGCTGTTGGCCATCGCCGACAAACTCAACGTCGACACGGTCGTGATCCTCGGCGCGCTGCTGGCAGACACGCCACACACGCGACCGGTTCCGGTGTCGGGCGCGGCCTACTCCCCCGACTCGGCGAAGTTCTTCGGCCTCGAGGAAACCCGCTACGAGGGCCCGACCGGTATCGCCGGGGTGTTCCAGGACGCGTGCGTGGCGGCCGGCATCCCCGCGGTGACGTTCTGGGCCGCGGTCCCGCACTACGTGTCGCAGCCGCCCAGCCCGAAGGCGACGGTGGCATTGCTGCGCCGGGTCGAGGAGGTCCTCGACATCGAGGTCCCGCTGGCCGACCTGCCCAGCCAGGCCGAGGAATGGGAGGAGGCGGTCAGCGAGATGACCGCCGAGGACGAGGAGATCGCCGAGTACGTGGCCTCGCTCGAACAGCGTGGCGACGCCGAGGTCGACATGACCGAGGCCCTCGGCAAGATCGACGGCGACGCGCTGGCCGCCGAGTTCGAGCGCTATCTGCGCCGCCGCGGTCCCGGCTTCCGGGGCTGACCCCGTTACCTGGCGACGTTCTCGGTGCGCGCACTCATGGAGCGGCCCAACGCCTCCACCTCCGCGTCCATCTGGGGCAGAAGGTCCGGTACGACCTTCAACGTGCCGGCCTCGCCGAAGCGCGTCGACAGCAGCGGCTTGAGCCACCGCATCACCGCCACGTATTCCGGACAGTAAATATAGCGTTTGCGCGCCTCGATGCCCTTGACGAACGCCTTGCCGCACGCTTCGACCGAGGTCGTCTTGCCCAGCGGCCCAGGCAGCGCATCGAGCATCTTGCGGAAGCTCGGCAAGTCCGCCTTGGCGTCCTGCACTAGCGGCGTGTCGATCCACAGCATGTGCGCGGATCCGACGCCGACGCCGTGGTGGGTCACCTCGAGCCGCAACGCGTTGGCGAACTGTTCGACACCGGCCTTGGACAAGTCGTAGGGCGCCAGCCCCGGCGAGGCGGCGAACGCGGCGGCCGAGGACACCACCAGCACGTAGCCGCGCCGGTCGATGACCGACGGCAGCGCCGCGCGCACCGTGTTGAACACCCCGACGATGTTGATGTCGACCAGCTTGCGGAAGGCCTCGGGGTCGACCTTGAGCACCGAGCCGTATGTCGAGATTCCGGCGTTGGCCATCACGATGTCGATACCGCCGAACCGGTCGACGGCGCGGGCGGCGACATCCTGCATGGCGGTCAGGTCACGGACGTCGGCGACGGCGGTGAGCACCGCGTCGGCGCCGAGCTCGGCGCCGATGTCATCCAGCGCCTCCTTGTCGACGTCGACCAGCACCAACCGCGCGCCTCTGTCGTGCAGACGGCGCGCCACCTGAGCACCGACTCCGCGGGCGCCGCCGGTGATCAGGGCGACCTTCTGGTTCACGGAACTCATTTGCACTCCCTTCCTCGGACGTTCACAAACTGATGCCCAGCAAGGCGTCGACTGCCGTCGCCACCGTTCGCGGGGCATCCGTGTCGTGACCCCCGTACTGCAACCCATCAGTGGCCCAACCGTCCAGCGCGGCAAGGGCTTTCGGCGTGTCGAGATCGTCGGCGAGGTATCGGCGCACCCGGGCGATCACGTCGGCGGCGTCCGGTCCCGCCGGCAGCGCGGTCGCGTCGCGCCACCGCTGCAGCCTGGTGACGGCGTCCGACAACACCGCATTGCTCCACGACCGGTCGGCGCGGTAGTGGCCGGCCAATAGCCCGAGCCGGATTGCGGCGGGCTCGACGCCGTCGGCGCGCAGCCGCGACACCAGCACGAGGTTTCCACGGCTCTTGCTCATCTTGTGGCCGTCCCAGCCGATCATGCCCGCGTGCACATAGTGACGGGCGAATCTGCGCTCCCCCGTGACGCATTCGGCGTGCGCGGCGGAGAACTCGTGATGCGGGAAGATCAGGTCGCTGCCCCCGCCCTGGATGTCGAGTCCGGTGCCGATCCGATCCAGTGCGATTGCTGCGCACTCGACGTGCCAGCCGGGCCTGCCGGGACCGAACGGCGACGGCCAGCTGGGCTCACCGGGCCGTTGGGCCCGCCACAGCAGCGCATCGAGCTCGTCGCTCTTGCCTGGCCGGGTGGGATCGCCGCCGCGCTCACCGAACAGCCGCAACATGGTGTCGCGGTCATAGCCCGACTCGTAGCCGAACTGTGTGGTGGCGTCGGCGCGGAAGTAGACGTCGGGGTATTCCGCGTCATCGACGACGTAGGCCGCGCCCGAGGCGAGCATCTTCTCGACAAGCTCGACGACCTCGGTGATGGCCTCGGTGGCCGCGACGTAGGACCGCGGCGGCAGGATCCGTAACGCCGTCATGTCCTCGGCGAACAGCGCGGTCTCCCGGTCTGCCAGCGCGCGCCAGTCGACACCGTCGCGCTGCGCACGCTCGAACAGCGGATCGTCGACATCGGTGATGTTCTGCACGTAGTTGACCTCGTGGCCAGCGTCCAGCCACAGCCGGTGCACGAGGTCGAACGTCAGATAGGTGGCCGCGTGGCCCAGATGAGTGGCGTCGTACGGGGTGATGCCGCAGACGTACATGGTGGCCGTGTCGCCGGCGGCCACCGGCCGCACCTGCCGGTCAGCGGTGTCATACAGCCTCAGCTGCGGACCGCGTCCCGGCAGTACGGGGACGCTCGGCGCCTGCCACGACTGCATACCCTCGACTTTAGGGGGTTCGCCATGGACCGCTTCTGATGAGGGACCTGATCGCGGTCAGCAGCACATCAGCGAGCTCCTGACGGCACATCAACAGATCGGGCAGATACGGATCGCGGCGGTTGTAGATCAGCGGCGAACCGTCCAACCGCGACGCGTGCATGCCGGCGGCCCGGACCACGCCCGCGGGAGCGGCGGAGTCCCATTCCCACTGCCCGCCTGCATGCAGATAGGCGTCGACCTCGCCGCTGACCACCGCCATCGCCTTGGCGCCCGCCGAGCCGATCCGGATCAGCTCGATGTCCATCTGGTCGGCCAGCCGCCACAGCACCGCCGGTGGGCGGCTGGCGCTGGCCGTGATGCGGATCGGGCCGTCCCCGCGGGGCGCGGGCGGGACCACTGTGTCGCTGCGGTAGACCTCGCCGAAGGCGGGAAGCGCGACCGCGGCGTCTGTAATTCCGCCCTCGGACCCGCTGGGGCCCGGGCTCTTCGGGCCGCCGGGACCGAACCGCTGCCATAGCGCGATGTGTACGGCCCAGTCGTTGCGCAACGTGGAGAACTCCCAGGTTCCGTCGAGCGGGTCGACGATCCACACCCGGTCGGCGTGCACCCGCGATAGATCGTCGACGGCTTCTTCCGACAGCACCGCGTCTCCGGGGCGTTCGCGCGCAAGGCGGTCGAGGATCAGCTTGTTCGCCCGCCTGTCCCCGGCGTCGCCGAGCTCGTAGGGATCCCAGTACCCGTCATGGCGACGCACCTCGAGAAGCAGCTCACCGGCGTCGCGGGCCAGTTCGGCGGCCAGCGCGGCGTCGCTCAGGGTCACAGGTGCAGTATTGCCGAATAATGAACCGGTGACCGATCGGGCCATCAGAACCGCGCAGGTCCAGCCGCCGACGATCAAGGTGAAAGACCTGACCGGGCCAGGCAGTTCCGCGGAGCGGTTCGGGGTCGGAGGCACCGATCTCGGCATCGCGGTCGCCCTCGCCGACGGGCGCACCGGCTTCATCTTCGGGGACACCTTCGACGGCTGCCGCGCGGGCGGTCCGGGATGGCGCAGCCCGGTCATGCTCCGCTCACACGACACGTCGCTGCGGGCCCTCAATGACGGGGTCGTGTTCCACGACTGCGTCGGCGGCGATTACGCACGCCAGCTCTGGGATTACGTGCACGACGCGCCGCCGTGGCGCAACGGCGGGTTCTCGACGGCGCTGCCCGCCGACGCCATCACGATCGGCGGCAGGCTGTATCTGTTCACGATGGTCAACCGCGGCCTGCACAATGTGCTGTGGACCGAGATCAGCTACAGCGACGACTGCGGCGAAACGTGGCATGACGCAGAGCCGCACGCGCGTCGGCTAGGCTCGCACTGCGACGGCCGGCAGCAGTTGATCACCTGGGAGCGGGATCCCGAAACCGATGTCGTTTACGTCGTCGCCAGCGCCTTCAACCGTAACGAGAATGCTTTCCTGTTCCGGGTGCCCGCCGACGACCTGCTGGACCGCTCAGCGTGGCAGCCGTGGGCCGGCGGCTGGTTCAACCGTGATCCGGCGCCGCTTCTGCCGGCCGGGACGACGGTCGGCGAGATGTGCCTGCGGCGCGTCGAGAACCATTGGGTGTTCAGCTATTTCGAGTCGAGCTCGGGCGCGATCCGGGTGAAGGTGCTCAACCGGCCGACCGATGATTTCGGCGCGGCGCCGACCACCACGGTGTTGCGCAACACCGCGTGGCCGTCTCCGAAGCGCAGCCCGCCCGACGGGTGCACCACGGGCACGCTCAGCCAGCTCTACGGCGGCTATATCGTCCCCGGCTCAACGCTGCGTAATCTGCATCTGGTGGTCAGCCACTGGAACACCATCGACGGATCCAACTGGCCGTACCGCGCGATGCAGTACCGGCACAACGCCACGATGCGGCTCTGACGTCAGAAGGCGGGCCACGGGATGGGACGATGCCGGTCGGGCGTCGGCATCACCGGGTTGTCCAGCAGTGCAACGGCTCTACGCCGCAATGCGTCCACCTCACGTCCGGTGATGTGCTCGCGCAGCTGCTCGCCGAGCGTTCCTCGGACGTCGTCGCGCAATCGTGCGACCGTCTCCAGCGTTTCGTCGTCGACCGGCTTTCCCGCCCATCCCCACAGCACGGTCCGCAGCTTGTCCTCGATGTGCATGCTCACGCCATGGTCGACGCCGTATACATGACCGTCGACACCCGACAGGATGTGTCCGCCCTTGCGGTCGGCGTTGTTGATCAGCACGTCGAATACTGCCATCCGGCGCAGTCGCGGATCGTCGGCGTGCACCAGCGTGACCTCGTCACCGGAGTAGTCGAACGCGCGCAGCACCGGCAGGAAGCCCGGCGGAATGTGGCCTGCGGGAAGCAGATCCACCAGATCGGGCCCGGCGTCCTCTGATTGGTTGACATCCGCGGTGTCGCCGGGCTGGTCCACCCACAGCTGCAGCATGCCCGGGCCCGCGGACCCGTCACGAATGATGGTGTAGGGCACGATGTTCCAGCCCAGCGCCGTCGACACCAGGTAGGCGGCGAGCTCGCGGCCGGCCAGCGTGCCGTCGGGAAAGTCCCACAGTGGGGCCTCACCGGCGACGGGCTTGTAGACGCAATGCACGGTCCGCTCGTCGAGGCATGCCTCACAGAGAAAGGTGGCGTTGCTTGCGGATCGAATACGCCCGATGACGGTGAGTTCGCCGCGCCGCAACGCCTCGCGATCGGACTCAGGCGTCGGGTTCATCGTCGGACTCGAGCAGACTCCGCCGATAACCGTTGGTGCGCACACAGATGTGGCCGTCGGGGTCGAGGGGCTCGTCGCAGAGCGGGCAAGGCGGGCGTCCGGCCGAGATGACACGGTTGGAGCGGGTCGCGAACTGCCGCGCCGATTCGGGCGTCAGGAAGACCCGCACGGCGTCGGGGCCGTCCTCGGCGTCGTCGAGCACGACCGACGCGTCGAACTCGGTGTCGGACACCGCGAGCAGCTCGACCACCACCGTCTGCGCCTCGGCATCCCAGCCGAGGCCCATGGTGCCGACACGGAACTCGGCATCGACGGGGGTGACCAGCGGGCTGAGGTCTTCCACTTCGGTTTCGGGCGGGATCGGCGTGCCGAACCGGCGGTTGATCTCCAGCAGCAACGCCGCGATCCGCTCGGCGAGCACAGCGACCTGCTGCTTCTCCAGCACCACCGAGATGACCCGCTTGTCGTGCACGGCCTGCAGGTAGAACGTCCGGTTGCCGGGCTGCCCGACGGTCCCGGCCACGAAACGGTCGGGTGTGCGGAAGACGTGGATTGCGCGGGCCATGGCTCCTCCAAAATACCGCGCTCAGTCGGTCGTGCCGCCGACCACCGCGTCGCCCGACGGGACGTCTTCCGCCTTCCCGTCGGCGGCTTCGGGCGGCTTGGCGGCCAAGCCAGCCGCCAGTTGGTCGCCGGTGTGGTTGACGTGAACGACGAAGGGCCGCAGCGGTGTGTACCGGATCACACTCATCGACGCCGGGTCTGCGGTGATGCGCTGAAAGCTGTCCAGGTGGGTGCCGAGCGCGTCGGCCACCACCGCCTTGATCACGTCGCCGTGCGTGCAAGCCACCCAGAGAGCATCGCCGCCGTGTTCCTCGGCCAGCCGGCGGTCGTGCTCGCGGACCGCCTCCACGGCGCGGGCCTGGACATGAGCCAGCCGTTCGCCGTCGGGGAACACCGCAGCGCTGGGCTGTTGCTGGACCACCGCCCACAGCGGCTCCTTGACCAGGTCACCGATCTTGCGGCCGGTCCACTCGCCGTAGTCCACCTCGGAGATGCGTTCGTCGACGACGGGTTCGACGCCGAGGGCTTCGGCCAGCGGTGCCACGGTGCGCTCGCAGCGCAGCAGCGGTGACCGCACGATGGCGCGGATCGGCAACGATCCGATGCGATCGACCAGCGCCTTGGCCTGCTCCAGGCCCTTCTCGTCGAGGTCGACACCGTCGGCGCGGCCCGCCAGCGTGTGCGCCGTGTTGGAGGTCGAGCGGCCGTGCCGCAGCAGGATCACGGTCATGTCGTTTCCTCGCCCGAGGGCTCGTCAGTCATGTCGTTTCCTCGCCCGAGGGCTCATCAGTCATGTTGCCGCCACCGCCCCGGTGCCCAGCAGAATCAGCACGACCGCGCCGAGGACGATGCGGTACCCGACGAACCAGTACATGCTGTGGCGGACCAGGAAGCGCAGAAACCACGCCACCGCGGCGAAGCCGACGATGAACGCGATGAGCGTCGCGACAAGCAGCTGCGGACCGGTGGCGCTCATTCCCTCCCCCACGGGGTGAAACGCGTCGGGCAACGAGAACAGCCCGGAGGCGAACACCGCCGGAATGGCGAGCAGAAAACCGAATCGGGCGGCCAGTTCGCGGTCCTGGCCGAGGAACAGGCCCGCGCTGATTGTCGCACCGGACCGGGACACCCCAGGCACCAAGGCGAGGCACTGCGCGAGACCGACGATGACGCTGTCGCGCCACGTGAGTTGGTCGACCTGGCGGGTCTGCCTGCCGACATACTCCGCGGCGGCGATCACCACCGAGAAGACGATCAACGCCGACCCGATCAGCCACAGATTCCTTGCGCCCGTTCGTATTTCATCTTTTAAAAGCAGGCCGAGCACCCCGATGGGAATGGTGCCGATGATGACATACCAGCCCATGCGGTAGTCGGCGTCGCGCGCGGTGGCATTGAACAGCCCACTGAACCAGGCCTTGATGATGCGTGCGATGTCGCGCGCGAAATACAGCAACACGGCCAACTCTGTGCCCAGCTGCGTGACAGCGGTGAACGAGGCGCCGGCGTCGTCGGCGAAGAACAGCCGCGATGCAATGGCCAGATGCCCCGACGACGACACCGGCAGAAACTCGGTGAGCCCCTGCAGCACCGACAACACCACGACCTGCAGCCACGACATCGCCGGCACCTCGATCACGACGACGACCGTACCGTGCGGTGTCGTCAGTGCGCCGTGCGCGACACCGGCTCCGCGTTGGCCACAGCGTCGCGGACCGCCGCCACCAGGCTGCGTTCGTCAAACAGATCGATGTCGCCCGCCTTGGCGGTGGCCATCGCCACCACGTCCTCGGCCTGCGGGACGGGGCCTGCCAGCCGCGGGCGGTAGATCTCGACGATCAGCTGCTGGTGTTCGACATGGAAGGAAAAACTGCGGCCTTCGCTCAGCTGGCCAAAGCCGCTGGCGTGTAGACCTGTCGAGACGTCCTCGATGGCAAACCCCTTGTCGCCTGAGTCACGGCTCGGCGCAAGGCTCATGACCGCACCATACCGCGTCGGGCAGCCTGCATACACTTGCTGTTCGATTGCCGTCCAATTTGCACGCCGGAAAGCTACCCCTTGCTAACACGTGTCAAACATGCAGGTCAGGTGGCGTGTTGTGGCCTACTCCTACTTGTCGGGTGTGGTGTGACGGCCTGCACATCGGAGCCGGACACGGCGCCGCCCACCATCGCGCCCGCGGAGCCGGCAGTATCCCCGCCCGTGACCAGGCGGCCCGCTGGTGTCGTACGACCCATGCCCGGCCGTGCGCAATCGGTCGTCTTCGACGCCGCGACCGCCTCGCTGGCGGCCCTCAGCCCGGACAAGAGCGGACACGCGGTTGTCACCGTGCTGCCCGCCAAGGGTGTGGGCCGGGTCATCCCATTGCCCGCCGCATCGACGGCCATGACAGGCGACAACAACGGCCACCTGTACGTATCGACCCGGGGCGGGTACTTCGCGGTGGACCTCGGCCAGGACCGGGTCAGCCGGGTGCCGGTCGACCGGCAGGACGGCACCGACTTCACCGCGATCGCCCGCCGCGCCGACGGAAAGCTGGTCCTGGGCAGCACCGACGGCGCCGTCTACACCTTGACCTCCGACACCGCCGTCGAAGCAGAGCTGAAGATCTTCGCCCGGGTCGATGCCCTTGTCACGCAAGGCAATACGGCAGTGGTGTTGGACCGCGGGCAGACATCGGTGACCACCGTCGACGCCAGCGGCACGAAGGCGGCGCAGTCGCTGCGCGCCGGCGAAGGCGCCACCACTATGGCGACCGACCCGGCAGGACGCGTGCTCGTCGTGGACACCCGGGGTGACGGGTTACTGGTATTCGGCATCGACCCGCTGATCCTGCGGCAGCGCTATCCGGTCCGCGACGCGCCTTACGGCCTGACCGGCTCATCGCGGCTGGCCTGGGTGTCACAGACGACCACGAATACCGTTATTGGTTACGATCTGGCAACCGGAATTCCAGTCGAGAAGGTGCGTTACCCAACTGTGCAGCAGCCCAACTCCCTGGCCTTCGACGAGGCGTCAGACACCCTGTACGTGGTGTCGGGCGTCGGTGCGGGCGTGCAGGTGATCGCTCATGCCGGGGGCGGCCGATGAGCCCGGTGCAGCACGGCGTGCTGCCGCCGGGCTGGGATACCGACCTGTCCGACGACTACGAATGGGTGCCGCTTCGGCTGCCGCCGGACGTCACCCGTCTGAGCGCGTCCACGCGTCTGTCCATCGAGGCGGAATACCGCGGCTGGGAACTGACCCGTGTCCGGCTCTACAGCGATGGCAGCCGCCGAGTGCTGCTGCGCCGCAAGAAAACCGCCGTCAACGGCTTGGACGCCGCCGATCCGTCGGCGATGTGACCGGGATATCTTTGTCCTCCTCACGTCCGGGTGTGTACAACGCCGTGCGGCAGGCGCTCTTCTTGGTGCCGCCGGAGCGCATCCACACCTGGGTTTTCCGGGCACTGCGCACCGGGACCGCCCCACGAGCGTCCCGCCGGGCCCTCACAAGATGGCTGGCGCCGCGCGATCCCGTCCTGGTGAGCGAGGTGTTCGGGGTACGCTTCCCCGGGCCGATGGGGCTGGCCGCCGGGTTCGACAAGAACGGCGCCGGGCTGACCACCTGGGGCGCGTTGGGCTTCGGATATGCCGAAGTCGGCACGGTGACCGCCCAGCCCCAACCCGGTAATCCGCCGCCGAGGTTGTTTCGGCTGCCGCAGGACCGGGCGCTGCTCAACCGGATGGGGTTCAACAACCACGGAGCCGGCGATCTGGCTCTGCGCCTGGCGCGGCACATCCCCGATGTGCCGATCGGGGTCAACATCGGCAAGACCAAGAACGTGCCCGCTGAACGCGCCGTCGACGACTACCGCGAAAGCGCGCGGCTGCTGGGTCGCCTAGCCGCCTACCTCGTGGTCAACGTCAGCTCGCCGAACACGCCCGGCCTGCGCGACCTGCAGGCCGTCGAATCGCTACGACCGATACTGGCCGCGGTGCGCGAGGAAACGTCCACTCCGGTACTGGTGAAGATCGCACCCGACCTGTCCGACGCCGACATCGACGAAATCGCCGACCTCGCAGTCGAATTGGGCCTCGCCGGCATCGTGGCAACGAACACGACCGTGTCCCGCGACGGGCTGGTCACCCCTGGCGCGGATGAGCTGGGCCCCGGCGGTATCTCCGGCCCACCGGTGGCGCGCCGCTCAGCTCAGGTGTTGCGCCGGCTGTACGCGCGGGCGGGCGATCGACTGGTGCTGATCAGCGTCGGCGGCATCGAAACCGCCGACGACGCGTGGGAGCGCATCACGTCGGGGGCTTCGCTGCTGCAGGGCTACACCGGCTTCATCTACGGCGGCGGCCTGTGGGCCAAGCACATTCACGACGGCATCGCCCAGCGACTGCATGAGGGCGGGTTCTCGTCGCTGGCCGACGCCGTCGGCTCCGCCACGCGCTGAGTGCTCTTACGGGGTCTTACGGGGTTTACTTCTGCTCGTAGGTGCCGTGGATGATCGCGCGCGCGATCGCCTGCTGGAACAGGTTGAAGCCCAGAAACGCCGGGGTGGCGTCGTCGGGCAGATCCAGCTTCTCGGCGCCGACGGCGTGGACGACGACGAAGTAGCGGTGGGCGCCGTGTCCCGGCGGCGGCGCAGCGCCGATGAACCGCTTCTGGCCGGCGTCGTTGGCCAAAGTCAAAGCGCCGCCGGGCAATTCGCTGCCGTCGCCGGCCCCTGCGGGCAGCTCGTTGACCGTGGCGGGCAGGTTGGCCACCGCCCAGTGCCAGAAGCCCGAGGCCGTCGGAGCGTCGGGGTCATAGACGGTGACGGCGAAGCTCTTCGTCTCCTCAGGGAATCCCGACCAGCTCAGCTGCGGGGAGATGTCCTCGCCGCCGGCCCCCATGATGCCGCTGACCTGGTCGTTCGACCATGCCTCGCCGTCCTTGAACGACTCGGAGGTCAGCGTGAACGTCGGAAGCTTGGGCAGGTGATCGTAGGGGTTGTACGGAAAAGCCATGTGATGCCTGTCCTTTCGAATCGTGTGATCAGCAGTGCAGCAGGAAATGCTCGAGAACTTCGGCGCCGAACGTCAACGCGTCAACGGGTACCCGCTCGTCGACGCCGTGGAACAACGCTGCGAAATCCAGATCCGGCGGCAGCTTCAGCGGCGCGAAGCCGAAACACCGGATTCCCAGCGTGGCGAAGTGTTTGGCGTCGGTGCCACCCGACAGCATGTAGGGCACGGTGCGGGCGTCAGGGTCGGCAGCCAGGATCGCATTGTTCATCGCCTCGAGCAGTTCGCCGTCGAAGCTGGTCTCATAGGCAGGCAGGTCGGTGATCCACTCGCGGGCGATGTCGGGGCCGATGATCTCGTCGACTTCGCGCTCGAAAGCCGCGATCCTGCCCGGTAATACGCGGCAGTCGACGACGGCCTCCGCGGTCGCGGGAATGACGTTGGCCTTGTAACCGGCCTTGAGCATCGTCGGGTTGGCGGTGTCACGCAGCGTCGCGCCGACGATCTTGGCGATCGGACCGAGCTTGGCGATGGCACCCTCGAGATCCGGCGAGTTCACGTCGAACGTGTAGCCGGTCTCCTCCGCGACGGCCTCGAGGAACTGCTGCACCGAATCGGTTAGCACCACTGGGAAGCGGTGGCGGCCCAGCTTCGCCGTCGCCTCGGCCACCGCCGTCACCGCGTTGTGGTCGTGCACCATCGAGCCGTGGCCGGCGCGGCCGCGGGCGGTCAGCCGCATCCACTTCATGGCCTTCTCGGCCGTTTCGATCAGGTAGAGCGTGCGCTCGCCGCCGTCGCGGCGCGGGATCGTCAGCGAGAAGCCGCCTACCTCGCCGACGGCCTCGGTGACGCCCTCGAAGAGGTCGGGCCGATTGTCAACCAGCCATTTGCAGCCATACTTACCGCCGGCCTCCTCGTCGGAAACGAAGGCGAACACCAGATCGCGCGGCGGCACGACGCCGGATCGCTTGAAGCTGCGCGCGACCGCGATGATCATGCCGACCATGTCCTTCATGTCGACCGCTCCGCGGCCCCACACGTAACCGTCCTCGAGGGCGCCCGAGAACGGGTGCACGCTCCAGTCCGAGGCTTCGGCGGGCACGACGTCGAGGTGGCCGTGCAACATGAGGGCGCCTCGCGAGGAATCTGCGCCCTTGAGCCGCGCGAAGACGTTGGCCCGGCCGGGCGCACCGGCCTCGATGTATTCGGTCTCGTAGCCGACCTCTTCGAGCTGTTCGACCACCCAGCGGGCGCATTCCGCCTCGCCTTTTGTGGTGGCGAGATCGCCGGTGTTGGACGTGTCGAACCGGATCAGCGCACGGACCAGGTCGACGACCTCGTCGACGGCGTTGGGGGGTTGGCTCACAGTCACCTTTCCTACCACTCGCAGCGGCGTCGGGTTTGGGCCTGGGCTGGCCCATCCGATAGCCTTAGCTGCTCCCAGCAGTTGTTCGGGGGCCGAGTCCGAGTGGCGGAATGGCAGACGCGCTAGCTTGAGGTGCTAGTGCCCTATTAACGGGCGTGGGGGTTCAAGTCCCCCCTCGGACACAGCTGTGATGAGTCAGGTCATGAGTTACACCTGAGTCGCGTCATCGGTTACACCTCGCCCCGGCCATCGGCCGGGGTTTTCTGTTGGTTGCGCCAGTAGTTGCGGTCGGGATCGATGGTGTGGCTGGCGATGAGTTGGTGGCCGGTTTTGCTGATGACAGTGACGGTGTGGGTGGTTACCAGGATCAGGACTGGGGTACCGGCGTGGTTTCGGCCGATGCCGAGGTGTGTAGTCGGCTGCCGTGGCGCAAGGTGAGCTTGCCGAATTGGTCGACGGTGTCGTGGCGGATGCGGAAGTGTCTCGGTAGCCCCGGCGGGGTGGGCTTTGGGCCGGGCCAGGTAGGCGGTTTGTGGTGTGACCCGCGGGCTTGGGCGATCGTCGAGGGATGGGGGCGCCCCGTGAGCCAGAGTTTGAGGGTTCGGTGGAAACGTTCGATCTTGCCTTGGTTTTGTGGGTGACCGGGCCTACCGTTTTTTTGGATATTTCCTAGGCTGGCCAGCAGTCGTTCGAAGTCGTTGTGGCCGTGGGTGAATCGCGAGGTGTAGACCGACCGGTTGTCGGTCAATGTCGAGGCAGGCAGCCCATAGGTGGTGACTGTCCTGGTGAAGCTGGCCACCACGTCGCCGCCACCGACACGCCGGTAGGCGGTGCAGGCCAGCAGGTAGCGGGAGTGGTCGTCGAGCCAGGACAGGGTCTCGACGTCGGTGCCGTCCGCCAGTGCCCAGTGGGTGAAGTCCGATTGCCAGCACTCGTTGGGCTGGAGGACGGGGCGAGACTGCTCCTGCCTGCCAACCCATGCACCCCGGAGATGGACCGATCCTAAAGCCACAACCGGCGAATCCCTTCATCCTGAAAGCCAACCGCCCAGCGCACTGCGGCGCCAACACACTGCAGTAGTAACTAGGATGGGACAAGGAACTTTGCGGGATTCCCAACTCAGTTCAACGTTCGACCCAGGAGATTGCGATGAAGACGAAGAAACTCATCGCCAAAACGATGGTTGTCGCCGGCCTTATCTTGCCTGCCATCGGGCTAGAAATGCCCGTAGCAAGTGCAAGTCCGCCCGTGCCATGGGTCCCCGGATGTCAGGCACTTACACGCCCGGGAGGATGTAAGGCGTCCGGCACTACCGCTCCGACAGCGCCGGCGACAATCGGCGCCCCTGCACCGACGGCGTCGGCGTCAACGGTGGTGAACGGCAACATTGTGGCGCCGACCACCAAAGCCAGGCCCCTCGGATCTCGTACTGCCGCCACCGTACAAACGGTGCCGGAGACAACGATGACGAACGGCAATACTGTGGCGCCGACCACCACGGCTAGGCCCTTCGGATCTCGTACTGCCGCCACCGCACAAACGGTGCCGGAGACAACGATGACGAACGGCCACAATGTGGCGGCGACCACCACGGCTACAGCCAGCGCTGGAGTCGCCCCTGGTCGCCACAACCCAAGCTCCGGAGGGCCGCCAGCGAGGTTGTTCGGAGCGCTATCCGGATTGCTAGGCATCCGCTGAAACACGCTCCTAGCGATAGTCCACCAAGCTGTCGCGGATGAGGGGGCCATCGGTGGTTGTCCGCGTTTAGGGACTTGGTGCGGTCGTGGGCGGTGCGATTTCCGAAGAACACTGCCATTGCGTGGGCTGTCGGCGTCTTGGTCGCCTCGGGCGCCCCGCCCCGCCGGTTCGTGCGCCAAGGAAGTTAAGGGTGTAAAAGCTGGGAACGCTTTAGGTAACCCTCGCCAGGCGCGGGGAACGCGATCGCGTCGTCGAGGATGCCCGCCAATACACCGCCCGCGCGGTTGACCACTGTGGCACTCGTCCCATTGCGGGAGATCCGCTGCGGCCGAAATGGCCATCATCAGTCTCGACCCCGGCGACAGAATGCTCCGGAACTTTGAATAGTCCGAGACACAACTTCTTGAGGCGGACGGATGTTTAGACTCTCGAACCCCTGGGCTACTTCCGGGACCTACAGAACGAAAAGGGGCCCATTATGAGTGAAACCAACGTGGACGTGACGCGAGACGAAGAGGGGAACGTGCACGCTCATTGGGTCGGCTCGATGACCTTCCACCCGAGTGTTTACGGCGACCCCGAATCATTTCATTCGCTGATGGAGGACTGCGTAGAGGAATTTACGAGGGTCTTGCGGGCCAAAATTGACCTCAACTTCAAAACTTAGGGTGGTTGGCTTTATCGAAGTACCTGGACGCCTGTACCTGTGAGAACTGCGGCTATGCGCGAATAACTAATCGCAACTGACAAATCAGGCGGTAATGCTTCGCACCAACCGTAGACCCCACGCCGCCGCAGATCCGCGGCGGATGCCCGCAAACCGGCGTGACATGCGATGTGAAAACTCTCTTTGCTGGTATGGCGCGGTTTCTTGTTGATCTACCCCCTGCACCGCGACCATGCGGAGAGTCGCGGCACCGTCGCGCAACCGCGATGCCGCCTGGTACTGCGGCGAGGCGTACCAGCGCTTTGCCATCTCGAGATCGGGGAATTCGAGGACTACCAGCCGCGCAGGAGTCCAGTCGCCCTCGAGAACGGCGAATTCGCCTCCGCGGACGACGAATCGGCCCCCGCAGGCGACAATCGCGGCCGCCGCCGCCGCCTTATAATGCTTGTACTGCTCTGGGTCGTGGATGTCCGTCTCGACGATCACGTAGGCGGCTGCGGGTGCGTGATTCGCTGTGTTGCTGGCTTGCACCTCTAAGGCTCCTTTTCCGTCCCCCCGGACCTCGACGCGCTTTTGACAAACCTAGAACACATTTTGCTCATCCATCGGCTTTTTTCGTCATGTGTTAGCCAGATTGTCCGCTGCAGGGTCCGCCACAGCTCGTCGACGGCGGCTCGGTCCAACTTTTCAGCGCTGTGCGTGGTAGCGGATTGGGACTCGCATCACGCAATGAAGTGCGCGTATCGTCCCATCGACGTGGTGATCGCCAGCTCGATCACGCCGAGGATTGTTGCCTGTTCGCAGCCATCGATCCGTTGGCGATCGTCTTGGCGGTGCGCTTTGCACGCGGGCACGGTCCGCGTGCGGTTGGTGCCCACCGCGCCACGACCGAAAAAGCGTCGTCGATGCAGGCGAACTCGGCCGCTCCCCTTCAGCGCCTTAGTTGCAAGATCACAACCAGAGTCGTAGGCGGGCAAGTTCCCGCTCGGACAGTCAACAGACACCTACGTCCACACAGGCCTTGCGCCTCGGCGCTCATTGGACACTCAGCAATCCGTGCATGTCGGCGTGGTACTTGCAGTGAAACGGGTAGGTTCCAGGCGTCGGCGGAGCGGTGAAAGTCTGAGTGCCGCCGCCCCCGGATACCCGGATGTCGAACAGGTTGTCCTCGTCGGCAGTGACGGTGTGGTTCGGGTCGTCTTTATTGACGATGGTCAGCTGCTGGCCCGGTTTGACAGACGAGGGCACGGCGAACGCCATGTTAGAAATGACGATCTGACTGGCTGCGTCTTGAGCCGCGGGGGGATTTGGCACCGACGGGGACGGCGCTTGTGAGATCGAGTACTCGCTGGTGGGGCTTGCGGGACTGGGAGAGGGGGCTGACTCTTTAGTTCCGTTAGTTCCGCCGCAGGCCGTCAACGTGGCAGCGGAGAGCAGAAACGACCCGATCAGGGCCCCGATGCGTTTCATATTGTTCCTCGCCTTTTCGGTGAGCCAGCGGTGCCAAATACGTTAACCTCGTCGCCCCGGGAACCCAACTGCAATGGTCGAGATTTGCGCCAGGGTCGTAAGTCGGCCCTGTGACGACCCCCATGCAAATCGCGTCCACCCGGGGCCTGTTAGTACACGTCGCGGACATAGCGCTTGTCGGCCACCAAGTCCCGCTTGTAGTGGTGCGCGTCCTCCTCGGACATTTTGCCGTAGGTCTTGATGATGGAGGTCAGCGTTGCGTCGACGTCGCGGGCCATCCGGGTGGCGTCACCGCAAACGTAGAAATGAGCGCCGTCTTGCAACCAGCGCCACAGGTCGGCACCGTAGTCGAGCATCTTGTGCTGGACGTAGACGCGGTTGGCTTGGTCGCGGGAGAACGCCAGATCCAGCCGGTCGAGGAAGCCGTCGTGCACCATGTCTTCGAAATCATCGCGGTAGTAATAGTTTTCGCTGCGGCGCTGCTCACCGAAAAACAGCCAGTTGCGACCGGTGTGGCCGAGCGCGCGACGCTCCTGCAGGAAGCCGCGGAACGGCGCGATGCCCGTCCCGGGCCCCACCATGATCATCGGCGTGGTCGGATCCTTCGGCGGACGGAAATGCGGTGACCGCTGCAGGAACACCGGCGCCGCGTCCGCGCGGTCGGCCAGATACGTCGAGCAGACCCCGCCGCGCTCGGCCCCGCGCCGGCCCCGGTAGCGCACCACGGACACCGTCAGCTGCACCTCGTGGGGGCTGACCAGCGGGCTCGACGAGATCGAATAGCTCCTCGGGGTCAACCGCACCAGCACCTCTTGCCACTGCTGCGGCTCGGCCGACACCCTAAATTCCTCGACGATGTCCAGTCCGTTGCGACCGACCAGCCACTTGTTCAACTTGTCCGACGGCGCGCGCAGCACCTTGGCGGCCTTGCGGTCATTGCAGTTCTCGGCGACGAACCGCAACAGATCTGGGGTGACGCGGCAGATGTCGTAGCACTGGCCCAGCGCGTCGTGCAAGGTATGCGGTGCGCCGTCGACCTCGACGATTTCGTGGCCTTCCAGCCCGGTCGCGGTCAGCCAGGCATCCACCACGGTTCGGCTGTTGGTCGCCACCACGCCGAGCGAATCGCCGACAGAGTATTCGACGTCGTAGCCGGAGATGTCAAAGCCGAACTGCCGCACCTCTTTTGCCGATCGCGGTGCGGTCAACACCGTATTGCGTGACAGCTTGGCCAGCAGGGGATCCGCGCGGGTGAACGGTTCGTCGACGACGGTATCCGGTTGTGCCACCACGCCGAGCGCGGCGGCGACATCGTCGGCCCACTTCGTCATCGGCCCGTTGTCGTAGGCCTCACACTCGGCCCGTTCGATCAGCTTCTCTGCACCCAGAGCCGCGAACCTGCCGTCGATGGATTTGGCGTAGCCACAGAAGTCGGCGTAGGCGCGGTCGCCGATGCCGAGTACGGCGTAGCGCAGGCCGTCGAGCATCGGCGCATCGGGGGCACCGATGCGCTGCCAGAAACCCGCGCCGTTGTCGGGTGGGCCGCCGTCACCAAAGGTGCTGGTGACGATCAGCACGTCGCGGGCCGCCGCCAGTTGCGCCAGCGGCACCTCGTCCATGTTGGCCAGCCGCGAGTCGCCGAGCCGCCGCGCCAGCCGGGCCGCAAAGTCCTCGGCGGTGCCGGTCTGCGACGCCCACAGCACCAGCGGCCCATCTCCCCCGACGACCGTGGTGCTCGCCGCGCGGGTGGGTGCGGGCCCCACCGGTCGCGCGCTGACCGCGCACACCTTGAACTCCGGCTGCAGCGACTGCGCGTCGACCGCGTCGCTGGTCAGCGCGTTGATGGTCAGATACTCGCCGTGCTCGTCGTTCCAGTGGAACGGCGCGAAACACGTCCCCTGCCGCACGCGGTCGGTGACCACGGCGGGCAGCACCGCGCGTCCTCGCCGCGACGTGAGCTCGACCTGCTGGCCGTCGGAAATGCCTGCGAGGGCCGCGTCGGCCGGATGCAATTCGACGAACGGTCCCCGGTCCAACTTGTTGAGCTTGGCCACCCGGCCCGTCTTGGTCATCGTGTGCCATTGGTGCTGCAGCCGGCCAGTGTTGAGCACCAAGGGGAAATCGTCGTCGGGCAACTCGTGGGGATCCATGTGCGGGCGGGTGTGAAAGACGGCGCGGCGCGACGGCGTGGCGAACGCCAGCCGAGGACGGCGCCCGTCGGCGTCCACGAAGACCTCCTGGCTGACCCCATCGTTGAGGTAGCGGATCGGGTGCCGATCGGCGTCGTCGTCGGGTGGGCACGGCCACTGCAACGGCGTCTGCCGCAGCCGCGCATAGCTGACCCCGCGAAGGTCGTATCCGGTCTGCGGATTGGAGAACCGGGTGATTTCCTCGAAAACGTGCTCGCTGGAAGCGAAGTCGAAGTGCTCGCCGAAGCCAAGATGCTCGGCCACCTGACAGATCAACTGCCAGTCCGGGCGAGCCTGGCCCAGCGGCGGAACGGACGCCTGCAGCAGCGTGATGTTGCGCTCGGAATTGACCATGACGGCGTCGGATTCGGCCCACAGCGTGGCGGGCAGCACGATGTCGGCGTAGCGGTTGGTCGCGGTGGATTCATAGGCGTCCTGGGTGATGACCAACTCGGCCGCCTCGAGCCCGGCGACGACGGTCTTCCGGTTGGCCACGGTGGCAACGGGATTCGTGCAGATGATCCAGCACGCCTTGATCTCGCCGGCCGCCAACTTTTCGAACATCGCGATGGTCCCGGGACCGACGTCGTCGCGGATGGTGCCGGCGGGCAGGCCCCACTGCTGTTCGACGAATTCGCGGTCGGCGGCTGAGGTCACCGCCCGCTGGCCGGGCAATCCGGGCCCCATGTAACCCATCTCGCGGCCACCCATCGCGTTGGGCTGGCCGGTGAGCGACATCGGCCCGCTGCCCGGACGGCAGATCGCGCCGGTGGCCAAGTGTAGGTTGCAGATCGCGTTCGTATTCCACGTGCCGTGGGTGCTCTGGTTAAGGCCCATGGTCCAACAGCTCATCCACTCGCCAGCCTCGGCGATCATGCGCGCCGCGGTGCGGATGTCGGCTTCTTCAAGGCCGGTGATCTGGGCGACCCGGTGCGGTGGGTAGTCGGCTAGAAACGCCGGCATATCGGCCCAGCCCTCGGTGTGCTCGGCGATGAATTCGTCGTCTATGTCGCCGTTTTCAACCAGCAGATGCAGCAGCCCGTTCAGCAGGGCGAGGTCGGTGCCGGGTTTGATCTGCAGAAACAGGTCGGCGCGCTGGGCCGTGGTGGTGCGCCGAGGATCGACGACGATCAGCTTCGCGCCGGCCTTCATCCGTTCCGCCATCCGCAGGAACAGGATCGGATGGCAGTCGGCCATGTTGGAGCCGATGACGAAAAACAGGTCGGTGCAGTCGAAGTCGGCATACGAGCCCGGCGGGCCGTCGGCGCCGAGCGACTGCTTGAACCCGGTGCCCGCGCTGGCCATGCACAGCCGCGAGTTGGATTCGATGTGCACCGTGCGCAGGAAACCCTTGGCCAGCTTGTTGGCGAGATACTGCGCCTCGATGGACATCTGACCGGACACATACAGCGCGACGGAATCCGGGCCGTGCTCGTCGACGATCGCGCGCAACCGCCTGCCGGCCTCGGCGACCGCGTCGTCGACCGGGGTCGGCACCGCCTCCTCATCGCGAGACGGCCGCAGCAGCGCCGACTTCAGCCGCCCGTCCGCGGCGGCCATTATCTCGGCGTGCGTGGCTCCTTTGGTGCACAGCCTGCCGAAGTTGGCCGGGTGCAGCTTGTCGCCGGAGACCTTGGCGATGACGGCAGAGTCCGTGCCGGTGGTGACTTCGATGCCGCAGCCGACACCGCAGTACGAACACGCCGTCCGGGTAACCGTCATCGCCACCTCAACCCGCTGCTGCAGTAACCGGCCCGACGATTTCATCGCCGCGTTCGCGCGCGGCACCCATCCGCAGGAACACCGCCCACGTGACGAAGGCGCAGACCACGTAGAAGCCGAGGAACACCCAGAAGGCGTTGGTCGCCGACTTCGCCTGGCCCACATAGGAAGCGCGCAGCACCACGTTGATGAACACGCCACCGAGCGCGCCGATGGCGCCCGCGAAGCCGATCAACGCGCCGGACATGCTGCGTGACCACGCGGCCTTCTCGTCGCGGCTCCACTGATCGTGGCCTTGGGCCTTCGCCTCGAAGATCGATGGGATCATCTTGTAGGTGGAGCCGTTTCCGATGCCCGACAGGATGAACAGCAAGATGAAACCCACAACGTAGCTGGCCATTTGACCGCCGGTCGGGGCGGCCGACGCACGGTCGTCGATCATCCCGGTGGCGACCAGGATGCCCGCGGCGAAGATCATCGCGATGAAGGTGTACATGGTGATCTTGCCGCCGCCGATACGGTCAGCCAGCTTGCCGCCGTACGGGCGGGCTATCGACCCCAGCAGCGGTCCGATGAACGCGATCTGGGCCGCGTGCAGCGCCGCCTGCGCCGGATTGTCGCCGCCGGCAAGGAAGTTGATCTGCAGCACCTGACCGAACGCGAAGGAGAACCCGATGAACGACCCGAACGTGCCGATGTAGAGGAAGCTCATCACCCAGGAGTGACGGAACCGCAGGGCCTCCGCCATCGCGCCGAGGTTGGACCGCTGGTTGCGCAGATTGTCCATGAACAGCGCCACGCACAGCGCCGCCGCTGCGATCAGGACAAGGTAGATGACGCAGACGATTTCCGGCGCGGTGTTGCTGACCGTCGCGATCACCAGCAGGCTGACCAGCTGGATCACCGGGACGCCGATGTTGCCGCCGCCTGCATTCAGGCCCAGCGCCCATCCCTTGAGCCGCTGCGGATAGAACGCGTTGATGTTCGTCATCGACGACGCGAAGTTGCCGCCGCCCAATCCCGCGAACGCCGCGACCACCATGAACGTGGTGTACGACGAGTCCGGCCGCTTCATCACCCACAGGGTCAACAGGGTCGGGATGAGAAGCAGCAGCGCGCTGACGATCGTCCAGTTCCGCCCGCCGAATCTGGCGGGTGCGACCGTGTAGGGGATGCGCATGAAGGCGCCGATCAGGGTGGGCAGGGCCACCAGATAGAACTTCCCCGCGGCGTCGACGTGGTAAATCGCCTGCGGCATGAACAGCACCATCACCGACCAAATGGACCAGATCGAGAAGCCGACGTGCTCGGCGAAGATCGAGAACAGCAGGTTGCGTTTGGCGATCGTGGCGCCTCCCGCCTCCCACGCCTCGGCGTCTTCGGCGTCCCAATGCTCGATGTTGCGGTCGCGCTTCAGAATCTTCACGGTTAGCAGGCTGCTGCCAGCCCATTCCGCATCGATTGCCCAGCCGTGTCCGGAACGTCAACACCCGCTCACTCGGGTGCCGTGGGCGCGTGCGCGGTGGACGAAACGCGGTCGAAACAATCGTGACCCAGGCCACTGCAATCCGCCGGTTTCAGCAGGTTGCGATCAGGTGTGCCGGGCCGCCTCCTTGGCCAGCGCCACCCGAGAGGTGATGCCGAGCTTCGCGTAGACGTGCGTCAGGTGGGTCTGCACGGTGCGATGTGACATGAACAACCGCGCGGCGATGTCCTTGTTGCCGAGTCCCTCGCAGACCTGGCGGACCACGTCGAGTTCGGTCGGCGTCAGCGAATCCCACCCCGTCGACGGCCGTTTGCGCTCACCGCGACCGCGCATGGCGTAGGAAATCGCTTCGGACAGCGACAGGGCAGCTCCTTCGGCCTTGGCTGCATTGAAACCATCCTCGCCCAAGGCTTCGCGGGCCGCAGCCAGTGCAGCGGCGTACGCCTTTTCGTAAATTCTGAATGGCACGGTGCCGCCCTGCCGTTGCCGAATCGCTTCTGCCGCACCCGCCAACCGTGCCGCCTCGCGATGATTTCCTGTGGCACAGGATACTTCGGCCAGGATCTCCACCACATCGGGTGCGACTTGTAAGGCCTGGACCTCGCTGGCCGTGGACAGCGCATCGAGGGCATCGCTTTCGCCTTGCTCCAGATCGCCCTGGGCGATGGCCACATGTGCGCGCGTGACCAACGCCCGCGCCCGATGCCAACCCATCATCATCGACACCGCCTCATCGGCGCGGCGCCTCGCGGAATCGAGGTCGCCCCGGACGAATGCCAATTCCACAGTGGCGTTGACGTTGGCGATCCCGAACTCGGGATGGGATGTCATTATCTGCGACATAACGTCATTGGCCCCGCGTGCTGCGTCAATATCACCCTCGAGCAACGCCGCTTGCGCAAGGGGCGCGTAGGCCCACGGCGAAAGAAGGGGTCCGAGTTCGACGGCTCTTTGGACACCCTCCTGCGCGCAAGCACGGGCTTCGCTATACCGACCCTTCACGGTAAATGCATGTGCCAGAGCGATGTCGACGAGGAGTAGATGGAATAGGTCCGCCGCACGCTCTGCCTCCGCCTGAAGCTCCTGCAGCAGCGCTATTCCCGTTGACACCTCTCCTCGTTGGAAAGCCGCCAGCGCGACGCCCCAATACCGGCACATACGTGAGATGAAGTGGTCTCCAACGGCATCGGCCAGCGGGTAGCCCTCCTCGCCTGCGGCGGCGCAGGTTACCGGGTCTCCCATGACACTTGCCGAAAGGGACTGCCAAGCCAAGATCTGGCTCAGGCGCCAGCGGTCACCCAGCGCGCGGGCCACCTCGAGGGCCTCGGCAAGATACGGCCCGGAGGCCTGGATGTCGAACGTGGCTGCGCCGACGCATGCCGTGAGTGCGCGCGCCAGGAGCACGCGGTCGCCGAGGTTCCGTGCGATGGCGAGCGCTTCTTCGGCCGGCTTGATGCTGGCTGTCTCAACGGTAAAGGCCCCAAGCACCGCGCTGTCGGCAAGTGCCCGTGCGCGTGTCGCCGCGTCCACCTCGGCGTTCAGGTCGTCGATCTCGCTGAATACCGCCTCGAACCATGACAAACCCTCTTGCGGTCTACCGCCTAGCAGCCACAACGGATACAGTGCGCACACCAACTCCAATGCCTGAGTGAATTCTTTGCGCTCCACGTCCCACGCGAATGCCGCACGCAGGTTGTCGATTTCGGCCACGGCGCGCACCAGCAGTGGTTCGTAGCCAGCGGGCGTCACAACGTCGAACTCGAGCGCGATGGATGTGTAGTGATTACGGTGGCGATCACGCACCGTATCGGCTTCCCCGGACTCGCCGAGCTTCTCCATCGCGTATTGGCGCACTGTTTCAAGTAGCCGGTAACGCGTTCGCCCGCTTGCGGTTTCGGCCACCAGCAGTGATTTGTCGACGAGCAATGTCAACTGGTCGAGGATCTGATGCCGGGGCAGCCCGTCGTCGCTGCACACCTGCTGCGCCGCGATGAGATCGAATCCGCCCATGAATGCCGACACGCGCCGGAACAGGATGCGTTCGGGTTCGGTCAGCAACGCATGCGACCAGTCGACCGACGCCTCCAGGCTCTGCTGGCGCCGCACGGCCCTGCGCGAGCCACCGGTCAGCAGGCGGAACCGATCGTGCAGGCTGTCCAGGATCTCGGTCAGCGAGAGCGAACGCACGCGTGCGGCGGCAAGCTCGATGGCAAGCGGCATACCGTCAAGCCGCGAACAGATCTCGGCGACGGTCGCCGCGTCGTCGCCTACCGCGGCGAAGTCGGGCCGCACACGCCGCGCACGGTCGGTGAACAACTCGATGGCCTCGTCGTCCAACGACAGCGAGGGCACCCGCCACGTCACTTCACCGTCCACCCCGATTGGTTCCCGACTCGTGGTCAGCACGGTCAGCCGCGGGCAGGCATCGAGCAGCATGACGATGAGTTCGGCGCTCGCGTCGAGCAGGTGCTCGCAGTTGTCCAGCAGCAGCAGCATTCGCGTGTCGCCGATGAATCGGACGACCGACTCGGTCCTCGTCCGGCCCGGCTGGTCGGGCAGCCCCAGTGCACGCGCCACCGCGACGGGTACGAGTTCGGTGTCGGTGATCGGGGCCAGATCGACATAGCGAACGTCGTCACCCCACTCGGCGGCGGTGTGAACGGCCAGCCGCGTCTTACCGGAACCGCCTGCGCCGGTGAGTGTTACCAGCCGGTTGTCGCCCAGTAGCTTGCGCACTTCGGCAATCTGCTTTTCGCGGCCGACGAAGCGCGTCAGCTGCGTGGGAAGGCGTGGGGCGGCCTCCTGGTCGGTGGCTCGCAGCGGCGGAAAGTCGTTGCGGATATCCGGATGGCACAGCTGGACAACGCGTTCCGGGCGCGGCAGATCGCGCAGCGCATGCGGGCCGAGGTCGGTCAGCCACGCGTCCTCGGGCAGATGATCGAGCACCATCGATTCCGTCGCCCCCGACAACAACGTCTGGCCACCGTGCCCGAGGTCGCGCAGCCGCGCGGTGCGGTTGATCGTCGGGCCGACGTAGTTGCCCTCGTCGCGCAGCTGGATTTCTCCGGTGTTCACTCCGATACGCAGTCGGATCGGCGCAAGCGGTGCGCGTTGCAGTGCCAGCGCGCACGCGAGCGCATCGCTGGCCCGGGCGAATGCCACGACGAAGCTGTCGCCCTCTCCCTGCTCGACGGGGCGCACTCCCCCATGGGCCGCAACGAGCTCGGCCAACGTGGCGTCCAGCCGGGCGATGGCGGCCGTCATCTCCGCGGGCTGGGTCTGCCACAGCCGCGTCGACCCCTCCACGTCAGCAAGTAGCAGCGTCACCGTGCCTGTCGGTAGTCCCATGGCTGAGGTCATGTCGCTCCTCACGTCCGCGGAGGCGCTCCACTCGAGTTTGCTCATGCTAGCCAGCATGCGGTCCGCGCGAGGGTCAAAACATCAGCGCATGCGCGTATTTCTGCGGTCGGCGAGCCGGTCGCGGTACGACCTTCCGTCGGGGTCGTAGAACGCGCGATACGCGGGCTCCGCCCAGATCCGGGTGAACAACCCCAGTTTTTCCGGGCGGTGCGGACGCAGCCGCCCCGGCGGCCGCGAACCCCTGCGGCCTCCTTCATGCCATTCGTCGAGCGCGCCCGCCGATTCCTCGATCGTCTTCACAGCGGTGTGCAGGTCGACCAGCCCGTCGTCGTCGCTGCCGTCGGCGGCCCTGTCGAGGTGCTCGCGGATCAGCCGCAGCCGTAAGTCCCGCGCGAATTCCCCGGTGTCGTCTAAGACCGCGCACGACAGTTCGCTGTCGTGGGTCCACGAGCGGCGGTTGAGGTTGTCACTGCCGACCGTGGCCCAGATGTCGTCGATCACGCAGACCTTGGCGTGCACGTAGACGGGGGTGCCGTCGTGGTTCTCGACGTCGAAGATGTGCACACGGTCGGGATCGGCGCGTCGGCACGCCTCGATAGCCTGTTGTCTCCCAACAAGGTTGGGCGGCAAGGACAGCCGGCCGTCGACATCCGGATACCGCGGCACCACGGCGATCAGGTGCAGCTCCGGATTGTCCGCCAACGACTCGGCGAACAAGTCGGCGACGCGCTTGGACCACAGGTACTGGTCCTCCAGATAGATCAGCCGCCGGGCGCGGCGCACCGCTTTCGAATAGCCCCGGGCGATGCTGCGCTCACCGTGCGGTGCGAAGTCGTATTCGAAATGCGCATCCGGATAGGTACGCAGCACCTGCACGGTATGCGGGCCGCACGGCGGCGGATCGGCGGGCTGCTCGGGCAGACGCCCCGGCGAAAGATCCGCACCGCGGATCTTGTCCATCACCCACGCGATCGGCGACAGCATGTCCAGCGGCGCGGGATCATTCCACCGCTCGCGGAAAGTAGTGTCCAGCGCGCCGACGACAGGGCCCTGCAGCCGCAGCTGCACGTCGTGCCACGGCGGATACCTCCCGTACTCCTTGGACATCTGCTGCGCCTGCCGGTCGCCGCGATGGGATTCGTCGTCGCGGCGGGAATGGCACAGATCGATTCCGCCGGCGAAGGCGACGTCGCGCTCCGGGCTGTCCTGGTGGCGGATCACCACCATCTTCTGGTGGTGCGAGCCGCCGAACCGCACGCGTTGGTCGAGCAGCACCTCGCCGCCCGCCGCCTCGATCGCCTCGCCGAGGTGCTGGTTCTCCTCCTCGCTGTAGGAAAACTTGTCCAGGTGTGAGCGCCACACCAACCCTTTGACGACGACGCCGCGTTCGGCCGCCGCAGAGAACAACTCACGGATCGTCGGGCCGTCGTCCCGCATCTTTTCGTCAGGGTCACCCCGCCAGTCGGTGAAGAACAAATAGTCGCCCTCACCGAGCGCCTCCACCTCGTCGACCAAGCGGTCGAAGTAGGTGGCGCCGTGGATCAACGGTTCGGCGCGGCTCCCTTCGCACCAAGCGGGGATCGTGGTGAACGGGTTGCCTCGCTCCTCCGCGGTCAGAAACCACTCGGCGATCTCCGGCATCCGACCCGAATAGCCGCAGGCGATCGCCGCCAAACGCGACCGCCGACGCGCGCTTCGACCGCCACCGCATGGGTGAGGCCGCGAGCCTCGGCCTCACCCATGACGAGTTACGCACGGCAACAAAGGAATTCGAAGACGGCGCAGCCCGCCGCGTCCGCGGCCTGGTGCGCGGGTTCCTAACGCTTGTGGCGCATCAGCCGTGCCCCAGCTGATGGGCTAGCGTGCCCGCGATCGCGGGCTGTCGAAACCGGTGCCCCAACTCGCTGAGCTTCGCGGGCACGACCCGCTGGTCGGCCTCGGCCAGTTCGCGAGCGCCTTGACCGCCCAATAACATTCGTGGCCCGATCGACGGCACAGGCACTGCGGCGGGTCGGTTCAGCACCTCCGCCAAAGCCGCGGTGTAGTCGAGATTGCGCACCGGGTTCGGCGCGACGGCGTTGACCGGGCCGGTGAGCCGGCTGTCGTAGAGCGCGCGATAGTACACATCGAGCAGGTCGTCGAGTCCAATCCACGACAGCCATTGGGTACCGCTGCCGAGGCGTCCGCCCAAGCCGGCCAGAAACAGCGGTCTCAGCAGCCGTAGCGTTCCGCCGGCGGCGGCCTGCACGATTCCCGTCCGCACGGTGACTACCCGCAGGCCCCCCTCGGCGGCAGGACGCGTCGCGTCTTCCCAGTCCGACACGACATCGGCGAGGAAGCCGTCACCGCGCACGCTGTCCTCGCTCAGCGGGGCATCGCCGCGGTCGTGCCCGTAGATCCCGATCGCTGATGCGCTGACGAAGATTCGCGGCCCATCGACGGTATCGGTCGCCGCCCGCGCCAACGCGCGCGTCGGCTCGATCCGGCTATCGCGGATCGCGGCCTTGTGACCGGAGGTGAATCGTCCCGCGATCGAGGCACCGGCCAGGTGGACGACGGCGTCGACTCCCGAGAGCAGATCGGCAGCGGGAGCTTCGGGCTGCCACTGCCGCTCGTCGGCGGCGCGGGCGGGGCGTCGCACCAACCGGAGCACTCGATGCCCGCCGGTGGTCAGAAACGCCGTGAGCGCCGACCCCACCAGCCCGGAAGCGCCCGTGACGGCGACGACCATCGGACCGGCGCCGGCCGATGCGGCGTCGCGATGAGCGGCGAGATCGTCGGCGAGCTGGCGGTGCCGGTAGACAAAGGTGGGTCGCAGCGCGGCACCGGGAATCGTGGTGTCGACTCGGTCGCGCACCGTCGTAGCGCCGCCGGGCGCGTCGTAGAACTCGTGGGTGTGTCGCCACCGGCCGATGATTCGGGGAGGCAGCGACCGCAGCCCGGCCGCGGACAGTTCGTCGACGAACCGGTGCGGGGGGTCGAAACCGTCCGGGTCGTGGCGAGCGACCCAACGCAGGCCTGCGGGCAGGCCGAGTACTGCGCGGCCGTCGGCCAGCGATTCGGTTTCGGTCACCACCGTCATCGGCTGCCACGGAGGAACGAGCCTGCGCATGGCGCCGGGCCGGGTGTGCCACGCGAAGACCTCGACCAGTGGATGGTCCACGGTGCTTTCGTATCCGATGCTCATGCGTGGTCTTATTGCCCGTCGTAGGCTAAAGGAGTCCCCGAAACGGGAAGACGTCATCAATGGCCGGATGGAGTGGGCTCGCGCGACGCAGCGCGAGACGAACCTTCCGGGACCGCCGCGAAGCCGGCCAAGTCCTGGCTGAGGAGTTGGCGGCCTATCGCGGCCGAGACGATCTACTGGTGCTCGGATTGGCCCGCGGCGGAGTGCCCGTCGCTTGGGAGGTCGCCTCGGCGCTTCGGGCGCCACTGGATGTGTTCCTGGTTCGCAAACTCGGCGTGCCGCAGTGGGAAGAGCTCGCGATGGGGGCACTGGCCAGCGGCGGCGGCCTGGTGGTCAACGACAACCTGATGACGAGCCTTGGCATCACCGAGGAGGCGCTGCGCGCCACGATCGACCGCGAGACGGTCGAACTCCACCGTCGCGAGACGGCCTACCGGGGTGACCGGCCGCCCGCCGACCCGAAGGGGCTGACGGTGATCATCGTCGATGACGGAATCGCCACCGGCGCAAGCATGTTGGCCGCCGTGCGAGCGGTGCGGTCGGCTGCGCCGGCCAGCGTCGTGGTCGCCGTCCCCGTCGGGGCGGCGTCGGCGTGCAATCAGCTGGGCCGCGAGGCGGACGACGTGGTGTGCGCGACGATGCCGCCGTCGTTCGAAGCGGTCGGGCAGGTGTACGCCGACTTCCACCAGGTATCCGACGAGGAGGTACGCGAGCTCCTGGCCACGCCAACGCACTAGTGTGTGTTGCGGTCCTCCCCGGCGACCTCGTCGGTAGAGTCGTCGACGGTTTCGGTTGGGGCCGAAGCGGTTTCGGCGCCGCTGTCGGCCGGCTCGTCGGGATAGTCTGCGTCGAATTCCTCGTCGGACCGCTGTGCCGGAGCCTCGGAGTCGCGCCGGGAACGTTCCCGCAGCGCGTCGATGATCAGCAGGACGACACCGATGACGCTGGCGGCGATGCACACCCAGGCGATCAGCTCATTGCTGGTGACGACCGCGGTCACCAAGGCCGCGAGGCCGATGAGGGCGAGCACCAGCGCAACGATCAACATTGGTTACTCCCTTCGCCGCGTGGCTGGGAACCTCAGTTGTTGCCGCGGCTGAACTGGTTGAATCCGCTACCGCCGTCGTTGTTGGCGCTCGAGTCGACCGGGGCGGCCGAGCCGCGCTGTCCCAGTTCCTCGAGCTGAGACTCGAGATAGGTCTTGAGCCGGGTGCGGTATTCGCGTTCGAAGGTGCGGAGCTGTTCCAGCCGGCCCTCGAGAACCGTGCGCTGCTGGTTGATGGTGCCCATGATCTCGGAGTGTTTGCGCTCGGCGTCGGCCTGCAACGCGTCGGCCTTCTCCTGCGCCTGGCGCAGCTGGGTCTCGGAACGGGTCTGCGCGTCGGCGAGCATCGCGTCGGCGCGCTGGCGGGCCTCGGCCACGGTGGACTCCGCGGTGGCGCGTGCCTCGCTGACCATCTGGTCGGCCTGGGCGCGTGCATCCGACAGCAGCTTCTCCGATTCCGC
Organism: Mycobacterium sp. 1274761.0; assembly: GCF_001668615.1. Taxonomy (GTDB): domain Bacteria; phylum Actinomycetota; class Actinomycetes; order Mycobacteriales; family Mycobacteriaceae; genus Mycobacterium. The sequence continues at coordinate 75,470 of NZ_LZMC01000084.1, forward strand.
CTTGGCGGTCGAGGTCAGCCGGTCAGCGGTGTCCTGGGCCAGGCTGAGCACGCGGGCGGCCTTGAGGTGCTGGTCCTCGCTGGGGGCGGCTGGCGCCGCGGCCTGCGCCGGCGCCTCGTACACCGGCTGCGGCGCGGGTTCGGGTTCCGGCTCGGGCTGGTACAGCGGGATGGCCTGCGTGGACTGTCCGCCACCGCCTGCGCGGGCAGACGACAGCTCCTGGTCCAGCTCGGTCACCCGCTGGCGGAGGTCGGCATTCTCCTCGATGAGACGCGTCAGCTCGTTCTCGACGAGATCGAGGAAGGCGTCGACCTCGTCCTCGTTGTAGCCGCGCTTGCCGATGGGTGGCTTGCTGAACGCGACGTTGTGAACGTCGGCTGGAGTGAGCGGCATTGTCTGCCCCCTAGATGGTGTGGACCGTCGATCGATCTCAAAGTGTAGAGCGTCAGTGGAGTAACTGGCGTCCATCCTGTCACAGCAGACCCTACGGTTGCAGAGGAGGTCAATAATTAAGAACGAAATTCAAAGTTCTTAGTCGAATTTCGACGCCTGGCAAACGCCGACGTGATGCGGCCAAGATGCGGCTAAGCCGCGGCGCTGAATGCGAGCTGCATGCCGATGAACGCGACGAGCAACAGCACCATGATCGACAGGTCGAAGCGAACCGCTCCTATGGTGAGCTGCGGAATCAGGCGTCGCAGCAGCTTAACTGGCGGATCTGTCAACGTCATGATGGCTTCGAGGACCACCACGGTCGCACCCCTAGGATGCCAGTCGCGGCTGAACGAGCGGATGAACTCGACCACGACCCGGGCGATGAGCAGCAGCCAGAAAACGAACAGCGCGAAACCCAGAATCTCAAAGAACAGGGCCAACTAAGCCGACCTCACTACAGCCGATGTGACGTTCGATACAGGCCGCGGGCCGGTGCGGCAGCCGCGTTGACGTCAGCCTACCCGCCCAGCGCGCAGCGCAGCCGGTCGCGGCGGCTCGGCCGGCTTACTGATAGGCGTAGAAGCCGGTCTCGGCGATGCGCCTGCGGTCGTCGGGAGTGACGTCGACATCCGCGGGCGAGAGCAAGAACACCTTCGTGGCCACCTTGTCGAAGGAGCCACGCAGCGCGAAGGCGAGGCCGGCCGCAAAATCCACCAGCCGCTTGGCGTCGGCGTTGTCCATGGTCACCAGGTCCATGATCACCGGCGTGCCGTCGCGGAAGCGCTCGCCGATGGTGCGGGCCTCGCTGTAGTCCTTCGGGCGCAGCGTAGTGATCTTCGACAGCGGGCTGCTTTCGTCGAACAGCATCGCCATCCGGCGCGGGTCCATCGCCAGCGCACCCCGGGTCGAACCCCGCAGCGGGGCGAACCGCGGCGCGGGACGGTCGAATTCGCGCGGATGGAAGCGCCCTTCGTCGGGATAGCCGCCGCGGTAGCCGCCGGGCATCTCGTCATCGTCGTAACGGTCGTCGTAGCGGCCCTCGAATCGGTTGTAGCCGTCGTCGGCGAACCGCTCACGGCGCGGGTAGGGCCGCGATGGACGGTCTTCGTCGTCGTAGTACTCATCCTCGTAGTCGTCCATAGGCGCCATGCCGAAGTACGCCTTGACCTTGTGCAGTGTGCTCATCGCTGGACCCTTCTTGCGTGATGCCTGTGATGAAGATGTGACTAGAGTGACTACTCATGGTGACGTTAGAGGACGTTGCCCCAGAAGCGCGGTACCGACACGCACACACGTCGAACCGTGTTTGACCGCCGCCTCGAGGTCGCCAGACATTCCCGCCGACAGCCCGAGCCGCTGCGGATAGGCCGGCTGAACCCGCTGGTGTTCCGCCTGCAACCGGGCGAACGCCTCGTCGGGGTCGGCGCCCAGCGGCGGTATACCCATCAAGCCGACGAACTGCAGGCCCTGGGCCGAGTGCGCCTGGGCGCACAGCTCGTCGACGAGGTCCTGGCGCGCGATGTCGACTCCTCCGCGCTCCACGTCGCCGTCGAGGCTGATCTGGATGTACACGGCCAGCGGGTCAGACCGGGAGCCGTCGGCGAGCGTGCGGCAACACGCACGGTCCAGTGCGGAGATCAGCCGGGCGCTGTCGACCGAATGCGCGGCGTGGGCCCAGGTGGCGATCGAGCGCGCCTTGTTGCGCTGGATCCGGCCGACCATGTGCCAGCGAATCGGCGAAGCAGGGCCGAGTGAATTGCATTCGGCGGATTTCGCGGCCGCTTCCTGTTCGCGGGATTCACCGAATTCCACACAATCTAATTGCGTCAAAATAAGTACATCGGTTGCTGGAAAGAATTTCGTAATGGGCAGCAATTGAATCTCTTCGACATTTCGCCCCGCGGCGTCTGCCGCCCGCACGAGCCGTTCGCGCACGCGACTCAGCGCAGAGGCCAGTTCGACTTCTCGCGCGGTGGCCACCGTGTCATTCCATCCAGACGACCGACGCCAGCCTGCCGGTCGGGGCGTCGCGCCGGTGGCTGAACAGGGTGCGGTCGTCGACCGTGCATCGGGGATCGATGTCGATGGCGGTGATGCCCAAATCGATTAACTGCCGGGCGATTCCGGCCCGTAGGTCCACGGCCGGGGTGCCGCGCGAGGTGGTGGTCCGGCTGCCGGGCAGGGCGGCCTCGACCTCGTGGGCCATGGCCTCGGGCACTTCGTAGTTGCGGCCGCTGACCGCCGGGCCGAGCAGAACCGAAAGGTCCTCGGCGTGGGCGCCTGCCTCATACATCGCTTCGACGGCGCGCACGACGATGCCATTTTGTGCACCGACTCGGCCGGCATGTACCGCCGCGACGACCCCGGCGCGGGCGTCGGCCATTAATACGGGAACGCAATCGGCGGTTACCACCGCCAACGCCAATCTCGGTGTCGTCGTCACCAAAGCGTCGGTGTTGTCGACTGCGGCGCCCACCGGCGCGTCGACTCGTACCACCCGATCGCCGTGCACCTGGTTCATCCACACCACCGCGTCCTCGCCGAGCCCGATCGACGACGCCAGCCGCTTGCGGTTGGCCGCGACTGCCGCCGGATCGTCACCGACGTGGTCGCCGAGGTTGAACGAGTCGTATGGCGGCGCCGAGACACCTCCGGCCCGGGTGGTCGTTACGCGCCGAATCCGGACACTCACCCCGCGGGCGCCCCGATCAGTGCCGCATGAAGGGCGGCACGTCGACGTCATCATCGGAGATGCCGCCGTCGTCACCACCGATGCTGACCGTTGCCCCGTTCGTGTGCACCGGCACGCTGGCGGCCTCGACAGGCTCGAACAGCGACGACGTCACCTTGCCCGCCTGGGCCGGCGCGATCGTCTGCTGCCCCGTGCTGCTGACCACCGGCTTGCGGCTGGGTCCCGAGGCGTCGAAGCCCGCCGCGATCACCGTGACCCGTACTTCGTCGCCGAGCGAGTCGTCGATGACCGTGCCGAAGATGATGTTCGCCTCGGCGTGCGCAGCGTCCTGCACCAAGGAGGCCGCCTCGTTGATCTCGAACAGCCCGAGGTCGCTGCCGCCCGCGATGGACATCAGCACGCCCTGCGCACCCTCCATCGAGGCCTCGAGCAACGGGGAGTTGATGGCGATCTCGGCCGCTTTGAGCGCTCGCCCGTCGCCGCGCGCCGACCCGATGCCCATCAGTGCGGTGCCTGCGCCGGACATGATGCCCTTGACGTCGGCGAAGTCGACGTTGATCAGGCCGGGGGTGGTGATGAGGTCGGTGATGCCCTGCACGCCGTTGAGCAGCACCTCGTCGGCGCTGCGGAACGCGTCCATCAGCGACACGGCCGCATCGCCCATCTGCAGCAGCCGGTCGTTGGGGATGACGATGAGGGTGTCGCAGCTTTCGCGCAACGCCTGGATGCCGTTTTCGGCCTGGTTGCTCCGCCGCTTGCCCTCGAAGGAGAACGGCCGGGTCACCACGCCAACGGTCAGCGCACCGAGCTTGCGCGCGATCGACGCCACCACGGGCGCGCCGCCGGTACCGGTGCCGCCGCCCTCGCCTGCGGTGACGAACACCATGTCGGCGCCGCGCAGCAGTTCCTCGATGTCGTCCTTGGCATCCTCGGCGGCCTTGCGACCGACCTCGGGGTCGGCCCCTGCGCCCAGTCCGCGGGTGGAGTCGCGCCCGACGTCGAGTTTGACGTCGGCGTCGCTCATCAACAGCGCCTGCGCATCGGTGTTGATCGCGATGAACTCGACGCCCTTGAGGCCCTGCTCGATCATCCGGTTGACGGCGTTGACGCCACCGCCACCGATGCCGACCACCTTGATGACGGCGAGGTAGTTATGCGGCGGGGTCATCGCTTGGCCCTCTTCTCGCAAGCGCTCATCATCGCTGTACCTTCTTCGCGCCAGCGCTCATCAGCGGTCGCCTTTCCTCCCAGATGTATCTTTCGGTGCGATGAACCCTTGAGCAAACCCTCAACCTCAACAAGAGGTTCATAGTTATGTCAAGTTGTTCCGCGCAACCAGAACGGTAGGGCGAGGTCAAGCACTATCCATGCAGGCGCGCCGACGGAACTTTCGGGAATTTCCCGTGATCTCGTGCACGTCGGGTCACTTGACCGTCGGCAAATCCGGGCTCGACACGTCGTAGGTGTGGCCTGGTTGGGTCAGCAGCGCGGCGAGTTTCTGCGCCTTCTCCTCGGTGCGGTCGGTGGTGCCCCATACGACTTCCCTGCCGTCGGCCAGCGTGAGGATGACCCCTGCGACCGATGGTGCGGAGACACGCGCCACCTGGCCCGCCACGTCGGGAGGCAGGGCGGTCATCACCTCGAGCGCCGCCTTCGTCGGCGCATCGCCCGGCCCCGGGTTGTCGGCCTCGAGGTAGGGCAGGTTGGCCGGCGGCGGCCCGATCGCGAAGTCCACGCCGTCGCGGTCGAACAGGTGCGGCCCGTCGGGATAGTCCTTGACCACGACCGGCACACGTTCGACGACCGTGATCCGCAGGGTCGACGGGTATTCGCGCTGCACGCGTGCGCTGGCAATCCGGCGGATGGTGGCCACTCGCTCGGCCACATCGTCGGTGTTCACCTGCAGCAGCGGCGTGCCCTGCTGCACTGCCGCCGCAGTGGTGATCTCCTCCTGCGTCACGGCGCCGACGCCGGTGATGACGACATTGCGGACCGCCATGATCGGGGTGAAATACAGAAGCAGGCCCAGCCCCACGAACAGCACGACGAGCAGGACCGTCCACACCAACATCTTGAGGCCCCGAACCTTGCCTCGCGCAGGAATTTTGGAGTCATCGGTCGACTTTCCCTGTACGCGCCGCTTGGCTTCCCTGCGGGCCTGCTCGATCGCGACGGCCCGAGCCTGTGCCGCACGCCGCGCCTCGCGCTCGCGCCTGGCCCGCCGTCGCGGACCCTCAAACTCCTCTGCGGGCGGCTGGTCGGGCTCCGGTGGGGTCTCGGTTTCGGCGGCGGTGTCGGCCGGTTCGGTATCCGCCGGCTCGGGCTCCGTATCAGTGGGCTCGGTGTCGGCCGGCTCGGCGGTGGTCTCGGCTGCGTTCTCCGGCTCGGTCATCGCGCACCAGTCCCGGGTTCCCTGCTGGGCGCCGACCGGTTCGCCCTGGCCTGAAGCGCCGCGACGATCTCGGGGCCGAGCATCGTGACGTCGCCGGCTCCCATCGTCACGACCACGTCGCCCGAATGCACCGCGTTGGCGACCAACTCGGCGACGGCGGAGAAATCAGGGACGTAATGCACCGGCTTGCCGACATGTTCGGCGATGGTCGCGCCGCTCACACCGGCCATCGGTTGTTCCCGCGCGGCGTACACGTCGAGCACGAACACTTCATCGGCCCCGTCGAGCGCCTGCCCGAACTCGCGCGCGAATGCAGCTGTGCGCGAATACAAATGAGGCTGGAACACCACGATCGAACGGCCGCGTCCACTCTGCTCGGTGACTGTCCGCACGGCGCTGAGGGTGGCGCGGACCTCGGTCGGATGGTGGGCGTAATCGTCGAAGACGCGAACGCCGTGCCCCGTGCCGACGAGCTCGAAGCGGCGGCGGACACCCTCGAACCCGGCGAGTCCGTCGAGCACCGTCTCGGCGGGTGCCCCGACCTCGATCGCGGCCAGCAGCGCGCCGAGCGCGTTGAGCGCCATGTGCCTGCCCGGCACCGACATCCGCATCACGCGTGGATGCTGCTCGCCGGCCAGCTGGATATGCGCGACGGCCCCGGTGTTCTGCTGCTCCCAGCTCACCAACTTCCCTGCCAGGTCGGGCCGATCGTGACTGCCGTAGCGCAGCACCCGGATGCCCAGCGCCGCAGTGCGTTCGGCGAGCGCCGCGGCGCCGGAGTCGTCGGTGCACACCACCAGCGCTCCCCCTGGCGCCAATCGCTCGACGAAGTCGTCGAAGACCGCGCCGTAAGCCTCTGCGCTGCCGAAGAAGTCGAGATGGTCGGCCTCGATGTTGGTCACGACCGCGACGTTCGGCGTGTACTCGAGCAGCGAGCCGTCACTTTCGTCGGCTTCGGCCACGAAGCAGCGGCCGCTGCCGTGGTGGGCGTTGGTTCCCGCTTCGCCGAGGTCGCCGCCGACGGCGAACGACGGGTCGAAGCCCGCGTGCTGCAACGCAACGATGAGCATCGACGTGGTGGTGGTCTTGCCGTGCGTGCCGGTGACCATCAGCGTCGTGTAGCCGGCCATCAGCTTGGCCAGTACCACCGGCCGAAGGATTACAGGAAGACCGCGGCGTCTGGCTTCCACGAGTTCAGGGTTGGTCTTCGGGATGGCGGCGTGGGTGGTCACCACCGCGGTCGGCCCACCGGGCAGCATGTCGAGCGAGGACTCGTCATGGCCGATGCGGATCACCGCTCCCCTGGCGCGCAGCGCCGCAACGCCGCGTGACTCCTTGGCGTCGGAGCCCGACACCAGCCCGCCGCGGTCGAGCAGGATGCGCGCGATACCCGACATGCCCGCCCCGCCGATGCCGACCATGTGCACCCGCTGCAGCTCCTCCGGCAGCGAGGTCACCGGACCGGCTTTCGGCTGCGCGCCACCTCCACGGCGATCTCGGCCACCCGCTGGGCGGCGTCGCGGTGACCCGCCAGCGCGGCCGCGGCCGTCATCGTGGACAGTCGCGGCTCGTCATTGAGCAGTTCCGCCACGGTGCGGCCCACGAATTCTGGCGTGAGGTCGGCGTCGTCTACGAGGAGGCCGCCGCCGGCGTTGACCACCGGCAGCGCGTTCAGCCGTTGTTCGCCGTTGCCGATCGGCAGCGGAACGTACACAGCGGGCAGCCCGACGGCCGAAACCTCCGCCACCGTCATGGCACCGGACCGGCAGATCGCGAGATCGGCGGCAGCGTAGGCCAGATCCATCCGGTCGAGGTAGGGCACTGCGAGGTACGGTGGGTCGCCGTCGGCGGGCTCGGGCAGCTCGAGGGTGTTCTTCGCGCCGTGCGCATGTAGCACCGAAATGCCAGCTGATGCAAGCTCTTTGGCTGCAGCAGACACCGCTAGGTTGAGCGACCGCGCGCCCTGCGAACCGCCGAAGACCAGCAGTACCTTCGCGTCGTCGGCGAATCCGAAGTGCGCGCGGGCCTTCGCCCGCTCCGCCGCGCGGTCCAGCGATGTGATCGCCGAACGCACCGGCACGCCGACCACCTCGGCGCGCGGCAGGCCGGGATCGGCGACGGCCGACAGCACCCGCGTCGCCGAGCGCGCACCGAGCTTGTTCGCCCAGCCGGCACTGGCGTTGGCTTCATGCACGACGACCGGCACCCGCCGCCGCCGCGCCGCCAGGTAGGCAGGTACGGCGACGTAGCCGCCGAACCCGACGACGACATCGGCGTCGACCTCGTCGAGCACCCGGCGCGTCTCCGCGACGGCGTGGCGCACTTTTACGGGCAGCCGCAGAAGGTCGGTGGTGAGCTTGCGGGGCAGCGGGACGGGCGTGATCAGCTCGAGGTGGTAGCCGCGCTCGGGCACCAGGCGGGTTTCAAGGCCGCGCTGGGTGCCCAGGGCGGTGATCTTCACGTCGGGCACCAGCAGGCTCAGCGCGTCGGCGACGGCCATGGCGGGTTCGACATGTCCTGCCGTCCCGCCGCCGGCGAGAACTACGGATATCACCCGTGACGTTGACCTTCCAATGTGCGAGCCCGTCGGCCCTGGTGGCGTTGACCAGCCGCGCTCTGCCGCACCCGCTCCTCGCGTGCGCGGGAACCCTTTCGCTCCTCACGTGCGCGGGAACCCTTTCGCTCCTCGCGTGCGCGGGAACCCTTTCGCTCCTCACGTGCGCGGGAAGCGCGCTGGCCGCCTCCATGATGCCCTGCGCCCCGCACCGGCCGGTCGGCCCTATGGGGTTTACGTCGGTTCTCCTTGGCGGGCTTGCGCTGGGGCTTGGCGGCCGGCTTTTCTTCGCGGGAGCGCAGCCGGCCGCGAAGCGCCTCGGTTCGGGTCGGGATGTACGGCGCGGGCAGCGGCAGACGCAGCAGCCGGTTCACCCGGTCATCACGCCCGGCGCGCAGCGCCGCCACCGCCTCGGGTTCATGCCTCGCCGCGTTGGCGATCACGCCGATGATCAGAAGCGTTGTCGCCGTTGATGTTCCACCTGCGGAGATCAGCGGTAGCTGCAGCCCGGTCACCGGCAGCAGCCCGATCACATAACCGACGTTGATGAACACCTGGCCGAGCACCCACATGGTCGCGGTGGCGGTGAGCAGGCGCAGGAACGGGTCGGCCGACCGGCGCGCAATTCGCATGCCGGTGTAAGCGAAGAGCCCGAACAGGGCCAGCAGGCCCGCTGCGCCGATGAAGCCCAGCTCCTCGCCGATGATGGCAAAGATGAAGTCGTTGTGCGCGTTGGGCAGGTAGTTCCACTTCGCGGTCCCCTGCCCAAGGCCGTCGCCGAAGATGCCGCCGTTGGCCAGCGCGAAGCGGGCCTGTTTGGCCTGGTAGCCGGAGCCCTGCGAGTCGGCGCCCGGGTTGAGCCAGGACATCACCCGGTCCGACCGGTAGCCCTCCGACACCGCCAGCACCCCGGCGGCCAGGACGGCAGCGAACAGCGAGGACAAGAACACCCGCAGTGGCAGGCCCGCGTACCAGAGCAGGGCCAGCAGGATGATGCCCAGCGACACCGTCTGCCCCAGGTCGGGCTGGGCGACGATCAGCGCCAGCGCGATCACTGCCGCCGGCACCAGCGGGACGAGCATCTCGCGCAGCGACGCCTGCTCCATGCGGCGCGCCGCCAACAGATGCGCCCCCCAGATCGCGAACGCGATCTTGGCCAACTCCGACGGCTGCATGGAAAAGCCCGCGACGACGAACCACCCGCGGGAACCGTTGGCCTCCTTGCCGATTCCCGGGATGAGCACCAGCACCAGCAGCACGATGGTGACCGCGAAGCCGGTGAAGGCGAGGCTGCGCATGGTCTGCACGCGCATACGCATCGCGGCATAGAACGCGAAAAGGCCGACCAGCGTCCAGATCAACTGCTTGCCGAAGATCACCCACGGCGAGCCGTCCTCGTCGTAAGAGTGCACGCCCGACGCCGACAGCACCATGATCAGCCCCAGCGATGTGAGCAGCGCGGCGACGGCGATGATCAGATGAAACGAGGTCATCGGCCGGCCGAGCCAGGCGCCGAACCGCGTGCGCGGAACGCGTGCGGTGGCCGCCGGCGGCGGGGTGGCCGACGAACCGCCGGCGCGGCGGAGCTTCAGCCGCTCGAGCATGCTGCTCATGGGCCGCCTACCGCGTCGCGCGCACGGCGGCCGCGAAGGCGTCGCCGCGCTCGGCGTACCCGCTGAACTGGTCGAACGACGCCCCCGCGGGAGCCAGCAGCACGGTGTCGCCCGGCCGGGCCAGTCGGCGTGCCGCCGCGACGACGTCCGTCATCAAGCGAGTCACAGAAGGCACATCTGGCTCATTGGTATCAGACACCCCAGAATCCTCCCCCGTCACAACCTCGAGGACGGGGACATCCGGCGCGTGTCGCGATAACGCCTCGGCGACCAGGGCGCGGTCGCGGCCGATCAGCACGGCCCCGACCAGGCGCTGCGCCACGTCGGCTACCAGCTGCTCGACCGAGGCGCCTTTGAGCAGGCCGCCCGCGATCCACACCACGCGCGGATAGGCGGCGATCGAGGCATGCGCGGCGTGGGGGTTGGTGGCCTTCGAGTCGTCGACGTAAGTCACGCCGTCGACCTCGGCGACGATCTCGGCGCGGTGCCTACCGACGCGGAACGACGAGAGCGCCGCGGCGATGGCCGGGGCCGGCACGTCGACGGCTCGGGCCAGTGCCGCAGCGGCCAACGCGTCGAGCACACCGACCGGGCCGGGCACCGAAATCGAGGTGGCATCCGCAAGCGGCAGGTCGTCGCCAAACGCGCGGTCGACCAGCACGCCGTCGCGGACCCCGAGCTCCCCTGCGGCCGGCTCGCCGAGCCGGAAGCCTGCCCGCACCGGTGCGGCGGCGCGGTCCAGCAGGCCGGCCGCCACGGGGTCGTCGAGCCCGACGACCGCCACCCGGCCGTCCAGCGCCCGCGCCTTGTCGGCCGCGTACGCGGCCATCGAGCCGTGCCAGTCGAGGTGATCCTCGGCGACGTTGAGCACCACGCCGGCCTCAGGCCGCAGCGATGAGGCCCAATGCAACTGGAAGCTCGACAGCTCGACCGCCAGCAGCTCGGCCCGCTCAGCGAGCATGTCGATCACAGGGTTGCCGATGTTGCCGCACAGCACGGCGCGCCGGCCCGCCGCAACCAGCATCGCGTGCAGCATCGACGTCGTGGTGGTCTTACCGTTGGTGCCCGTCACCACCAGCCAGCGTTTCGGGGTGCCGAACCAGCCGGCCTGATCCAGCCGCCACGCCAGCTCGACGTCCCCCCAGATCGGCACGCCCGCCGCGGCCGCGGCGGCCAAAACCGGTGCGGTGGGCGGAAATCCGGGGCTGGTGACAACGAGGACGTAGTCGCCGATGTGGGCGACCGCCTCGGCGCTGGTGACGACGGTCGCCGGGGTGATGAGCCGCTGAAGGGCTAGCGGGTCGTCGTCACAGATCGTCAGCCGCACAGCCGTCGATTCCAGCGCCGCACTCACCGAGCGGCCCGTGATTCCGGCGCCGGTCACCAGCACGCGGGCGCCGGGCGTCAGCGGGGCGACAGCGGGGCGGGTCATCTCAGGCACCGACGGTGGTGAGCCACTCGCTGTAGAAGAGCGCGACACCGAGCCCGCATGCGATCGCGGTCAACAACCAGAAGCGGATGATCACCGTGGTTTCGGCCCAGCCGACGAGCTCGAAATGATGGTGAAACGGCGCCATCCGGAACACGCGCCGCCCGGTGGTGCGGAACGCGAGAATCTGCACGACGACCGACGTGACCTCCGCGACGAACAGGGCACCGAGGACGACGGCCAGCATCTCGGTGCGGCTGAGCACCGACAGGCCGGCGATGACGCCGCCGAGCGCCAGCGAGCCGGTGTCGCCCATGAAGATCTTCGCGGGCGCGGCGTTCCACCACAGAAACCCGATGCAGGCGCCCGCGGTCGCCGCGGCGATCAACGCGAGATCCAGCGGGTCGCGCACGTTGTAGCAGCCGACGCCGGGCGCCGTCGCACAGGCGTTGCGGAACTGCCAGAACGTGATGATCACGTAGGCCGCGCACACCATCGCCATCGCACCCGCGGCCAGGCCGTCGAGCCCGTCGGTGAAGTTCACCGCGTTTGACCAGGCGTAGGTGATCAGCACGCAGAACAGCACGAAGATCGCCGGAGCCAGTGTGACGGTGGCGATCTCGCGCACATACGACAGCTGTGCGCTGCCGGGCGTGATGCCGTCGGCGTTGCGGAACTGCAGGGCCAGCACCCCGAAGATGACGGCGGCCAGCAGCATGCCGACGGTCTTGGCGGTCTTGTTCAGACCCAGGTTGCGCGACCGCCTGATCTTGATGAGGTCGTCGACGAAGCCGACCATGCCCAGCGCCGTGGCAAGCCCCAGCGCCACGAGCCCGGACGCCGAGGGGCCATCGCCGTCGAGGGCCATGCCCACCAGGTGGGTACCGAGGTAACCGGCCCAGATGCCGGCCAGGATCGCGACACCGCCCATCGAGGGGGTGCCGCGTTTCTTGTGATGGCTCGGCGGGCCGTCCTCGCGGATCTCGTGGCCGAACCCCTGTCGGGTGAACAGCTGGATCAGCACCGGCGTCAGCAGTATCGACACCGTCAGCGCTATACCGACGGCGATGAGGATCTGCCTCATGAGGCGACCAATGCCTCAGCCAGCTTTCCCAGGCCCGCCGCGTTCGACGCCTTGACCAGCACCACGTCCCCGGTGCGCAGTTCGGCTCGCAACACGTCCAGCGCGGCGTCGGCGTCGGCGACCATGGTGGCCTCTCCTCCCCATGAACCCTCCATGACCGCCCCGTGGTGCATGGCGCTCATAGATCTCCCGGTTCCCACGACGATGAGTCGACTGACATCTAATCGCACGGCCAACCGGCCGATGCGATCGTGCTCCGAAATCGCGTCGTCGCCGAGTTCGGCCATCTCACCGAGCACGGCCCAGCTGCGCCGGGTCCCACCGCCCTGGCGAGCCATCCAGGCCAGCGATTTCAGCCCGGCCAGCATGGAGTCCGGGTTGGCGTTGTAGGCGTCGTCGATGATGGTGACTCCGTCGGCGCGGGTCGTGACGTGCATGCGGTGTCGCGACACCGGGCCCGCCCCGGCCAGCGCCTCGGCCACCTGAGCACCGGTCGCTCCGCACTCGAGCGCCACCGCGGCCGCACACAGCGCGTTGGACACCTGATGGTCGCCGTGCACCGCCAGCGCGATGTCGGTTTCGACGCCGGCGGCGTGCAGCGTGAAGCGTGGGCGGGCCACCTCGTCGAGCGTCACGGGGCCCGCCCACACGTCGGCGCCCGGTGACCGCGACACCCGCACCACGCGGGCGGCCGTCTTTTCCGCCATGGCAGCGACGGCGTCGTCGTCGGCGTTGAGGATGACCACGCCCGAGGACGGAACAGCTTGGGGCAGTTCGGATTTGGTGCGGGCAATGGCTTCGCGGGAGCCGAACTCGCCGAGGTGGGCGGTGCCGACATTGAGCACGACGGCGATCGACGGCGGGGCGATCGACGCGAGCGCGGCGATGTTGCCGGGGTGGCGCGCCGACATCTCCAGGACCAGAAAGTCGGTATCCCGGCTCGCTTGCAGCACCGTCCACGGATGGCCCAGCTCGTTGTTGAACGACCCCGGCGGGGCGACCACCGCACCGAGGGGGGCGAGCACCGCGGCCACCAGATCCTTGGTCGACGTCTTTCCCGACGAGCCGGTGATTCCGACGATGGTCAGCCCGCCGGCCACCAGCTCTGCGGCCACCGCCGCGGCCAGTCGGGCCAGCGCGGCCAGCACGGCGGCGCCCGAGCCGTCGGTGTCGTGCTCAAGCACGCCGGACTGCGCATCCGTTCGGTCATCGGCGCGGGGGGCGACGACGATCGCGGGCACCCCCACCGGCCGCGCGGCCAGCACGCCGACGGCACCGGCAGCCACGGCCGCCGCGGCGAAATCGTGCCCGTCCGACCGCGCGCCGGGCAGCGCCAGGAACAGCCCGCCGGGTGTCACCGCCCGCGAGTCGAATTCGACGGTGCCGGACACCCGGGTGGTTGCGGCGTCGGCGGGTGAGATGTCGCTGAGCTCACCGCCGACGATGTCGGCGATCTGAGCGAGGGTCAGGTCGATCACGCGGTGTTCCCCACTGCCTCGAGCGATGCGGCAAGCTCGTCACGGTCGTCGAATGGCCGGGTCTGCCCGTGGCTGGTCTGGCCCGGCTCATGGCCCTTGCCCGCCACCAGCACAACGTCACCGGCGCGGGCCCACGCGACGGCGTGGTCGATGGCTTCACGGCGATCGCCGATCTCGACTACCTGAGCGCGGCCACTCGCCGCACCGGCGACGATCGCCGCCCGGATTGCGGCGGGCTCTTCGTCGCGGGGGTTGTCGTCGGTCACCACCACCAGGTCGGCGAGCTCGGCGGCCACCTGGCCCATGGGTTCGCGCTTGCCGGGGTCGCGGTTGCCGCCCGCGCCGAACACGATCGCGATGCGGCCACTGCTCTGCTCGCGCAGCGTCTCCAGCACAGCGCGTAGCGCCCCGGGCTTGTGCGCGTAGTCCACGAGCGCCAGGAAATCCTGCCCGCGTTCGACGGGTTCCAACCGGCCGGGTACCCGCGCGTCGCGCAGACCCGGGGCGGCCTGCTCGGGTGAGACCCCGACCGCGTCCAGCAGAGCGGCGGCCAACAGGCAGTTGGCGACGTTGAAACGGCCCGGCAGCGCGATGCGCAGCCCGTGGTGCACGCCCGCCGGGTCGACGGCGAAGAACTCCTGCGCGCCGCGCTCGACCGTGCGGATGTCTTCGACGCGCCAATCGGCGGCGCTGCCGGTCGCGCTTACCGTCACCGGGTCCGACGCGAGCTCGGCCATGGCCCGCCCCGCGTCGTCGTCGACGCACACCACCGAAGTGGTTGCCGCCGTGGGTGATCCAGGCCGGAACAAGCGCGCCTTGGCGTCGAAGTAGTCCTGCATCGTCGGGTGGAAGTCGAGGTGGTCGCGCGACAGGTTGGTGAATCCACCGACCGCGAACTCCACGCCGTCGACACGGCCGAGGCTCAGCGCGTGACTGGACACCTCCATCACCGCGGTGTCGACGCCGCGCTCGAGCATCAGCGCCAGCAGCGCCTGCAGGTCGGGCGCCTCGGGGGTGGTCAGCTTGCTCGGCAGGTCCTCGCCCGCGATGCAGATCCCGACGGTGCCGATGAGCCCGGCCACCCGGTCAGCGGCCCGCAGGCCGGCTTCGACGAGATAGGTGGTGGTGGTCTTGCCCGACGTGCCGGTTACCCCGATCACCCGCAGGTGCCGCGACGGGTTGCCGTAGACGTCGGCGGCCAGCCCGCCGAGCACCGACCGCGGCTCGGGGTGGACCAGCACGGGCACCTTCGCGTCGCCGTCCATCAGCGTCAGGCCATCGGTGTCGGTGAGAACCGCGACCGCGCCGCGCCGGATCGCGTCGGCGGCATAGCGTCCGCCGTGTGAGGATGCGCCGGGCAGCGCGGCGAACAGATCACCGGGCAGCGTGTCCTGGCTGCGCAGAGTGACGCCGGTGACGACGGTCTCCTTGCCGTGGCCCACGGGTGAGAGAACCGCGCCTACCCGGTCGCCCAAGGGCCCGAGCGCCAGGCCGGCGGGATGGCTGGGACGCAGCTTCATGGCCTTGACACAGTACCGGCCTGCCGACGGGCGGCCAGTGGCTCAGGTGGCTTGCAGCGTCAGCGGCGGGCCGGGGTCGGGTGAGAGCGGGATGTTCTCGCGCTGCACCAGCCAGCTGGCGATGTTGTGGAACAGCGGCGCCATGGTCGTGCCGGGCTGGCCATCGGCGGTGCGGTGCGGGTTGTCGGCCATGATCCCGACCACGTAGCGGGGGTTGTCGGTGGTGACCATGCCCGCGAAGGTGATCCAGTAGACGTCGCTGTAGTAGCAGCCGCACGCCGGGTTGATCTTCTGGGCGGTGCCCGTCTTGCCGGACAGTTGATAGCCCTCGACCGCGCCAGTCGAACCGGTGCCCTGCTGGGTGCCCATCGGGTCACGCTGCAACGTGGCGCGCAACATGTTGCGCACGGTGGCGGCGGTCTGCGGGGACACCACCCGGATGCCGTCGGGGCGCGGTTCCTCGGTTCTGCTGCCGTCCGCCGCGATCGTCGCCTTCACGACGCGCGGCGGGATCCGCATGCCGTCGTTGGCGATCGCTTGGTACATGCCCGTCATCTGCAACAGTGTCATCGAAAGGCCTTGGCCAATAGGCAAGTTCGAGAACGTGCTGCCCGACCACTGGTCGATGGGCGGCACCAGCCCTTCGCTTTCGCCGGGCAGCCCGACATTGGTGCGCTGGCCCAGCCCGAACTTCTCCAGCATGTCGAAGTACCGCTCGGGACCGATCCGCTGCGCGAGCATCAGCGTGCCGACATTCGACGACTTACCGAACACACCGGTGGTGGTGTAGGGCATGACGCCGTGTTCCCACGCGTCGCCGACGGTGACGCCGCCCATGTTGATGGAACCCGGCACCTGAAGGACCTCGTCGGGATGGGATAGCCCGAACTCGATCACCGAGGCCGCAGTGACGATCTTGTTCACCGAGCCGGGCTCGAACGGGGAGGAGACGGCCGGGTTCCCGAGCTGCCGATTCTCCTGGCGGCCGACGTCCTGGCTCGGGTCGAACGTGTTGTCGTTCGACATCGCAAGCACTTCACCGGTTTTCGCGTCCAGCACCACGGCGGACACATTCTCGGCACCGGAGGCGTTCTTGGCCTGCTGAACCTGCTGCTGCACGTAGAACTGGATGTCGTCGTCGATGGTCAGCTGGACGGTCGAGCCGTTGACGGCCATGTGCCGGTTGCGGTAGCTGCCGGGAATCACCACGCCGTCCGAGCCGCGGTCATAGGTCACCGATCCGTCGGTGCCGGCCAGCGTGGCGTCCAGCGAGTCCTCGAGACCCAGCAGGCCATGGCCGTCCCAGTCGATGCCGCCGATGATGTTGGCGGCAAGCGAGCCACCCGGATACTGGCGCAGGTCCTGACGTTCGGACCCGACCTCGGGGAACTTCTTCGAAATCGCCTCGGCGACGGCGGGATCGACTGCGCGGGCGAGGTACACGAACGACTCGTTGCTGTTCAGCTTCTTCAGCACCGTCATGGCGTCGGGCTTGTTATTCAACCGCGACGCCACCTCGGCGGCGATGGCGCGCAGCCGGGCCTGCGGGTCGGGCGCCTTCGGTGACTTCTGTACCGCATCGGCCAGCTGCTTGCGGATCTTGACGGGCTGGAACGTCAACGCCCGCGCCTCGATGGTGAATGCCAGCTTGTTGTTGTTGCGGTCGACGATGCTGCCGCGCACGGCCTTGTCGACGTCGGTGACCTTGAGCTGACCCGCCGCCTCGGCGCGCAGCCCGGCGGCCTTGGGCACCTGCAGGCTGAACAGTTGCGCCGCCGCGACGATCAGCACCAGGAAGATCACGGCGTTTCCTGCGCGGTGCCGGAACACGAAAGAGGCACTGTTCAAACCGGTTTCGGTCACCGGCACTCTTGTGCGGCGCGCACGCGCGGACCGTTCTTGGGCGGGACGGGCCTGCGGGTTCTTGCGGCCGCGCTGACCGGTGCCGCGGCTCATGCCGGGGCGCCGGGGGCCGGCAAGCCGGCGGGTGGAGCGGACGCATCCGCGGCGACGGGCGCGAACTGCTCGGCGGGAGCGGCGACCGGCGGCGAGGCCGGCAGCGGTGCTGGCGCCGGTTCGGTCGGCAGTTCAACGGGACCCACCACGGGCGGCAGGGGGTTGGCTGCGTGCCCGCTCTCCGGTACGGGTGCCTGCGGCGGAACTCCCGGCAGCGCAGGCGCCGCCATCGGGGCGCCCGGCAGAGCGGGCCCGGGCGCTGCGGGTCGTTGCGGCATCCGCACAACCGTCTCGCGCGGCTCGACGACCGGGGGTGCCGGGCGACCTCCTGCGGCGGCAGCGGCCGGAGCCGGCGCAGCGGGGGTGTCGGCGATCGGGGTGTTCAGCGGTGGCGGCGGGACACCTTCGGCCGGTTTGGGTGTGCCAACCACGATCCAGTTCCCCGCCGCGTCCTGCACCAAGTGCGCGCTGTCACGCGACGGGATCATGCCGAGCTCTCGGGCCGACTCGGCAAGCGCCGGAGCGGCTTGAGCCTCGAGCACGTCTCGCTCGAGGGCTTCCTTCTGCTGCAGCAGCGCCTGGTTGGTCTCCCTGGCGTTGCCCAGCTGATAGGACCGTTCGGCCGCATCGGTCGACAGCCACAGAGTGACCCCGAGTCCCAATCCCAGCGACCCGATCACGAGCACGACGAACGGGACACGGGCGACCAGGGTGCGCGGGTTGAGGTCGATCTGCGCGATTCGCGTGAGCAACCGTTCCCGCAGCGGGGGCCCGATGACCTTGGGCGCCTTGGCCTTCCGCGCCTTGGCGCGGGCCTTAGCCTGGCTGGTGTTCTTCGCGCGGACGGGCTTGATCTGTGGCCGCGTGACCGGCGCTGTTTCGGCCGGACGCGGGCGACCCCGCCGCGGCGGCGCGTCCGGCGAACGCAACTTTTTCCGCTCCACGCGTGCGCGGGTATTTTTCCGCTCTCCCCCTACCCTTCGGGTGGGAGGTACCCCCACGCGTGCGCGGGCTTGTGCGGCGCGCGCGGGTTGGCGCTGGCCGTCCCTGCGCTCGTCGGCGCCGCGGGTGGCAGCAGGTCGCTTGGTCTTCATGAGACCTTCCCTTCTCGCGTTCCGGCAACCTTCTCCAGTGCCCGAAGCCGCACGGACGCGCTCCGAGGGTTGACTTCGATCTCATCGGCACCCGCGCGCTCGGCGCCGCGGGTCAAACTCCTGAATTCCGGCTCGTGTCCGGGCAATTCGACGGGCAGCCCTGGTGGCGTCCGTGACGCGGTGGCCGCGGCGAAGGCGCTCTTGACGATGCGGTCCTCCAGCGACTGGTAGGACATCACCACGATCCGACCGCCGGGCCCCAGCGCCGTCATCGCGGCGGGCAGCGCGTCGCGCAGCACGTCGAGTTCGCTGTTGACGGCTATCCGCAACGCCTGGAACGTCCGCTTGGCCGGATGACCGCCGGTACGGCGGGCCGGCGCCGGAATCGCTTCATAGAGCAACTCGACCAACTCGCCGGTGCGACTGAACGGCTGACGGGCGCGCCTGCGGACGATCTGCGCGGCGATCCGGCCTGCGAACCGCTCCTCGCCGAACTCACGCAGAATCCGCGCCAGGGACTTCTCGTCGTAGGTATTGAGCACGTCGGCGGCGGTGAGTTCGGCGTCGGGATCCATGCGCATGTCCAGCGGCGCGTCGGCCGAATACGAAAACCCACGCTCGGTGCGATCCAATTGCATCGACGAGACGCCGAGGTCAAACAGAATGCCGTCGATTCGGGCGGAATCGCTTGCCCAGTAACCGGATTCGGCAAGTGCGTCGTCGATGCCGTCGAAGGTCGTGCGTCCCAGCTCGATACGGCCGGCAAACGGGGCGAGGCGCTCACCGGCGATCCGCAGCGCGTTGGGGTCGCGGTCGAGGCCGATCAGCCGCAGTCCCGGCAGCTCGGTGAGGAACCGCTCGGCGTGGCCGCCCGCACCCAGTGTGGCGTCGACGAGCACGGCACCGGAGCCGTCGGGGCTACGCCGTGTCAGCGCGGGCCCGAGCAGTTCGACACAACGATCGAGCAGCACCGGGATGTGGCCGTGCTCGCCAGAGGTACGCCCGGATGCGTCAGCCATGGCCAGCCCTCGCAAGATTCGCGGCCGCACACCGTGGTCTCTGCCCGAGTGGGGGGACCTGGCGTCGGGGAAGTACGCCAGGGCCGGCTCGGGCAGAGGCCGCGATGCGCGGTCAATCGCCGGATCAAATGATGTCGCGCAGAGTTTCATCGCTGGCCGCAGAGAAGTTCTCTTCGTGAAGCTCTTGGTAGTTCTGCCATGCCTGCGCATCCCAGATCTCCAGGTAGTCGACCGAGCCGATGACCACGCAGTCCTTTGAGAGGTTGGCATAGCGCCGGTGGTCGGCCGACAACGTGATGCGGCCTTGCGCGTCGGGATGCTGTTCGTCGGTGGCGGCGGCCAGGTTGCGCAGGAACGCCCGGGCTTCAGGATTACTGCGGGACGCGGCGGACGCGCGCCGTGCGAGTGCCTCGAACTCGGCGCGCGGGTAGACGGCGAGGCTGTGGTCCTGGCTTTTGGTGACCATCAACCCTCCTGCCAGCGCGTCGCGGAACTTGGCGGGCAGTGTCAACCGCCCCTTGTCGTCGAGCTTCGGCGTGTAGGTGCCGAGGAACATCTCGCCACCTCCCGCGTAAAGCCAGGTGAATCAGGTGAAGGAGCCCCGGTCGCTCCAACACACGCCACTTTACCCCACAATCCCCCACTTCTCGCCAAACACAAGCAAATGTTGCGGGGATTTCCCCACGTCCAGGGCCATGGACACCTGGTCCGCTCGTTCGGGAGGGTTCAGTGCACAACAAATAGCCAGCTCAAGCCGCGGTGGGGCGGAGTGGGGGCCGCAGGAATTAAAAAACGGGGTAGCCGAATTGGCTACCCCATCGTGATTGGCGCGTTATTCGTCGAAGCGCCGACGGAAGCGGTCTTCCATCCGGCTGGTGAAGGATCCTCCGGAACCCTTGGCCCGCTTCTGCCGGGCGACGCCTGGCTCGAGGCCGGAGCGATCACGGCCACCCGACATGCGGGGCCCGGTGATCGCGAACACAACGCCGCCGAACATCACCAAAAAGCCGAGCACGGAAAGGATCGGGAAGCTGCCGATCATGGTTGCCTTGAAGGCCACGCCGCACACCAGCATCGCGAGACCGATCAGGAACAGCGCCGCACCCTGCAGCCGACGCCGAGCCGAAGGCGCCCGAAGGCTGCCACCGCGCACGCTCGACGCGAATTTAGGGTCCTCGGCATAGAGTGCGCTCTCGATCTGATCGAGCATGCGCTGCTCATGATCGGAGAGTGGCATGCGTCCCTCCTTGCCGCCCGTCGCTTTGGCTACAACGCCGATATGCCCGCCTCTGCGGACAACTACCAGTCATGATACGAGGTGAATCTGAGCCGTACCACCCAGTTCGCGACCCCGATTGTATGACCTCGACCGCGTCTGTGACCCAGCGGCTCGCGATGCCGATAATGGCCTTGGATTACGGATGGCTCCCCCGAACAACTCATCTCGGCGCAGGAAGGCGGAGAACGAACCGTGGCGACATTTCTCATCGATCTGTCGCCGGCCGACATGCAGGCGAGGCTGACTGACGCGCTCGGCGTCTACGTCGATGCGATGCGCTATCCGCGCGGCACCGAGGACCAGCGCGCGGCGATGTGGCTCGAGCACACCCGACGCGAGGGCTGGCGGGCCGTCGCGGCCGTCGAGGTGCCTGACTCTCCTTACGCCTCCGACCCGCCGCCGGGGTTGACCGCAGCACCGATCGTCGGCGTCGCGTACGGCTACTGCGGCGCCCCCGACCAGTGGTGGCAGCAGCAGGTCGTCGCCGGGCTGCAGCGCGTCGGCGCCGACCGGTCCCGCATCGCCGAGCTGATGTCCAGTTACTTCGAGCTGACGGAGTTGCATATCCATCCGCGGGCCCAGGGACACGGTTTGGGTGAAGCGCTGACCCGCAGGTTGCTTGCCGAACGGCGGGAAGCCAACGTGCTGCTGTCCACCCCGGAGATCAACGGTGAGGCAAACCGCGCGTGGCGGCTCTACCGCAGGCTCGGCTTCGCCGACGTTATCCGTGGCTACCACTTCGCGGGCGATCCCCGGCCGTTCGCGATTCTCGGCAGGTCTCTACCGCTGTGACACTGCGGGTCTGGCACGATGACCTGGTGTCGAACCGCCGCAGAATCCGCCTGTTCGCGGTGGTGCTGCTGGTGCTGATCCTTCCGACGGCCGTCGGCTGTGTGCGGGTCAGAGCGAGCATCACCGTTTCCCCCGACGACCGCGTCTCCGGACAGATCGTCGCCGCGGCCAAGCCCCGGTCAGCCGACGACAAGGGCCCGCAGCTGCTCAACAACCTGCCGTTTAGCAACAAGGTCGCAATATCTGATTACGACAGGGACGACTACGTGGGCTCCCAGGCGGTGTTCTCCGACCTGACTTTCGCCGAGCTGCCGCAGCTGGCCAACATGAACCGGGACGCCGCTGGCGTCGACCTGTCGCTTCGCCGCGCGGGTGATCTGGTGATCCTCGACGGTCGCGCGGATCTGACGACGCTGACCGATCCCGAAGCAGACGTGTCGTTGTCGGTGTCGTTTCCCGGCGAAGTG
The DNA here is from genome assembly GCF_001668615.1 of Mycobacterium sp. 1274761.0. Classification (GTDB taxonomy): domain Bacteria; phylum Actinomycetota; class Actinomycetes; order Mycobacteriales; family Mycobacteriaceae; genus Mycobacterium. Next base: position 97,274 of record NZ_LZMC01000084.1, read on the forward strand.
ACCTCGACCAACGGCGACCAGGTGGCCGCCGAGGTTGTCGAGTGGAAGCTGAAACCCGGTGTGGTAAGCACGATGTCGGCTCAAGCCCGCTACACCGACCCCAGTGCACGCTCCTTCACCGGTGCGGCGATCTGGTTGACCCTGGCGTCGTTCCTGGTGGCGGGCGTCCTCGCGGCGCTGGCATGGGTGAACCGCGACCAGTCGCCCCGCTTCGCCGACCCGGCCACGACCCAACGCGACTAGCAATCGACTGGCTTGCTAGAACTCCCCGGGCGCGCTCTACTCTGAAGGCATCTGAGGGCGGAGGACATCGACGGAAAGGGGCGCGGCGCTTGAGCGTGGACACAGCGGCACCGTCGGCCGTCGAGTTGGCCGGCGCCGTAACGGACCAACTGCGGCAGTATCTCGCGGAGCGCCGCAGCCAATGCGCCTACATCGGCACCGATTACGCCGAGCTCACCGCTGCGCTCGAGGAGTTCGTGTTGCGCGGCGGCAAGCGGCTGCGCCCCGCCTTCGCCTACTGGGGCTGGCGTGCGGTCGCCGACCGCGCAGATGAACCGGTGGACCCGGCGACCCTGCGTCTGTTCGCTTCGCTGGAATTGCTGCATGCCTGCGCCCTGGTGCACGACGACGTCATCGACGGCTCGGCCACCCGTCGCGGTCTGCCCACCATCCACCGGATCTTCGCCCAGAAACACCGTGAGCAGAACTGGAGCGGCTCTGCCGAACAGTTCGGGCTGTCGGCGGCGATCCTGCTCGGCGACCTCGCCCTGGCATGGGCCGACGACATCGTCGCTACGGCCGACCTGCCCGCCGACGCGGCGGCCCGGGTGCAACGCGTGTGGGCGGACATCCGCACCGAGGTACTCGGCGGCCAGTACCTCGACATCGTCGCCGAGTCCAGCGGCGCGACCACGGTGGCCTCAGCGATGACCGTCAACACGTACAAGACCGCGTCCTACACCGTCACCCGACCGCTGCAGATCGGGGTGGCCGCAGCCGCCGACCGGCCCGACGTGCACGCGATCTTCCATGACGTCGGCAACGACCTCGGGGTGGCATTCCAGTTGCGCGACGACGTGCTCGGCGTGTTCGGTGATCCGGCCGTGACGGGCAAGCCCTCCGGTGACGACCTGCGCTCCGGTAAGCGCACGGTGCTGTTGGCCGAGGCCATCGAGCTCGCCGACAAAACCGACCAGCAGGCCGCCGTCCGGCTGCGCTCCTCGATCGGCACCGAGCTCTCGGATCCGCAGGTGCGCGAGCTGTGTCAGATCATCGAATCGGTTGGCGCACTCGCGGCCGTCGAAGAGCACATCGACCTGCTCACCACCCGGTCGCTGGAGGCGATCGATGCCGCACCGATCAACCCGCAGGCGAAGGCGGGCCTGGCGGCGCTGGCCAGGGCAGCCGCTAACCGGACCGCCTGACTTGCTGCGGACGTGAGGAGCACATTGAGGCTGCGGACGTGAGGAGCACCTTGCATAGCCCGCCGAGCTTCGCGCGGCTGTCCGCGTTTACGACATCACAGGAAGCCCGCCCGGCACTGCTCGGCTTCCTTGGCGCCGCGATGATCACCGCCGGTGGCCTCGGCGCGGGCAGCACGCAGTTGCACGACCCGTTGCTGGAGTCGCTGCACCTGTCGTGGCTTCGGTTCGGGCACGGACTGGTGCTGTCGTCGATCGTGCTGTGGGGCGGCGTCGCGGTGATGCTGTTCGCATGGCTGTGGTTGGGCCGCAGCGTGATCGACGGCTCCGCACGCGAGTACACGATGGCGGCGACGACCGGCTTCTGGCTGGCACCGCTGCTGCTGTCGGTGCCGGTGTTCAGCCGCGACACCTACTCCTACCTTGCGCAGGGCGCGTTGCTGCGCGACGGCTTCGACCCGTATGCCGTCGGACCGGTCGACAACCCGAATTCCCTGCTGGACAACGTCAGCCCGATCTGGACGACGACGACAGCGCCCTACGGGCCGGCGTTCATCCTGGTCGCCAAGTTCGTCACGATGCTCGTCGGCGATCACGTGATCGCCGGCACGATGGTGCTGCGGCTGTGCATGCTGCCCGGGCTGATCCTGCTGATCTGGGCCGCTCCGCGGCTGGCTCGTCACGTCGGCGCCAACGGCGCAGCGGCGCTGTGGATCTGCGCACTCAACCCGCTGGTGATCATCCATCTAATGGGCGGGGTGCACAACGAGATGCTGATGGTCGGCCTGATGACGGCGGGCATCGCGTTTATCCTCGGCGGCCGCCCGATCGTCGGCAACGCGTTGATCGTCGTCGCCGTGGCCGTCAAAGCCACAGCAGGGCTTGCCCTTCCGTTCATGGTGTGGGTGTGGGCGCGCCAGTTTAAAGACAGCCGCAACTTCTCGCCGGTGCGCGCCTTCGCAGCGGCGACCGCGGCGTCGATCGCGATCTTCATCGCGGTGTTCGCCGTGTTGTCGTGGCTGGCCGGCGTCGGCATCGGCTGGCTCACCGCGCTGGCAGGTTCGGTGAAGATCATCAACTGGCTGACGGTGCCGACCGCCTTCTCCAACGTCGTCAACGCCGTGGGCGGGTTGCTCTTCCCGGTGAACTTCTACGCCGTGCTCGACGTGGCCAGGATCATCGGCATCGCGATCATCGCGATCTCACTTCCGTTGCTGTGGTGGCGGTTTCGGCACAGCGACCGTGAGGTGCTGACCGGCATTGCGCTGGCAATGGTGATTGTCGTACTGTTCGTGCCCGCCGCGCTGCCGTGGTATTACACCTGGCCGCTCGCGATTCTGTCGGCGCTGGCCCAGAGCAGGCAGGCGATCGCGCTCATAGCCGCCTTCTCGACGTGGATCATGGTGATCTTCAAACCCGATGGCAGCCACGGCATGTACTCGTGGATCCACGTGCTGCTGGCTACGGCGTGCGCCGCGGCCGCCTGGTATTCGCTCTACAAGCAGCCGGGTCAGTACGCCATCGCCTGGGCGCGGCGAACCACCTCGCGGGCCTGATGGCTGTGCAACGCATCGACGGGGCGGGCGTTGTCCTGGCGGTCCACCGATCCGTCGCGGCGGATGGTCAGTGACGGATCCGGGGTGAACAGCCAGCGGACGATCTCGGTGTCTTTGTAGCCGCCGTCATGCAGGACGACGAGCAATCCCTGCAGGCTCTTGACGACGTGGCCGGTCTCGTCGAAGAAGATCTTTGGTACCACCACCGACCCGCCTCGGCGGATCCCGACGAGGTGGCCGTCGCGTAGGTGTTGGTGGACCTTGCTGACGGGGATGCCGAGCAACTTGGCGACATGAGGCAGGTCGTAGACGTCTTCGCCAGGATCGATCACATCCTCAGCGGCTGGAATACTGCTCACGGCCCCGAGTGTAGGACCAGCGACGCGTCCTCGGAGGCCCGTCGGCAACCACAGTTGAGGGCAATTCGCTACGTACCATGTTTCCGGTGGATACCTACCAGCAATCCGACCCCCTCGCCGGGGCGGTGCTGGACGGGCGCTACCGCGTCGACACCTTGATCGCCACCGGCGGCATGTCGGGGGTCTACCGAGGGCTGGATCTTCGGCTCGATCGCCCGGTGGCGCTGAAGGTCATGGATTCGCGCTACGCCGGCGATACCCAGTTCCTGACGCGGTTTCAGCGCGAGGCGCGCGCCGTCGCGCGGCTGAAGGATCCCGGCTTGGTCGCGGTATACGACCAAGGCATCGACGGACAGCATCCGTTTCTGGTGATGGAGCTCATCGAGGGCGGTACGCTTCGCGAGCTGTTGGTCGAGCGCGGGCCGATGCCGCCGCACGCGGTGGCCGCTGTGCTGCATCCGCTGCTCGGCGGGCTCGCCGTCGCTCACCGGGAGGGGCTGGTGCACCGCGACGTCAAGCCCGAGAACGTGTTGATCTCCGACCATGGCGAGGTCAAGATCGCCGACTTCGGCTTGGTACGCGCAATCGCCGACGCCAAGATCACTTCCACCAGTGTCATTTTGGGCACCGCGGCCTACCTATCACCCGAGCAGGTCAGCACAGGTGACGCCAGCCCCGCCAGCGACGTCTACGCCGTCGGCATCCTCACCTACGAGCTGTTGACCGGAACCACACCGTTTCACGGAGACACCGCGCTGACCGTGGCGTACCAAAGGATGGATCACGATGTCGCCCCGCCCAGTGCCGTAATCGGCGGGGTGCCAAGCCAATTCGACGAGCTGGTGCTGCGCGCAACCGCCCGCCGACCGGCCGATCGCTACCGCGACGCCGATGAGATGGCGGCGGAACTCGAATCCATCGTCGAGGAATTGGGGCTGCCCGACTTTCGGGTGCCCGCGCCGCGCAACTCCGCACAGCACCTGTCGGCGCAGGTGCACCGCAGCCGCATCAGCACTCAAGCGACCACCGACGCGGTGCGTGCCGCACCGCCGCCGCGCCAACACACCCGAGAGCTAACCCGCCGCCCCGACGAATGGGACGCCGACGAAGCCGAATACTTCGGCGCCGCACGGCAATTCGCCGGCGTCGACATGAACGAGTTCTACTGGGCGCGGCTACGCCGTAAGCGCACGCTGTTCTTCTGGGTGGTCGCCGTGCTAATGCTCACCGGGGCGCTCGCCGCCGGCGCATGGACGATCGGCAGCAACCTGCCGGGACTGCTCTAGTCCCGCAGCATCTCTGCGACTAGAAACGCCAACTCCAGCGACTGCTGCGTGTTCAAGCGTGGATCACACGCCGTCTCGTAGCGACCGCCGAGGTCGGAATCCGAAATATCTTGTGCCCCGCCGAGACACTCGGTGACGTTCTCGCCGGTGATCTCGACGTGGATACCGCCGGGATGGGTGCCCAACGCGCGGTGCACCTCGAAGAAGCCCTGCACCTCGTCGACGATGCGGTCGAAGTGACGAGTCTTGTAGCCCGTGGACGACTCGTGGGTGTTGCCGTGCATCGGGTCGCACTGCCAGATGACCTGGTGACCCGTCGCCCGCACCTTCTCGATGATCGGCGGCAACAGGTCGCGCACCTTGTTGTTGCCGAGCCTGCTGACCAGCGTCAGGCGGCCGGGCTCGTTGTTGGGGTCCAGCCGCTCGACGTACTCCACCGCCAGCTCGGGCGTCATTGTCGGGCCGATCTTCACGCCGATCGGGTTGGCGATCACCTCAGCGAACGCGATGTGTGCACCGTCAAGCTGGCGGGTGCGCTCGCCGACCCACACGTAGTGCGCCGACTGGTCGTAGAGGCGCGGCATGTCCTCGTCATCGCGGGATAGCCTCAGCATGGCGCGTTCGTAGTCGAGCACCAGAGCCTCATGGCTGGCATAGATCTCGGCGGTCTGCAGGTTGCGGTCGTCGACGCCGCAGGCGCTCATGAACGTCAGGCCGCGGTCGATCTCGCCGGCGAGCGCCTCGTAGCGCGCGCCCGCTGGCGACGTGCGCACGAACTCCCGGTTCCAGTCGTGCACCAGGTGCAGCGACGCCAAGCCGGACGACGTCAGGGCGCGCACCAGGTTCATCGCGGCGCTGGCGTTCGCGTACGCACGAACCAGCCGCGACGGGTCGTGTTCCCGCACCGCGGCGTCCGGCGCAAATCCATTGATCATGTCGCCGCGGTAGGACTTCAGGCCCAGCGCGTCGATGTCGGCCGACCGCGGCTTTGCATACTGCCCGGCGATGCGGGCGACCTTGACCACGGGCACGCTGGCGCCGTAGGTGAGCACGACGGCCATCTGCAGCAGGGTGCGGATGTTGGCGCGGATGTGCGGTTCGGTGTTGTCGACGAACGTCTCGGCGCAGTCGCCGCCCTGCAGCAGGAAGGCCTTGCCGAGCGCGACATCGGCCAGCAGCCGCTTGAGCTTCTCGATCTCCGACGGCACCGTCACCGGCGGCACGCTCTCCAGCACCGTCCGCATCGCCGCGGCCTGCTCCGGATCCCAGCTGGGCTGCTGCGCGGCCGGCTTGGCCAGCGCGGTGTCGAGCCGGTGCCTAAGCTCGTCCGGCAGCGGCGGCAACGCCGGCAACTGGTCGATGGGTACGTCGACGGTCCAGTTCACCCGTCAATGGTAACTGTCCGTAGACCAGCCGTTTTCCTACCGGGCGGCCCGGCGGCACCAGCGGGAGCCGAACCATAAACATGGGGAAACACCCGATTCGCCCGCAGGTCCTTCACAGCTAACGTCTACATGCCACCGACGGCAGACAGGACAGCGGGACAACCAGCGGCCTGATCCAGCCCAACGGAGTCATCATGCTCGATTACATGAGCGAGACGTTCCCCAATGATCCCCCGCTGACTTTCCGTGGCGACGTCACACCCGACGGCCATGCGCGAGGCAACTTCATCGCCAAACTGAACGGCACGTGGGAGCTGACCACCCCGCTCAAGTGCAAGACACCCGCAGCGGGCGGCGGCGGCCAAGCGGGCAACGCGCGGCAGGTCACCGGCGACGTCGACGTGTACGACAGTCCCGGCGGCACCGGAGCCGTCACCGGCATGCTGCGGAGCGGGGATCACGTGAACCTCGGCTCCGGCTGCGGCGACAACTGGTGCAACGTCGCCTTCGCGGCAGGCCCCGGCGGCACCGCGTGGGTGTGGGGCGACTTCCTGAAGTAACCCCCACCTACGGTGCGGTCATCTGCTGGTACCGCAGCAGGTTGTGTTTTGCGTCGACGAGCGCGTCGTGCGCGTCGCGCGGTCGCGGCGGCATTCTGGGACAGCCGCGATCTTCCCAGAGCTGCCTCAGCTCACGGGTGAACCGTGGAATGGCGGGCGGCAGCGCGGTCATCGGGCCCCACAGCTGGCACAGCACCACGTGGTCATAAGCGCCGACCCAGGCCCACAGCTCTATCGGCTCGTCACCGTCGATGCCGAAGAAGTCCTCCAGGTCCGACCGGATCTGCTTGCGCGACCGGTACAGCTGCGACGACGGCGACGGCAACTTGGGAAGCACGTGCGTGCGCACCCAGCGTCCGGCTCGCTGCGGGTCGAATTCGCTTGATATGCCGTAATATTCACGTCCGTCTTCGGCAGCGACGCCGATCGAGATCAGCTCGATGGTCCGGCCGTCGTCGATGAACTCGGTGTCGTAGAAGTACCTCACGACTGGGCTCCGGCTGTTTCTCCGACCGGCTGCGACGGCGGCGCCGGCGCAGCGTGGATCTCGCGGTCGAGCTGCTCGTTGACCTCGCGGTCGTCGGGGAAACGGGGTTCGCCGGCGATCACGTGCTGCAACCACAACTTGGCCTGCACCACCGGCCTGCGCAGAATGCGTTCGCGCAGCAGCGCGCGGTGCATCTTGCGTGGTTTGTCGGTGTAGCGCCACCTGGCCCAGGGCGCATGCGGCCGGGACAGCCGGATTGCCCCCACGAACAGCAGCGGCGTGATGAACATGCCCACCAAACCGGTCCACAGTTTGCCTTTGAGCAACACGATCACCGCCAGCGCCAGCGTCAGCACCGCAAGCGCGACGACCGCGGCCCGCGCCGCCAGGCTGTGGTCGGAGCGCCAGATGTCTACATCGAAGAACGACAGCGGGTTGAACCCGAGGACAAGCAGGCCGGCCACCGCGATCGCGGCGAACACCGCGTCCACCGACGTGCGTCCGTCCTCGGCCCAGTAGACGTCCTGCAGATGCAGGATCAACGCGAACTCATCAAGCACGAGCGCCGCGCCGATCCCGAAAAAGGTTGCCGCGACCGTGAATTCGGGTACTCCCCCGTCAACAGCCAAAGTCACCATCGCCACCCCGGAGATCATGACCAAGATCACACCGATCACCACATGGTGGATGTGCAGCCCGCCGCCCGCGGAGATGTTGTGCGGCTGCCACCACTTGCGGGGCGTGTCGCTGTCAGCGTGGCGGCGGATGTAACGGACGATCGTACGGGTCACGAAGAAAGTCAGGATGAAAGCCACGAGGCAGAACACGAGGGGCAGCCGCCCGTGCGGGATCCCGAAGTCGAGGCCGAGCGACAGATGCACGCAGAAAACCTACGCCGACACCGCCGCGACGTGCCGAGGATATGGTTCGGCGTGCCGCGGCCTGCCGATAGTCTGTTGGCGACATGAGTAGGTGGGACCCGCGCACGGGCGGCGCGGCTAATTGGGCGCCAACCGTTGCGTGGCGGCTGTTTCAGCTGCTGACGCTGGTGACGGCGGTCTGGGCCTGCTGGCGTCTGCTCGGCCATGTCACCTATCGCATCGACATCGACGTCTACCGGATGGGCGGTCGGGCGTGGCTGGACGGCAAACCGCTGTACGCCGACGGGGCGATGTTCCAGACCCGGGCCGGCCTCGACCTGCCCTTCACCTATCCCCCGCTGGCGGCCATCGCGTTCGCCCCGTTCGCCGTGCTGCCGCTGTCGGTGGCCAGCGCCGCGATCACCGTGATTACCTTCGTGCTGTTGATCGCGTCGACGGTGATTGTGCTGACCCGCATGGACGTCTGGCCTCGGTCGTCGATCACCACCGAGCCCGCGTGGCTTCGCCGGTTATGGGTGGCCGCCGCGATCGTCGCGCCGGCCCTGATCTATCTCGAACCGATCCGGGCGAACTTCGAATTCGGCCAGATCAACGTGGTGCTGATGACCCTGGTCATCGCCGACTGTGTGCCGCGCAGGACGCCTTGGCCGCGCGGCATGCTGCTGGGGGTTGCGATCGCTCTGAAGCTCACCCCGGCGGTGTTCCTGCTGTACTTCATGCTGCGGCGGGACTCGCGCGCACTCATCGTCGCCACCGCGTCGGCCGTCGTGTCCACGCTGTTGGGCTTCGTGTTCGCTTGGCGCGACTCCTGGGAGTACTGGACCGACACCGTCCGCAACACGGACCGGATCGGCACCGCGACGCTGAACACCAACCAGAACATCGCCGGTGCGCTGGCCCGGCTCGGCCTCGGCGAGGGCGAGCGGTTCGCGCTGTGGACGCTGGCCTGCTTCGCCGTGCTTGGGGTGACGATCTGGGCGGCGCGGCGGATTCTGCGGGCCGGAGCCGCTGCGGCGGCGACATCGGACTCCGGAGCCGCTGCGGCGGCGACATCGGACGCCGGAGCCGCTGCGGCGGCGACATCGGACGCCGGAGCCGCTGCGGCGGCGACATCGCACTCCGGAGAAAGGTCGGTGCTCGCGCTGACCTGTGTGGCGATGTTCGGCCTGGTGGTGTCGCCGGTGTCGTGGTCGCACCACTGGGTCTGGGCGCTACCGACGGTGATGGTGTGTGCGCTGGTGGCCTACCGACAGCGGCATGCGCTGCTCGGTGCGGTGACCGCGGCCGGGGTGGCGCTGATGGTGTGGACGCCGATCACGCTGATGCCGGAACATCACGAGACGACGGCGTCGCTGTGGCGCCAGGTCGTCGGTGGCTCCTACGTCTGGTGGGCGCTGGCCGTCATCGTGGTCGCGGGCACGATGACCACCCGGCAGACCGAGGACGAACCCGCCGCGGTGACGGACGACGCGGCCCCGGTGCCGGCTACGAGCTCGAACGGGTAGAACTAGGCGGCGAGCTCCTTGGCGGGTTGTTTACCCTCCTTGACGTCGGCGGCGTACAGGTCGACGTATTCCTGACCAGACAGGCGCATCAGCTCGTACATCACCTCGTCCACGACCGCACGTTCGATGAACCGGTTGCCCTCTAGGCCCTCGAACCTGCTGAAGTCCATCGGCTTGCCGAACCGCACCGTCACGCGGCCGAACCGCCACATCTTGCTGCCCGGCGGATTGACGACGTCGGTGCCGATCATCGCGACCGGGATCACCGGCACGCCGGTTTTCAATGTGACCCGGGCCATCCCCGTCTTGCCCTTGTACAACCGGCCATCGGGTGAGCGGGTGCCCTCGGGGTACATCCCGAGCAGCTTGCCCTCGTTCAGGATCCGTGCAGCGGTGTCCAGGGCGGCCTGAGCGGAGTCGGCGTCGGTGCGGTCGATCGGCACCTGGCCGGCGACGGTATAGAACCAGCGAGTGAACCAGCCCTTGATGCCGGTGCCGGTGAAGTACTCGGCCTTGGCCAGGAAGGTGATCCGGCGCTTGACGACCAACGGTAGGTAGAAGCTGTCCGCGACGGCCAGGTGATTACTCGCCAGGATGACCGCGCCGTCGTCTGGAACGTATTCCAGCCCTTCGACTTTGGGCCGACCGAGCAGCGTCAACAAGGGGCCCATGAAGATGTACTTGAACAGCCAATACCACATGGTCCCTCCCAGATTGGGCGCACCGGACAGCGCTTGGGGACAACTGTACCGTCACTCTTCGACGGTCACCGGAATGTGCTGATACCGGCTGGACCCTGGCGGCGGCGGTGCATCGGGCGGGGGCCCGGGCCCATCCGGCGGCGGCTGGGCAGGGCGTGCCGACGAATCCGCGCTCTCCACCACCGCGCGCACGACGGTCAGCAGCGCCACGCTGTGTTCGGCGATGACAGTCAACAAGGGATGCTGTTCGCCGCTGACCAGAGCTGCAAGAGCGCACACCGGGCACCACACCTGCTGGCATTTCCCCGGCCCGTCGGAACCGACCGCGGCGGCGGCCGCCGCGCGCACGGCCGGATCGATCCGATCCAGGATCGACTGCGCCAGCGCCCGCAATTCCGGCCCGAGATCGGAGTGCGAGCTGCTCATGACGGCCACACCTCCGGGTTCGGTCGAAATCGCACGGTCAGCTCTTTGCCCTTCAGCTGGGCATCCATCACGATGCATCGCCGCAGCACGGATGCCAGCCGGACTCGGCGCCTCATCCCACCGGCGCCGATGATCAGGTCATCGTCGACGCGGCCGAGGGTCAGCGAGGTCGGGTCGATTTGAGGCAACTCTAGCCGCATCCGGTAGACCGATCCCACCCCAGAGCCCGATTCGCGGTCCACGATCGGGCGCAGCGGTCCCGGCGGCGGCGAGCCGTCGCGCCGTCGCGCACATTCGAGGAGCTCGCCGAGCGCCTTGGGGCCGATCGGCTCGCCGGCTAGATGAGGCACCAGCACCAGCTGCACGTCGCCGATGGAGGCGTCCAGCTCGTCGAGCACGACCTGTTGCTCCGAGATGCGTTCGGAGTACCAGTCGAACGCCGGATGCTCGGGCAGGTTGCGGTATTCGTATGAATCGTCCTGCACCAAAATCTGATTCACGATCAGCTCGTGCACTCGCACGCCCATCAACGCCAGCGAGCCCAGCGTGCGCGCGGCCTCGGCGGCCACCACCCGTTCGGCGGTCAGCACGAGGTGCGCGCTCACCCTGTCCCCGTCGGTGAGCAGGGTGGTCAGTGCTCCGGTACCGGCGTCGACGCGCTCCATCAGTTCGACGATCGCCGCCATGCGGGCGTCATCGGACGACGAGGTCAGCCTGCGATGGCGCGGCCACGCCCGCTCCATGTACAGGCCGAAGGCAGCGGGCAAAGTCAGCATCCGCATGGCGTCGGCGGTCGAGGCGCAGTCGACCACGACGTGGTCCCACTCGCCTGAATTCGCCAACTCGCCGACCTCGTGCAGCCCGAGCACCTCTTGAATACCGGGAAGTGCCGAAAGTTCTTCTGGGGCAATGCTTCCCAGCTCAGATTCGTCGAACTGGGCCGTCAACACGCCGGCGACCTGTCGCCAGCGCGCCTCCAGAAGAGCCAGTGTGTCGAGGGCCAGTGCGTCCAGAAAGCCGCCGGCGGCATCGGCGAGCACCCTCGTCGGCTCGCGCAGCCCGGTCGGGTTGACCGACGTGTCCAGCACGTCACCGAGTGAATGCGCCTGGTCGGTGGATACCAGCAGAACCCGCAGGCCGCTTTGCGCATCGCGCACCGCGCCGGCAGCCGCCAGCGTCGACTTGCCTACGCCGCCCTTGCCGACGAAGAGACTGATCCGGGCCTGGGCAGCCGCTTCGGAGTCACGGCCTGCGCTCACTCAGCCTCGACTCGTTTCTTGAGATCCTTCAGCGCGGTGTCGGTGAGCCTGCGCTCGGCCTTGCGCTTGAGCAGGCCTATCATCGGGATGACCAGATCGACCGATAGTTCATAGGTGACATCGGTGCCAGATCCCTTGGGCGACAGTCGGTATGCGCCGTCGAGCGACCTCAGTAGTGAACTCGACACCAGCTTCCAGGTGACCGAACCACGGTCGGCGGGCCAGTCGTAGGCCAGCACCATCGTGTCCTTGAGCACCGCAGCGTCCAGCACCAGCCGCGCCGTCTTCGGATAGCCGTCCTCGTCGGCCTCGAGGACCTCGGTTTCCTTGTACTCGGCGACCCAGTCGGGATAGGACCCGATGTCGGCGATCACGTCCATCACCGTGGCAGGGTCCGCGTCGATGTAGATGGTTTGTGCCGTCTTGTCCGCCACTGGGCCGCTTCCTGTCGTTCCTCTTGCGCGCGTCCGATCGATGACATGAAAATCTACCCGTCGCCGCCGGCTCTAACCCACCTTCAGACGCGCGGGGGCATCCCCACCGGTCGCGATGCCTCCAGTTTCTGCTTGAGCTCGAAGGACATTTTCTTCCCCGCCACCCGGCGCTGGTGATTCACCTTGGCAAGGTTCATCTTGGCCAGCTGCCAGGCGGCCGCCCCAGCGGGCTCGGCATGAAGAAAGTAGTTGAGGATGACGCCGTCGAGCGACGGCTCCAGCCAGACCTCCATGGTGCCGGTCAGCGCGCCGTGCACCGTCCACCGGTGGCCCAGCGGGCCGCGGTCCTCGATGACCGACAGATGCAGGTCCGGCCACCAGCGACGCCAGCTGGCCGGGTCGGCGACGGCCTTGCCGACCTCAGCGGGGTCGGCCGCCACGAACGTCTGGTCGGCGATCTGGATGCTGTTCATCGCCCCTAGCTTCACATACCCGGGCTGGGATCGTGACGGCGATGGGCGACTAGGCTGGCTCCAGCAGAGCTGTTACCAGCATCGGAGGCGAAGACCGTGCGCGAGTTCAGCGTTCCCGCATCGTTCGAGGTCGGCGAGCACGACAGCGTCGTCGCCTCGGTGTACTCACTCGAACGCGACGACCCCGGCCTGGCGATCTTTCAGCGCCTGGTCGACGGCGCGTGGACGGATGTGACGGCGGCCGAGGCGGTGGGTCAAATTCGTTCGGCGGCATTGGGCTTGATCGCCGAGGGCGTCCAGCCGGGCGACCGGGTGGCGCTGCTGTCGGCGACCCGCTACGAATGGCCGATCCTCGACTTCGCGGTTCTGTCGGTCGGCGCGCTCACTGTCCCGATCTACGAAACCAGCTCGGCAGAGCAGGTGAAGTACATCCTCGACAACGCCGGTGCGGTGATGGCGTTCGCCGAGACCGACGCCCACGCCGAGAAGATCGAAGCCCAGAAGGCGGAGCTGCCCGATCTGCGCAAGGTCTTCCGGATCGACGGGTCGGACACCTCGGCTCTGGATGCGCTGGCGCAGGCAGGCGCGTCGGTCGACCCGTCTGAGCTGGACAAGCGGCTGGCCGGCATCCGGTCGGCCGATCCGGCCACGCTGATCTATACCTCGGGCACGACCGGGACACCCAAGGGCTGCCAGCTGACCCACTCCAACCTGGTCTACGAAATCCGCGGTGCCAAGGCCAGCTTCCCGTCGCTTCTCGACAAGGGCGAACGCATGCTGGTGTTCCTCCCGTTGGCGCACGTGTTGGCCCGCGCGATCACGATGGCGGCGTTCTGCAACAAGGTGACGCTCGGCTTCACCAGCGACATCAAGAACCTGGTCCCGATGTTCGGCGTGTTCAAGCCAACGCTGGTGGTGTCGGTGCCGCGGGTGTTCGAAAAGGTCTACAACACCGCGGAGCAAAACGCCCGCAACGACGGCAAGGGCCGGATCTTTGAGGCTGCGGTGAATACCGCGATCGCCTACAGCGAGGCCCTGGATTCCGGGCGCGGACGTGACGAGCGGAAAGGCCGGGGCCCGGGGCTGCTGCTGCGCGCCAAGCATGCCCTGTTCGACCGGCTGGTCTACGGCAAGCTGCGCGCGGCGCTCGGCGGGAACTGCCACGCCGCGATTTCCGGCGGTGCACCGTTGGGCGCGCGGCTCGGTCACTTCTATCGCGGTGTGGGGCTGACGATCTACGAGGGCTACGGCCTGACCGAGACCAGCGCGGCCATCACGGTCAACCCCGTCGACGACGTCAGGTTCGGGTCGGTCGGAAAGCTGTTGCCGGGCAACAGCATGCGCATCGACGAGGACAACGAGCTGCTGGTGCGCGGCGGCGTGGTGTTCGGCGGCTACTGGCACAATGCGGAGGAGACCGACGCGGTCTTCACCGACGGTTGGTTCCACACTGGCGACCTCGGCGCCATCGACGACGACGGGTTCCTGACCATCGTCGGCCGCAAGAAGGAGATCATCGTCACTGCTGGCGGCAAGAACGTCGCGCCGGCGACCCTCGAGGATCGACTGCGCGCCCACCCGCTGATCAGCCAGGCGATGTGTGTCGGTGACGCCAAACCGTTCATCGCCGCGCTCATCACCATCGACCCCGAGGCGTTCGGTGGCTGGAAGGACCGCAACGGCAAGAACGCCGACGCGACGGTCGCGGACCTGGCCGACGACCCCGACCTCGTCGCGGAGATCGACTTGGCGGTCAAGGAGGCCAACCAGGCCGTCTCGAAGGCCGAGGCGATCCGCAAGTTCCGCATCCTGCCGGTCGACTTCACTGAGGACACCGGCGAGCTGACCCCGACCATGAAGCTCAAGCGCAAGGTGGTTGCCGACAAGTTCGCCTCGGACATCGAAGGCCTCTACAGCTGACCGCTAACGGACCAGCAGGGCCTTCAGCCGTTCGCCCTGGTGTCGCCATTGCCAGTTATCGACGACCCAGCGGCGCCCGGCGGCGCCCATTTCGGCCGCCCGCTGCGGGTCGGCCAGGATATCGGTTATCGCAGAGGCGATTTCGTCGACGTCGGTGCCGTCGACCACCCGCCCGGTGACCCCGTCCTGCACGGTTTCCGGCGCCCCGCCCGAGTCCCCCGCGACGACGGGCACACCGGTAGAGGACGCCTCGAGGAAGACGATGCCGAGACCCTCGACGTCCAGGCCGCCGCCGCGGGTACGGCACGGCATCGCGAACACGTCGGCCATCGCGTGGTGGGCGGGTAGTTCGGCACCGGGCACCCCGCCAGTGAACTGCACGTGGTCGCTGACACCCGTCTCCCGTGCCAGCCGGCGCAGCGTATCCACATACGGGCCGCCCCCGACGATGACCAGCGCCGCCCCGTCGACGCGGCGACGGATCACGGGAAGGGCTCGGATCAGCATGTCCTGCCCTTTGCGAGGCACCAGCCGCGACAGGCACACGATCACCGGGCGATCACCAAGCCTGTAGCGCGAGCGCATCTCGGCGCGCGCGGCCGGATCCGGGGCGAAGCGGTCGGTGTCCACTCCGGGCGGCACATACTCCAGCGCGGCATGCGGGCCGAACGCCGACGCGAACCGGTTCCGGGTGTACTGACTGACATAGGTCACGGCGTCGGTACCGTCGCCGATGCGGCGCAACGCGTGGCGCGCCAACGGCAACATCGACCAGCCGACCTCGTGGCCGTGCGTGCTGGCGATGACACGACGGGCTCCCGCGCTGCGGGCGCGCGGCGCGAGCAGCGCCAGCGGTGCCGCCGCGCCGAACCAGACGGTTTCGACACCGCGGTCGGCGATCAAGCGCCGCATCCTCCCGTCGACGGAGGGCCCGGGAAGCATCAGCGTCGTCGGGTGACGCACCACCTCATATCCCGTTGCCACGGCCTCTTGGTCGAACTCCTCGCAACCCTTCCACCGCGGTGCATACACCGATAGCGCGTAGCCGCCCGACTGCACCAGCTGACCCACGAGCTCATGAAGGTAGGACTGGATGCCGCCGCGCCGAGGCGGAAAGTCGTTGGTCACCAACAGGATTCGCGACATATCCTGGCCAATCTATCCCGACAGCCAATGCCGCCAGTCGGCCAGCACGTCGCCCAGCGGCGCGCCGAGCGTCTCCGACACGGCCGTTTCGACATCGGGATGTCGGGGGCCGCAGGCCCGTGTGTAGAGGCGCCGCAGGGCGGCCGTCCTGTGCGTGTCGGCGACGAAACGGGTGAACCACCAGGCCTGGTCGTAGGCGAGTGTGCGCGTCGGCCCGGCCGTATCGAGGTCGGCGTCGCTGGGCAAATTCGCCAACGCGGGCGCGCGCACAGGCCCCGGCCGTTCCGCCTGCGGCCGCGCCACGAAGTCGGCGGTGCCCTCGGTCAGCCAGCGCGGCGCGTCGGCCGCGGTCTCCGACCGCGCCGCAAAGTGAAACAGCTCATGGCGCAACACGATTCGCAGCGCCGCATCGCTCATCGCGGCCGCGCCCGGCGCGAACACGATGCGCTGCCCCGTCGTCGCCGCCGCGATGTCGGCGCCCCCGCCCGCCAACGCGCGGAATTGTTCGTCGGATGCGCTGGCCACGACGACGACGTTGCGCTGCCAGTCGGGACCCCAGAACGCCGTCACCGCGCGCGCAGCGTCGTCCATGCCGGCGGCGACCCGGTCCATCAGCGGTTGCGTCGCCGGTCCGCCGAGGCTCATCAACTCCACCGTTCGGCCGTCGGCGAGCGTGACGGTCTTCGACGCCGCGGCCGACGCGGTGGGCGTCGCTGTCAGAGGAGCGGGGGCGACGGCCGGCGCGGCAGGTCGGCCGACAAGCGCGGCCGCCACGATCAGTTCGACGATCAGCAGCAGGCCCAGCAGGGGACGTCTAGTACCGGCGGACGTTATGGATCGGGGCATTGTTCACCGGCGCCACTTGCACCGGCGTGCCGTAGGTGGACGCATGCACCATCATTCCGTCGCCGATGTAGATCGCCGCGTGCGAGGCGTCCGAGTAGTAGGTGACGACGTCACCGGGCTGCATCTCCGACATGTCGACGGGCTGCCCGCCGCGCGCCAGCGCCTGGCTGGAATGCGGCAGCGAAATGCCCGCCTGCTGGAACGCCCACATCACCAGGCCCGAGCAATCGAACTGGTTGGGCCCGGAGCCACCCCACGAATAGGGCGAACCGATCCGGGTCAGCGCGGCCTGCACGGCCATCGTGCCCTCGCCGCCGGGCGCCTCCGCGATGGCCGCGTCGGGCGGTGCGACGTCGCTGGGCGGGATGCCGAGGGGCGGAGCCGCCACGATCGCGGGATCCTCGGGCGCCGGCGGCGCCGCTTCAGGCAGCGGAGGCGGCGGCGGAACGGCCGCCAGCGCTTCCCGCTGGGCGGGCGACAACGTCTCGAACTGCGACTTGACGACCGCGATCTGCACCTGCAGCTGAATTTGCTTGGCTTGCAAGTCAGCGCGCACCGCGGCGGCCTGCTCGGCGGCCGTCTTGGCCTCCGCCGCTGACTTGGCGGACGCTTCCTGTGCCTTGGCGGCCTCGGCGTTGACGGCGCGGTAGCTCTTCATCTGCGCCGACATCTCCGCGGCCATCACGCGCTGAACCGACAGCTGGTCGATCAGCCGCTGCGGTGAGTCGGCGGTCAGCATGGCGTCCATGCCGCTGGTCCTGCCGCCCATGTATTGAGCGGCAGCAAACTTGTCGACGGCGGCCTGGAATGTTGCCAGCTGCGACTTGGCTTGGTTAACGGCGGCTTGGTCGGCGGCGTGCTTGGCCTCGGCGTCCCGCTGCGCAGCCAGCTTGTTGTTGAGGTCCAACTGCGCCGAATGCATTGCCTCAGTGGTGCGCTCGGCTTGACGCGACAGTTCGTTCAGCTTCGCTAGCGCATCATCGGCCGGGTCTGCCTGCACATTGGCGGCAACGACTCCTCCGAACAGCGTCAACCCCGCTATTGCACATATGAGGGGTCGCTTCACTGCGCGCGCTAGCCAATGCGTACGGTCGAGCGTCAAGATTGTGCGTCCTCAAACTGCCGTTGGCGAGTCGCCCCGAACTGTCTTAGGTCTCAGACAGGTTACGAAACGGCATCGGCCTTGTCCAAACGAAGGACGCAAATTTAACAGCCTCTCAGAGTTTTTCGGCGCGCTCCGTTGCCAGGCGTGTCGTCACGCGACAACTCCCGAACCGCCCTGCCGGTGAATGGGCACCAACCGCAGCCGCGGTGCCAGGCCGGCTTCGGCGAGCACCTCGAGCGCCGCCCGCTCGTCCTGCAGCAGGGTGTCCGGGACACCGAGGAGCACACTCACGACGCAGTCCTTACACCCGGGCCCGCGCACGGCGCAGTCGTCGCAATCGATGGTGACCGTTCCGGTATCGCTGGTCTCGTCCATCTGATCGTCCTTCCGATCGGAGTTGGTCGCACCGTATCGGGCACCACCGACAACCCGGCGTGGCAACCTCAACGCTGTCGGTGGCACTGCCTACCTTCAGCGCATGGGTCAGCTCAGCTTCGCCGACGTCGATCCGCTGAGTGACCTCTCCCTGCGTGACACCACCTTCGTCGTCGTCGACCTCGAGACCACGGGCGGTCGGGCGACCGGCGACGGCGACAACGTCGACGCCATCACCGAGATCGGCGCGGTCAAGGTGCGCGGCGGTGTCGTGCTGGGCGAACTGGCCACGCTGGTCGACCCGGGCCGCAGCATTCCGCCGCAGATCGTTGCGCTCACCGGGATCACATCGGCGATGGTGTACAACGCGCCCACGATCGAGTCGGTGCTGCCGGCATTCCTCGAGTTCGCCCGCGGGGCAGTGCTCGTGGCCCACAACGCGGGGTTCGACGTCGGTTTCCTGCGCGCCGCGGCCGAGCGCTGCCAGCTTCCGTGGCCGCGCCCACCCGTGCTGTGCACCGTCCGGTTGGCGCGCCGGGTGCTGACTCGCGACGAAGCGCCCAGCGTGCGGCTGTCGGAGCTGGCCCGGCTGTTCGGCGCCGCCTCCACGCCCACCCACCGCGCACTCGACGACGCCCGCGCCACCGTCGACGTGCTGCACGGGCTCATCGAGCGGGTCGGCAACCAAGGCGTGCACACCTACACCGACCTGCGTTCGTATCTGCCGGACGTGACGCCGGAGCAGCGTCGCAAGCGCACGCTCGCCGCGAGCCTTCCGCACCGGCCCGGGGTGTATCTGTTCCGCGGTCCCGGCGACGTGGGGTCCCCGCGAAGCAGCGGAGTGCTCTATGTCGGCACCGCGGTAGACCTGCGCCGGCGCGCGGGCCAGTACTTCAACGGCTCGGACTCGCGGCCACGCATCAAGGAGATGGTCGCGCTGGCGACGGCGATCGACCATGTCGAGTGCGCCCACGAGCTCGAGGCGGGTGTGCGCGAGCTGCGGCTGCTGGCCGCTCACGCGCCGCCGTACAACCGTCGGTCGAAGTTTCCGCGCCGCTGGTGGTGGATAACGCTCACCGACGAAGCGTTTCCGCGATTCTCCATCGTGAGGAACCCGAAGGGCGACAACGCTATCGGGCCGTTCCGCGTCCGCGGTGACGCGGTCGAGACGGCCGATCTGCTGGCCCGGTTCACCGGCCTGCGCACCTGCACCGGCCGGCTTGCGCGATCGGCTCTGCACGGGCCGGCCTGCCCCGAACGCGAGTTGGCACCCTGCCCCGCGTCCCGCGGTGTCAACGCCGCCGACTACGCGGACGCGCCGCGGCGCGCGGCGGCTTTGATCGAGGGGCGCGACGACCGGGCTCTCACCGAGATACGGGCCCGCATCGAGGAGCTGGCCGGCCACCACCGCTACGAGACGGCCGCGCGGCTGCGCGACCACGCCGCGGCCGCGATCGAGGTGCTGTGGCGCGGTCAGCGGCTGCGGGCGCTGACCGCGGTCACCGAGTTGGTCGCGGCGCGTCCCGACGGAGCCGGCGGCTGGCATCTCGCAGTGATCCGCAACGGACAGTTGGCCGCCGCCGGTGTCGCGGCGCGCGGAGTGCCGCCGATGCCCGTCATCGACGCGATAGGCGCTGGGGCACAGTCGATTCTGGCCGCTCCCGCACCGTTGGGCGGGGCGCTCGTCGAGGAGGTGGCGTTGATCATGCGGTGGCTGGCCAAACCGGGTGTGCGCATCGTGCGGGCCGACCCAGGGTGGGCGTCGCCGGTGGGGTCCGCGGGACGGTGGGCGGCGTGGGCCGAGACCGCGCGATCGGCGCGGCTGGCCGCCGAGCAGACCCTCGACTCGTCACACCTGCTGACCGAACCGCACCCAACGCGCGAGCAGCTGTTCGGCCGCACCGGAGTCGATCGCCTCGACGGCCCGGGTCAGCCCCGACTCCCACGCCGAGAGCCATTCGGCGCCACTGGTTAATCCTGCGTGGGCCACCATCGCGCCTGCGGCGTTGAGGATCACCGCGTCGCGGACGGGCCCCTTGGCGCCGCCCAGCACGGCGCGCGCCTCGGCGGCGTTCCTCTCCGCGTCTCCGCCGACCAGCGCCGCGATGTCGGCTCGCGGAAAGCCAAACCCGGCCGGATCGAACGTCAGCTTCTCGACGGTGCCCGACTGCACGCGCCAGATCGTGCTCGTCGTGGTGGTGGTCAGCTCATCGAGCCCGTCGTCGCCGTGCACCACCAGCACGCTGGAGCGCCGGGTCGCGAATACCCCCGCCATCACCTCGGCCAGGTCGGCCCATGCGCAACCGATCAGCCCGGCGCGCGGCGAACCCGGATTCGTCAGCGGCCCAAGCAGATTGAACACGGTCGGGACGCCGATCTCGCGACGTGCCGCGCCCGCGTGCCGGTAGGACGGGTGGAAATGCGGGGCGAAGCAGAATCCAATGCCCACCTCGGCGACGCTGCGCGCCACCTGCTCGGGCTCGAGATCGATGCGGACCCCGAGCGCCTCGAGGGTGTCGGCGCCGCCGCTGCGCGACGACGCGGCGCGGTTGCCGTGCTTGACCACGCGGACGCCTGCGGCGGCCACCACGATCGACGCCATCGTCGACAGGTTGACGGTGTTCGCACCGTCCCCACCGGTGCCGACCACGTCGACGGTCTCGGTGCCGATCTCGTCGGTGGGCACCCGGCGGGCATACGACAGCATCGTGTTGGCCAGCTCGGTCACCTCGGCCGAGGTCGGCTTCTTCATCTTCATCGACACGCCGAAGGCCGCGATCTGCGCCGGCGTGGCGGCGCCGGTCATGATCTGGTCCATCGCCCAGGCCGCCTCACCCGTTTTCAACGACTGTTGGGTGGTCAGCCTGCCCAGCAGCGACGGCCAGGTCGGCGGGGTGTCGGAAGACGTCACGGCTGAGATTATGACGAATTGCCTGACCCGGGTGGAGTTGAACAACTACAAAGCGTCATACTTGCGGTGTGACGAGCGCAGTAGGGACCTCGGGAACCGCGATCACGTCGCGCGTACATTCGCTGAACCGGCCAAATATGGTCAGTGTCGGCACCATCGTCTGGCTTTCCAGCGAGTTGATGTTCTTTGCTGGGCTGTTCGCGATGTATTTCACCGCGCGCTCTCAGGCCGGCGGGGAATGGCCGCCGCCGCCCACCGAGCTGAACCTGTATCAGGCCGTGCCGGTGACCATGGTGCTGATCGCGTCGTCGTTCACCTGCCAGATGGGCGTGTTCGCCGCCGAGCGCGGCGACGTGTTCGGGCTGCGCCGGTGGTACGTGATCACGTTCCTGATGGGGCTGTTCTTCGTGCTCGGCCAGGGTTACGAGTACATCCACCTCGTCGAGCACGGCACCACGATCTCCAGCAGCGCATACGGGTCGGTGTTCTACCTGCCCACCGGATTCCACGGCCTGCACGTGATCGGCGGCCTGATCGCCTTCGTCTTCCTGCTGGCGCGAACCACGATGAGCAAGTTCACGCCCGCACAGGCGACGGCGGCGATCGTCGTGTCGTACTACTGGCACTTCGTCGACATCGTCTGGATCGCGTTGTTCGCCACCATCTACTTCGTCCGATGATCGGCGCACCGCTACCTCCGGTGGGCCTGCGATGAGAAGGGGTTCGATGACCAGCAAGTCTCGCCGTCGGCTACGTCGGCGACTCTCGGCAGCGGTGCTGCTGCTGATCGGACTTGGGTTAGCGGGCGGCCTGGCGGCCACCTTGACGCCGACGCCTCAGGTGGCCGTCGCCGACGAGTCGGCCTCGGCGTTGCTGCGCACCGGCAAGCAGCTGTTCGACACCTCGTGTGTGACCTGCCACGGCGTCAACCTCCAGGGTGTGCCCGACCGCGGGCCCAGCCTCATCGGCGTCGGAGAGGCCGCCGTGTACTTCCAGGTTTCGACGGGCCGGATGCCCGCCATGCGCGGCGAGGCTCAGGCGGCGTCGAAGCCGCCGGTGTTCGACGAGTCGCAGATCGACGCGCTGGGCGCCTATGTCCAGGCCCATGGCGGCGGTCCCACGGTGCCGCGCACCGACAACGGCCAGGTGGCCTCGGAGTCGCTGCTCGGCGACGACGTCGCCCGCGGCGCCGACCTGTTCCGGCTCAATTGCGCGTCCTGCCACAACTTCACCGGCAAGGGCGGTGCGCTGTCGTCGGGTAAGTACGCCCCGAGCCTCAGCGACGCCGAACCCGCGCAGATCTACACCGCGATGCTGACCGGCCCGCAAAACATGCCGAAGTTCTCCGACCGCCAGCTCTCCCCCGAGGAGAAGCGCGACATCGTGGCCTACGTGCGGATGGCGACCGAAGCGCCGGATCCCGGCGGATACGGCCTCGGCGGTTTCGGACCGAGCTCGGAAGGCATGGCCGCGTGGATCATTGGGATCGTGGCCGTCGTGGCGGCGGCCCTGTGGATCGGAGCACGGTCGTGAGCACCGACGCTGACAACACCCCGAAGGGCACGGACGCTCCCGGCCATGCCGGCGTTCCCGGGCAACCCAGCGACGCCGAACTGGCGTCGATGTCGCGCGAGGAGCTGCTGGAGCTCGGCGGCAAACTCGACGGCGTCGAGATCGTCTACAAGGAGGATCGCTGGCCGGTCAAGGGCACCAAGGCCGAGAAGCGCGCCGAGCGTCTGGTGGCGAATTGGCTTCTGCTGGGCGGGCTTTCGGGCCTGGCGCTGCTGCTGGTCTTCCTGTTCTGGCCGTGGGAGTACAGGGGTGGCGACACCGAGGGCCACTCGTGGTATGACCTGGCCACCCCGCTGTACGGGCTGACGTTCGGGCTGTCGATTCTGGCGATCGGCATCGGCGCGGTGCTCTACCAGAAGAAGTTCATTCCCGAAGAGATCTCCATCCAGGAACGCCACGACGGCCGCTCACCCGAGATCCAGCGCAAGACCGTCGCGGCGAACCTTGCCGACGGGTTGGAGAGCTCGACGATCAAGCGCCGCAAGCTCATCGGGCTGTCTCTGGGTATCGGGCTCGGCGCGTTCGGTGCGGGCACGCTGGTGGCCTTCATCGGCGGCCTGATCAAGAATCCGTGGAAGCCGGTGGTGCCGACCGCCGACGGCAAGAAGGCCGTGCTGTGGACGTCGGGCTGGACGCCGAGGTTCAAGGGGGAAACGATTTTCTTGGCCCGTGCGACCGGCAACGCCGGTACCGGAGCGCCTTTCGTGAAGATGCGCCCGGAGGACCTCGACGCGGGCGGCATGGAGACCGTGTTCCCGTGGCGGGAGTCCGACGGTGACGGCACGACCACCGAGTCGCACCACCGGCTCAACGAGATCCTGATGGGTGTGCGTAACCCGGTGATGCTGATCCGTATCAAGCCGGGCGACATGCACAGGGTCGTTAAGCGCCAGGGTCAGGAGAGCTTCAACTTCGGTGATCTGTTCGCGTTCACCAAGGTGTGTTCGCACTTGGGTTGCCCGGCTTCGCTTTACGAGCAGCAGTCCTACCGCATTCTGTGCCCGTGCCATCAGTCGCAGTTCGACGCGTTGCACTTCGCGAAACCCATATTCGGCCCGGCTGCGCGCGCCCTTGCGCAGCTGCCCATAACCATCGACAAGGACGGGTACCTGGTCGCCAACGGTGACTTCATCGAGCCCGTCGGTCCGGCATTCTGGGAACGGAAGACATCATGAGTCCGAAACTGCCGAAACCGCCCAGCCTCGCAGAGATTGCGGCCTCACAGGGCGACGCGATCGACTCGCGGTATCACCCCTCGGCGGCGGTGCGCCGACAGCTCAACAAGGTGTTCCCCACGCACTGGTCGTTCCTGCTGGGTGAGATCGCGTTGTACAGCTTCATCGTGCTGCTGATCACCGGCGTGTATCTGACGCTGTTCTTCGACCCGTCGATGGTCGAGGTCACATACGACGGCGTGTACCAGCCGTTGCGCGGTGTCGAGATGTCACGGGCCTACGCCTCCACGCTCGACATCAGCTTCGAGGTGCGCGGCGGCCTGTTCGTGCGCCAGATTCACCACTGGGCCGCACTGCTATTCGCGGCGTCGATCATGGTCCACCTCGCCCGCATCTTCTTCACCGGCGCGTTCCGACGTCCGCGTGAGACGAACTGGATCATCGGTTCCCTCCTGCTGATCCTGGCGATGTTCGAGGGGTACTTCGGTTACTCGCTGCCCGACGACCTGCTGTCGGGCATCGGTCTGCGCGCCGCGCTCTCCTCGATCACGCTGGGCATGCCGGTGATCGGCACGTGGCTGCACTGGGCGCTATTCGGTGGCGACTTCCCTTGCGGCGGTGTCGGATACGAGTGTTCGACCGGCGTCATCATTCCGCGCATGTACGCGCTGCACATCCTGTTGATCCCCGGCATCATCCTCGCGCTGATTGGCGCCCACCTCGCGTTGGTGTGGTTCCAGAAGCACACGCAGTTCCCCGGCCCGGGCCGCACCGAGACCAATGTCGTCGGTGTCCGCGTCATGCCGGTGTTCGCGGTGAAGTCGGGCGCGTTCTTCGCGATGGTCACCGGCATTCTCGGCCTCATGGGCGGCCTGCTGCAGATCAACCCGATCTGGCAATTGGGTCCCTACAAGCCGTCTCAGGTGTCGGCGGGTAGCCAGCCCGACTTCTACATGATGTGGACCGAGGGCCTGGCGCGCATCTTCCCGCCGTGGGAGATCTACATCGGCAACTACACGATTCCGTCGCCCGTCTGGGTAGCGCTGGGCATGGGTGTGGTGTTCATCCTGCTGCCGGCCTGGCCGTTCCTGGAGGCCAGGTTCACCGGCGACAAGGCGCACCACAACCTGTTGCAGCGACCCCGTGACGCTCCGGTGCGAACGGCAATCGGGGCCATGGCGATCGCCTTGTACATGGTGCTGACGCTGTGCGCGATGAACGACATCATCGCGCTGAAGTTCCACATCTCGCTGAACGCGACGACGTGGATCGGCCGCATCGGCATGGTGGTGCTGCCCGCGATCGTGTACTACATCGCCTACCGGTGGTGCATCGGGCTGCAGCGCAGCGACCGCGCGGTGCTGGAGCACGGCATCGAGACGGGCATCATCAAGCGGCTACCGCACGGTGCCTACATCGAGCTGCACCAGCCGCTCGGACCGGTCGACGAGCATGGTCATCCGATCCCGCTGGAGTACCAGGGCGCGCCCGTGCCGAAGCGGATGAACAAGCTCGGCTACAGCGGCTCGCCGGGGACCGGCAGCTTCCTGCGGGCCGATCCCGTCGAGCAGCATGACGCTCTCGTTGAGGCGCAGCATGCCGGAGAGCGCAAGGCGCTCACCGCATTACGTGAGCGTCAGGAGCGCAACGGTTCGACCAACGGCGAGCCGAACGGGCACGGCTCGTCCGACGGGCACGGCTCGACGAACGGACACTGACGCCGACTCGACAAGCCCTGATCCGTCAGGGCTTATCAGGGCTTATCCATGAGGTCGCGTAGTTGGCGCAGAAAGAACCACGGAACGGCCGGAAGCGCGAGCGTGACGAGGCCGGCGACGACATAAACGGCCCAGGAAAACGTATCGTGGCCGGCCGCCATCAGATAGGTGGCGATACCGATCGCCAGTAGCCCAACGCCCATCGCGGACGCGATGAGCACGGCGCAGCGCAACCACACCCTGTCCACGGCGGGCGGCAAGGCGGCGTCGTACGTGCTCAGGGACGCATACGCGCTGCGCTGCGTGGCCGTCGCGGCCGGCCGAGCCGTGCGGATGGTCTGGGTGCGCGGGTCGGCCGCTCTGGTAACCGCCTGAGTCCTTCCGGCCGCAGGACGGGCGCCGGCGGCCCCGCCGGAGCGCGGGTCGTCCAGCGCCGCCCGTCGGGCGCGCACCAGCAGCGGAATCGCGGCGACGATGACCAGTGCGGACACGGCGATCACGCCGTACAGCAGCCACGGTGTGCCCGAATCGCTGGAGGATTCTTCGTGGCCGTTGCCCAGGTCGACGAGCGCAACCGTGGCGGCGACCCCTGCGCCCAAGGCGGCCAGCCAGATCACCGCACATGCTCCGAGCAGGATCCGGTCGACGTTCTCGGCGTCGTCGGAGTTCGGGTCGAACCGCGAGCCGGAGTGGGGCCGGATGCCGGTGTTATATGTCATCAGCAGCTTGTCTGTGCGGAGTTGCCGGTATTCGAGGACAATACGGTGCCGTCGCTCGTGGTGATCGAGCAGTTGAGCCTGCTGACGAGAAACAGGCTGGACGCTTGCACTGAGCCGACCTCGGACTGCGAGATCGGCGTCACGGTCAGCGACCACGGGATGTACACGTTGCGCTGGGTGCGGCTGCGGCCCGAGGCGTCGATGTAGGTGACGG
>NZ_LZMC01000085.1 GCF_001668615.1 Mycobacterium sp. 1274761.0
GTGGCGGGCCGGCCCAAGGAGGAATACGGTTTGGAGCCCCAGGGGCTCGATGAGATCCGGCCGGGTTGTTACAACGTCGACGAGCGCGTCAAGGACATGAATGCCGGCGGCATTTTGGGTTCGATGTGTTTCCCGTCGTTTCCGGGGTTTGCGGGTCGATTGTTCGCCACCGAGGATCCCGAGTTCTCGCTTGCTTTGGTGCAGGCCTACAACGACTGGCACGTCGAGGAGTGGTGCGGGGAGTACCCGGCGCGGTTCATCCCGATGACGTTGCCGGTGATTTGGGACGCCGAGGAGTGCGCCAAGGAGATCCGCCGCAACGCCAAGCGTGGGGTGCATTCGCTGACTTTCACCGAGAACCCGGCGGCGATGGGCTATCCCAGTTTCCATGATTTCGACTACTGGAAGCCGATGTGGGACGCGCTGGTGGATACCGACACCGTGCTCAATGTGCATATCGGCTCGTCGGGGCGGTTGGCGATCACGGCTGCGGATGCGCCGATGGATGTGATGATCACCCTGCAACCGATGAACATCGTGCAGGCTGCGGCGGATCTGTTGTGGTCCAAGCCGATCAAGGAGTATCCGGATCTGAAGATCGCGTTGAGTGAGGGCGGGACGGGATGGATTCCGTATTTCCTGGAGCGCGCTGATCGCACCTATGAGATGCATTCGACGTGGACGGGCCAGGACTTCAGGGGCAAGCTGCCCAGCGAGGTGTTCCGCGAGCACTTCTTGACGTGTTTCATCTCCGATCACGTTGGCGTGCAGCTGCGCAACGACGTCGGCATCGACAACATCTGCTGGGAGGCCGACTACCCGCACAGCGATTCGATGTGGCCGGGCGCACCCGAGCAGCTCCATGAGGTGCTCACCGAGCACAACGTTGCCGACGACGAGGTCAACAAGATGACCTACGAAAACGCCATGCGCTGGTATCACTGGGACCCCTTCACCCACATCACCAAAGACCAGGCCACCGTCGGCGCACTACGCAAAGCGGCCG
>NZ_LZMC01000086.1 GCF_001668615.1 Mycobacterium sp. 1274761.0
CGCGCAGGCGCAGATACAGTCCACGTGTGACCGAATACCAGACGATTACGCTCGAGCAGTCCGGCCCGATCGCGCGGCTCACGCTCAATCGGCCCGATGCCGCAAACGGCATGAACGACATCATGACTCGCGAGCTGGCCGACGCAGCCGCCCGCTGTGACACCCCCGCGACGAAGGTCGTCGTGCTGACGGGCTCGGGCCGATTCTTCAGCGCGGGAGGCGATCTCAAGTCCTTTGCGACGGCGCCCAGCCGGGGCAGCCACATCAAGGCCGTCGCCGACAGCCTGCACCGCGCGATCTCGACGTTCGCCCGCATGAACGCGGTGCTGATCACAGCGGTCAACGGCACGGCAGCCGGAGCCGGATTTTCGCTGGCGGTCACCGGCGACCTCGTGCTGGCGGCCGAATCGGCGTCGTTCACGATGGCCTACACCAAGGTAGGCCTCAGCCCCGACGGCAGCTCGTCGTACTTCCTGCCACGGCTGATCGGAATCACGAAGACCAAGGAGCTGATGCTGACCAACCGGACGCTGTCGGCGGACGAGGCCTCACAGTGGGGACTGGTCACCGAGGTGGTGCCCGACGATCAGCTGGCCGTCCGAGCCGACCAGCTCGCCGCCCAAATGGCTTCCACCGCAGGCGGTTCCAATGGTGCGGTCAAGGAGCTGCTGTTGGCGACCTCCTCTAACGGCCTGGAAGAACAGATGGAACTGGAGGGGCGCGTGATTGCCAGGAGCGCCGAATCCGCCGACGGGCGTGAGGGCGTCGACGCGTTCATGGCCAAGCGCAAACCGGACTTCGCCTGAAACGACGTTGCGGCTGCGGTGGCGCCTCTCAGTAGCTGTGCTCCTCCGCGGGGAACACACCGCTGGCGACTTCTTCTGCGTATTGCGTTGCCGCACGGCGTAGTTCAGCGCCCACATCACCGAATCGCTTGACGAATTTGGCGGTCTTGCCGCTTGTCATGCCTGACATGTCCTGCCACACCAGCACCTGCGCGTCGCAGTTCGGTCCCGCGCCGATGCCGACCGTCGGGATGGTCAGCTTGCCGGTGATCTGGGTGGCCAGTTCGGCGGGCACCATCTCCAACACGACGGCGACGGCCCCGGCTTCCTGGACGGCGATCGCATCGTGGATGGTCTGCTCGGCGGCGTCCCCGCGCCCCTGCACCCGGAAGCCGCCGAGGCCGTTGACGCTCTGCGGCGTGAACCCGATGTGGGCGATGACCGGGATGCCGGCCTGCGTCAGCGCGGCGATCTGACCGGCCACCCGCTCGCCGCCTTCCAGTTTGACCGCGTGCGCGCCGGTTTCCTTGAGGAATCGGGTAGCGGTCTCCAACGCCTGCTGCGGGCCGGCCTCGTAGGAGCCGAACGGCAGATCGGCGACGACCAGGGCGTGGGGTGCACCGCGCACGACGCCGCGGACGAGCGGAATCAACTCGTCGATCGTGACCGGCACCGTGGTGTCGTAGCCGTACACCACGTTGGCAGCGGAATCGCCGACCAGAAGCACCGGGATACCGGCGTCATCGAAGATGCGGGCGGTGGAGTAGTCGTAGGCGGTCAGCATGGCCCATTTGTGGCCTTCTGCCTTCCACTTGTGAAGATGATGGGTGCGGACTTTGATCCGCGGCTTGTTCTCGGCAGCACCGTAAACAGTCTGCTCAGACATCGTTGTCCTTCGTGTCTGTTCGGTCGATCCTCGTGGCCCGTTGCGGGTCCCCGGGTTCGTTTGACCTCCCCAGTGTGCCACCGGCAGGTAACAAGATGAACTTCGCGTTAAGTGGATTTCCTCACATTACGATCAGCACATGCAACGGCTCAGCGGACTCGACGCCAGCTTCCTGTACCTCGAAACCGCGGCGCAGCCGTTGCATGTGTGCTCCATCCTGGAGTTGGACACATCCACGATGCCGGGCGGTTACACGTTCGACCGGCTGCGCGACGAGCTGCGCCTGCGCATCAAGGCCATGCCGCAGTTCCGCGAAAAGCTCGCCGACAGCCGCTTCAACCCCGACCACCCGGTGTGGGTCGAGGACGACGACTTCGACGTCGACCGGCATCTGCACCGCATCGGCCTGCCCGCGCCAGGGGGCCGTCAGGAGCTGGCGGAGATCTGCGGCCACATCGCGTCGTTGCCATTGGATCGCAGCCGCCCGCTGTGGGAGACCTGGGTGATCGAAAACATCGCGGGCACCGATGCTCATGCCGGCGGCCGGCTGGCTGTGATGACCAAGGTGCACCATGCCGGTGTGGACGGTGTATCGGGTGCCAACCTGATGTCGCAGCTGTGCAGCACAGAACCCGGCGCGCCCGCCCCTGAGCCCGTCGAGGGGGTCGGCGGGGCCAGCGAGTTGGAGATCGCGGTCAGCGGCGCGGTCCGGTTCGCCACCCGTCCGCTCAAGCTCGTCAACGTGGTGCCCTCGACCCTGAACACGGTGGTGGACACCGTGAAACGGGCCCGAGGTGGGCTCACGATGAAGCCGCCTTTCACCGCTCCGAAGACGGCGTTCAACGCCAACGTGACGGGCCACCGCAACGTCGCGTTCGCCCAGCTGGACCTCGAGGACGTCAAGAAAGTGAAGAACCATTTCGGGGTCAAGGTCAACGACGTGGTGATGGCGCTGGTGTCGACAACCCTGCGCAAGTTTCTCGACGGCCGGGGCGAACTGCCGGGTTCCCCGTTGGTGGCGATGGTTCCGGTGTCGGTGCATGACAAGTCGGATCGGCCGGGCCGCAATCAAGTGTCGGGAATGTTCTCCAGCCTCGAAACGCATATCGATTCGCCGGCTGAGCGGCTGATGTCCATCGCAAATGCGAATTCCGTTGCCAAGCAACATAGTTCGGCGATTGGGGCCACATTGCTTCAGGACTGGTCGCAGTTCGCCGCACCGGCGGTGTTCGGTATCGCGATGCGGCTGTACGCCAGGACGAAGCTGGGTGAGGCGCGGCCGGTCCATAACCTGGTGATCTCCAACGTGCCGGGTCCGCAAATTCCGCTGTATTTCCTGGGCGCGGAGGTCAAGGCGATGTATCCGCTGGGGCCGATATTCCACGGCTCGGGACTCAACATCACCGTGATGTCGCTGAGCGGGAAGCTCGACATCGGCATCGTGTCGTGCCCCGAGCTGCTGCCCGATCTGTGGGACCTCGCCGACGACTTCGAGATCGCACTCGACGAGCTGCTGGCAGCCGCCGGTTAGACCGGCCGGAGCGGCGTCTGCCAGGACCGATGCCTCGTCATGGCAGCATGTAGCGCCATGAACCTTCAAAAGGGGATCCTTGCCGCCGCTGTGGGCGTGACGCTCGTGGCGGGATGCGCCAGGGTGGTCGACGGCCGCGCCGTCATGGCGGTGCCGCCACCCGGGTCGCCGATTCAATGGGCCCCTTGCGAATCAGCCGACCCGCTGGTGCCGATCCCGGCCGACGCCGAATGCGGCAAGCTCTCGGTTCCCGTCGACTACGACGATCCCGACGGCGACGTCGCGCAGCTGGCGTTGATCCGCTTCAAGGCCACCGGCGACAAGATCGGCTCGCTGGTGATCAACCCCGGTGGGCCCGGCGAATCCGGCGTCGAGTCGGCCGTCAACCTGGTCGGCACCCTGCCGCAATCGGTGCGCGAGCGCTTCGACCTCGTCGGGTTCGACCCACGCGGCGTCGCCGGTTCGACGCCCGCGGTGTGGTGCAACTCCGATGCTGACAACGACCGGTTGCGGGCCGACCCGCAGGTCGACTATTCGCCGGAAGGCATCGAGCACATCAACAACGAGACGAAGGCCTTCGTCCAGCGCTGCCTCGACAAGACGGGCAAGAAGTTTCTCGCCAACGTCGGCACCGCCAACGTCGTCAAGGACCTCGACGCGATCCGGGTCGCGGTCGGCGATGACAAGCTGACCTATCTCGGCTACTCCTACGGCACGCGGATCGGCGGCGGCTACGCCGAAGAGTTCCCGCAAAACGTGCGGGCGATGGTGCTCGACGGCGCGATCGACCCTAACGCCGACCCGATCGAAGAGGACCTCCGGCAGACGGCAGCCTTCCAGAAAGCGTTCGACGACTACGCCGCCGACTGCGCCAAGGATCCGGACTGCCCGCTGGGTACCGATCCGGCCAAGGCCACCGACGTCTACAAGGGCCTGGTGGAGCCTCTGGTCGACAGGCCCGCCAAGACCAAGGATCCGCGCGGGCTGGCCTACAGCGACGCGATCGTCGGCACCCTGCTGCCGCTGTATTCGCCGAGCATCTGGCCGCGGCTCACCGACGGGCTGAACGAGCTGCGCCAAGGGCGCGGGGACATGCTGCTGCGGTTGTCCGATATCTACATGCACCGCAGCCCCGAGGGGCATTACGACAACGCGACCGACGTACGGGTCGCGGTCAATTGCCTCGACCAGCCCGCGGTCACCGACCAGGCAAAGCTCGTCGAGAAAGACCGTCGCGCACGGGAGTTGGCGCCTTTCATGAACTACGGGGAGTTCACCGGCTACGCGCCGATGGACACCTGTGCGCTGTGGCCCGTTCCGCCGACCACCCAACCGCACGAGATCTCCGTGAAGGGCAAGTTGCCGCCCACGCTGGTTATCTCGACGACCAATGATCCGGCCACGCCGTACCAGGCCGGCGTGGACCTGGCCAAGCAACTCGGCAGCACGCTGGTGACCTTCGAAGGCACCCAGCACACGGTCGCGTTCCAGGGCAACCAGTGCATCGACGACATCGTCGCCACCTACCTGATCGATGTCAGGGTGCCCCCACCCAACAGTCGTTGCTGACCAACGGAACTCGACTCCTGGGCACGTCCAGGTCTCTGAAGGGTCACCGTCCGGTAGCGGCTTCACGGTTGCCATGACCGGCATGCGACGATGATCGCCATGCGGGCGGGTAGGTGTGGCGTGACGCTGCTGGCATGCCTGCTGGCGGCGGTAGTCATGGGCCCACCCGCGTCAGCCACGCCTGAGGGTCAGTCCACGCAGGCATACGGCCAGGCGCCGGTCTGGACGGGCTGTGACCAGTTCGTCAACGACACCAAGCCGATCCCGACTGCGCAGTGCGGTTACGTGTCCGTGCCGGTCGACTACGCCGATCCGCAAGGCGCGCAAGCACAATTGGCGGTCATCCGGATACCCGCAAGCGGTGACCGGATCGGTGTGCTGATGGTCAACCCCGGCGGTCCGGGCGCCTCGGCGGTCGACACCGTCGCGGGTATGGGCGCGGCGCTGGCCGACACCGACATCGGCCGCCGGTTCGACCTGGTCGGATTCGACCCCCGCGGCGTCGGGCACTCGACGCCAGAGTTGCGATGCCGCACCGATGCCGAATTCGACGCCTACAGAAGGGAACCGAACGCCGACTACAGCCCGGCGGGGGTCGCCCACATCGAAACGCTGTATCGGCAGTTCGCGCAGAGCTGCGCGGATCGGGTGGGCAAGGAGTTTCTGGCAAGCCTCGCGACCGCGACGACGGCACACGACATGGACGTGGTGCGCGCAGCTCTGGGCGAGAACCAGATCAGCTATCTGGGGTTCTCGTACGGCACCGAAATCGGTGCGGCCTACGCCGAGGCGTACCCCGACCGGGTGCGGGCCATGGTGCTCGACGGGGCCGTCGATCCCAGCCTGGATCCCATCGAGGAGAACCTGCGCCAGATGGCGGCGTTTCAAACCGCCTTCTCCGACTACGCCGCCGACTGCGCTCAGCTGGCGGGTTGCCCGCTGGGCAATGACCCGTCGCAGTTCGTCAACCGCTACCACCAGCTGGTCGACCCGTTGGCCAAGCAACCCGCCAGAACGTCGGATCCGCGCGGCCTCAGCTATCAGGACGCCATCACCGGCACAGTGGACGCGCTGTACTCCCGGCAGTACTGGAAGTTCCTCACCAGCGGGCTGCTGGGGCTTGCCCGCGGAACCGATCCCGGCGACCTGCTGCTGCTCGCCGACGATTACGTGAAGCGCGACGCTAACGGCCATTATCAGAACTCGCAGGACGCGTTCTACGGCATCCGCTGTGTGAATTCGCAGTTCCCGACGGACCCCGCTACCTGGGCCGCCGCCGACCAACGCGCCCGGCAAGCCGCGCCGTTTCTGAGTTACGGCTCCTTCACGGGGTCGGCGCCGCGAGACATCTGCGCGATGTGGCCCGTCCCGGCCGCTGCTACGCCGCACCCCGCGGTGTCGCCAGGCCCCGGCAAGGTCGTGGTCGTCTCCACCACGCACGACCCCGCCACGCCGTATTCGTCCGGGGTCGACCTGGCCAAGCAGATGGGCGCCGGCCTGATCACCTTCGACGGCACCCAGCACACCGTCGTCTTCAACGGAGACGCCTGCGTCGATACCGCCGTTGTGGCGTTTCTCGTCAATGGTGAGCAGCCGCCGGCGGGCCTGCGGTGCTAGGTAGCACAGGCGGCGTAACACAGATTTAACAGCCGGTACCTACGCTTCGGTCATGGATCGGCAAAAGGAATTTGTCCTGCGCACGCT
The DNA here is from genome assembly GCF_001668615.1 of Mycobacterium sp. 1274761.0. Lineage (GTDB taxonomy): Bacteria > Actinomycetota > Actinomycetes > Mycobacteriales > Mycobacteriaceae > Mycobacterium. The sequence goes on from NZ_LZMC01000086.1 coordinate 6,476, forward strand.
GGAGGAACGCGACATCCGGTTCGTCCGGCTGTGGTTCACCGATGTGCTCGGATACCTGAAGTCGGTCGCGATCGCCCCCGCCGAGCTGGAGGGGGCGTTCGAAGAGGGCATCGGATTCGACGGCTCGTCGATCGAAGGCTTTGCCCGCGTATCGGAATCCGACACCGTCGCGCGGCCCGACCCGTCCACCTTTCAGGTGCTGCCGTGGACCACCAGCGCGGGCGAGCACCACTCCGCGCGAATGTTCTGCGACATCACCATGCCCGACGGATCCCCGTCATGGGCGGACTCGCGCCATGTGCTGCGTCGCCAACTGGCCAAGGCCAGTGACCTGGGATTCTCCTGTTACGTGCACCCCGAGATCGAGTTCTTCCTGCTGCAGCCGGGCCCCGACGACGGCACGCCGCCGGTACCCGCCGACAACGGCGGCTATTTCGACCAGGCCGTGCACGACTCGGCGCCCAACTTCCGCAGGCACGCGATCGACGCGCTCGAGCAGATGGGCATCTCGGTGGAGTTCAGCCACCACGAGGGCGCCCCGGGCCAGCAGGAGATCGACCTGCGCTACGCCGACGCGCTGTCCATGGCCGACAACGTGATGACGTTCCGCTACGTCGTCAAAGAGGTCGCGCTCGGCGACGGCGTCAGGGCGTCGTTCATGCCCAAGCCGTACGCCGAATACCCCGGCTCGGCGATGCACACCCACATGAGCCTGTTCGAGGGCGAGAACAACGCCTTCTACAGCGCGGACGACCCGCTACAGCTGTCGGACACCGCAAAGTCGTTCATCGCAGGCATTTTGGAGCACGCCACCGAGATCAGCGCAGTGACGAACCAATGGGTGAACTCCTACAAGCGGCTCGTGCACGGCGGTGAGGCGCCGACGGCGGCGTCCTGGGGCTTCGCCAACCGCTCGGCGTTGGTCCGGGTTCCGATGTACACGCCGCGCAAGGCCTCGTCGCGGCGCATCGAGGTGCGCAGCCCCGACTCGGCGTGCAACCCGTACCTGACGTTTGCCGTGCTGCTCGCCGCGGGTCTGCGCGGCGTGGAGAAGGGCTACGTGCTGGGCCCGCAGGCCGAGGACAACGTGTGGAGCCTCACCCGCGAGGAGCGCCGCGCCATGGGCTACAAGGAGTTGCCGGGCAGCCTCGGTGTCGCGCTGTCGGAGATGGAGAACTCCGAGCTCGTCGCAGAAGCGTTGGGGGAGCACGTGTTCGACTTCTTCCTGCGTAACAAGCGTGCCGAGTGGGAGAACTACCGCAGCCACGTCACGCCGTTCGAGCTGAAGACCTACCTGTCGCTGTAACGGGCTGCGATACCGTTTGGTGTGGCCAAACCTGCGACGCAGCGACCGAAGCTGCCCAGTGCTGGCCGGCTAGGTCTGGTCGAACCGTCGGCCCCCGCTGACCTGGATCGGCTCGGCTGGAACACCGAAGCGCACGTCGAGCTGCTCTGGTCAGTGTCGCGTGCTCCCGATGCCGACGTCGCGCTGCGCACCATGGTGCGGCTGGCCGAGGCGGCGGGCGACGAGTGGGACGAGCTCAACCGGGCGGTGCTTGAGGACAAGTCGCTTCGCGGGCGGCTGTTCGGGGTGCTCGGTTCATCGCTGGCGCTGGGGGACCATCTGGTCGCAAACCCGCACTCGTGGCGGCTGTTGGCCGGCCCGGTGGCCTTGCCGTCGGTAGATGAACTGCGACAGATGATGACCGTGGCCGCCGAATCGACAAGGGGCACAAACGATGCGCTGCCGGTGCTGCGGACGTTGTATCGCGACCGGCTGCTGGTGCTCGCCGGCCTCGACCTCGCCTCGCTTGTGGAGAACGAGCCGGTGCTGCCGTTCACCGATGTCGGAGCGCATCTGTCCGATCTGGCTGACGCCGCACTGGCCGCTGCACTGGAGGTCGCAAAGCGCTCGGTGTGCGGTGAGGATGGTGAAGCGCCGCGGCTGGCCGTGATCGCGATGGGTAAATGCGGCGCCCGCGAGCTGAACTACGTCAGCGACGTCGACGTCATCTTTGTCGTCGAGCAGGCCGATGCCCTGAGCACGCGGTTGGCCGGCGAGATGATGCGGTTCGCGTCGGAGGCGTTCTTCGAAGTCGACGCGGCACTGCGGCCGGAGGGCAAACACGGTCAGCTGGTCCGCACGCTCGAATCACACGTCGCCTACTACGAGCGCTGGGCCAAGACGTGGGAGTTTCAGGCGCTGATGAAGGCGCGGCCGGCCGCTGGTGACGCCGAACTCGGCGAGCAGTACATCGAGTCGCTGATGCCGATGGTGTGGGCGGCATCGGAACGCGAAGATTTCGTCCCCGAGGTTCAGGCGATGCGCAGGCGCGTCGAGTCGCTGGTGCCGGCAGGGGAGCGGACTCGGGAGCTCAAGCTCGGCACAGGCGGGCTGCGCGACGTCGAATTCGCCGTGCAGCTACTGCAATTGGTGCATGGCCGCAACGACCCGTCGCTGCACGTGCGATCGACGGTCGAGGCGCTGACGGCGCTGAGCGCGGGCGGGTACATCGGCCGCGACGACGCCGCCAATCTGACTGCGTCATACGAGTTCCTGCGGTTGCTTGAACACCGGCTGCAGCTGCAACGGCTCAAGCGCACGCACATGCTGCCCGACGAGGACGACGTCGAAGCCATGCGTTGGCTGGCGCGCGCGGCGCATATGCGCCCCGACGGTCAGCATGACGCGCTCGGTGTGTTGCGCGAAGAGCTCAAGCGCCAGAACCATCGGGTCTCGCGGCTGCACGCCAAGCTGTTCTATCAGCCGCTGCTGGAATCGGCGGGCCAGCCGGCGATGTTGACCCCGGCGGCCGCCGAACGTCAGCTTGCCGCATTGGGTTACGAGGGACCCCAGAGCGCGCTCACCCATCTCGCCGCCTTGACAGGACCTACCGGGCGTCGCGGCCGGGTCCAGCAGGTGCTGCTGCCGACACTGCTCGACTGGCTGTCGGATACACCTGATCCCGACGCGGGTCTATTGGCATACCGCCGCATCAGCGACGAATTGGCCGACCACCGGTGGTATCTGTCCACCCTGCGCGACGAGGGAGCGGTGGCCAAGCGGCTGATGCGGGTGCTGGGGACCTCGGCGTACGTGCCGGATCTGCTGATGCGGGCGCCGGAGGTGATTCAGCAGTACGCGGACGGTCCGTCGGGGCCGAAGCTGCTCGAGGTCGAACCCGACGGCGTCGCGCGAGCGTTGATCGCTTCTGCGGGACGGCATCCGGATCCGGTGCGTGCGATCGCCGCGGCGCGTACGCTGCGTCGTCGGGAACTGGCGCGCATCGCGTCGGCGGACCTGCTCGGCATGCTCGAGGTGACCGACGTCTGCAAGGCGCTGACATCGGTGTGGGTGGCTGTGTTGCAGGCGGCGTTGGAGGCGGTGATTCGCGCGAACACGCCGTCGAGTGGCGAGGCGCCGGCGAAGATCGCGGTGATCGGCATGGGCAGGCTCGGCGGGGGTGAGCTGGGCTATGGCTCGGACGCCGACGTCATGTTCGTCTGCGAACCCGCGGACGGAGTGGACGAATCCGCTTCCGTGCGTTGGGCAATCACGGTGGCAGAGCAGGTGCGGTCGTTGTTGGGCACGCCGAGTGCCGATCCACCGCTGGAGGTCGATGCGGGACTGCGGCCGGAGGGACGCAACGGCTCGCTGGTGCGGACGCTGGCGTCGTACGCGTCGTACTACGAGAAATGGGCGCAGCCGTGGGAGATTCAAGCGCTGCTGCGCGCACATCGGGTCGCCGGTGATGAAGACCTCGGCGAGCGGTTCCTGTTGATGGTCGACAAGACGCGGTATCCGTCGGGTGGCGTGTCGGCGCAAGCGGTCCAGGAGATCCGTCGGATCAAGGCCAGGGTCGACTCCGAGCGTCTGCCGCGCGGGGCAGATCCCAACACGCACACCAAACTTGGCCGTGGCGGGCTGGCCGATATCGAGTGGACCGTTCAGCTGTTGCAGCTGCGGCATGCGCACAAGATCCCGGCGCTGCGGGGGACGTCGACGTTGCAGACACTGGACGCGATCGGCGCGGCGGAGTTGATCGCCGAGGGCGATGTCGAGCTGCTGCGTGAAGCGTGGTTGATGGTGACGCGAACGCGCAATGCGCTGGTTCTGGTGCGCGGCAAGCCAACCGATCAATTGCCGGGGCCGGGTCGGCGGCTGAACGCAGTCGCGGTGGCTGCGGGTTGGGACACCGACGACGGCGGTGAATTCCTTGACAACTATCTGCGGGTGACCCGTCGCGCCAAGGCGGTCGTACGAAAGGTCTTTGGTTAAAGCAAGTGGTTGAGCCGGTAGATTTTTCGTTCGAGGAGATCAGTGCTGCAGAGCACTCGCGGTTGCAGGAGTTGTACTCGCCCCTGACTGATTCGGTGCGACGGCTGATTCATGCGGGCATTCGAAGCGGCGCCGACGAGGCGACGATCCGTGAAGCGCAGGCGTTGGTCGAGGCGGCGGTGGAGAAACTCGGCGGGGTGGAAACGCCGTCTCAAGTACGGCTCGCAGTGGGCAATCGTCCGGTGGTATGGGGAAATCCGGTAACGGGCTTTCGCAATGCGATCGCGCCGCCGCTGGTGATGAACGAGGACCTGGATGGCTTGTGGTGGAGCGAGTTCGAGCTTGGAGAGGCGTATCAGGGCCCACCCGGCTGGGTGCATGGCGGCGTGTTGGCGTTGGTGTTGGACCAGCTGCTGGGGGAGGCGGCGAGCGACGGCATGACCAAGCCGTTGTTCACCGGCACCATCACCCTGCGGTATCTGCGGGGGACGCCGCTGGGCCGGTTGAGGGCCGAGGCGGCGATTGAGCGGACGGACGGCTACAAGACGTTCGTGAGCGGACACATGAGCGACTCCGAAGGTAAGACGGTCGAGGCGGAGGGCATCTTCATCAAGCCGGCGTGGGCTCGAGACGCCGGATGAAGTTCTATGTCAGCGTCGCTTTCGGGGAGACGAAAGAGGCTGTTGAAATTGCGCGCGCCGCTGATGATCTCGGCTATGACGGCATCGGTATACCCGACCATGTGATCAATCTCGAGACGTTGGCCACGCCGTATCCCTACACGCGCGACGGTAAGCGTCGCTGGGAGGCGTTCACGGATTGGCCCGACCCGTGGGTGTTGGTGGGAGCGATCGCGCAGGTGACGTCGCGGCTGAGGTTCGTTACGACGGTGTACATCCCCGCGATGAGGGATCCGTACGCTGCGGCGAAAGCGATCGGCACGGCGGCGTATATCTCGGACGGGCGGGTGGAGCTCGGCGTCGGCGTGGGGTGGTGCAGAGAAGAGTTCGAGTTGATGGGTCAGCAGTTTTCGCAGCGCGGCAAGCGGACTGACGAGATGCTGCGGTTGTTTCGCGCGCTCTGGGAGCCGGGGTGGGCGTCGTTTTCCGGGGAGTTCTACTCGACGCCCCGGTTGGAAATGGAGCCGACGCCGCCCCGGATCCCGATCTACGTCGGCGGGCTCTCTGAGGTGGCGTTACGGCGGGCAGCGCGAAATGACGGGTGGATCGGGGATTTGATCTCGACGGATCAGGCGCTGGCGCGGGTATCGCGGATCCGTGAATTGCGGGAGTCCGAAGGCTTGTCGATGGACGGTTTTGAGGTCTTGTCGCCGTTGACGGATGCGTTTCTGCCAGAGCATTACGAGCGGGCGGATGCCGGCGGCATCACCGGGGTCATCACGATGCCGTGGATGTTCTACGCCGGTCCCGACGCAACGCTCGCGGAGAAGATCGACGGGATGCAGCGCTTCCGCAAGGACCTGGCGCTAGACCTCTAGGCCCTACCGACGGAAGCGGCTCAGGAGGCCGGGACGTCGTGGTGGCGCGGCGGCGGTTCCAGCGACCGTTCCCGTCGTCGCAACCCGGCGCCGACGTCGCGCATCGACGGACAAGAGACCCGCGCCCGTGGTCGCAAGCAACAAGAACCCGAAGCAGTACAGGATTGCCAGCTCGCCGCCGTTCTCGATGGGCCAGAAGCTCGCCGTCGGACCACCTTTCAGCGGCGGCCAGTGCTGATAGAAGTACGCGAACGCCATCTCGCCGGAGGCGATGAACGCCGCGATCCGGGTGAACAAACCGAGAGTGATCAATACGCCGAGCACGAATTCGATCAGCCCGGCCCACCAGTACGGGAAGGAGCCGGTTTCGATCGGAGCCGGCGCCGGCACCGGCCAGCCGAACAACTTCTGCGAGCCGTGGATCGTGTAGAGCAGACCAAAAATGATGCGGAAAGCGCTCAAGACAGGGGAGTGATAACCCGCCAAGCGGGCGTCCAGGTTGGTCATAGCTGACCCTAACGCGCAAAAGGGCCGGGCGACACTGCTCGCCCGGCCCTTTATGCAGTGTTTATTTAGACGTCGTAGTACAGCGCGATCTCGTACGGGTGAGGACGGATCTGCACCGGCAGAATCTCGTTCTCACGCTTGTAAGAAATCCACGTCTCGATGAGGTCCTCGGTGAAAACCCCGCCCTCGGTGAGGTATTCGTGGTCCTCCTCGAGCCGGTCGATCACCGCCGACAGCGAAGTCGGCGCCTGCGGAATGGCAGCGGCCTCGTCCGGCGGAAGCTCGTAGAGGTCCTTGTCGACCGGTGCCTGCGGCTCCAGCTTCTTCTTGATGCCGTCCAGTCCGGCCATCATCATCGCCGCGAACGCAAGGTACGGGTTGCCCGAGCTGTCGGGGCAGCGGAACTCCAGGCGCTTGGCCTTCGGGTTGTTGCCCGTGATCGGGATGCGCACACACGCCGAGCGGTTGCGCTGGCTGTACACCAGGTTGATCGGCGCCTCGTAACCCGGCACCAGACGCTTGTAGGAGTTCACCGTCGGGTTGGTGAACGCCAGCAGCGACGGGGCGTGGTGCAGGATGCCGCCGATGTAGTGCCGCGCGGTGTCCGACAGGCCCGCATAGCCGGACTCGTCGTGGAACAGCGGGCTGCCGTCCTTCCACAGCGACTGGTGACAGTGCATGCCCGAACCGTTGTCACCGAACAGCGGCTTCGGCATGAACGTCACCGTCTTGCCGGCCTGCCACGCCGTGTTCTTGATGATGTACTTGAACAGCACCAGGTCATCGGCCGCATGCAGCAGCGTGTTGAACTTGTAGTTGATCTCCGCTTGGCCCGCTGTGCCCACCTCGTGGTGACCGCGCTCCAGCACGAAGCCCGCGTTCTGCAGGTTGGTGCACATCTGATCGCGCAGGTCGACGTAGTGGTCGTAGGGGGCGACGGGGAAGTAGCCGCCCTTGGGGCGAACCTTGTAACCGCGGTTGGCGCTGCCGTCGGACTCGAACGGTTCACCGGTGTTCCACCAGCCCGCCTCGGAGTCGATCTCGTAGAACGTGCCGTTCATCTGTGAGTCGAAGCTCACCGAGTCGAAGATGTAGAACTCGGCCTCGGCGCCGAAGTACGCCGTGTCGGCGATACCGGTGCTGGCCAGGTAGTTCTCCGCCTTGCGGGCCACGTTGCGCGGGTCGCGGGAGTACGCCTCGCGGGTGAACGGGTCATGCACGAAGAAGTTGAGGTTCAGCGTCTTCGCCTCGCGGAACGGGTCGATGCGCGCCGTCGCGGGGTCGGGCAGCAGCATCATGTCCGACTCGTGGATGGACTGGAACCCGCGCACCGACGAGCCGTCGAACGCCAAACCGTCCTCGAAAACGCTCTCGTCGAATGCCGACGCCGGGATCGAGAAGTGCTGGACGACACCGGGCAGGTCGCAGAACCGGATGTCGACGTAGGCGACTTCCTCGTCCTTGATCTGCTTCATGACATCGTCGGCGGTCTTTTCTGCCACTGAGGTCTCTCCTTATATCTATTAACCCGCGGGATGACGCTATGGACACGATGTTGCACGGCAGTCAACCGCATGTTGCGCGGAAGTTACGCAATTCCACCAGACCTATGCTGGACCCATGCCCTCCAGCTTCGGCTCCTGGCTATCCGGTCCGCCGCCTATCGGGCCGGGGCCGGTGGACCAGAGACCTAATGATTATCCAGGTCAGCGTCTGAATCTACCCCCTACCGGGAGCCGGTCGCTGGCCCGCATGGGCAGGCGGATCGCGGCGCTGTTCGTCGACTGGCTGATCGCCTACGGGCTCGCCGCGCTGGCCATGTCGTTCGGCTGGATCAGCATGCAGGTGCTGTCGACCGCCGTGCTGGTCATCTGGTTCGTGCTCGGGGCGGTTTCGGTGCGGCTGTTCGGCTTCACGCCCGGCCAGTACGCGCTCGGCCTGATCGTCATCCCCGTCGACAACCGGCTGCACGTGGGCTTCGGCCGTGCCCTGGTCCGCGGCCTGTTGATCGCCCTGGTGGTGCCACCGCTGTTCACCGACACCGATCTGCGTGGGCTGCACGACCGGTTGACCAACACCGCGGTCGTGCGGCGCTAAGCGCCAGCGCTCCGCAGTGCCGTGCGGGTGCGCGAAAATATGACATCGCGCCGGTACCGCAGCATGTCGGCGCTGACCCGGACGATTCGCCAGCCGAGCGCCTCCAGCGCGGCTTGTCGCTCGATGTCGCGGTTGCGGATGCGATGCATGGGCCGAATTTCGAACACAAGCTCACGTTCGACGGCAGTTAGCGGCGGCGGACCGTGCGTTGCATGCCCCGCATCTTGGCTGCGTTCGGCATCGGGCCCTTCGGCATGGCCGCGGGCCCGACCTTCGAGCCCAGCGCGGCCAGCCGCGACTCCAGGCTGTCCATCTGCTTGACCGTGATGTTCGCGGGCAGCTTGGTCAGGTGGCGTTCGAGCTTGCTCAACGGCACCTCACCCTCCCCGTTGCCGATGATGATGTCGTAGATCGGGATTTCGCCGACGATCCGTGCGGTGCGCTTCTTCTCCTGGGCCAGAAGCGGTTTCACCCGCGTCGCAGACCCTTCGCCGACCAAGATCACGCCGGGCCTGCCGATCACCCGGTGCACCGCGTCGAGATGGCCGGTGGCAGCCACGCCCGGCGTCACCCGCCACTTGCCGCGCAGGTTTTCCAGCGCCCACGCCGCAGCGCCGGCCTGACCCTCCGCCTTGCGGTAGACGGATTTCTGGGCCCGCCTGGCGAAGATGATGAACGCCACCAGCGCACCGAGCACCACACCCAGCGGGATGAGCGTGAACATCGTGAACCCGCCCGCGAACACCCCGGCCACCACGGCAGCGGCCACGATCACCACGAACGCCGCGATCATGTACGGCAGCAGCCGCTTGTCCTCTTTGCGCTGGATCTGGAACGCCTGCCACAGCTGACTGCGGCGCTGCTTGGACGCCACTTTGCGGGCGGCCTTCGCCTCGTCCTTGGCAGCCTTGAGTTCGGCCTTGTTGCGGGTCTTCGCCATTAGTTCAGGATACGGGTGGGCGAGAAAGCCTTGAGCCCGCTGCCTGCGCGTAGAGGCGGCCCGCCCGGTACGACGAGCGCACCAGCGGCCCGGCGAGCACCCCGGCGAAGCCAAGCTCCTCAGCGAACGACGCGTGCTCGACGAACTCCTCGGGGTGCACCCAGCGCTCGACCGGATGATGCCGTACCGACGGCCGCAGGTACTGCGTGATCGTGACGATGTCACAGCCCGCGTCGAGCAGATCCTTCAGCGCCGTGCGCACCTCTTCGGGCGTCTCGCCCATGCCGAGGATCAGGTTGCTCTTGGTCACCAGCCCGTAGTCGCGCGCCGCCGTCAACACCGCGAGGCTGCGGTCGTAGCGGAACGCGGGCCGGATCCGCTTAAAGATCCGCGGCACGGTTTCGACGTTGTGCGCCAACACTTCTGGCCGTGATTCGAACACTTCCTCCAGCAGCGCCGGCACGCCGTTGAAGTCCGGAATAAGCAATTCGACACCGGCGTCTGGATTCAGCTTCTTGATGAACCGCACCGTCTCGGCGTAAAGCCACGCGCCACCGTCGGGCAGGTCGTCGCGGGCCACCCCGGTGACGGTCGCGTAGCGCAGACCCATCGTCGCCACACTTTCGGCGACCCGGCGCGGCTCGTCGCGGTCCAGCTCTGCGGGCTTGCCTGTATCGATCTGGCAGAAGTCGCAGCGACGCGTGCACTGCTCACCGCCGATCAGGAACGTCGCCTCCCGGTCTTCCCAGCATTCGTAGATGTTGGGGCAGCCCGCCTCCTCGCAGACGGTGTGCAGACCCTCGCGGCGCACAAGGTTCTTCAGCTGCGTGTACTCCGGACCCGTCCGTAGCCGGGTCTTGATCCACGGCGGCTTGCGCTCGATCGGGGTTTCGGCGTTGCGGACCTCCAGTCGCAGCAGCTTGCGGCCTTCCGGAGCCGCATGGCCGGCGACGTTGGACTCCGGAGCCGCATGGCCGGCGACGTTGGACTCCGGAGCCGCATAACCGGCGACGTTAGACTCCGGAGCGACAGTCACGATTTCAACGCTACCCGCAGCCGCCCGTCGAGCGCGTCACACACGGCGGTCGTCACACCGTCGATGACGTCGTCGACGCCGACGTGGCGGCCCAATTCGGCCGTCAGCGAGGTGACGCCGGCATCGGCGATGCCGCACGGGATGATGGTCGAGAAGGCGTTGAGGTCGCAGTCGCAGTTCAACGCGAACCCGTGCAGCGTCGTTGCCCGCGAAACCCGCACACCGATCGCGCCGACCTTGCGGGCGGGCCCTTTGGCGTCGGCTGGCACCCACATCCCGGACCGGCCCGGCACGCGACCCGTCTCCAGGCCGAGGTCGCGGCAGACGTGGATCAACGACTCCTCAAGGCGCCGAACGAAATTCACCACATCGAGCGGCTCGGCCAGCCCGATGATCGGATAACCGACCAGCTGTCCGGGGCCGTGCCAGGTGATCTTCCCGCCGCGGTCGGTGTCGATGACGGGAACGTCGGATGCACTGGGCCTTTCACTGGGAAGCGTGCGGCGGCCCGCCGTGTACACCGGCGGGTGCTCGAGCAGCAGCAGCGAGTCGGGGCCGCCGGCGAGGCGCGCATCGGCCAACTCCCGTTGCAGGGTCCACGCGTCTTGGTAGCCGATGCTGCCGAGCCGGCGAACCTCGACCGGGGTGTCGGCCGATCGGATAGAACTCACGATTCGACGGTACTCGCGGCGTAGGCCAGTGCCTCGCCGACGGTGTGGTGGCGGAAGTCGTAGCCGGCGTTTTCCAGGGCCGCGGGGATGGCCCGCTGCCCACCCAGCAGCCCTTCCTCGGCGAACTCGCCCAGTAGCGCCTTCAGCGCGAAGCCCGGAACGATCAGGGGCGTCGGCCGGTTCAGCTCGCGGCCCATCGCCGTGGTGAACTCCGCGTTCGTCACCGGCGCCGGCCCGGTGAAGTTCACCGGGCCGGACAACTCATCGTGGAGGATCGCGAACAGCAACGCGCGGATCTGGTCTTCGAGGCTGATCCACGGCATGTACTGCTTGCCGTTGCCGAGCCGTCCGCCGAGCCCCAGCGCGAACAGCGGCCGCAGCCTGGCCAACACCCCGCCACGCGGAGAGATCACCAGACCGGTGCGGACCAGGACGACGCGTGCGCCGGCATGCTGCGCCGGTGTCGTCGCCTTCTCCCAGTCGCGGCACAGCTGAGCCAGAAATCCGTGGCCCGACGGGGCCGACTCGTCGGCGATGCGGTTTCCGGTGTCGCCGTAGTAGCCGACCGCGCTTGCGTTGATCAGAGTGCCCACCCCCGCTTCGGCGACGGCTTCCGACAGGACCTCGGTGGGGTCAATCCTGCTGTCGCGCAAGCTTTGTTTGAACGCACCCGACCACCGCTTGGCGCCGACGTTGATGCCGCACATGTTGACCGCGGCGTCCACGCCGCGCAGCGCAGTCGCATCGAACTGCCCGGTGTCCGGATTCCAGAACAGCTCATCGGGACTCGACGGTGCCCTGCGCACAATGCGTACCACCCGGTGGTCGGTCGCCCGGAGCGCGTACGTCAGCGCCGAGCCGATCAGCCCCGAGGACCCCGCAATCGCAACGGTGGCCACGATTGTCTACAGCCCCAGGTCCGCCTCGAACGCGCCCTCTTCGAGCCGCCGCTTGATCGTGGTGAGGAAGCGGCCCGCGTCGGCGCCATCGATCAGCCGGTGGTCATAGGTCAGGGGCAGGTAGCAGATCGAGCGCACGCCGATGGACTCGTTGCCGGTGTCATCGACGACCACACGCGGCCGCTTGACGATCGCGCCCGTGCCCAGCATCGCCGCCTGCGGCGGCACCAGGATCGGGGTGTCAAACAGTGCGCCCTGGCTGCCGATGTTGGTGATCGTGAAAGTGCCACCGGACAATTCGTCGGGCTTGAGGTTGCTCGACCGCGCCCGCGCCGCGATGTCGGCGATCGCGCGGGCCAGCCCACCGAGCGACAGATCACCCGCATTGTGGATCACCGGCGAGAGCAGACCTTGTTCGGTGTCGACCGCGATACCGAGATGCTCGGCGTCGTAGTAGGTGATCTCCTTGGTGTCCTCGTTGTAGCTGGCGTTGACGTTCGGGTGAGCCTTCAACGCGTCGATCACCGCACGGGCGATGAACGGAAGGTAGGTCAGGTTGACGCCCTCGCGCTCGGCGAATTCGTTCTTGGCCCGCGCCCGCAGCGCCACGATCCTGGTCATGTCGACCTCGTGGGTCTGCGTCAATTGCGCTGTCGCCTGCAAAGATTCGCGTGTCTTCTTCGCGGTGATCTGGCGGATGCGGTTGGCCTTCTGCGTGGTTCCACGCAGATGTGCCAGCGCACCGGCCGGCTCGGCCTTCGCTGCCGGCGCGGGAGCCTCCTTTGCCGGCGCCGCTTCCTTGGTTGGTGCCTTCTTGGCCTCGGCCGCGGCGAGCACGTCCTGCTTGCGGATCCGCCCGCCCACGCCACTGCCCTTCACCGTCGCAAGGTCGACGTTGTGCTCGCTGGCCAGCTTGCGTACCAGCGGCGTCACATACGGCGCGCCGTCGCCCGAGGGCTGCTGCTCCGGTTCGGGCTCGGCTTCCTTCTTCGGCTCCGGCTTCGGTTCTTCCTTCGGCTCTTCTTTGGGCTCGGGCTTCTTCTCTTCCTTCGGCTCTGGTTCGGGTTCCGGCTCGTGCTCTGGTTCAGGCTCCGGCTCGGGTTCCTTCTTGGTCTCCTGCTTGGGTTCTTCCTTGGGCGCCGGCTTCTCGGCGGGCGCCGCGTCGGCGTCGCCGATCTTGGCCAACTCGCCGCCGACGGCGACGGTGTCGTCCTCCTCGGCGGTGATGCTCAGCAGGGTGCCCGCCACCGGCGACGGAATCTCGGTGTCGACCTTGTCGGTGGACACCTCCACCAGAGGCTCGTCCACCTCGACGCTGTCGCCGACCTTCTTCAGCCAGCGGGTCACGGTGCCCTCGGTCACCGACTCGCCCAACTCGGGCATCAGCACGGGGGTCGCGTCGCCGCCGCCCGACGACGACGACGGCTTCTCGTCAGTTTCCTGCTCGGGTTCCTCTTGCTCTTCGGATGCGGTCTCGGATTGCGCAGCTGGCTCCTCGGCCGACTTCTCGTCCTCGGCTGGTTCTTCGGACTTGGATTCTTCGCCGCCGCCGGATTCTTCGCCGCCGCCGCCGTCTTCGTCGCCTTCGTCGGCATCGCCGATCACGGCCAGCTCGCCGCCGACCTCGACGGTGTCGTCCTCCTGGGCGACGATCTTCTTCAGCACGCCGGCCGCGGGCGAGGGGATCTCGGTGTCGACCTTGTCGGTGGAGACCTCGAGCAGCGGCTCGTCCAGCTCCACCGTGTCACCCTCTTGCTTGAGCCACCGGGTGACAGTCCCCTCGGTGACGCTCTCGCCGAGTGCCGGCATCTGGACGGAAGTTGCCATGTCTGTTGACTCCCTCGAACGGTTGGTCGCCACGAATCGAATGCCGTTCCCATCCTGTCATGTCGGGCCCGGTCGCTCGCCTCAGACCTGCGCAGCTGCGGTTCTGGCACTATCGAGAAAGGTGCAGCGCACAAGCTCTCGACAGAAGAGGTACGGCCCAGTTGGGACTGTTCGACAGGTTTCGGCGTGGCGGCTTCGCGCGCGAGAATAACGGCAGTGACCCTGCCGCCGATCTCGCCTACCTCAGCCAATGGGCCGCCGCGCGGACCGGCGTCGAGGCCTTCATCGAGCCGAAGACCACCGTCACCGACGTCACCGTCGTGCTGGTGGCCGGCGACGGCGAATGGACGCGGCGGCGCGCGGGCGGCGACGCCGGCGCCAGGCGGTTGAGCGAACGGTTGCACGTCCCGGTCTACGACGTGCAGAAGGTCGGCTATCCGCAGCGCATGCGCGACTACGACGCCCGTCGGCGCATCGAACGCGAGCGCGCGGCTCGACGGGAACTGGAGGACCGTTAGGGTACCGACCGTGATAGGCACTATCGCCGAGCGGTTCGTCGACAGCACCGACGGCGTCAGCATCGCCGTCTACGAGCAGGGGAACTCGGACGGGCCGACCCTGGTGATGGCGCACGGCTGGCCCGACTCACATGCGCTGTGGGACGGGGTCGTGCCGCGGCTGGCCGACCGGTTTCGCATCATCCGTTATGACAACCGTGGCGTCGGCAAATCGTCTGTGCCCAAAAAGGTTTCGGCCTACACCATCGCCAAGCTCGCCGACGACCTCGATGCTGTCATCACCGCAGTGAGCCCGGGCGAACCGGTGCACATGGTCGGCCACGACTGGGGGTCGGTGACCACCTGGGAATACCTGAGCCGCCCCGGCGCGAACGACCGCGTCGCTTCCTTCACCTCCGCGTCGGGGCCCGGCGTCGCCCACTACGGCGGCTACATCGTCGACAGCCTCAAGCGGCCGTACCGCCCCGTGCAGTTCGCGCGGGCGATCGACCGTTTGCTCCGGCTGACCTACTGGTATCCGTTCGCTGTGCCCGTGGTCGCACCCGCGGTGTTCAAGGGCCTGATGTGGGCGCGGGGCGACAAGGTGCTGACCGACCGCCTGCCCGCCGAGCACCGCTATCGCAGCGCCAACGCCGCCGCCGACCTGGTCAACACGCTGAAGATCTACCGCTCGCTGGCGATCCGACCGCCCACCCGATTCCCGGCCGACCGCTACGTCGGTGTGCCCGTCCAGCTGATCGTGGCTGTCAAGGACCCCGTCGTGCGGCCGCACGGGTTCGACGACCTGTCGCGGTGGGTGCCGCGACTGTGGCGGCGGGATATCAACGCGCGGCACTGGTCGCCGATGTCGCATCCCCAGGTGTTCGCCGCGGCCATCGGTGAGCTGGTCGACTTCTTCGAGGGGAAGCCGCCGGCCAGGTCACTGCTGCGCACACAGGTCGGGCGCAAGCGCGACCACTTCGGCGACACGCTGGTGTCGGTCACCGGGGCGGGCAGCGGCATCGGCCGCGAAACCGCGTTCGCGTTTGCGCGTGAGGGGGCGGAACTGATCGTCAGCGACATCGACGAGGCGACGGTCAAGGACACCGCCGCGCAGATCGTCGAACGTGGCGGCACCGCTCACCCGTATGTGCTCGACGTGTCGGATGCCGACGCGGTGGAATGCTTCGCCGATCAGGTGTGCGCCGCGCACGGGGTGCCCGACATCGTCGTCAACAACGCCGGGGTCGGTCAGGCTGGTGAGTTTCTCGACACTCCCGCCGATCAGTGGGAACGGGTGCTGGACATCAATCTCGGCGGAGTTGTCAACGGCTGCAGGGCTTTTGGGAAACGTCTCGTCGAACGTGGTACGGGTGGCCATATCGTCAACGTCGCGTCGATGGCCGCGTATTCGCCGTCGAAGTCGTTAAACGCCTACTGTACGTCCAAGGCCGCGGTCTACATGTTCTCCGACTGTCTACGAGCCGAACTCGACGCCGCAGGCGTTTCGTTGACCACGATCTGTCCCGGGCTCACCGACACGAACATCGTGCACAACACGCGATTCGACGTGCCCGACCGTTCGGACGACGGCGTGGAAAACCGACGCCGGGATCTGCAGAAGTTGTTTCGGATGCGACGCCACGGCCCCGACAAGGCGGCCAAGGCGATCGTGGCATCGGTCAAGGGCAACAAGCCGATTCGGCCGATCACCCCGGAAGCGTACCTGCTCTACGGCACCTCGCGGATCGCGCCGCAGGCCTTGCGCAGTACGGCGCGCAAGAAACTGGTCTAGCCGTTACGGGCTAACCATTGACAGCGATGTCTTCCAGCACCGCGAACATGGTGCGGGTCGGCACGCCGGTGCCGCCCTTGCCTGTGTAACCCCACGGGCCGCCGGTGTTGTAGGCCGGTCCGGCGATGTCGATATGCGCCCAGGCCACCCCGTCGGCGACGAACTCGCGCAGGTACGTGCCGGCCACCAGCATGCCGGCGTAGCGCGAGCCGCTGACATTGGCGAGGTCGGCCACCGTGGACTTCAGGTCATCCTTGAGTTCCTCGGGAAGCGGCATGGGCCAGGCGTTTTCGCCGACGTCTTGGGACAGCGCCGCGACGCGGTCGCGGAAGTCGTCAGAGCCCATCACGCCGGGAGTGCGGGCACCGAGTGCGACGGTCTGCGCACCGGTCAGGGTTGACGTCTCGATGAGGTAGTCGGGATCGTCTTCGCAGGCGCGCACGATCGCATCGGCCAGGATCAGCCGTCCCTCGGCGTCGGTGTTGAGCACCTCGACGGTGGTGCCGCCGTACTGCGTCAGCACGTCACCTGGCCGCTGGGCCGTCGCCGACGGCATGTTCTCGGCCATTGGAACGGTGGCGATCACGTCGATCGGGAGCTTCTGCTTGGCGGCTAGCACCACCGTGGCGATCACCGCCGCCGCGCCGCCCATGTCGGAGGTCATGTGATGCATGTTGGCGGCCGGCTTGATCGAGATGCCGCCGGTGTCGAACGTGATGCCCTTACCGATGAGAGCCACTTTCTTGGCTGAACCTTTTCCTGCTCCTCGCGTGCGCGTTCGCTTCGCCCCCCGGTGCGCCAACCGGACCAGCCGGGGTGGACGCGACGAACCCTTGCCGACGCCGACGATGCCGCCGTAGCCGTCTTTGGCCAACGTCTTGTCGTCGAGCACCTCGACATCGAGCCCGGCCGCCTCGCCCAAAGCCTTTGCGCGCTTAGCGAACTCGTCCGGATATAGATGCGAGGGCGGAGTGTTGACGAAATCACGCGCGGTGGCGACGGCAACGGCGATCGCAGTGGCCCGCTCGGCTTCTGCCTTCGCTTTGTTGTCCGCCGTCAGCGCGGTGATCTGGCGCAGGCCGTTGTCCTTCGGTGCGGTCTTGTCGCTGCGGAAGTCGCTGAACCGGTACGCGCCGAGAATCAGCCCCTCGATCGTCGCCTCGAGGTCGATGTCGCTCAGCGTGGTGATCACGGCCTCAGTGCCATTCAATGACCGCGCTGCGACCCCTGCGGCCCGCCGAATCACGTCAGACGGCCACGCATCGCGCTGCTTGCCCAGGCCGACCGTGATCACGCTGCCCGCGGGCAGCGAGGGCGCGACCACCCGCGTCACATGGTCCTGGCCGCCCTTGGCCCCGAGCGCTTTGAGCGCGACCTCGATCTCGCCGACGGCCTCAGCGTCGAGGAACGGGTTGCCGACGACGGCCGCTCCGGTGTCGTCGTCACCCCCGCTGACGACGGGCACGATCAGCACCGTCTTGTCGGCCGCACGCTTGGGCAGCGACGAGCTGACGACGACGGCAGGGGCCTGGTAACCGGCTTTTGCTGGGCTCACAGTGGTCGAGCCTATCGGTCGCCGCGATTAGGGTGGATTTCCGTGACCGAAACAAGCGAATTGCAGCACGGCCCACTGGAAGACCGACACCGCGAACTGGGCGCCAGCTTCGCAGAATTTTCCGGATGGTCGATGCCGGTCAGCTACGCGGGCACCGTCGGCGAGCACACCGCAACCCGAACGACGGTCGGTCTTTTCGACGTCAGCCATCTGGGCAAGGCTTCGGTGCGCGGACCCGGCGCCGCCGAATACGTCAACGCCACGCTCACCAACGATCTGGGCCGGATCGGGCCCGGCAAGGCGCAATATACGTTGTGCTGCAACGAAACCGGCGGCGTCATCGACGACCTGATCGCCTACTACGTCTCCGACGACGAGATCTTTCTCGTCCCCAACGCCGCCAACACGGCCGCCGTCGTCTCCGCGCTGCAACGCGGCGCTCCCGAGGCGCTGACCATCACCGACGAGCACCGGTCGCGGGCCGTGTTGGCCGTGCAGGGACCGAAATCGGCCGAGGTCGTCGGCGCGCTGGGGCTGCCGACCGAGATGGACTACATGGGTTACGCCGACGCCGATTTCAAGGGCTCCCAGGTGCGGGTCTGCCGCACCGGTTACACCGGCGAACACGGTTACGAACTGCTGCCGGCATGGGACGACGCTGCAACGGTGTTCGACGCGCTCGTCGAGCAGGTCAACGCGGTGGGCGGTCAGCCGGCCGGGCTCGGTGCGCGTGACACGCTGCGCACCGAAATGGGCTATCCGCTGCACGGGCACGAGCTATCCCTGGAGATTTCGCCGCTGCAGGCGCGCTGCGGCTGGGCGATCGGCTGGAAAAAGGACGCGTTCTGGGGCCGCGAGGCGCTGCTGGCCGAGAAACAGGCCGGTCCCAAGAGGCTGCTGCGTGGACTGCGCGCCGTCGGCAGGGGAGTGCTGCGGCCCGGGCTGACGGTGCTTGACGGCAGCACCCAAGTCGGGGTGACGACATCGGGAACCTTTTCTCCCACTTTGAAAGTCGGCATCGCGCTCGCACTGCTCGACACCGGCCACGACATCGCCGACGGGCAGCGCGTCACCGTAGATGTACGCGGCAGGCCGATCGAGTGCGAAGTAGTCCGGCTGCCGTTCGTGGAGGCAAAAACCCGGTAGCGCGCGGATATACAATCGGCCCATGACCGACCACCTCGAGTTCACCGTTGATCGCAACGCGAATTCGGCGAGCGACGAGGTACGTGCCGAAATCCTGGCCAATCCCGGTTTCGGCCGCTATCACACCGACCACATGGTGTCGATCGACTACGCCAAGGGCAAGGGCTGGCACAACGCGCGGGTCATTCCCTATGGGCCCATCGAGCTGGATCCCTCGGCCATCGTTCTGCACTACGCGCAGGAAGTGTTCGAGGGGCTGAAGGCCTACCGCTGGGCGGACGGATCGATCGTGTCGTTCCGCGCCGAAGCCAATGCGGCGCGGCTGCGCTCCTCGGCGCGCAGGCTGGCCATCCCCGAGCTGCCCGACGCGGTGTTCCTCGAATCGCTGCGCCAGTTGGTCGCCGTCGACGAACCGTGGGTGCCGCCCGCCGGCGGAGAGGAGTCGCTGTATCTGCGGCCCTACATTTTCGCCACCGAGGCGGGCCTGGGTGTGCGGCCCGCGACCGAATACCGCTACATGGTGATCGCGTCCCCGGCGGGGGCGTACTTCCCGCGCGGGATCAAACCCGTGAGCGTCTGGCTGTCCCATGAATACGTGCGTGCATCGCCCGGCGGTACCGGCGCGGCGAAGTTCGGCGGCAACTACGCCGCTTCCCTGCTGGCGCAGGCCGAAGCCTCCGATAACGGATGTGACCAGGTGGTGTGGTTGGACGCCATCGAACGCCGCTACGTCGAGGAAATGGGCGGCATGAACCTGTTCTTCGTGTTCGGCAGTGGCGGGTCGGCGAGGCTGGTCACCCCGGAGCTCAGCGGATCGCTTCTTCCGGGAATCACGCGAGACTCGTTGCTGCAGTTGGCTATTGACGCCGGCTTCGCGGTCGAGGAACGCAAGATCGACGTCGACGAATGGCAGAAGAAGGCGGCCGCCGGGGAGATAACCGAGGTGTTCGCGTGCGGCACGGCCGCGGTCATCACGCCGGTGTCGCACGTGAAATACGGTGACGGCGAGTTCACCATCGCCGATGGCGAGCCCGGTGAAATAACCATGGCCCTGCGCGACACGCTGACCGGTATCCAGCGTGGCACCTTCGCCGACACGCACGGATGGATGTCGCGGCTGGCCTAGCCCGCTCCTATCGCCAGGCCCACCGCGGCCATCGTCGTCGTCACCTCGATGGCGGCGCCCAGCACATCGCCGGTGATCCCACCGAACCGACGGACGCAATGCGCGACGAGGGCCGCGCTGCAGGCCAGCGCGAGCAGCACCGCCACCGGTCCCTGCCACAGCCGCGGACCGGCCGCCATGGAGGCAGCCGCGACAACGACGACCCAGGCCGCCACCACGGAGACGGGCTGACTAGCGGCCACCATCGCCCCCAGCGTGCTGCCCTCGGCCGCAGGAACCGACCGGCGACACGCCGCGACGGCGGCGACCCGGCCCGCCGCCACCGCCACGATCACCGCGACCGGGCTGAGTTCAACGAACGCCAGGCCCTGCACGACGACCGCGATGACGACCGCGGCCACCCCGAACGGGCCCGCCCCCCCGTCGCGCATCACCTGCAGCGCCCGCTGCGGCGCGCCGTAGCAGCCGAGGCCGTCGACGGTGTCGGCCAGCCCGTCGATGTGCAGGCCCCGGGTTGCGATCAGCAGCACCGCCACCGCGAGCACGCCCGACAGTGAATGGCCTGGCCCGAAGGCCCGCGATCCCGCCCACACCACCACCGCGGCCAGCGCACCCAGCGCCGCGCCGACCACCGGCAGAGCCGTCATCATCCCGCGGCCGACACCCGAGCCCGCGCGCAGCGGCAGCACCGTGCCGAACGCCAAAGCCCCTGCGAGCGAACGGATCACGACGAAACGCTGGCCTCGTCGAACGTCGCCATATCCCGAAGGGTGGCGATCGCGCCTCGCACCACGGGTAAGGCGACGGCCGCTCCGGTGCCTTCGCCCAGCCGCATCGACAGGTCGACGATCGGCTCCAGCTGCAGCTTCTCCAACGCCAGCGTGTGCGCCGGCTCGGTCGAGCGGTGGCCCGCATGCCACCAGTCCCGGGCACCCGGGGCCAGCAGCTCAGCGACCATCGCCGCCGAGGTCACCACCACACCATCGAGCACCAGCGGCGTCCGGCGCACCGCGGCCTGAGCGCAGAACCCCGCCATCGCGGCCAAATCCGCGCCGCCGCACACCCGCAACAACCCCAGCGGGTCCGCGGCGTGCCCGCGGCCCCGATACAGCGCATCGCGCACGGCCGCGACCTTGCGCGACCACCCGGCGTCGTCGATCCCGGTGCCGCGGCCCACCACCACGACGGGTTCGGCACCGGTCAGTGCGGCGATCAAAGTCGTTGCGGCCGTGGTGTTTCCGATGCCCATGTCGCCGGCGATCAGCAGGTCCGCGCCCGCATCGACCTCCTCGTCGGCGATCTGGCGACCTGCCTCGACCGCGGCCTGCGCCTCCTCGGGCGTCAGCGCATCCTCGACGGCGATGTTGCCGCTGCTCCTGCGGACTTTGTGGGCGCCGATCGCCGGAATGTGCGGCTGCTCGACGTCGACGGAGATGTCGACGACGCGCACGGTGGCACCCGCCTGCTCGGCGAGCACGTTGATCGCCGCTCCGCCGGCGTGGAAGTTGGCCACCATCTGCGCGGTGACTTCCGGCGGGAAGGCCGAAACACCGGCTGCGGTGACGCCGTGATCGCCGGCGAACACCACGACCCGGGCGCGCTGGAACTGGTTCGGCGGGCACACACCCTGGCACGCGGCGACCCAGACCGACAGCTCCTCGAGGCGGCCGAGCGACCCCGCTGGCTTGGTCAACGTGTTCTGGCGGGCCCGCGCCTGTGCGGCGACGGCATCGTCGGGCGGGCTGATCGGCGGGAAATTCGTCATGACGGCTCCTTCACCGTGACCGGCTGCCCGGCGACCACCAGCACCACCCGGTCGCACAGCGCCGCCAGCCGCTGGTTGAGTGCGCCGAGTTCGTCGGCGAACCGCCGGCCCGCAACGGTCTCGGGGACGACGGTCAGGCCCACCTCCGGGCTGACGAGAACCAACTCAGCGGCGTAGTTCCCGACGGCGCCGAGGAGGTCATCGACGTCAGCGCTCATCGAGCCGCCGTCCCAAGCCTGCACGCGATCCATCGCTGCGGTGAGCCATCCGCCGAGGTCGTCGACCAGTGTCGGCACGGAGTCTGCACGCAATTGCCTTGCCACATCGGTGGTTTCGACGGTCGACCAGTGCTGCGGCCGACGGGCCCGGTGGGCCGTCACCCGGTCGGCCCAGGCGGCGTCGTCGGCGGCGGGACCGGTGGCGATGTAGCGGACCGGCCGTTGGGCGCCAACGGAATCGGCGATGGCCGACTCGGCCCAACCGGATTTTCCCGACCGGATACCGCCGAGCACCAGAACGCGCACCAATGACTCAGGCCACGTTGTCGCCGCGGTTGATCTGCGGTCGGGGCGCACGCATCCGGCGCAGCTGGGAGGCGCGGCTGGCCGCGTAGAACCCTAGCTTCCAACTGCTTTCGGTGTGCTGCGGGAACTTCGCGTCGACGAGTCGATTCACCTTGCGGCCCAGAAAGAATCCGTCGACGATCATGATTCCCATCAGGATCAGCATCGCCGGTGAGATGAGGTACTGCACCTGCGGAACCGCGAGCATGATGAAGATCAGGGCCAGCGCTGCGGGCATGAACAGGCCCAGCACGCTGATGCGGCGCGAGTCCACGATGTCGCGGGCGTAGCGACGCACCGGGCCCTTGTCCCGCGGCAACAGATAGTCGTCGTCGCCCGCCATCATCCGTTCGCGGCGGTCGGACGTGGCCGCGCGGCGGGCGGCCTTCTCCTCACGCCGTTCCTCGCGGGACAGCTTGGCGCCCCGCAGCTCCTTACGCCTGCGCCTGGCCTCCGCGGCGGTCATCGGCGCGGGCGCGACCGGACCGCGCCGCCGCGACGCATCCCGCTTCGGCGTCGGCCTCCCCTTGGGGGGCGTCGTGCGGGAGGGCTTGGCTCCGGATTCGCTGGATTCGCCGGCCGCGGTCGCCTCGACGTCGGTGGTGTCGGGAGGCGGGTTGTCCTTCTTGCGGCCCAGCAGGTTCACGCCAGCCAGCATAATCTGCAGCGATGACCCGTTCGGACGGCCTCCGCGTGCTCGTCGCCCCGGACTGCTACGGCGACAGCCTGACGGCGGTGCAAGCGGCCGAGGCCATCGCCGAGGGTTGGCGACGGGCCCGACCGCACGATCAGCTGACGCTGGCCCCGCAGTCCGACGGAGGGCCGGGTTTCGTCGACGTGCTGGCGGGTCGCGTCGGAGAACGGCGCACCCTGCTGGTCAGCGGGCCGTTGACCGACGAGGTCGACGCCGACTGGGTGTTTGACGCCGCTGAACCGGCCACGGCCTACATCGAGTGCGCGCAGGCGTGCGGCCTGGCGCTCCTCGGCGGCCCGCCGACGGTCGAGACGGCGTTGGCCGCGCACAGCAGGGGGGTGGGGGAGCTGATCGCGGCGGCGGTCGACGCGGGCGCGCGGCGCATCGTCGTCGGGCTGGGCGGCAGCGCCTGCACCGAAGGCGGCCGGGGCATGATCGAGGCGCTCGGCACCATGGAAGCCGGTCGCGACCTGCTGGCGGATGTAGAGCTGATCGCCGCCACCGACGTCGAGCATCCACTGCTGGGACCCATGGGCGCGGCGCGGGTGTTCGGGCCGCAGAAGGGCGCCGACCCGCACACCGTCGAGGTGCTCGAGCGGCGGCTGGTGGCCTGGGCCGACGAACTCGACGCCGCGGCCGGGCGGGCGGTCAGCGAGGAACCTGGCGCAGGCGCCGCGGGCGGCCTCGGCGCGGCGCTGCTGGCACTCGGCGCGCGCCGCCAATCCGGCGCCACGGTGATCGCCGAGCACACCCATCTCGCCGACGCCGTCGCCGCCGCCGACCTCGTCATCACCGGTGAAGGCCGGTTCGACGACCAGTCGCTGCACGGCAAAGTCGTCAGCGCGCTGGCGGATGCGGCGCGCGGCATTCCAGTGCTGGTGCTGGCCGGACAGATCACGCTGCCGCAGGCCGCGCTGACCGGCGCGGGCATCACGGCGGCCCGCGCCATCGCCGACCACGCAGGATCGGTCCAGCTGGCCATCGACGACGCCGCCAATCAACTGGCCGGTTTGGCGCAGGTCACTGCTGCAGAACTCGGGAATAGCGGCATCACAAGGTACCGTTGAGCAGGTGGGCTGTCAGACGGCCCGCAACCCAAGAGCCATTCACAGGAGACGCAATGACTGTTCAGGACGAGTCGGCTGTCCAAGCTGGGGCAACCGCCACCCACGGCGTGATCCTGACCGACGCCGCGGCCGGAAAGGCCAAGGCCCTGCTGGATCAAGAGGGCCGCGACGACCTGGCGCTGCGTATCGCCGTCCAGCCGGGCGGATGCGCCGGCCTGCGCTACAACCTGTTCTTCGACGACCGCACCCTCGACGGCGACCTGACCGCCGAGTTTGGCGGGGTCACGCTGACCGTCGACCGGATGAGTGCCCCCTATGTGCAGGGCGCCACGATCGACTTCGTCGACACCATCGAGAAGCAGGGTTTCACCATCGACAACCCCAATGCGACCGGTTCGTGCGCCTGCGGGGACTCGTTCAACTGATCTAGTACTGGCCGCCGGCGCGCAGCAGGTACGAGCACACCAGGACCTGGTTGTCCTGGGAAAGCAGCTGTGCCACGGCTTGCTCCTGCACCTTCGGTGGGGGTTGCGTGCGGCTGCCCGCGGGTGTGGCCCGCATGGTGAACAGCACTTGCGCCTGATACGGCGATGAGAACACCATCTTGTCGATCGACGTCACTTCGGCGCTGCTGAACTGTTTTCTGAACGCGTCGCTGCTCAGATCGGCCAGGGCGAGGTCCGACTTCTTCTCCTTCACGGCGTCGAACAGCCCGCACAGCGTGTGCCTGGCAATGGTTTCGACATCACCGCGCTGCAGGGCGTCCAGATAGTCCTGAATGGCCGTCTGCGCCGCCGCCGTCGTCAGCCGATCCGAACCGGAGTCCTCGTCGTCGCCCGTCACCAGCACCGTCACCACCACCGCGGCCACCACCGCGGCGACGGCCACCAGCGCCGTCAGGACGGCCCGCCACCGGCGCCGCTTGGGGTACGGGATCGGTGGGGGCAGCATGCCCGGATAGATTGACGTCGCAGCGGGGTGGTCCGGGTATGTCTGGGGCGGCCCGGGATGCGGGGCAGAAGGCCCGACCGGTCCGGGGCCGTATTGGGGCGGATACGGACCAGCCATGGTAGGCAGGTTAGCGCAAGCCGCCCGCCGCCGACGGGCTCGCACGGCTCGCTAACATTATCTAGACAGCTTAAGCAATTGAAGGGTGACACTTCGTGACCATTGCGGTAACCGGATCGATCGCGACCGACCATCTCATGCGGTTTCCGGGCAAGTTCTCCGAAGGGCTGTTGCCCGAGCACCTGCAGAAGATCTCGGTGAGCTTTTTGGTGGACGACCTTGTCATCCACCGCGGCGGTGTCGCGGGAAACATGGCGTATGCCATCGGGATTCTCGGCGGGGACCCGACGCTGGTCGGCGCCGTCGGCAAGGATTTCGACGACTACCGCAGCTGGCTGACCAGCCACGGCGTGGACTGCGACAGCGTGCTGGTGTCCGACTCGGCCTACACGGCGCGGTTCGTCTGCACCACCGACCAGGACATGGCCCAGATCGCGTCGTTCTACCCCGGCGCCATGTCGCAGGCCCGCGACATCAAGCTGGCCGACGTGGTCTCCCGAAGGGGCACACCTGATTTGGTGATCGTCGGCGCCAACGACCCCGATGCGATGTTCCTGCACACCGAGGAGTGCCGCGCCCTGGGGCTGGCGTTCGCCGCCGACCCGTCGCAGCAACTGGCCCGCCTGACCGGCGAGCAGATCCGCCAGCTGATCGACGGCGCAACATACCTATTCACCAACGATTACGAATGGGACCTGCTGTTGCAGAAGTCCGGCTGGTCGGAGGCGGAGGTGATGAGCCAGATCCAGATGCGCGTCACCACGCTGGGCGAGAAGGGCGTCGACATCGTCGGGCGCGACGGCACTTTCATCCACGTCGACGTGGTGCCCGAGACGCATAAGGAAGACCCGACCGGAATTGGCGATGCGTTCCGCGCCGGCTTCCTCACCGGGCGCGACAAGGGCCTGTCCATCGAGCGGGCAGCGCAGCTCGCCTCGCTGGTGGCGACCCTGGTGCTCGAGGCGCCCGGTCCGCAGGAGTGGAGCTGGGACCGCGACGCAGGCATCACGCGGCTGGCCGACGCCTACGGCGCCGAGGCCGGCGACGAAATCGCTGCTGCCTTGGCATGATTCACGGCTCGCCGTGGAGGCATGATTCACGGCTCGGGTCACAGCTGCACCGGGTAGGCGGGCTCGCTGATCGTCGGCGAGACGCTGCCCTCGACGAAGATCGCGTGCCAGAGCATGAAGATCAGCACCGTCCACAGCCGCCTGCTGTGATCGATTGCACCGCTTCGGTGTTCGTCGAGCATGGCACGGACCGCCGCGATGTTGACCAGTTCGCCCGCACCTGACGACCCGACCAAAGTGTAGGCCCAGTCCAGCAGCTCGCCTGCGCGCAGCCAGTGTCGGATGGGCACCGGGAAGCCGAGCTTCGGCCGGTTCAGCACGTGCGGCGGGATGACCGGCTCCAAGGCGCGGCGCAGCGCGTACTTGGTGGTGGATCGCGTGATCTTCTGGTCGAAGGGAAGCCGGGCCGCCACCGCGAAGACCTCGGGGTCAAGGAACGGCACCCGCAGCTCCAGAGAATTGGCCATCGTCATCTTGTCGGCCTTGACCAGGATGTCGCCGCGCAACCAGGTGAACAGGTCGATGTGTTGCATGCGCGCCACCGGATCCCAGCCTTGGGACTCGGCGTAGACGGGGGCCGTGACGTCCGTGTGCGTCCACTCGGGGCGGAACACCGGCAGAACGGCCTGCAGTTGCGCGTCGGAGAAGCTACGGGCGTTGCCGTAATAACGCTCTTCGAGGGTCTGACTTCCCCTGTGCAGCAGGCTCTTCCCGCGCATTCCCTGGGGCAGCGGCGCCGATACCTTGGCCATCGACCGGCGCAGCGGACGCGGAAGGTAATTGAAAGGCTTGAGCGACAACGGTTCCCGGTAGATCGTATATCCGCCGAACAACTCATCGGCGCCCTCACCGGACAGCACGACCTTGACGTGCTTACGTGCCTCGCGGGCGATGAAGAACAACGGCACCAGCGCCGGGTCGGCCACGGGTTCGTCGAGATACCAGACGATCTCGGGCAGCGCTTCGACGAACTCGGCCTGGTTGACCACCTTGGTGACATGCCGGGCGCCGATGGCCTCTGCCGAAGCCACCGCGACGTCGATCTCCGAAAAGCCCTCCCGCTCGAAACCGGTGGTGAACGTGATCAGGCGCGGGTTGTGGCGCATCGCCAGCGCCGCGATCGCGGTGGAGTCGATGCCGCCCGACAAGAACGCACCGACGGTGACGTCGGCGCGCATGTGCTTGGCCACCGAGTCCTCGAGCACCGCCGTGATCTCGTCGTATCGCGCCTGATCGGAGCCCGTTGCGAACGGCTTCGCGCTGAACTTCGGGACGAAATAGCGGGTCACCGCGGGCCGCTCGCCCTGACGCACCTTGGCGTAGCAGCCGGACTCCAGCCGTTGCACCCCGCGGTGCAGAGTCTCGGGTTCCGGCACGTACTGCAGCACGGTGTAGTGCTGAACGGCGCGCTGGTCGATGCCGATGTCGACGGCGAGTTTGTCGGCCAACTCGAGCAGGCATTTCTTTTCGCTGCCGAACGCGGTGCCGCCCGCGCCGGTGGCCATGTACAACGGCTTGATGCCGAAGGGGTCACGCGCGCAGATCAATTCACGTTCGATGGTGTCCCACAGCGCAAATGCGAACATGCCGCGCAGCCGGGTCAGTGCGTCGGTGCCCCAGTAGTGGTAGGCGGCGATGATCGCCTCGCCGTCACCGTCGGTGTGAAACACCGCCCCGTGCCGGTTGGCAAGTTCCTCACGCAACTCCAGGTAGTTGTAGATCTCGCCGTTGAAGACGAGCACGTAGCGGTCGGGGGAGTCAGGCGGCCCCCAGCGCAGCGGCTGGTGGCTGTGGGCGATATCGATAATCGAGAGCCGGTTGAAGCCCAGCACGACGGCGTCGTCGTGCCAGGTGCCGGGCTCGTCGGGGCCGCGATGGCGCATGAGGTGCGAGGCGCCGGAGACGGCGTCGACGAGACCTTCCGAGACATCGGCGGACGGGTCAGTCAGCAGGGCCAGCAGTCCGCACACGGCGCAAGTATGCCGAGGTGTGTCGAGACCAGCACTGCGGGGTGGTCTACGCTGCGTAGTATTCGGCTTGTTCGACCGACTTCTAGGAGGCTGCGACGTGACACCTCGCGGACGCTGGGTGGTGGCACGGAGAGCGGCACTGGCAGTTGTCCTTGGTGCTTCTGCGCTGCTGCTCAGCGGGTGTAGCTGGTCGACGGTGCTCGGCCTCGGCTGGCCCGACGGCATCACGCCGCAGGCACATGTCAACCGGGAACTGTGGATCGGTTCGGTAATCGCCTCCCTGGTCGTCGGCGTGATCGTGTGGGGCCTGATCTTCTGGTCGTCGGCGTTTCACCGGCACAAGAAGGGCGACACCGAGCTGCCTCGCCAGTTCGGCTATAACATGCCGCTGGAGTTGGTGCTCACCGTCATTCCGTTCCTGATCATTTCGGTGCTCTTCTACTTCACCGTGGTTGTGCAGGAGAAGATCCTGCATAAGGAACCCAACCCCGAGGTGACGATCGACGTCACGGCTTTCCAGTGGAACTGGAAGTTCGGGTACCAGAAGGTTGCCTTCAGCGACGGGACGTTCAACTTCGAGGGCGCCGAGCCGCAACGAAAGGAAGCGGTCGCGGCGGGCCCCGAGGGGCTGGAGGGCGAGCACGGCGGTGAAGCCGGCTCCGAGCACGGGATCGGTGCCAAGCAGCAAAACCGCGACTACCTGAACTACGACAAGGTCGAGACCCTGGGCTCCAGCAACGAGATCCCGATCCTGGTGCTGCCCGTCGGCAAGCGCATCGAGTTCCAGATCGCCTCCGCCGACGTGATCCACGGCTTCTGGGTGCCGGAGTTTTTGTTCAAGCGCGACGTGTTGCCCGACCCGAAGCCCAACAACTCCGACAACGTCTTCCAGGTCAGCGAGATTCTCAAGACCGGCGCGTTCGTGGGGCGCTGCACGGAAATGTGTGGCACGTACCACTCGATGATGAACTTCGAGGTGCGTGTGGTGGAGCCCAACGACTTCAAGGCCTACCTGCAGCAGCGCATGGCCGGTAAGACCAACGCCGAGGCATTGAAGGCCATCAACCAGCCTCCCACGGCGGTCACCACGCATCCGTTCGACACCAGGCGCGGGGAACAGGCGCCGCAGGCGAGTAGGTAAAACCATGCATATCGAAGCCCGGCTGTTCGAGTTCCTGACCGCGTTCTTCATCCTTGCGGCCATCGTCTACGCCACGCTGACCCAGCTGTTCCAGTACGGCGGCGTCGAGTGGGCGGGCACCACTGCGCTGGTGCTGACCGCAGGGCTGACCTTCATCACGGGCACCTTCTTCCGGTTCGTGGCCCGGCGGCTGGACACTCGGCCGGAGGACTACGAGGACGCCGAGATCAGTGACGGCGCCGGGGAACTGGGCTTCTACAGCCCGCACAGCTGGTGGCCGATCATGATCGCGCTGTCGGCCTCCGTCGCCGCTGTCGCGATCGCGCTGTGGCTGCCGTGGCTGATCGTCGCCGGTGTCGTGTTCGTCCTGGCCTCCGCCGCGGGATTGGTCTTCGAGTACTACACCGGCGCAGAGAAGCACTAATTCAAGGTCACATCTGGGCGTCAGTTGGCCCGCTACCGCGGTGGGCGCATCCGATCTGCTCATCGGTTTGGGTAGTGTTGCCGAGGCCGTGTTAATCGCTGTCAGCCGCTTGCTGTCGCGCCGATGAAGTTGGAGAAGGATAGGCGTAAATGAGCGGGCCGAATCCCCCAGGGTCGGGCTCCGGTGAGTCGGACGAGCTGGATCAGGAACCCGGTGAGCTGACCGCCGAGGAGGACGTCAAGGATCCGACCGGCGAGACCGAGGTGCGG
>NZ_LZMC01000087.1 GCF_001668615.1 Mycobacterium sp. 1274761.0
CCGCACCGACGTCTACAACCCCGACACCATCCACACCCTGGTAGCGCGGTTGCAGCGGGTGCTAATCGCGTTGACCACCGACCCGACGAGGCGGCTCTCGGCGGTCGACCTCCTCGACGCCGACGAACACACCCGGCTGGACGAGTGGGGCAACCACGCGGTCCTGACCCGGCCCGCCACCACCTCGGCGTCGATCCCGGCGTTGTTCACCGCCCAGGTGACCCGCACACCCCAAGCCGTAGCAATCACCTGCGGCGACCGCTCGATGACCTACCGACAACTCGACGAGACCGCCAACCGGTTGGCCCACCTATTAGCCGGCCACGGCGTGGGTCCCGGCGAGAACGTGGCACTGCTGTTCGAGCGGTCCGCCGAGGCCATCGTGGCGATCCTGGCGGTGCTCAAAACCGGCGCGGCCTACCTACCCATGGACCCCGCCCACCCCGACACCCGGATCGGGTTCATGCTCGCCGACGCCGCCCCGACCGCGGCGATCACGACCACCGGACTCTCCCATCGACTCGCCGGCCACGACCTACCAGTCATCGCTATCAACGACCCCGCCATCGCCGCCCAACCTTCCACACCGCTACCCGAACCGGCTGCCGACAATCTCGCCTACCTGATCTACACCTCAGGCACCACCGGCACCCCCAAAGG
>NZ_LZMC01000088.1 GCF_001668615.1 Mycobacterium sp. 1274761.0
CGCAGCGGGTCGACGCTTTGGACCGGTTCGATCTCGAGTTGGTCGGCGTCGAGCACGACCCACTCCCCACCGCTATCGATCGAGACCGGCAGGACGAGCACCGACGCCTGCTCGGCAGCCGGGACCGCGCGCACCTCACCGCGGATGACCAGCCCGTCGCCGTGCCGCGTCGCCGTCAACCCGGAGTCGATGGCATAGGCGGCGATCACCGCACCGGAAGTCAGATCGGACAGCAGCGCCGCCGCGGGATCGTGGGCGGCGATCAGCGCGCTGGCAATGGCCGACGGCACGAACGGCCCGGGCACCGCGCCGTAGCCGAATTCGGCGAGGACGATCGCTAGCTCGAGGATCCCAAAGCCCTGTCCGCCAACGGCTTCCGACAGGTGGACCCCCTGCAGCCCCTGTTCGGCGGCGGCTTTCCAGTACGGCGGCGGGTTCGGGATCGGCGTTTCCAAGGCCTCATGCAGAACCTCCGACGGCGCGACGCGCGCCACGAAGGACCGAACGGAATCGGCGAGGTCGTTGTGCTCGGAATTCACTGCGATGGGCATGCGTGCACCTCTTCGTGGAGCGTCCCTAATAACCGGTCGGTTGGGAACGAGATTACTCGGGCGAGTTGACGACGTTTCGAAGGTCCCGCCCCTCGCGCATCCGGCGGCAGTTGTCGACGGCCTCGGCTAAATAGCGGCGCATGGTGTCGACGGTGTACCAGGTGACGTGCGGTGTCAGCACCACGTTGGCCAGGCTCAACAGCGGATTGTCGGCAGGCACCGGTTCGACGGCGAACACGTCGAGCCCCGCCGCAGCCAACCGGCCGCTGCGCAGTGCGTCGACCAGCGCCACCTCGTCGACGATCGGGCCGCGCGAGGTGTTGACCAGCACCGCGCCCGGTTTCATCGTGGCGAGCGCAGGCCCGTCGAACATGTCGGTCGTCGCCGACGTCAGCGGTAGGTGAAGCGACACGATGTCACTGGCGGCCAGCAGGTCCGGAAGCGAACGCCAGCCCGGGTGCCCGTCGTCTGCCGTGCGGGTGTGCAGCACCTCGGCCCCCATCGCGGCGACGATCGTCTCGACACGCTTGGCGATGTTGCCGTAGCCGACCAGCCCGACGGTGCACCCGCCGATGTCACGCACGGTTTCCCCGAGGCTCGGATTCGACGGCCAGCCTGCGCCGGCGCGGATGGCGCGGTCGAGTTCCGGCAGCCGACGCAGCGCGGCGAGCATCAGCAGGACGGCGCCTTCGGCGACGGACGCGGCGTTGGCGCCGGGCATATTGGCCACCGCGACCCCCAAGCGGGAGGCGGCGTCGACGTCGATGGTGTTGACGCCCGCACCCAGCTTGTGCACCAGCCTGCACCGCGATGCCCGTTCGAGGTCGTCGGCCGTCAACGGCCGCAAGACATGCCAGATCACCTCGGCGTCGGGCAGCTCGCGGTAGAAGGTCTCGTCGTCGTCCTCTGCGCAGAACCGGACATCGAGCCAATCACGTTCTGGAGCAATGAAATCAAGGACCTTGTCGCCGGCCACGAAATGAGCCAGAACCCTCACCGACGAGCGCTCGCGCGAGGAGTCAGCAGCTAGCGCCACCGCTTCGCGATCCACCTGGCGATCGTATCGGCCTTCTCACTGCGCGCTCCCGGCGTGGTGAAGTAGTGGTCGGTGTCGACCGAAGTCTGCGTCTTGTCGGTGCTGGCGAGCGCGTCGTATATGCGCTGGGCGTCGGAGGGATAGACGCCGGTGTCCTGGTCGGCGTTGATCACCAGCGCAGGGCAGTCGATGCGCGCCAGGTGCGGTTCAGCGCGGGTCTGGGCATGCCGCAGGCTCCACATGCCGAGCCAACTGCGCAGGGTGGATGCGGCGGCGATGCCGTGGGCCGACCGGTTGGCCTTGACCGGCGCACCGGCGTAACACATGTTGGCAGGCCTCTTGGTCGGCTCCAGCGTCGGGTCGACCATGCGGGGATCGGCCCATGTGCGCAGTACCGTGAACGGGCGATCGGAAAAGCCCGCTGCACGAACACGTTTGAGCTCACGCTCGGCCCAGTCGGTGATTGCGTTGTTGCGTTCCACTTGTGCTTCGCGGTAGCAGGCGACAAAGTCCCGGCTGTAGGGCGGTCCGTTGTTCCCGTTGAACAGGTCGAGATCGGGATCGGTTGCCACAGGGTCGTTTTCGTCGACCACGGCGGCATCCATCCACGCGGTCAGGACATCGGGCCTGCCGGGGTGTGCGGCGCTGGCGACGTACCCGTCGGCGGGGGGCAGCTCGGTCAGCCCAGCCGCCGGACGCATGCCCTCCGTCGGCGTCACGTGCGGATCCACCGCTTGGGCCTGGTAGGCCGCCATTAGTGAGCCGCCACCGGAATTACCCAGGAGCACAATAGTTTCCACGCCCTGCACCTCGCGTAACCAGCGCACGCCGACACCGATGTCGACAAGGGCATGGTCCAGCATGAAACTGCTTTCGTAGCCCCGGAAGCGGGTGTTCCAGCCCAGGAACCCGACGCCGCGGGTGGCCATGTAGTCGGCCAGATAGTGCTCCGAGAAGTCGATCTGGTAGTGGGCCGCAATCATCGCCACCTTGGGTTTGCGCCCCACGCCGCGGTGGTAGAGCCCCTGGCACGGATGCCCGCCAGAACCCGCCCGCCGCGCGGTCGGGGAATCCAGGCCGACGAATTCGCGCATCACTCCCGGGCTACCGGATGACGATGTCCTGGTCATTCAGTCCGGTCTCCTCATTGCCCCCGCCTGAACCCCGATGTTAGATTCGGATCTCGCCGCCGACAGGCGTTTCGCGCAAGGCGGCTCAAGGGGATGCGACATGATCAAACCTGACAACCACAATCCCGAATTCGCGCTCGGTGGTATCAACCACGTCGCGCTGGTCTGCTCGGACATGCAGAAGACCGTCGACTTCTATTCCGGTGTGCTGGGCATGCCGCTGATCAAATCGCTTGATCTGCCCGGCGGAATGGGCCAGCACTTCTTCTTCGACGCGGGCAACGGGGACTGTGTAGCGTTCTTCTGGTTCGCCGACGCCGCAGATCGCGTGCCCGGCATCTCCTCGCCCGCAGCGATTCCCGGCATCGGCGAGATCACCAGCTCGGTCAGTTCCATGAACCACCTGGCCTTCCACGTACCTCCTGAAAAGTTTGACGAATACCGGCAGCGCCTCAAGGACAAGGGCGTACGGGTGGGCCCGATTCTCAACCATGATGAGAGCGAAGCGCAGGTGTCGGCGACCGTGCACCCCGGCGTCTACGTGCGGTCCTTCTACTTCCATGACCCCGACGGCATCACGCTCGAGTTCGCTTGCTGGGTCAAGGAATTCGATGATGCCGATGCCCGGACCAAGCCGAAGACCGCCGCCGACCGCCGTCCGAAGGTGACCGCCGGCTAGTCGAAGTAAAGACCCGGGTCGGCCAGCGCGTCGAGGATCGACGTGAGCTGATCGATGAGTTGATCCTGGTCTAGCTCCACGTCGCCGGCCAGCCACGCGCTGAGCGTCTGGCCCACACCGCCCACGACGAAGTGAACGGCGGCCGTGCTCCTGCCCGTCCGGTCGCGGCGCAACGCCGTCTCGAGGTGTTGACCCAGCAGCAAGGCGAACACGGCGCCGAGCTCGGCGCGCTTACGCAGGATCACCGGGCTGGACAGCCGCACGTCGAACAGCACCCGGCCGATACGAGAGTCGGCGCCGATGGTGCGCACTAGGTTCGCGATGCCGGCGCGGCCCTGCCCGGCAGGCGGCGACGCGGCGACGGCGGCCTGGGTGGTGGCCGCGATGTCGGCGACGGCGGTGTCGAACACCGCGGCGACGAACTCGTCTTTGTCGGTGAAGCTTTCGTAGAAGTAACGGGCGGTCAGCCCCGACCGGCGACAGACCGCCCGCACGGTCAGTTCAGCGTCGCCGCCCTCCCCGCCGAGCAGGTCGAGGCCGGCGTCGAGCAGCCGCCGTCGGCGCAGGTCAATGCGCTCTGCCGCGTCGATTCCGCGGTACGGACGGATCTGGGCCACGCGGCTCATACTGCCATCTTGACAGCAGTTCAGGAGGAGGGGAATATCTGAGAACAGACGTTATCACAAATAGAAAACAGGTGGTCAATGGCGATCCTGCAGAGTCGAAGGGTTTCGAAGCCCGGTCCCGACGCCGTCGGCGGCATGATGGGCGTGGGCCTGCTGGCCGGCGCGGCCAACGTCATCATGCAGCTGTCACGGCCGGGCGTCGGCTACGGCGTGATGGAGAGCCGGGTCGAAAGCGGCCGCATCGACCGGCACCCGATCAAGCGGGCCCGCACCACCTTCACCTACCTTGCGGTTGCAGCGCAGGGGACACCGGAGCAGCAGGCGGCGTTCCGCCGTGCGGTGAACCGCGCCCACGCGCAGGTGTATTCAACCGAGGAAAGCCCGGTTTCCTACCACGCATTCGATCCCGACCTGCAGATGTGGGTCGGCGCCTGCATGTACAAGGGCATCATCGACATCTACAACGTCTTTGTCGGCGAGGTCGACGACGCCGCGGCAGCTCAGCTGTTCGAGGAGGGCATCGCGCTGGGCACCATGCTGCAAGTGCCGCGGGAGAAGTGGCCGGCTGACCAAACAGCGTTCGACCGCTACTGGGAAGAGTCGATGGAGAAGGTGCACATCGACGACGCGGTGCGCGACTTTCTGTGGCCCATCGCGGCAGGCCGGGTGCGGGGCGCGAAGATTCCCGCTCCGATACAGCGCCGGCTGGACGACTTCAACCTGCTCATCACGGGAGGCTTTCTGCCGCAACGCTTCCGCGAAGAAATGCGGCTGGAGTGGGATTCCGACAAGCAGCGCCGGTTCGAGAAGTTGATCAAACGCATCCGGTTCGTCAACGACCGGCTGCCCCGTTTTCTGCGGGAGTTCCCCTTCAACGTCCTGCTGAAGGATCTCGACTGGCGGATCAGGACCGGGCGCGCGCTGGTCTGAAACGAGCCGCGTATAACCGAAGTTATGCGCAGCGATGACGACAGCTGGGACATCACCACGAGCGTGGGCGCCACCGCCCTGTTCGTCGCGGCCGCGCGAGCGCTGGAGGCCAACAAAGCCGATCCGCTCGTCGTCGATCCTTATGCGGAGATGTTCTGCCGGGCGGTCGGTGGGCAGTGGGCCGACGTTCTCGACGGCAAGGCGCTCGACGACAAGCTGATGACGGAATTCGGTGGGCACTTCGTCAACTACCAGGCTGCCCGCACCAAGTACTTCGACGAATGCTTCTATGCCGCCGCCGATGCGGGCGTGCGTCAGGTCGTCATTCTCGCGGCCGGGCTGGACTCCCGCGCCTATCGGCTGGCCTGGCCCGACGGCACCGTCGTCTACGAGCTGGATCGACCGCAGGTGCTGGAATTCAAGCGGGGCGTGCTCGCCTCCAACGGTGAGTCGCCGACCGCCGAGCGCCATGAAATCGCCGTCGACCTGCGCGACGATTGGCCACAGGCCCTGCTGCACAGAGGATTCGACGCGGCCACGCCGTCGGTGTGGCTGGTCGAAGGGTTGCTGGTGTACCTGCCGGCCGCGGCGCAGGCCGAGTTGTTCACCGGCATCAACGGCCTGGCGTCCCCGGGCAGCCGCGTCGCTGTCGACGACGGAAAACCCTTCAGCGACGAGCTCTTTCAATCGGCACGTGAACAAGAACTCGCATCGTCCGACGAGGGCGACGCGCGGTTCTTCTCCCTGATCTACAACGAACAGCACGCCCCGGCGATCCAATGGTTCAGCGAGCACGGGTGGAGCGGCAGCGACATCGACCTGCCCAGCTATTTCCGCCAGATCGGCCGCCCCGTTCCAGAGCCAAGCTCCGAGGCCTACCCGATGTTTGCGAATATCTCGCTGGTCAACGCCGTCAAGCGGTGACGGGGTCACTCGCCACCCGTTCCGGGTGCGTCTCGACAGCTTAGCTAGGTAATGCTAACTTCACTCAAGTTAGGCTAACCAAAGCTAGGAGACGTGGGCCCGAATGGGGAGTGACGTGCTTACGGCTCGGGTGGACAGCGATGTCGTAACCCGGTTCGCGACCTGCTGTCGGGCATTGGGCCTGTCGGTGCACGACCGCCAACGGCCCGCCGACAAGTCGGCCGCCCGCACCGGCTTCACCGCCCTGACCCACATCGCCGCCGACCACTGCGATGCCTGGACCGGGCTTGCTGCCTCCGGTGACGTCTCACCGACGGTGATCGAGTCGGTCTGGCGGACCTCGGCCACCGCAGGCCTGCTGGCACGTCAGATCGTGCTGTCGCCAAGGGCACTCGGCTTCGAGTACGACACCGGTCTCTATCTGCGATTCCGCGCCGCCGATCCCGACGACTACCAATTGGCCTACGCCGCAACGCTTTGCGATCAGCACGACTACCAGGAAGCCGACCGGCTCATCGCCGAAGTCCTGGAGCGGCGGCCCGACTGGCAGCAGGCGCTGTGGCTTCGGGTCGCGCTGAACTACCGGACGCAGCGCTGGTCCGACGTGGTGCGGCTGCTCACCCCGGTGGTCAACGAGCCGACGCTGGACGAGTTCTATGCCCATGCCGCGCGGGTGACGCTGGGTATTGCGCTCGCCCACGTCGGGATGTTCGCTCCCGCGCTGTCGCACCTCGAGGACCCAGCGGGCCCCATTGGAGTCGCCGCCGTCGACGGTGCACTGGCGAAGGCGCTGGCGTTGCGGGCCCAGGGCGACGACGAGGAAGCCGCCGAAGTCCTACAGGACCTGTACGCCGCCCACCCGGAGAACACCGATGTCGAGCAGGCGCTGTCGGACTCGACGGTCGGGTTCGTCACCACCACCGCCGCCCGCATCGAGGCCCGCACCGACCCATGGGATCCCGACACCGAACCCGGTGAAGCGGATTTCGTCGACCCCGGCGCCAAGGAACGCAAGGCGCATCTGCTGATCGAGGCGGAAGCCGAACTGGCCGAGTTCATCGGCCTCGAAGAGGTGAAGTATCAGGTTGCGCGGCTGAAGAGTTCGGTCGCCATGGCGCTGCGGCGCCAAGAACGCGGGCTGACCGTCGCCAACCGGACCAACCACCTGGTGTTCGCCGGCCCGCCCGGTACGGGAAAAACGACGATCGCCCGGGTGGTCGCCAAGATCTATTGCGGCCTGGGCCTTTTGAAGAAGGAGACCGTCCGCGAGGTGCACCGCGCCGACCTGATCGGCCAGCACATCGGCGAGACCGAAGCCAAGACCAACGCGATCATCGACAGCGCACTCGACGGCGTGCTGTTCCTCGACGAGGCGTACGCATTGGTCGCCACCGGCGCGAAGAACGACTTCGGGTTGGTGGCTATCGACACCCTGCTGGCGCGGATGGAGAACGACCGTGACCGTCTGGTTGTCATCGTCGCCGGGTACCGCGCCGACCTCGACATGTTCCTGGACACCAACGAAGGGTTGCGGTCGCGGTTTACGCGCAGCATCGACTTTCCCTCCTATACGCCGAAAGAGCTCACCGAAATCGCACAGCGGATGGCCGAGAAGCGCGACAGCGTCTTCGAGCCGGCCGCACTCGCCGACATGGAAAACCTGTTCAGCTATCTCGCCGATACGTCTTCACCGGACGCCAACGGGGTGTCGAGACGCGGTCTCGACATCGCTGGCAACGGCCGGTTCGTCCGTAATCTCGTGGAGCGATCGGAAGAGGAGCGCGAATACCGGCTCGACCATTCCGACACCGAGGACTTCACCGACGACGAGCTGATGACGATCATCGACGCGGATGTCCAGCAATCGATCACCCCGCTGCTTCGCGGCCTCGGCCTCACGGTGTCGCAGTGAGCGGCCAGGCAGACGACCGTCGCGCCTTCACGCCCCGCACGCCGGCCAACGAGAACCCCGACGGCGTGTCATATCGGCGTGGCTTCGTCACCCGTCACCAGGTGTCAGGCTGGCGATTCCTCATGCGGCGTATCGCATCCGGGGTCGCGCTACACGACACCCGGATGCTGGTCGACCCGCTGCGCACCCAGACCAGGGCCGTGTGGGTCGGGGCGCTGGTCGTCGTCACCGGCGTGGCCGGATGCTTCCTGTTCTCGCTGATCCGGCCGGGAGGCGTGGCGGGCAACGAGGCGGTGCTCGCGGACCGGTCCACCGCCGCGCTGTACGTCAAGGTCGACGAGCAGCTGCACCCGGTGCTCAATCTGGCGTCGGCGCGCCTCATCGTCGGCAGGCCCGACAACCCGACGACGGTGAAGTCGGCAGAACTCGACAGGTTCGGCCGCGGCAACCTTCTCGGCATCCCCGGCGCGCCGGAACGCATGGTGCAGAACACTTCTCGAGATGCGGACTGGACGGTCTGCGACGCCGCATCCGGACCGGCACGCGGCCCGACCGTGATCGCGGGTCACCTCGCCGGAGGCGGAGAACGTGCCGGCGCGCTGCCGGAGAACTCCGCGGTGCTCGCCGAGAACGGCGGGCGCACCTGGCTGCTGTGGCAGGGCAGACGCAGCCCGCTCGACCTCAACGAGCGCGCGGTTGCCGACGCGCTCGGCCTAGGCGCTGGCCCGCTCACACCTCGCCCCATAGCCACCGGCCTGTTCAACGCCGTCCCCGAATCGCCCGCCCTGAGGGCTCCGTCGATCCCGGGAGCCGGCGAACCGCCGCGATATCCGCTGCCGGTAGACGCGCCCGTCGGCGCTGTGGTGGTCGCCTTCGACACCGAAAACACCGTGCGCCACTACGCGGTCCTGGCCGACGGTCTGCAACCGATCCCGCCGGTGCTGGCCGCGATCCTGCGTAACACCAACTCATTCGGTCTCGACCAGCCGCCGCGGCTCGGCGCCGACGAGGTGTCGCGGACGCCGGTTGCCTCATCTATCGGGGCCCTCGACACCGGTGTGTTCCCCAACGATCCGGTCACCCTGGTCGATACCGCCGAGGCCCCGGTCATCTGCGCGCACTGGGCCAAGCCGGAGGGCGCGAACGTCAGCGGTCTGACCTTACTCTCAGGGGCCGCCCTGCCGCTCGAAACCGGAACGCCCACAGTTGATCTCGTCGCATCCGGAACGCGGGTCGTGGTGGCGCCCGGCCGCGGGTACCTGGTCCAGACCGTGGGACAGGAGCCTGGGTCACCGGTCGCCGGCGCACAGTTCTGGGTCAGCGACACCGGCGTCCGCTACGGCATCGACACCACGGGTGACACCAAAGCCGTTCAAGCGCTGGGCATCACCGCGCCGCCGCTGCCGATCCCGTGGTCGGTGCTGTCCCTGTATGCCGCTGGGCCGACCTTGTCCCGCGACAGCGCGCTGACCGTCCACGACACGATCCAGACACAGTCCGCCGCGATGGCGGGGGAGAACCGATGAGCAGGCTGATATTCGAGGCGCACCGCCGGTTGCCCCGGCCTGAGGTACGCAAACCCACGATCACCATCGAGCCTCCACCGGAACTGCCGCGGCTGGTGCCGCCATCACTGCTGCGACGGGTGCTGCCGTACCTGATCGTGATCCTGATCGTCGGGATGATCGTCGCGTTGGTGGCCACCGGCATGCGGCTCATCTCGCCGACCACCCTGTTCTTCCCATTCGTTCTGTTGTTGGCGGCCACCGCTTTGTACCGGGGTTCGGACAACAAGATGCGCACCGAGGAGGTCGACGCCGAGCGCGCCGACTACCTGCGGTACCTGTCGGTGCTGCGCGACAACGTGCGGGCCCACGCCGCCGAACAGCGCGCCGCACTCGAGTGGTCGCATCCGGCGCCCGACACGCTGGCCGTCATCGCAGGCACCCGCAGGCAATGGGAACGCGATCCGCACGACGACGATTACCTTGTGGTGCGGGCAGGTCTGCACGAGGCGCCGCTGAAGACCACGCTGCGCGTCAAGGACACCGCAGACGAGATCGACCTGGAGCCCGTCTCGCACAGTGCATTACGCGGGCTGCTCGACACCCAGCGCACGCTCCATGACGTGCCCGCAGGCGTCGACATCACCAAGATGTCTCGCATCAACTTCGTCGGCGAGCCCGACGACGTGCGCGCGGCGCTACGCGCGTGGATCGCACAGGCCGTCACTTGGCACGACCCGGAGGTCCTCGGTCTCGCGGTCGCCACCCCGGAGCTGGACGCCGACCACTGGACATGGCTGAAATGGTTGCCGCACACCGATATTCCCGGTGAAGCGGACGGCGTCGGACCTGCCCGACGGTTGACGACCAGTGCCGACGAGCTGCGTCAGCTGGTCGCCGGGCTCGACTGGACCAAGCACCTGCTGGTGATACTCGACGAACCAGACGCCGATGCAGACGATTTCGTCGGCGCGCAGAACCTGGACGGGGTCACCGTCATCCACACGTCGGCCATCGAACCGCACCGCGACCAGTACCCGGACCCCGAGCGGCCGGTGCTGCGGATCGCCGACGGCTCCCTCCACAGGTGGCAGGGCGCGGCCGGATGGCAGCCCTACATCGGCCGGGCCGACACCCTCGCTGTGGCCGACGCGGCGCACTTGGCGCGGCGGTTGTCCCGCTGGGATTCCAACCCGCTGCACACCCGTTCCTCGAGCACCGGCGGCGGCACGTTCGGCACGCTGCTGTCCATCCCGGACGCTTCGGCGCTCGACGTCGCGCAGCTGTGGGCGCCGCGCCCGCGCGATGAGGAACTCCGGGTGCCGATCGGCGTCACCTCCACCGGCGAGCCCCTGTACTTCGACCTCAAGGACGAAGCAGAGGGCGGCATGGGCCCGCACGGCCTGATGATCGGCATGACCGGTTCGGGCAAGTCCCAGACGCTGATGTCGATTCTGTTGTCGCTGTTGACAACTCACCCCGCCGACCGGCTGATCGTCATCTACGCCGACTTCAAGGGTGAAGCCGGCGCCGATATCTTCCGCAACTTCCCCCAGGTCGTCGCCGTCATCTCGAACATGGCCGAGAAGAAGTCGTTGGCCGACCGGTTCGCCGACACCCTGCGCGGTGAGGTGGCGCGCCGCGAGCAGTTGCTGCGCGATGCCGGGCGCCGGGTCCAGGGCAGTGCCTTCAACTCAGTGCTCGAATACGAGGCCGCTTGTGAAAGGGAAGGAGCGGCTGGTCACGACCTTCCTCCGATACCGACGCTGTTCGTCGTGGCCGACGAGTTCACCCTGATGCTGGCCGACCACCCTGAGTACGCCGAGCTGTTCGACTACGTCGCGCGGAAAGGCCGCTCGTTCCGCATCCACATCCTGTTCGCATCGCAGACGCTCGACGTCGGCAAGATCAAGGACATCGACAAGAACACGTCGTATCGGATCGGCCTGAAGGTTGCCAGCCCCAGCATCTCTCGCCAGATCATCGGCGTCGAGGACGCCTATCACATCGAGTCCGGCAGAGAACACAAGGGAGTCGGCTTCCTTGTGCCCGCACCGGGAGCTGTGCCGATCAAATTCCGCAGCACCTATGTCGACGGGATCTACGAACCACCGCGGCGAGCGAAATCCATCGTGGTGCACGCCGATCCGCAACCGCAGCTGTTTACCGCCTCGCGGGTGGAGCCGCCGCCCGAGACGGCGATCGCGGACTCCGATGGCGACGCAGACGTGCGGCCGCCGCGCAAGCTCATCGCCACCATCGGCGACCAGCTGGCGAAGTACGGACCGCGCGCCCCGCAGCTGTGGCTGCCGCCGCTGGACGAACCGCTGCCGCTAGAGGAGGTCCTGCAGCGAGCCGACATTCCGGATCGGCAGTGGCGCTGGCCGCTCGGCGAAATCGATCGGCCCTTCGAAATGCGCCGCGACCCGTTGATCTTCGACGCCACCTCGTCGGCAGGCAACATGGTGATCCATGGTGGGCCGAAGTCCGGCAAGTCGACGGCGCTTCAGACGTTCATCCTGTCGGCAGCGGCGCTGCATTCGCCGCGCGATGTCACGTTCTATTGCCTCGATTACGGCGGCGGACAGCTGACGCAGCTGGCCGGACTCGCCCACGTCGGCAGCGTCGCGTCGCCGCTGGAGCCAGAACGGATCAGGCGCACGTTCGGTGAGCTGGAGCAGCTGCTGTTGGCGCGACAGCGGCACGCGCACGCGAGGAGCGATAAGGGGGGCGGCTGTGCTGACCGCGATGACGGTTACGGCCAAGTGTTCCTCGTCATCGATAACCTCTACGCGTTCAGCAGAGACAACACCGACCAGTTCAACACCCGGAACCCGTTGCTGGCCAAGGTCACCGAGCTGGTCAACGCGGGCCTGTCGTACGGCATCCATGTCGTCATCACCACCCCGAACTGGATCGAGGTGCCGTTGACGATGCGCGACGGTCTCGGTCTGCGCCTCGAGCTCAAGCTCCACGACGCACAGGACAGCAACGTGCGCGTCGTGGGTGCCCTGCGACGGCCCGCCGAGAGCGTGCCGGCAGACCAACCAGGACGCGGCCTGACCATGGCGGCCGAGCACTTCCTGTTCGCCGCGCCGCCGCTGAACGCGATCGGTGAACTCAATGCGCGCTACCGCGGTCTGACCGCGCCGCCGGTGCGACTGCTGCCCACCGACCTGCGTCCCGAGACCGTCGCGCCGCTGTATGCGGGCCCCGAACGGATCGTCGTCGGTCAGCGCGAGGAAGACCTCGCCCCGGTCACGCTAGACTTCGTGCAGAACCCGCTGTTGATGGTGTTCGGC
Organism: Mycobacterium sp. 1274761.0; assembly: GCF_001668615.1. Classification (GTDB taxonomy): domain Bacteria; phylum Actinomycetota; class Actinomycetes; order Mycobacteriales; family Mycobacteriaceae; genus Mycobacterium. The sequence goes on from NZ_LZMC01000088.1 coordinate 12,596, forward strand.
GACAACCGATCCGGCAAGACGACCTTGCTGCGCCACATCATCCGCACGCTGCGCGAGAACACGACGGAAGACCGGATCGCCTTCACGGTCATCGACCGGCGACTCCATCTTGTCGACGAGCCACTATTCCCGGAGAACGAGTACACCCCCAACATCGACCGGATCACCCCGGCGATGCTCGGTCTGTCGTCGATCATCGAGAAGCGCAGGCCGCCAACCGGTCTCACTCGTGAGGAGCTGAGCGGCTGGTCATACACCGGCCATACCCACTACCTGATCGTCGACGACGTCGACCAGATCCCGGACGCCCCTGCGATGGGTGGGCCGTTCGTCGGGCAGCGCCCGTGGACGAGCCTGATCGGGCTGCTGTCCGAGGCCGGCGACCTCGGCCTGCGGGTGATCGTCACGGCACGGGCCACCGGATCGGCGCATGCGGTGATGACCGCCCCGCTGCTGCGTCGCCTCAACGAGCTGCAGGCGACCACACTGATGCTGTCGGGCAACCCGCAGGACAGCGGCAAGATCCGTGGCCAGCGCTTCAGCCGGCTACCCGCGGGCAGGGCAATCCTGTTGAGCGACAGCGATTCGCCGACATACCTACAGATCGTCAACCCGCTTGTTTCAGAAGCGGTCGCACATGGCAACGGTGAGAGAAAGGACTACGGCCGATGACTCTGCGAGTAATTCCCGAGGGACTGACGGCGGCCAGCGCGGCGGTCGAGGCGCTGACGGCGCGGCTGGCGGCCGCACATGCCGGCGCGGCGACGCTCGTCACCGCCGTGATACCGCCGGCCGCTGACCCTGTTTCGCTGCAGACCGCAGTCGGGCTCAGCGCACACGGCGCCCAGCACGCCACCGTCGCCGCCCAGGGCGTCGAGGAGCTGGGCCGGTCCGGTACCGGCGTCGGGGAGTCGGCGGCCAGCTACGCCACCGGAGATGCCGCGGCCGCGGCGTCCTACCTCGTGGCGCGGGGCTGACGATGACCGGTCCGTGGATGGCGCTACCCCCGGAGGTGCACTCGACGCTGCTGAGCAGCGGTCCGGGACCGGGGTCGTTGCTTGCCGCGGCAGGGGCCTGGCAGGCGTTGAGCGCAGAATATGCCTCTGCCGCAGCCGAACTCACGGCCCTGCTGGGCGAGGTGCAGGCGGGATCGTGGGAGGGGCCGAGCGCCGAACAGTACGTAGCGGCCCACGCGCCCTACCTGGCCTGGCTCGCCGATGCGAGCGCGAACAGCGCCGCAGCGGCCGTGCAGCACGAGACCGCCGCCGCCGCTTACACCACCGCACTGGCCACCATGCCGACAATGCCCGAACTGGTCACCAACAAAGTCGTGCACGGCGTTTTGGTGGCCACCAACTTCCTCGGCATCAACACGATCCCCATCGCGGTCAACGAGGCCGACTATGTCCGGATGTGGATTCAGGCGGCCACCGTGATGGGCACATACGAAGCGGTATCGGGTGCGGCGCTCGCGGCGGCCCCGGTCATGCCTCCCGCGCCGCTTCTGCTGCAGCCGGGTGTCGGCGAAGCGGGCAATGCGGCAGCGACGGTCCACCAGATGGCCGCCCAGGCGCAGGCTGCGGAATCGGGTAGCTCCCTGGATCTTTCGGACATCATCTCCGACCTGCTGGCCTACTATCAGGACTACCTCGACCAGCTCTACGGTCCCATTCTCGATTTCCTGAGGGATCCGTTCAACAGCATCATCCAGCTGATCCGTGATTTTCTGACCAATCCGGCCGGCGCCCTGGTCACATGGTGGCCGCTGCTCTTCGCAGTGGGTTATCTGGTCATCACCAACCTCCTCGGCTGGCCCACCTGGGCGATGATCCTGAGTGCGCCGTTCCTGATCCCGTTGTTGATCGGTCTCGGACTGGCATACCTTGCGCCGGTCGCGGCGCAGGAAGCACCCCCCGCCGATGCCCCCGCGGCTGAGCCGCACGCGCCTGTGTCAGCACCGGCGCGGGCCGAACAAACGGCCCAGTGGCCGGTAGCCGGTATCGCCCCGACGACGGTCAGCCCCGGCGTCGCCCCGTCGAGTGCTGTCAGCCCCGCCGCGCCGAGCACGGCTGCGCCCGCGCCGGCAGCACCGGCTCAGCTGGTGCCGTACGCCGTGCGCGGCGACGACCCGGGCGAGGGGTTCACGCCGACGCTGCGAGACAGCGCAGCCGCAAAGGCCCCCGCCGCCGACATCCCCTCGGCTGCGGCGCTGGCCGCCGCGGCGGCCGCACGCGAGAAGAGGCGGGCCCGCAGGCGCGCGAAGGCCAAAGAGCGCGGCTACCGTGACGAGTACATGGACCTGGAACCCGAAATCGATTCCAGTCCACCGCAATCCGAAGAGGCTCGCGTTTCGGCGTCACTGCGCGGCGCTGATCCGATGGCTTTCAGCGGCACCGCGACGAAGTCCGATGCGCCCGCCGCCGGGCTGACCCGGCTGCCAGGTGACGCATTCGGCGGCGGAGCCGTCGCCCCGATGTTGCCCACCACGTGGCATGCAGATGATCAGGAAACCGAAAAAGGAACCGAAAAAGGAACCGAAAAAGGAAAAGGAAGGAAGAAGCCATGAGCCTCCTCGATGCTCATATCCCGCAACTGGTCGCATCGGAGGCGGCCTTCGGCGCCAAGACGGCGTTGATGCGGAGCACCATCGCACAGGCTGAGCAGGCGGCCACCTCCGCACAGGCGTTCCACATGGGGGAGTCGTCGGCGGCATTCCAGGCCGCCCACGCCCGGTTCGTCGAGGTGTCGGCGAAGGTCAATGCGCTGCTCGACATCGCACAGCTCAACCTCGGCGACGCCGCGGGTAATTACGTCGCCCAAGACGCCGCCGCCGCCAGCACCTACACCTCTATCTGAGTCAGATCGGAAAGGCCCAAAACCATGTCCCAGATCATGTACAACTACCCGGCGATGCTGGCGCATTCGGGTGAGATGGCAAGCTACGCAGCGGCATTGCACGCCGTCGGCGCGGACATCGCCAGCGAGCAGGCCGCATTGGCCGGCGCGTGGCAGGGTGACACCGGCATGACCTACCAGGCGTGGCAGGCGCAGTGGAACACCTCCATGGAAGAGCTCGTGCGCGCATACCGGGCGATGGCCTCGACCCACGAGCAGAACACCATGTCCATGAACGCCCGCGACCAGGCCGAGGGCGCCAAATGGGGATAGATGCGCCCTAACGCCGTCGAGCTGACCGTCGAACGGGCGTGGCGGATCGCGGATTCCCTTGGCGCGGGCAGTTTTCCGTGGGTGCTGGCGATCACGCCGCTGACACCCGGCAGCGGCGATCACATCCAGGTTGTCGCCGAACCCGTTGTCGAAGAATGGATCCGGCTGGCCTGCCATCCGGCGCAATGGCTCGAGCTCCGATTCGTCACCGCAGGCGGCGACCTGCTGCGGGGGCTCATCGCGCGCCGCGGTGACCGGACTGTGGTGGCCCTGCGCAACGCGCACCTGGTCACCTTCACCGAGATGGACATCGGCGATCCGCACGCGCTGGTGCCGATCGTGACCGCGGGCCTGTCGGGGCGGGCGCCGGCGCGGTTTGACGAGTTCATGCTGCCTGCGCAGGTCGGTGCAAGGGCGGACGAACGGATCCGCAACGGCACGCCGGTCGACGAGGTGCTGGAGTTCCTCGGCATCCCGCCGTCCGCGCGCCCTGTGGTGGCGTCGGTGTTCGAGGATCGCCGTACCTACGTCGAGATCGTCGCGGGGCAGCGCCGCGACGGCCACCACGTGGCGACCGACGTCGGTGTCGGCATCATCGATTCTTCTCAGGGTCGCGTGGTCGTCAGCCCGACTCGCGCACCCGACGGAGAGTGGATCTCCACCTTCTCCCCGGGCACACCGTTCGCGATCGCCACGGCCGTCGACCGGCTGATTGCCGCGCTACCGGACGGCTCCTGGTTTCCCGACCTACAGCTCACCCGCGACTTCGACCACACAACGGAACACCAGAGAGAGCACCAGAAAACGGCATGTCCAACAACACTGTGATACCCATTGTCCGCGTCGCCGTGCTGGCCGGCTTCCAGTCCGACACAGCATCGGAGACCGCCGCGCGGCTTACCGAGCTGGCGCTGCCCGCGGAGCTGCCGCTGCGCGAAATCCTGCCCGCCGTCCAGCGTCTCGCGGCGCCTGCCGAGGACGGCAGCCCGGTGCGGCTGAGCCTCGCGCCGATCGGCGGGGCCCCGTTCAGCCTCGACGCCACCCTTGACACGGTCGGCGTGGTCGACGGCGATGTGCTGGCCCTGCAACCCGTGCCTGCGGGCCCGTCGTCGCCCCCGATCGTCGAGGACATCGCCGACGCCGCGGTGCTCTTCTCAGAGGCCAGAAGCCGGCCGTGGGGCATCGGTCAAATCCGCCGCGCCACGGCTCTAGCGGTCATCGGCCTGATCCTGGTCGGCACCGCATTCGCCGTCGCTCATCATCTCGCGACGGCGCAACTCATCGGCCTGGCGACGGTCAGCGCCATCGCGGCGGCAGCGGTGCTGGCGTCGCTGCTCACCCGGACACGACTGCCGGCTTTTGCGGTGGCACAGGCGATTACCGCCCTCGTCCCGGTCGGCGCGGCGTTCGCGCTGGCGGTGCCGGGCGACTTCGGAGCAGCAAACGTGGTGCTGGGCGCTGCGGGTGTGACGGCGTGGGCGTTGATCAGTCGAATCGTCTCCGATCGTGCGGTGGCGTTCTTCACCGCCGCGGTGGTGACGGGACTGGGTGTGCTTGCCGCGGCGGGAGTGGCGACGTTGTGGCACTTCCCCGTCCGCACCATCGGCTGCGGGTTGATCGTCGCTGCGCTGCTGGTGACGGTGCAGGCCGCCGCGCTCTCTGCGCTGTGGGCACGGTTCCCGTTGCCGGTCATCCCGGCGCCGGGTGATCCGACCCCGTCGGCTCAGCCGCGCCGCGTGCTCGAAGACCTGCCGCGCAGGGTGAGGCTCAGCGATTCGCACCAGACGGGATTCATCGCCGCCGGGGTGCTGCTGTCGGTCCTCGGATCGCTGCTTGTCGTCGGCCTGCCCGCCGACCCGCCCGGCGTGTGGGCGTGGGTGCTCGTCGCCGCCGCGGCCGCCGGGGCGACGTTGCGCGCGCGGGTATGGGACACCGCCGCCTGCAAGGCCTGGCTGCTGGCTCACGCGCACCTGTTGACGGTGTCGCTCGTCGTTGCCTTCGCGGTGACGGGGCGCTATCACGCGGCGTGGTGGACGTTGGCGGTGTTAGCAGCGCTGGTCGCGGTGTGGGTCGTCGTCACGTTGAACCCGTCGGTCGCTGAACCGGACACGTACTCGTTGCCCATACGCCGCCTGCTCGGCTTTGCGGCGGCCGCAGTCGATGCGTCGGTCATCCCGGTCGCGGCCTACCTCGTCGGTCTGTTCGAGTTGGTGCTGAATCGGTGAAACGTTGCGTAGCCTGTTTGCTCACTGCGACATTCGCGGTGACGGTGGCGGCATGCCCTGCGGCGGGCGCGGTCAGCCCGCCCGCCGTCGATCCGCAGATCCCGCCACCTGCCGGCACCGCGGGTCCCGCACAACCGATGCAGCAGCGCAGCCCGTGCACAGCCACCGCCGTCCTGCCCGGCACCGATCCGGGCGCGGTCAACCCGAACCAGTTGGCACTCAACCTTTCCGACGCCTGGCAGCACTCACGCGGCGAGGGTCAGACTGTCGCCGTCATCGACACAGGGGTGCGCCCCGGACCACGGTTACCCAACGTCGAAGCCGGCGGGGACTTCGTCGAGTCGACTGACGGACTGGCCGATTGCGACGGGCATGGCACCCTGATTGCCGGCCTCATTGCCGGTCAGCCTGGCCAGGACGGATTCTCCGGGGTGGCACCTGCCGCACGGCTGATCTCCATCAGGCAGACATCAGCGAATTTCTCGCCCCGCACGCCGGGCGGCTACTCCGAAACCAGCAGGGCCGCAGCAGATATCGGCAACCTAGCGCGAGCTGTCGTGCGGGCCGCGGATCTCGGCGCCCGCGTCATCAACATCTCTGTGATCACTTGCGTGCCCGCGGACAAGAACTTCGACCAGAACGAGCTCGGTGCCGCGCTGCACTACGCGGCCGTTGACAAAGACGCGGTGATCGTGGCCGCGGCGGGCAACAACCAAGGCGGCCCTGCGACGGGTGCTGCGTGCGAGTCGAATCCGCCGGGCGGTGACTGGTCGGGGGTCACGTCGATCTCGATCCCCTCCTGGTGGCAGCCCTATGTGCTGTCGGTCGGATCGTTGACGCCGACAGGCCAGCCGTCACCGTTCACCATGGCGGGCCCGTGGCTGGGTATCGCAGCGCCCGGGGAAAACATCGCGTCGGTCAGCAATGCCGACGGAGGGGGCATCGCGAACGCGTTGCCCAACGATCGTCAGGAACTGTCACCGCTCAGCGGCTCGAGCTACGCGGCGGCGTATGTCTCCGGCGTTGCGACCCTGGTGCGCAGCCGTTTCCCCGATCTGACCGCCGCCCAGGTGGTCCGTCGGCTGACGCAGACCGCGCAGGGCGCAGCTCCCTCTCCGTCGGACCTGGTGGGCGCGGGCGGCGTCGACCCGGTGGCCGCATTGACCTGGCAGGTGCCACCACCCGATCCGCAGACGCCGAACAGCAGGCAGATCGCCGCACCGCAGCCACCGCAGGCGGGAAACCCGCTGCCACGCAACGTCGCGTTCGCAGGAACCGGAGCGCTCGCAGTGGCGGTGCTGGTCACCGCCACCGTCGCGCACCGAAGGAAGGACACATCCGCATGACGGCTCGAATCGCGTTGGCACTGTTGTTCATTGTTTCCGCTGGAATGGCGTATCCGTGGCCGTCGGTGCGCGACCGCTGGGTGCTGGGCATCGCCGTCGCCGCGGTGGTGATCCTGTTCGCGTGGTGGCGCGGGGCATTTCTGACCACGATCGTGGCGCGACGCGTCGGAGTGTGGCGGCGTAACCACGGGCGGCGCCGTCCGGCGCCTGATACCCGCACGACCGCGGTGCTGAGGGTGGAACCCGAATCGGATGACCAGGATCCGCCGCTGGATGTCCTTGCCTGCTACCTCAACCGCTACGGACTGCGCACCGACGCGGTGCGGGTGACCACCCGTGACAACGGCGGCCTGCGCACCACCTGGATCACGCTGACGCTGGACGCCACGGAAAATCTTGCTGCGCTGCGGGCCCGATCGGCCGACATCCCTCTGGAGGAGACCGCGGCGATCGCGATCCGTCGTCTCCGTGACCACCTGACTGAGTTCGGCTTCAGCACAACGGTTGTCGATCCGGGTGAGGTGCCGGCGCTGCCGAAGGGCAAGGAAACGTGGCGTGGCGTGCGCACCGACTCGGGGTATCTCGCCGCCTACCGTGTGGCGATTGATGACAGCCTGGGCGAGACGCTGTCGGCTGTCCGGTCGCAGGCATCGGGGGAGACGTGGACCACCCTCGAATTGTCGGGCGCCGCGGGCCGACCCTCGGTGGCGGCGGCCTGCGCGCTGCACTCGCCGAACCGGCCCGCCAATGCCCCCGTCCCCGGGCTGGCCGCGCAGCGGGGACGCCACGGGCTTGCGCTGGAGGCATTGCATCCGCTGTCGGTGCAGCGGTTGCCCGTCTAGCTGAAGATGTCTAGGTGAACATGAAGCCGCGCAGGAACCGCGTCATCCTGCGCAGGTAATCCGGCTGGCTGACATGCAGGATGTGGTTGCCGGGGAACCAGTGAAACGCGCAGCGATCCCAGTGCTCCCACAGCACCTCGGCCTGTTGCGGCGGCGCCAGCCGATCGCCGAGGCCGGCGATGATCAGTCGACGGTCCTTGGGAACCAGCGCCGGATAGTTCAGCGGCGAGTGAAACATCGCTGCGGCCGTGGTCAAGTCGTCGTCGGTCCTGCTGAGCTGATTGCCGAGAGCCAGCAGCATGCTCGCCGGCCACCACTCGTCAACCAGCTTCTCGGGCATGACGACGGGCACGTTCGGGATCACGGCCTGGATGCGGTCGTCGGCGCAGGCGATCAGGGCAGAGGTGTAACCACCCAACGACATTCCGGTCAGCGCGACCCGATCGACGCCGGTGTACTCGAGGTAGTCGACCAGCGACCGGAAGTCGTGTACGGCCTGGGCCATGGCTTCGGCGAACCCAGCGAAGCCGTTGGCAAAGATGCCGTAACCGCTGTAGGGAGAATACTTTTCGGCACGGCGACCGTGGAACGGCAGCGTGTAGAGCATGATGTCGTAGCCGGAGCGGTAGAACCACGGCAGCGAGAAGAACAGGCCGTTGAACAGGTAGGCCGACCCCATGAACCCGTGGATGACGCACAGGGTGGGACGGGGCCCGTCGTCGTGTCGCCAGTGCTGCGCGTGCACGACGTTGTTGCATTCATAGGAGCTGCACCGGTCGCGCATGGCGGGGTTGACCGCCTGAAAGCTGCTGTTGAACCGGATGTTGTGCACGTGGCCGTTGGCGATCCATTCGGCGACGGGATTGGCCGGACGCGACGAGATCCGCGGCGCCTCCGTCGGGGTGGGGAACGACAGCTCGGGGTCTTTGGCCGCGCCGAGTTCGGCGTAGAACCGAAGCGCGTCGCGCTGCTCCTTTGAATTGGCGCCGTTGAAAGCCGACCACAGCATCTGCGGCACCATCGCCGCGCCGACAACCGACGCCAGTGCTGTGCGCAGGCCGAGGTCGGCGATCGCCGACGAGTCGACGATCAGGCGTTGGCGCAGCGTGAGATCCACACGCCGCGGTAGTCCATGCGCGGTGGCGTCGGCGCCGGGTACATCGGGAACGGGTATGGGCGGGTCAACCGGCGCGACATCGGGCGGCTGGAAGGTGGACACGTCCCGATGGTACTTGCGGACGCGAGGAGCACAACGGACTGCGGACGCGAGGAGCACAACGGACTGCGCACGCGAGGAGCAACTAGGGTCCTGCGCACGCGAGGAGCAACTAGGGTCCTGCGCACGCGCGGAGCACAATGGAGCACAAGGGACTGCGCACGCGAGCTGCCAGACTGTGTCCTATGTGGAACCCCGACACCTACCTAACCTTCGCCGACCATCGCGGGCGCCCGTTTTTCGATCTGTTGTCGCGCGTCGGCGCCGAGCGCCCGCGACGGGTGGTCGATCTTGGTTGTGGCCCAGGAAATCTCACCGCCGCGCTGGCCGAACGCTGGCCTGCTGCGGTCATCGAGGCGTGGGACAGCTCGCCTGAGATGGTCGCTGCCGCACGGGAACGCGGCGTGGAGGCCAATATCGGGGACGTCCGCTCGTGGGCGCCGCTGCCTGACACCGACGTCGTGGTCAGCAACGCCACGCTGCAGTGGGTGCCGGAGCATGGAGAGCTGCTGGTGCGTTGGGCGGCGGCGTTGGCGGCGGGTTCGTGGATCGCGGTGCAGATGCCGGGCAACTTCCAGTCACCCTCGCACGAGTCGGTACGCGCGGTCGCTCGCCGCGAGCCATTCGCAAACCGCCTGCGCGACATGCCGTTCCGCGACGGCAAGGTGGTCGATTCCGCTGCGGAATATGCGGGCAGGCTGACCGACGCCGGATGCCGCGTGGACGCCTGGGAGACGACGTATATCCACGAGCTGACCGGTGACAATCCGGTGCTCGAATGGATCACCGGGACCGCCCTGCGGCCGGTGATCGACCGGCTGTCCAGCGAGGCGTGGCAGCAGTTCCGCCAGCAGCTGATCCCGCTGCTGGATGCGGCCTACCCGCGCCGGGGCGACGGCCGCACCTTCTTCCCGTTCCGGCGGGTGTTCATCGTCGCGCAGGTCAGCTAGCGCCGCTGGTTGAGTAGGTCGATCACCTTGGCGACCAATTCGTCGAGGTCTGCGCCGGTGGTGTCGAGCACAAGATCGGGATTCTCCGGTGGCTCATACGGTGCGTCGACGCCGGTGAGCCCCCTGAGTTCCCCGGCGCGCGCCCGCGCATACAGCCCCTTGGGGTCTCGTTTCTCGCATTCGGCCAACGACGTCGACACGTAGACCTCGATGAACGGCAGCTTCGCGGCGTCGCTGAGCGCGCGGGCGATCTCCCGGTCGGACTTCAGCGGCGACACCAGCGACGCCAGCGCCACCACGCCCGCGTCGGCGAACAACCGGGTGAGATGGCCTACGCGGCGGATGTTCTCGGCGCGGTCGCCAGCCGAGAATCCGAGGTCGTCGGACAGCCCGTGCCGGATGTTGTCGCCGTCGAGGAGGTAAGCGACATCACCGGACTCGACAAGCGCGCGTTCGACAGCGACCGCGATCGTCGACTTTCCCGAGGCGGGCAGACCGGTGAACCAAATAGTCGCGCCCCGTTGGCCCGTGGCCGCCCAGCGGTGTGAACGGTCCAATGCCGAGGGATGCCAACGGATGTCGTTGCGTGTCTGCAGGCCCGGTTTGACTTCGCGGGGCTCGACGATGGTGCCGGCGCCGACGGTGTCGTTGGTGGTCTCGTCGATGAGGATGAATGCGCCGCTGTCCCGGTTGTCGGTGTAGGCGTCGGAGACGACGACCGAGCTGGTACGCAGCGTGACCGAACCGATGTCGTTGAGCACCAACTCAACCGGGTTGTCTTGCTCGTCGAGCGTCTCTGGGTCCAAGCGGGAGTGCAGCGCCTGCACGGTGGCCCGCACGGTCCTGGTGCCCTGTTTGAGTGCGAGCCGGTCGCCGGCCCTCAGCGGATGGTCGGCGAACCAGCAGACCGTGGCCTCCAATTCCCTGGCCAGCACGGGCAGCACCGCGTCCTCGGCGCCGCTGACGAAGACGTCGCCGCGGCCGACATCGATGTCGTCGGCCAGCTCGATCGAAACCGACAGCGGTGCAACGGCTGTCGTGCGGTCGTCGTCGAGGGTGTCGACGACGGTGACGGTCGACCGGGTTCCTGCGGGCAGGCTCACGACGGTGTCTCCGACCTCAAGCGTGCCCGCCGACAGCCGTCCGGTGTAGCGCCTGCGCTGTTCGGCCGAGGGCCGCGAGACCCATTGCACCGGCAGCCGCAGCTTCTGCGGTTCCGGTTGCGGCGCCGTCAACTCGACCCCCTCGAGGTACTCGAGCAGCGTGGGGCCCTCGTAGAAGGGCGTGTTCTCGGATCGGTGTACGACGTTGTCGCCGAGCTTGGCGGCGATCGGGATCACGGTGACATCGAGGCCGCCGAGTCGGGCGGCCATCTGGCGCAGTTCTTGCTCGACCTCGAGATAGCGTTCCTTGCTGAAGTCCACCAGGTCAAACTTGTTCACCGTGGCGACAAAGTGCTTGATTCCTAGTAGCTTTGCGATCCTGGCGTGCCTGCGGGTCTGCCGCAGCACACCGGCGCGCGCGTCGACCAGCAGCACCGCCACGTGTGCGTTGGACGCGCCGGTGAACATGTTCCGCGTGTAACGCTCGTGCCCCGGTGTGTCGGCGAGGATGTAGCTGCGGGTCTCGGTGGAGAAGAAGCGGTACGCGACGTCGATCGTGATGCCCTGCTCGCGTTCGGCGCGCAGACCGTCGGAGAGCGCAGCCAGATCGGCGACGCCCTCCTCATCGGTGACGGCTTCCAGGTGATCGGTCGGCAGGCTGTCGGTGTCGTGCAACAACCGCCCGATGAGCGTGCTCTTACCGTCGTCGACCGAGCCCGCGGTGGTGATGCGCAGCAGCTGGCGTGTCATCAGAAATACCCTTCCCGCTTACGGTCTTCCATCGCGGCTGCCGACGTCCGGTCATCGGCACGGGTTTCGCCTCGCTCGGACACGGTGGCCGCAGAGATCTCCTCGATCACCCGCTCGATGTCGGTGGCGGTCGATCGCACCGCGCCGGTGATGGTCAGGTCACCGACCGTGCGGTAGCGCACCCATTCAACCGATGAGGTTTCGCCGTCGGTCGGTCCGGCGTACTCCGACACCGCGAGCAAGATGCCGTCGCGTTCGAACACCTCGCGCTCGTGGGCGAAGTAAATCGACGGCAGCTCAAGGTTTTCCAACTGGATGTAACGCCAGACGTCGAGCTCGGTCCAGTTGCTCAGCGGGAATACCCGCACCTGCTCGCCCTTCTTGATCCGGCCGTTGTAGAGCGACCACGGTTCCGGGCGCTGCGCCCGCGGGTCCCACTGGCCGAATTCGTCGCGGAAGCTCAGGATGCGCTCCTTGGCTCGCGCGCGCTCCTCGTCGCGGCGGGCGCCGCCGAACGCGGCGTCGAAGCCGGCCTCCTCCAGCGCGTCGAGCAGCGTACGGGTCTGTTGCCGGTTGCGCGACGCGCCCGGCCCAGGGTCGGGCACGCGGCCTTTGTCGATGGATTCCTGAACAGACGCGACGATGAGCTTGTGTCCCTCCCCGGTGACTCGGCGATCCCGGAACTCGATCACCTCGTCGAAGTTGTGTCCGGTATCGACGTGCATGACCGGAAACGGCAGAAGAGAGGGCCGAAAAGCCTTCTCCGCCAACCGCAGAAGTACAATCGAGTCCTTACCGGCGGAAAACAGCAATACGGGGCGCTCGAGCTCCGCTACCACCTCCCGGATGATGTGCACGGCCTCCGCCTCGAGCAACCGGAGCTCGTCGACGTGCAGGGTGTCGTAATTCGTGGCAGTCGTCGTCATGTCGGCAGCCCCTCCTTCTCGGCATCGGCCCGGTAGCGGTCGACCCAGTCGTCGGACCGTTGATCCGCCTGGCGTTCGAGGACCGGAGCCGGCGCCAGCCGCCGGTCCTGGCCCAGCGCCTCGAGGATGTCGCCCACGATCGAGGTCAGGTTGCGCCACAGTACGGGGTAGGAAATCTCCATCGGAGAGACGCCTTCCTCGTCGAACCAGGCCCGCCAGCCCTTCTCCTGCTCGCGCAGCATGGTGATGACGTGGGCGATCGCACCGGGGTGGTACTCGGCCCGGGAGTCCCGAATCGGGTCCGGGCGGCCGCGCCATACCCGTGTCTGCACCGCTCGCCAGAAGGAAACGGCTTGGGACACAACGTCGGGACGATAGACGTGGATGAGCAGAGGGTCGCTGCCGATGACATCGCGGATCGCGGAAAGCAGACCCCTGCCGGAGCGGTCCGGTAGGCCCTCGGCGCGCTGCAACAACAGGGGGGTCTGGTTCCACATCAGCTTGCCGCCCCAGATTCCGTTCGGTGTTCGGCCCACGGTGCGGATGTAGTCGCGCCAGATCTCGGGCGGTGCGAGGTCGGGCTTGCCCTCGTCGAGCGGGTCGAGCAGTCGAAGGATCGATTCGTCTTCCACCCCTTCGAACCATTGCCGCGGCTGGGGGGACTGGCTGGTGCTGGGAAGATACTGAAAGAACTCGCCCGGTTCGCCGGCAACGCCTGTCGCCCTGAGGGATTCGACGAGCAGTGTGCTGCCGCTGCGTTGCGACGCGAGTACCAAATATGCGGATGCCGCCATTACCTACCTAACTGATCTGACTGTGGTCGTCTTCGATGCCGCGGTCGGCGGCGATGGCGGACCGGCTGGTGATCCGTGGACCGTGGATGCGCAGATAGGTCTCGGTGTAGCGCTCCGAAATACGGGTGCCCGCGAAATCGGACGGGATGACGTCGTTGGTCTTCTGCCGCCAGTCATTTAACAACAGCGCCAGATCGTTGGCGATCGCCTCCGCCTTGTCGGTCGCTTCCGGCCCGAGCAGGTTGTGCGATTCGCCCGGGTCTTCGAGCAGGTCGTACAGCTCGCGCTCGGGGCGTCGGCCGGCTGTCAGCGGCGCGACGGCCAGGCCAGGAGCGGTGTCGGCGATATCCCAGGGGAGGTCGAGAAGTGGCCGCGGTGCGTAGTTCTCGATGTAGCTGTATTCCTTTGTGCGAATGGCTCTTATCGGATCAAAGGAGTCGTGGTAGGTCTTGGTCGTGTAGACCTCGGCGCGAACCGGCGGCTCGTCCTCGGCGGGGGCGAGCAGGTGTGCGGCATGTGAGATTCCCTCGACGTCGGAGGGCACGTCGACCCCGAGCAGCTCCAGCACTGTCGGCAGCAGATCCACGCCGCTGAACAGCTCGTCGTACACCTGCGGCGAGTGCCGCTCGCGCGGCGGTCGGACGATCAGCGCGATGCCGGTGCCGGCGTCATACAGCGTCGACTTGGCGCGCGGCAGCGCCGGGCCGTGGTCGGTCATGAACACCACCCAGGTCGAGCGGTCCAACCCGGTCGCCGACAACTCGTCGAGCAGCTCGCCGACGGCTGCGTCGGCGACGGTGATCGCACCGTAGAAGTCGGCGAGGTCCTGGCGGACGGCATCGGTGTCGGGCAGATAGTCCGGCACCTCGACGGCGGTTCGGTCGGCGGGTTCGTAGCGGTCGGGCGGATACGGCCGGTGGGTTTCGAAGAAGCCCGTCGTCAGCAGGAACGGCTGCCGCGGCGCGTGGCGCAGCCATTCGGTCGCGCGTTCGACGACGTACTCGCAGTAGGAGTTCGAGACGTCGTACTCGTCGAAGCCCAGGCGGCTCGGGTACGACGTCTCGTGCTGCATGCCGAACAGGGCGGAATACCAACCCGCGTCCGACAGGATCTCGGGCAGCGTCCGGACATCGGCGCGGTACTCCCAGCCGTGGTGGGCCAGCCCGACGAGTCCGTTGCTGTGCGGATAGCGGCCGGTGAACAAGGATCCGCGCGACGGCGAGCACAACGGCGCGGTGGCATGCGCGCGGTTGAACAGCACGCCCTCGGCGGCGAGCTGGTCGAGCCGCGGGCTGGACACATCGGGGTGGCCGTAGACACCGAGATAACGGCCGAGGTCGTGCCAGTGCACGATCAGCACGTTGTCTTTCGGTCGGTCGGTCACTGCAGGTCCTTTCTGGTCGCCGGTACACCAAACCGATCGGTGGCCGTTCGCGCAACCGTTTCGCTCACTCGGAGTTATCCACAGTTGCGGATTCATACACAGGTTTCCTCTGGAGCGGGTGTTGAGGCTGGTCATAGTCGGTGACCGTCGATAACTTCGAAAACATGTTCGCTGTGCTTGTGGCGACCGCTTCCACCGCTGTCGGTGGTGCAGCGGTTGGTGGGTGGGCGCGGGTGGAGAACGCGGCGTGCGCGCGGCGGTTGTCGGCGATGGCCGACATGCTGGAGGCGCGCTGGGCTGAAGATGGCTCGACGGATCGCGAGCAGTGGTGTTTCGACAACTGGAACGCCGTCGCCGCCGAGGTCGCGGCATCCTATGAAGTGTCGCTGGGTGTCGCCTCTCACCAACTGTTGGTTGCGCTGGCGTTGCGCGAGCGGCTGCCGCGGCTGGCGGAGGCATTCGCCACCGGGCGGGTCACTTTTCGGATGGTCTCCACGATCGTCAACCGCACCGCCCTGGTCACCGATCCGCAGATACAGGCCAAGATCGACGTCGACGTCGCGGCTGCCGTCGCGGGGTGGGGTGCGCTGCCGCAAGCCAAGGTGGAGACGGCCATCGATGACTGGGTGGAGCGCTATGACCCGTTGGCGGTGCGGCGAATGGAGTCCCACGCCCGCGGGCGACATGTCGACAAGCACAGCGACGGCGGTGGCACCTCCACCATCGAGGCGGTCCTGTTGGCGCATGACGCAGAGGCCGTCGATGCACGACTTGACGCCATGGCGCGCAAGGTGTGCGAGGCCGACCCGCGCACGCTGGATCAACTCCGCGCCGACGCGCTGGGCGCGTTAGGGCATGGCTTCGATCATCTGGCCTGCTTGTGCGGATCAGACGACTGCTCGGCAGCCGGTGTGCAACCCAACGCCGTGGTCATCCATGTGATCGCCGAGCAGAAATCCCTCACCGACGACACCCCGGTCGTTCTGGACGGGGAAAACCCCGACAAGCACAGCCAACCAGTACCGCCGCCGACCGGGCCGGCGCGCACACCGGCTGCGGTGATGATCGCAGGCGCAGTCCTGCCTGCTCCCTTGCTGGCGGCCAGGATCGCCGCCGGCGCCACCATCCGCGCGCTCGTGCACCCCGGCAGTGCGCCGCCCGAACCGAGGTACCGCCCCTCGGCCACACTCAGTCGGTTCATCCGGTGTCGCGATATGACCTGCCGGTTTCCCGGGTGCACCAAGCCCGCGCACCTCTGCGACTTGGATCATACGATCGCCTATCCGGTGGGCCCCACCTGCGCGTCGAACGTGAAATGCCTCTGTCGAGAACATCATTTGTTGAAAACGTTCTGGTCGGGACCTCAGGGTTGGCGCGATGAACAACTACCCGACGGCACCGTCATCTGGACCGACCCGCACCGCCAGACACACCTGACACGACCGGGCAGTTACGGGCTGTTCCCACAACTGTGCGAACCGACCGCGCCCGCGCACGCCGCGAAGCTCGACCAGGCACCACCAGGCCGCGGCCTGGCCATGCCACGGCGCCGCCGCACCCGCGCCCAACACCGCGCAGCACGCATCGACGCCGAACGGCGCCGCAACGAGCCATACGCCACCGAACGACTCGCCCAACGCAACAAACCCCCGCCCTTCTGAGCCGGGCCCCTGTCAGCCGCCACTGGCGGGGACGCCGACTGCGCGAAGCACGTAGTCGGGCGGGACCTCGAAGGCCAGCGACCGGTGCGGCAGTTGCGCAAGCACGTCGTCGGGGATCGCCGTCTTGTAGTTCAGCGACAGGTGGCCTTTGAACCTCGGGTCGACGTCACCGATCTCGACCTCGATGTGCAGGCCGGTGTCTGCGAGGTCGGCCCTTACCGGTCCGCCCTGCGGTGCATCCCATCGCCGGTCGATCGTGCGACCCGCGAGTTTGGGCACCGACGACAATGTGGCCAGCACGCGCTGCGGGGTGAGCACGAGCGAGCCGACGTAGCTCGCGATGTCGGCATGAGCTTTCTTGCCGGGCACTGCCCCGCTGAACCGCCGCGTGACCGGCACATACTCGGACAACAAGAGGACGCCTTCGGCTTCCACTTGCGTGCGCAGCGCGGTCGGCAACCCACCGATGCGCAGCAGCTTGCGCAGATATACGGCCATAGGTGCACGGTAACCGCAGCGTGGTACTCGTAGGGAGTGACACAGCGGAAACCGTGGCTGCTCGGCCTTGCCGCATTCGCGCTGGCGCTGTATGCGCTGATGTGGGTCGGCTTCGCAGCGCACTGGCACTGGATCGCGGCCACGGACCAGTTCGCGCTCGATCCGCTGTATACCTACGGGCGCTCGCGGCCGGGGTGGATCGGCGCCTGGGATGTGTTCTGCACGGTGCTGGGGCCGACGGCTTTTCGGCTGATCGCGCTTGTCGTCATCGTCGTCGCGCTGGTGCACCGCAACCTGCGCGCGGCGCTGTTTTTGGTCATCAGCGTCGAACTCAGCGGCATCATCACCGAAGCCGCCAAGGCCGCGGTTCACCGCCCGCGACCCGATGGCGCGTTCGTGGCGGCGTGGGGGTCGTCGTTTCCGTCCGGGCACGCCCTCGGTGTGATGGTCGGCGTGCTGGCGTTGTCGACGCTGTGGTGGCCCCTCGCGCGGCGGCCGCTGCGGTTCTGGATCGTCTTCATCGGCGCGGTGGTGGTGATCGCTATCGGGGTAGGACGAGTGGTGCTCAACGTGCACCATCCCTCAGATGTGTTGGCAGGCTGGGCGCTTGGCTATGTGTGGTTCGTGGTCTGCGTCCTGCTTGTCCCGCCCGCGGTGGCGGTCACGGCAGCGGACGAAACACCGGCAACGCCCGGTACTGCACGCTGAAAGTTGCTTCGGCGCACCGCGTTCCGACTTCACCGTCCATCGCGAGCACCGTGGGCCCATCGACCGCCTGGAATGCGAACTGCGGCACCCGCATCTCGTGATACAGCGGGCTGCGCGTCAGCCGGCCCAGCGCCAGCGAGCTGACGATCCGCAGCGTGGCGAATTTGCGCCCCGTTTCCAGAATGCGAACATCGAGCAGACCGTCGTCCATCCTGGTTCGCCGCGACGGCGCGAAACCCGATGGCAGATACGTCGAATTGCCAAGGAAGAACAGCGATGTCTGCAGCGTCTTATTGTCATACGAGATCCGCACCGGCTCGTCACGCCGCAGTGTGTAAAACATCGCATACAGCCCCGCAAGCGGCTTTCCGATTTTGTGCTCGAGCTTTTCGCGCGTTCGCACGAACTTCGGGTAGGCGCCGATGCTGGCCGTATTGATGACGATCTTCTTCTCGTTGAGGCACACCAGGTCGACGCATGCCACGCTGCCGCGCTGAATCGCGGCGACCGTCTTGGCGATCGTGTCACATCCGATGTCCTTGGCGAAATGGTTGAACGTGCCGCCGGGGAACACCGCCAGCGGTACCCCGCGGTGGACCGCGATGCCTGCCGCGCACGACACCGTGCCGTCACCACCGCCAACGGCGAGCACCTCGGCCCGTTCGGCAGCGTCGTGCAATGCCGCTGCGACGTCGTCGCCCTGATCGATCTCCACAATCTCCGCGCGCGGAAGCGCTTCACGCACCTCGTCGATGACGCGTGCGCCGGTGCCGCTGCCCGATGCGGGGTTTATCACCAGCACCACGCCCTCACCCTCGGGCCGAGGGGGAGTGTCCACCCGAAGCGGGTCGGCGGTGGGAATCTTCGTCGGCACGACCGGCGGGACGATCCGCCCGCCGAGCACGGCGATGCCCGCGCCGATTCCGAAGCCCGCGAACACGTCGCCGGGATAGTGGGCACCCACCACCACCCGCGACAACCCGACCAGGCCTGCCAGCAGTGCCAACCCCAGCCCCACCGGCGGGTTTTCCAAGCCGACCCCAACCGCGAAGGCGGCGGCACTGGCGGAATGTCCCGACGGAAGCGAGTTCGACGTCGGGAACCGTCGGCTCTGCCTGACCAGCGGAACCAGCGTGCGGTTGGGCCGTGGACGCTTCCACACCCGCTTGGCGAACTGGTTGGTGACCAGGCTGGTCACGCCCAGGCTCACAACGCCGCGAAGAGCCCCGCGCGTGGTCGGCTTGTGACGGGTCGCGATCAGTGCCGCCGCGATGGCGAACCACAGCTTCGAGTGGTCGGCGGCCCAGGTCAGGCGGGGCATCGTCGCGTCGAGCAGCGGGCTCGGCGACTCCGCGACGGCCTCGAAGACTTCCCGGTCCAGGGTGCCAAGTCCCTGGCCGATCTCGGCCAGGCCGCGCAAACCCTGTGGCTTTCGACGCAACAGCATTACGCCAACGTACCCAGCCAGCCGACGGCCCAATCGAGTCGTCATGTGCAACCATGGGCGCGTGCGTCGATGGCTGCTACCGCTGATAGCAACCCTGCCGTTGGCGCTGGCGTCGGTCGCGCACGCCGACTACACGCCGTGGTTCGCGCCCAAGGTCGGCAACGCCGCCCAGGTCATTTCCGTTGTGGGCGACGGGGGTTCGTTGGCCAAGATCGATGTCTTCCAGCGCACCGCCACCGGCTGGCAGGCGATCAGGACCGGCATCCCCGCGTTCGTCGGATCCAACGGCATGGCGCCGGAAACCCATGATGGCCAAGCGAAAACGCCGATGGGGATATTCACCCTCGACTTCGCTTTCGGCACCGCACCCAACCCGGGCGGCGGACTGCAGTACGTGCAGGTCGGCCCCGACCACTGGTGGGACGGCGATATGAAGAGCCCGACCTACAACACCATGCAGATCTGCAAGAAGTCGCAGTGCCCGTTCGACACCAACCCCGCCAGCGGCACCGAGAACCTCGACATTCCGCAGTACGTGCACGCTGTGGTGATGGGCGTGAACAAGCAACGTGTGCCGGGTAACGGCGGCGCGTTCTTTCTGCACGCCACCGATGGCAGCCCGACGGCCGGGTGCGTGGCACTCGACGACGGCACGCTGGTCGAGATCATGCGCTGGCTACAGCCCGGCGCGCTGATTGCTGTCACCCAGCAGTAATCAAATATTCAGTGCCGCACCGGGTTTCACCTTGAAATTGGTGATCGACT
The DNA here is from genome assembly GCF_001668615.1 of Mycobacterium sp. 1274761.0. GTDB lineage: Bacteria > Actinomycetota > Actinomycetes > Mycobacteriales > Mycobacteriaceae > Mycobacterium. Next base: position 32,379 of record NZ_LZMC01000088.1, read on the forward strand.
CGGTGGACATGTTCACCTCGTAGGTGCGTTGGTACCCGGTCGCCGAGATCCGCCAGCCGTCAGCGGTGCGCCGGTAGCGGTCGTGGTAGAACGCCGCACCGAAGAGCATGAAGTTGAAATCGGGGACGATCACGCGGTCCTGCAGATACCAGATACCGGTGGCTTCGTCACCGTCGACGTCGATCTCGGGTTGCGTCACCCGGTGTTCGGTGAGGACGTTCGCGGGCATCGAGGTGCGCATGAAGTCGACCAGCGTGTCGCGGTCGGTGAACCGGTGCTCCTGGCCCAGTGAGCTGCCGTAGTCACCCTCGATGTCCTCGGTGAGGGTGTCTGCGAACTCGTCCCAGTGCTTGGTGTCCAGCGCCCGCAGGTATCGGTACTTCACCCGCTTTATCTCGTCGATATCGCTCATGGGCGGGATACTACTGAGCGGCAGTGAGATCCCGGGTCGCAGGACCTTCGAGCAGTGTGCCGTCCGGTGCGAACCTCGAGCCGTGCAACGGGCACTCCCATGCCTCGTCGGCGTCGTTCCAGTTCACGATGCCGCCCAGATGCGGGCAGACGGGCGAGACGCGGTGCTCGACACCGTTGACCACACAGCGGCCCTCGAGTTGCCAGGGTGGGCCACTGACGACGCCGCCGTCGTCGGGTGTGCGGTTACCGATCCGGGTCACCGGGGTGATCCAGCCCCGTGCCAGATACATCGCCACTTGAAGGTTGGCCTGCATGGCTTTCGGGATGCCGGACAGCTCATGAGGGCTCCAGCTGGCGAACGCCTCCGCCCAATCCATCCGGCCACCGAGGATCCGGCTGGACAACGCCAGCGCCGCGGCCGAACCGTTAGTCATGCCCCACTTGTCGAAACCCGTTGCCACAAAGATCTTGTCGTGGCCCGGAAGGATCGGCCCGACGTAGGGCAGCTCGTCAGCGGGTGAATAGTCTTGTGCAGACCAGTAATGCGTCTGCATGGCACCGGGATAGTGCTTTTTGGCCCACGCATCGAGTTCTTGCACCGACGACGCCGGGTGCTTCTCATGACCCACCGGGTGCCCTGCGCCGCCGACGATCAGCCGCTGACCGTCCGCGGTCGGTGCATAGCGGACCGACCGCGTCGGGGAATCCGTGGAGATGTACATGCCGCTGGTGATGTCACCCGGCACGCGATAGGCCATGCAGTAGGAGCGCTGCGGCTTGAGCCGCGCGAAGAACCCACCGCGATCCAGGATCGGGACACCGGTAGCCAGCACGCACTGCTTGGCCCGCACGTCGAACTCGTCGCCCTCGCTGGTGCGCACATGCAACGCCAAACCGTCGCCCTCACCCGAAACCTTCTGCACGCGAACGCCTTCCACGAGGCGCCCGCCGTGCTCATCGAGTTCGACGATGAGGCTGTCCACCAGCGGCATCGGGTCGAACTGGGCCTGATCAGGCAGGCGAACACCACCGTGGAAAGGGAACGGGACATTGGCCTCTTCGACCCACTCCACAGGCAACTCCGCGGCTTTGCCCGCCTCGAGTTCGGCGCGCGCCGCCGGAACACCCTTCTCGGACTGCGCGTAGGTAAACGCGTCTTCGCGCTGCACCGAAATGCCGTGCGCCTCACAGTGGTGAATCAGCCACTCCTGGCCCTCGCGATTGCCGTCGACGTACTGCCGGGCGCGTTTGGGGCCGTGCTTGGCGACTATCTTCGACAGTTTGGTGCCCTGCAGCAGGCTGATTTTCGCGGTGGTGTTGCCGGTGGCCCCGGCTCCCGCCGAGAATGCCTCGAGCACCAGGACGTTCTTGCCGGCCCTGGCCAAGAGCACAGCGGTGGTGAGCCCCGTGATGCCCGCGCCGACCACCACGACGTCGGCCTGCCGGTCCGCCTCAAGCAGCGGGCTCGGGGGCGACGGTGTATTTGCTCTATCGTCCAGCCACAACGAAGTCATGGTCATGCCAGTACCCTGCGCACCGATGACGAAAACCGCGCGGTCAAAACCACGCTGGCCGAACGCTGTTCAAACCAGCTGCACGCGGAGTGTCGTCAGCGGTAACCGCTGAAAACACGACTAGGGTGTGGGCCGTTATGAGCGACCCCTTGGGGTTGTCGGTAGGGACAACAAACCTGGTCGCGGCGCGTGTCGGCAATCTACCAGTGACGCGCCGCTCGGTGCTGACCCTTGGACCGTCCGGCGAGACCGTCAGCGGGTTCGTCGAGCGGGTCGGGGACCGGGTTCCGCTGGTCACCCCCGACGGCACGAGCTACCGCGCCGAACAGCTTCTCGTCCAAGCGCTCGACGCGATGGTGCAGGTGGCCGGTGGGCCGTCGCCCGACCTCACGATCGCTGTCCCCGCCCATTGGAACCCGACGACCACGTGGGCGTTCCGCAGCGCGCTGACCAACAGCGCGACGCTGGCGCCGGCCGGCGTGCCGGTGCGGGTGGTGTCCGACGCCGTCACCGCATTGACAGCGCTGCAAGCCAGTCCCGGCCTAGCCCCCGATGGAGTGGTCGCGCTGATCGACTTGGGCGGCACCGGCACGAGCATCACGCTCGCCGACGCGGCTGCCGGTTTCCAACCGGTTGGCGAGACGGTCCGGCACGCCGACTTTTCGGGGGACCTCATCGATCAGACGTTGCTCACGCACATCCTCGATAACCTGACCGACGGCGCCGATACCGCGGGCACCACCGCCGTGGAATCGCTCGCCCGGCTGCGGGAGGAGTGCAGACAGGCCAAGGAGCAGCTGTCCGCCGACACCGCGACGCATTTGGTATTGGACCTGCCGGGACATCGCGCAGACATCCGCGTCACGCGGGACGAACTGTCCGATCTGATCCGGCGGCCGCTCGACGGTGTGGTCACGGCGTTGGACGACTTGGTGGAGCGCAACGGTCTGGCACCGACCGCGCTGTCCGCCGTGGCAGCTGTCGGCGGTGGTGCCGCCATTCCTCTCGTCGCACAGCGACTTTCGGAACACACCGGGCTCCCGGTGATCACCACACCGCAGCCTGCGCTCAACGCCGCTGTCGGGGCGGCGCTCGTCGCGGCGTTCGGGACCGATGCCGAAGCGCCGACCGGAGCCAACGCGGCGACGGCGATTGACGCCGGGGCGCCGACCGGCGCGGCCCCCGCCGCCACCGACGTGACCGCCGCCGAACCGGTCTACGACCCTGCGGTCGCCGACGCCGCTGACTCGGCGACGTTCCGAGCGCTGGCCTGGTCGCAGGACGAGGGCGGCGACGAGCCAGTCCCGTACACCGGTGAGAACCCGTATGTACTCGCGAATTCCGGCGCGCGACCGGTGATCGAGTACGTGCCGACGACCGGACGTATCTACCAGAAGCCGCGGCGGCCGTGGCACCGCGTGGCCGGGCTGGTCATCGGCGTCGCCGCCGTCATCGGCATCATCACCGTCGGCGGGGTGACCTACGCGTTGACCAGCGCCACCGACAGCACGAAGGCCACCGAGGCGTCGAAGGCCGAGCCGCCCAAGCCGCCCGAGCCCCAGCCGCAGGAACCGCGGAAGCAGGAGAACTCCCAGCCGGTGCCACCGAGCCCGCCGACGGCCCCCGCCAGCGAGGCGGTCAGCGAAGCGCCGCCACCACCCCCGCCACCTGAGACGCCCTCGTGGACGCCGACCACGGTGCCGACCACCACCAAGACGACGACCACCACGCCGACGACAACCACGACGACGTCACCGACCACCACCACGACCACGACGACGACCACCACCACGACGACGACCACGACAACCACCACGCCGTCGATGACGACGAGCTATGTCAGGGTCCCGTTCGTGCCGGTGCCGGTGCCGATCCAGGTGCCCAACACCGGACCTCCGCCGCCACCGGCCTATCAGCCGCCGGTGTATCCGCAATCTCCCTGGGGTTAATTTCTGCGACGTCGGGTAACCCTGCTAATCGTCTTTTACTACCGATTACGGCAACGTCGGCTGAGGGGCGAACAGTGTTTGCTCGAAACGTCAATTAATTCGTTCATGGGTGGAGTGGTGTGCGACAGAGGTCGGTTGCGATTCGGGGTGAGCGTCGAGGGCGGTCCATTAGCCTGCCGTGAGCTTCGCGCGGTGGCCGCCGCCGTCGCCGAAGAACCGCAATTGGTCTTGTGGTTCGACCACTTCGACGCGGTCCCGCCCGCGGCCGGTATCAACGCTGTTCATCGCCGTCACGCCGACCCCATCATCACCTGGGAACCGTGGACGGTATCGCTCGCCGCGATCGCCGATGGTGAGTACGACGATCATCTCGTCCAGTGGGCGAATGCATTCAGGGCTTACGACGACACCGTCTATTTGCGCTTCGCACATGAGTTCAACGGCGACTGGTATCCGTGGAGTCCCGCCCACGGTGAAACGCCAAGCCGGTTCGTCGCGGCCTGGCGTCACATCGTCGATATCTTCAGGGAGCGCGAAGCGACCAGCGTCGAGTGGGTCTGGTGCCCCAACGCGGTCTCGGACGAGGACGCTCCTCTGACCGCCTGGTATCCCGGCGGCGAGTACGTCGACGTGCTCGCTGCAGACGGCTACAACTGGGGCGACACCCGGCCCGATGCTGAGTGGATCGCACCCGCCGATCTCTTCGACCCGGTGCTGACCGCGTTGCGGGGCCTGGACGCCAACAAGCCCATCTTCGTGGCAGAGGTGGCATGCGCGGAATCCGGCGGTTCGAAAGCCGACTGGATTGCCGAACTGGTGTCCTATCTGGCCGACTACCCCGGTGTGGACGGCTTCGTCTGGTTCGAGCACGACAAGGAGACCGATTGGCGGATGGTCAGCAGCTCCCAGGCCGTGGCCGCGATGGCCGCAGCGCTCAAGAAGAGGGCGGCCGCCTACGAGGTGGCGCCATGACCTCCGACGTCGTCAGCGAAGGGTTCGTCCTCTCGCCAGAACTAGAAGACGCGCGAATGAGGTCGGTAGAGCAGCTCCAACTGCTCGGCTCCCCGCCTGAGGAGCGCTTCGCGCGCATCACCCGGATGGCCCGACAGATATTCGGAGTACCGATGGCCGCGGTATCGCTTGTGGACCGCGATCATCAGTGGTTCAAACAGAACGACGGTCTCGATCTGGCCGGCGCTATACCAAGGCAGGAAACCGTCTGCCGAGCCACCATCGCGCGAACATACGAAGGTGTCGACGAGCCGGCGCTGATTATCGAAGATGCGCGAGAAGCGCCAGATTTCTGTGAACTACCGGCAATCAAAGCCGACGGCGGCGTGCGCTTTTATGCGGGTTACCCCTTGTTCGGCCCCGGGGGCCACGCCGTGGGCACTTTCTGCATCTACGACACCGAACCGCGAGCGCTCGACAGCGAGCAGCTCGAGACGTTCCGTGAACTCGCCGGTTGGGTGCAGCGTGAACTCGAGCAGACCGACGAGATGGAACGGGCCGCCGAGGTGCAGCGCCACCTCCTGCCTCGTGCCCTCGGGGATCTGCCTGGTTACTCGGTGTGCGCGATGTGCATTCCGGCGTTCGCCGTCGGCGGAGACTTCTACGACCACTATCCATCGCAACGCGGAGTGATCTTCACCGTCGCCGACGTGATGGGCAAGGGCCTCGGCGCTGCAATCCTGACCGCGAGCGTCCGCTCGGCGATGCGGGCCGCGACCAAAGCCCTCGACGAGACTGCCCAGGGTGCTGACCTCGCTGATGCCGTCAACTCGGTGGCCGCGCAGTTGTCTGATGATCTGACCAGAACGGACACCTTCGTCACCATGTTCCACGCGCGGCTGGAAACGGCCACAGGTTCGGTGCAGTACGTGGATGCCGGTCACGGGTTCGCGGTGATCGTCCGCAAGGGTGGGGAAGTGGAGCCGCTGTCGAGTGAGGGCACCCCCCTTGGTGTGCTGCCCGACGACTTCTGGACTTCCAAGGAAGTTCACCTCGACTATGGGGAGACGCTGGTCATCGCATCCGACGGCGTCCTCGATCTGAGCGGCGACGGTAGCGACGTCCGGCCCGCGCTGGCATTCGTCGCTGAACACGCCGATCCTGCCGACCTGTGTTCCCAAACCAAGGCGCTAGCTGCGGTCAATGTGCCGATGGACGACATCACCCTCCTCGCGATCCGCAGAGAGCTCACCGGATGAGGCATCGGCTCCCTGAAGATCCCGAAGGCAAATACCCGTCGCCGTGGCTGCGGCTGCTGATCCTCTGCAGCGCAGCGCTCGGCATCAACTACATCATGTGGCGGTGGCTGGCCTCCATGAACTGGGAGGCGTGGTGGATCGCGGTCCCGCTCGTGATCGCCGAGACCTACAGCCTCATCGACTCGCTGTTGTTCGGCCTCACCATGTGGAAGCTGCTGAGACGGAGCCCGCCGCCACCTCCGCCCGACGGTGCTACCGTCGACGTCTTCATCACCACCTACAACGAGCCCGAAGAGATGGTGCTGGCTACCGCCGAGGCGGCGCAGCGAATCCGTTATCCCCACAGCACCTGGATCCTCGACGACGGCGAGCGGCCGAGTCTGGCGAACGCCGCGGCCGAGCGCGGCATCAGCTACCTGACGCGTTCGGCCAGCTGGTCTGACAAACCCCGGCACGCCAAGGCGGGCAATCTGAACAACGCGCTCATGGAGACCCAGGGCGAATTCATTCTGGTCCTCGACGCCGACCAGGTGCCCGAGCCGGAACTGCTCGATCACACCCTCGGCTATTTCCGCGATCCCCGCATGGCGCTTGTGCAGACACCGCAGTACTTCGTCAACGTTCCGTTCAGCGATCCGCTGGGCAGCCAGGCGCCGTTGTTCTACGGCCCGATTCAGCAGGGAAAGGACGGCTGGAACGCCGCGTACTTCTGCGGCTCCAACGCGGTATTGCGCCGAGAGGCGCTCATGCAACTCGGTGTGGCGGGCTACGTGCGTGCCGTGGAAGACGGCATCAAGCGGACGTTGTATGCCGCTGACAAAATACTGAAGCAGTCCCGCCGAAAGGTCGGCGCTGATCAGCCGGAGGCGCAGGCAGCGCTGGACTCCGTCCGAAGCGCCGTGCATGACGCACGCGGCGAATTGCGGCGAAAACGCCACCTCGCCGACATCACCTACGATTTCCAACAACGCGTCGACGCCGCGGCCAGAACAGTGGTGGCCTCACACGTCAGCAACATGCGTGCCGACTTGGAAGATATAGCCGCGCTCAACGCGCATTCCGAGGCCGTTGTCACCGCAGTGATTTTCGACGACGAAGCGCTGGAGACGCTGGCCAGCCGGGAGTGGTCACCCTTGGGAGCCATCGAGTCCATCCGGGCGATGATCCGTGCGGTCGACGTCGGGCGCGACGACGAGGCACAGCCGCTGCTGCCGATGGCGACGATCTCGGTGACGGAGGACATGGCGACCTGCATGCGACTGCACGCCATGGGGTGGCGCACGGCATACCACCACGAAATCCTCGCCCGCGGACTTGCGCCTGACGATGTGCGCACGATGCTCACTCAGCGGCTACGCTGGGCGCAGGGCACCATTCAGGTGATGCTGAAGGAAAACCCGTTGGTGCAAAAGGGTTTGAGCATCGGCCAGCGCCTCATGTACTGGGCGACCATGTGGAGTTATCTGGCCGGCTTTGCCGCGGTCGCCTACATCGCCGCACCGGCCATCTATTTGATCTTCGGCATCATGCCGGTCAAGGCGTACAGCTTGGACTTCTTCGGACGGCTTATTCCGTTCCTCATTCTCAATCAGCTGATGTTCATCATCATCAGCCGCGGCACGCCCACTTGGCGCGGTCAGCAGTACAGCCTTGCCCTGTTCCCGGTCTGGATCAGGGCCTGTGTCACGGCATTTCGCAACGTGTATTTCGACCGTCCGCTTGGCTTCGCCGTGACACCGAAGACCAAGCAGGAGCAGCGTGCAATTCCTTGGCACCTGGTCCGGTGGCAGATCGGCGCGATGGCGCTGCTGCTCGTCGCGTCGGCGATCGGCATCGTCCAGCTCTACTTCGGCGCGATCTCTGTGCTGGGTGTCGGTGTCAACTTGTTCTGGGTGCTTTTCGACATAGTCATACTCAGTGTCGTGTTCCAGGCCGTGCGGTACCGCGGGCATGAAGGTGAGGGGGAGTGATGGGTCAGTATGAAACTCGCGCAACGCATTCCGGTGCTCTGGTGATCAAGCCAGAGGGGCGGCTCAACATGGTCGCCGCGCCGGGACTGCGCAAGGAGCTGCACACATTGGTGGAGAAGGGGAATAGCAGGATCGTCGTCGACCTCAGCGGCACCGAGTTCATCGACTCATCGGGTCTCGGTGCGTTGATCTCGGGTCTCAAGGCCGCGCGCCAGGCGGGAGGGGATCTTCGCATCGCGGCGCCCACCCGGCAGGTCACGACAGTGCTCGAGCTCACGAATCTGAACCGCGTTCTGCGCACGCACGGAAGCGCCGAGGAGGCGTTCGATGACTCCTGATCGGCACGTGCTGGACACCACAACCGGCCCCGAGACCCTCGATGCGATTCAGGGCGTACTCGACGAGGTCTGGCGTGAGCATGATGTGCCGGAGATCGTGCGCATTCACATGGACCTCGCGGCAGGCGAGATCGGTGCCAACATCATCGAGCACTCCGGGGGCGGCAGACCGGTTCGATTGCGGATGGAGGTGCGCATGCGGCCCGACGCGGTAGAGGCGGTCTTCAATGACGACGGCAAACCCGCCCGCATCGACCTCGCGGGGGCGGGTCTTCCCGAAGAGTTCGCCGAGCGTGGTCGAGGCCTTGCGATGGCGCATCGCGTCCTCGATGAGCTTTCTTACCGACGCGATGAGCAAGGAAATCACTGGACGCTTGTGCGGAAGCGCACAATGGATGGATGAGCAACAGTGGGCCGTTCGGGTTCGACCCGGATGACTTTGATCGAGTGATACGCGAGGCCGGCGAGGGGCTGCGCGACGCCATCGGGAAGGTCTTCGACATGACCGGTGAGCGGGCGGGCTGGAGCGTGCTGTTCGACGAGTTCTCTCGGCGCCAGCGGCACGAGCCGGAGACCACCGGGGAGGCAGGCGACGGGGTGTGGGCCATCTACCTCGTCGACGACGACGGCAAGGCGCACGTCGAAGAGGTGTACGCCACTGAACTGGACGCGCTGCGCGCCAACAAGACCAACACCGATCCCAGACGCAAGGTGCGCTTCCTCCCCTACGGCATAGCCGTCAGCGTCCTCGATGCGTCCCCGGAGGCGTCCGAAGACGCTGAATAGGGCGGCGAGTCTGCAGCGCAGTTCGTAGCATTTGCCCATGCGCACCTGCACGATCCTGGCTCTGACGGTGGCCGCGCTCGCCTTGTCGCCGTCGGCGGCGGCGACCCCGGCGGAAGGCGACGTGCAACGCACGGACTTGGCCAAGGGCACGTCGAACACGCCCGTCTCGATCGTCACCAACGGCGAGGAGACGGCGTTCTATGTGCAGAGCCTGGTTCTCAAGCCCGGCGCAAGCAGCGGCTGGCATGCTCACCCGGGCCCCGAGCAGTCGGTGATCACCGAGGGCAGCGTCGTCGTCACCGCCGCCGACTGCGTTCCGGTCACCTACTCGGCCGGCCAGACGGTGTTCCTGCCCCCCGGTGTGCCGCACGTGGTCGCCAACCGCGGTGCTGTCGATGCCGACGTGGTGGTGACGTACACGCTGCCCGCCGACCGCATGGTCCGCGACGACGCGCCCGCGGCGTGCCCCTAGGTCATTGCTCCTTCTGCCACAGGCACTGCCCCGTCAACTCGACCGTGAAGAGCATCGGCACGACCTGGACATCGAGGGGCTGCCCCGGCTGGCCGGTTGACACCTGCGGAGCGGTCCGGTTTCCCGCGGCGGCGTTGTCCAATTGCGCGGCGCCGCAGCGGGTGTCAGGGGTTTGCGGGTAGCCGAACCACCGTCCGGAATCGATCTCGCGATTGCGCTGGCCTTCGCCGTGCAGTGTCAGCGCGGGTCCGTAGGAGAACCAGCGGTCGCTTTTCGGATACGGCGAATCATATGTTCGCCAACGGAGTTGGCCGTCGCCCGGATCCTGGCATCCGACAACGGTCTTGAGATCGGGCAATTGGGCAAGCGCACCGGCGACGGCCTGCGGGCACGGCGCATCCACCTGGGGCACCGCCGGATCGGCTGCCGCGACCGGCGCGGCCATCGCCGGTGAAGCGATGACCGCGACCGTCACGGCTTTCAGCGCACGGCGTTTCATGCCTTCTGCGCTACACCTTGCTGAGGTCGGTACGCATGGTGGTGACCTGATAGTCGTTCCAGGTCGATATATTCCAGTACAGGTACTGCTGATCGGCTGCGGAGACGTTCGACGTCGAGGACCACGGGTGGATCATCGGCGCATACGCGCCCGGCATCTTGGTGCCCGACACCAACGTGATCGGTGCCGACCACGGACCTTCGGGTCGACTCGCCTTGCGCATCACCACGTTGCCGGCCGGATCAGTGGTCAGCATGATGTACTGCTTCTCGTATTCGTTGTACTGCACCGACATTTCGCCGACGCTCGGATACGTCGTCGTCTTGACCAGCCCGAAGAAGCTGCTGGTCGTCGTCGCAGGCAGGATCGGCTTGGCGGCAGCGGGATTGCCTGCAACCCAGCCCTTTCCGTCCCAGTACTGGTACTGGCTGGCATCGAGGATCTGGTCCTGCTTGACCCGCGACAGGTACGCCGTTCCGTACCGACCCGACGGTGTGCCGTAGGCGTACACCCAGCCATCTATCGCGTCCTGTGTGTTCGGAGCCGGCTTGACGAGTGCGAACTGTTGAAAGTTCTGGTTGCCGTTGACAAACGGCTGCGTCGAGTAACCCGGCGCGGACGCGCGGATGCTCTCCGGAGCGACATGCCATGTCACGCCGTTGTCGTCGGAGAACGCGACGCCGGAATAGTTGGTCGTCCACCGGCCGGACGAATCCCACGACCGGACGTCCATGAACGTCGCGTACTGCCGCGACCCGTAGTCATTGGGATACGGAGCCGAGATCGCGGACGTCGGAATGATCGTCACATCGTTGCCGACTGCGTAGCGCTCGTTGGCGATGACCTGTTTGAAGATGGCCTTGTTGCTCAGCGTCGGCTCGATCACCAGCGGCGCGCCGGAGAAGTCGTCGACGGTGGTGCCGTCGATCGGCAGGCTGCCATCACGGACATAGATGCCGTTGGACAACATGGTGTCCGAACTCCGGAACAGCATGTTGTTCTTCCACACGCCGGTGCGCACCGGGGTGGTGTTGGAGAACGTATCGCCGAACAACATCAGCACCTGATGCTGCTCCACCACTGTGGTGTTCGGATTGTCTGTGATTCCGTTGTCCCACATGATGCCGAGGTCGGTACCGCCGACGCCGAACCGGTTCTGTGCGTCGTTGAGGCTGTTGACTCCGGAGCCGGTCACCGAGGTGAGCTTCCAGGTATTGGAGCTCACAGCGACCGGCGTCACCACGTACGATGTCGACTTGTCGGGCGTCGTGACGGCCGCTGTCGGTGAACCCGTCAGGGCCAGCGCCGCGACCGGCGTATTGCCCACCGCCGCAGTCCTGGTCAGGGTGGTCACCGATTCGGATTCGCGACGAGTACCCAATGCCAGCAGTGCCATCACGATCGGCGACCCGAACGGCGCCCCCGGCGTGTTCGCGGCAAGTGCGCCCAGCCCGAACGCCGACACTAAACTGGTCAGAAGCCTTGGCAGCGTGGGTTGTTCGACAGGCTTGACTGCTGCCGCCATCATCGTGGGTACCGATTTTTCGTCCACCACCGTGGTGGAGAAAGTACGGATAGCACCCTGATCCACACTGGCCGCGGAACTGGAAACGAAGGTCTGCGCCGACTGTGCGGCGCTGGTCACCGTGGTGGTTAGGTTTTTAGCGGTGATGGCGGCGCCAGTTTTGGCGGCGGTGTCCACACTGCGCGCCTCGATGTGCGGCGTGACCGCCTGCAGGCGGTGAATGACCCCTTCGCCGGGGTTGTGTGTGGTCGCCGACGATTTCTTTGGCGCCGGTTTGATGTCCTCCGACTCGACGACCTCACGGTCCTGCGGCTCGGTCTCGTCAGGCTCGGGCTGCTTTTGCGCCGCGGGCTTCCCGCTGGTGTGTGCCCCGCCTGTGGCGACGGTGACCCCGTGCTCGGCGGCGCGGGTCAGTGATGACAACGCATCGTTTGCCCGCGACGCCAACCGTGTCAACGATGGACGCTGGTTCACTCGCGACTTCGCGGTAGTCGACGCAGACGTCGATGTGTTGTCAGCCGTCGCACCCGACGTGGTGTCGGCACCGGTCTTGGCGTCGTTGTCGGCGTCGCCGCCGGCCGACGCCGATGGCTGGCTGACCGTCTGGTCCTTCTCAGTTGGATCAGCCCAGGCCACCCCCTGGCCTGTTGTGACTGCGGCTCCGATTCCGAGTGCGACAGCTAATGCGCCGACGCGTCCGATATAGGCAGATGCACCCATGATTCCCCTCGTTGTGCATCCCCGACTTGCGGAGAGTTTCGCATCCGCGGCAACCTTTTTTCAGCTCTTTCAGTAATGCCGAAAAATTCTTCGACGTTCCTTAACGGGACTACGATTCGACACAGAGAAGGTCGGGGATGAGCGTGAGGGAGGCCTTCGATGAGAAATACAATGCGTCGTCTTGCGATCGTCTGCGGGGCCATCTTCGCGGCGTGCGCCTTCGTCACGGTGGCCGCGCCGGGGGTCAGCGGCGCGGCCGAATGCGGCGCCGGCACCGTCTTCGATCCGCCGTCCAATTCGTGCGTTGCTGCGCCGGCGCCGCCGCCCCCTCCACCACCGCCGGTTTGGAACGGTGACCCGACGCCGTATTTCTCGGTGGGTGTTTGCGTTCCGATCCCGGTGCCGTTTGCTCCGTCGGTCTGCGCAAGCGTTTAGTAGGTTCTTCGCACACGTTAAATTTTGCTAAGAAAGCTGGCGCGGCTTCGCTGTCTGTGTCAATATGGTCGGTAATCCCTGCGTATTACGCGCAGGCACCGTAGATAAGGATACGAATGACAACGCAGCGTCGTTTGCCTCGTCGACTCGCGGCCGTTGCCGGTTTGGCAGCTGTCGCGACCATGGGCTTCTTCACCGCCGGCTGCGCCGGTGAGGAGAAAGCCCCCGAAACCTCGACGACCACCACCACGACCACGACGACGACGTCGCCGGCGGCCCCGGTTACACCCACCGAGAAGGCTCCGCGGATCGATCCGCAGGCGCCCAACCGGTTCACCCCGACCAACTTGGCACCCCCGCCGCAGACGGCGTTGCCGGGCCAGGGCGGTCGCCATCAGAACATGAACCCGTAGGGAACCTCACATGCGGCGGCATCTGCCGGCGCTGATCGCGACGTCATCTCTGATCGCCGTGTGCGGTCTGAGTGCAGGATGCTCGCCGCAACATACGGCGGCGGTCATCACCGGACCCTTCGCGGCGCTGCTGGCCGACTCCACCGATCTCGGTCCTTCACATACCGGTGAAGCGCAGTTGACCGCCACGCTGCCGGACGCCGACCGCCCGGCGGCGTTGATGGAATGGGCTGACACCCAACACCTTGGCGTGCGATGGCGTGCCGGCGACGGCTGGGCGGTAGTCGAGGGCACTGCCGCAGACCTGGCGAAGGCGTTCGGTGTCCCGGTCAACGACTACCGCGGCCCGAAGGGTCAGCTGTTCTATGCGTCACCCCAGCAGCCGTCGGTGCCGGCGGCCCTCGGCGGCGACGTCACCGCGCTGGGCCGGATCATGAGCTACACCCCACACCGCATCAAGCAACCGAACCACCTTGCGCGCGACGTGCCTAAAGGCGGCCTGACGCCGCACGGTCTGCTAACGGCGTACAACGCCGACCCGTTGGTGCGCGAGGGGCATACCGGCAAGGGCGAAACGATCGTCTTCTTCGAGTTCGACCGCTTCGACCAGAAGGACCTCGACACCTTCGCCGACACCTCGGGATTGCCGCGGTTCACACCCGAGGTGATCGGCGGTCAACCCGAGGAATCACACGGTGAGACGGCGATGGATCTGCAAGTCGCACATGCCATTGCGCCGGACGCCAAGCTCGTCGTCATCAACGCCAGACCCACCCTGGAGGGGGACGGCGCGTACGAAAAGATCGGGCGGATGTTCGAAGACGCGGACCGGCGGTACCCCGGCGCCGTATGGAGCCTCTCCATCGGTTGGGCCTGCGACTCCTTCGTCAACGCCGCCGACCTGGCACCGGTCGAATCCGCCTTGGCCGGGGCTCAGTCTCACGGTACTTCTGCGTTCGACGCGACCGGTGACAATGCGGGCTTGGAGTGCAAGGGCGCCGACGAGTGGTCGGCACCACCGGGCCCCGATGATGTTGGGCTGGACGCGGTTTCATCGCTTCCGGCCATGACCGCCGTCGGTGCCACCACATTGTCGACCGGGCCCCGCAGCCAGTGGCTTGCCGAGTACCCGTGGTTCGACTCGCCACTGTCGCAGGGCACCAGCGGCGGTGTGTCGGCGCTGTTCGACCGGCCGCTATGGCAGCAGCGACTGGTGGCCGACCGAGACGGCAACCGCCGCAGGCTCTCCCCCGACGTCGCGGCCGTGGGTGATCCGATCAGCGGAGTGAGATTCGTCTTCGGCCAAAACAATTACGTCGGCGCAGGCACCTCGCAAGCGGCCCCCATCTGGGCGGGGCTGACGGTGTTGATGAACCAATACGTCAAGGCTCACGGCGGCAGGCCGTTGGGCAACATCAACCCGCTGCTGTACCGCGTTGCTGCGGGCTCCGATCTGCCCGGCTTCCGCGATGTTCACAAGGGCGGCAACGCCGTCGACCTCGCCGTCCCCGGCTACGATGTCGTGACCGGACTCGGCAGCCCCAATACCTACAACCTCGCCCAGAACCTCCTCAAGGCCCAATCGCAGGTAGCGCCAGGATGACACAACCGCCCGTCGGCGACAGCGGCGTGGCGACCATGGCCTGCGAGCAGTGCGGCACCCAGGGGCCGACGGCGGCGTTCTGCGGAGCGTGCGGCGCGCCGTTGTCGCAGCGGCGCGGGCCTCTTCGGTTGGACGCCTATGCGGCCGCACCCGGTGAACAGGTGGTGCGCCTGTCGGTGGCGAGCTCGCTGTTTCCGCATCTTCCGCACCGCTCCCGCACGGCTTTTCGCGTCGGCCTCGCGGTGTACTTCCTGCTGCTGCTGGTTCTGGCGCTGCTGCGGTGCCAGGCGCCGATGCTCGCTATCAGCGCGCTCGGCCTGCCCACGGTATTCCTGCTGTACCTGTATCAGTCCGGTGCCCACCGCGACATCACGGTGTCCACCCTGATTTCGACCGCACTCGGAGGCATCGCGCTCGGGGTCGGATGGGCGTTGCTCACCGCATCATTCGTCGCCCACTTCTACGACGTGTCCTTCGCCAACGCGGACTCCAGGAGACTGGCTGCACTCGTCGGCATCGTGGTTCCGATCGCCGGCGCGGCGGTGATGCTGATGCCTGCCGTCGTCATGCGTTTCGTTCGGTCGAGCCGGGAAACGTTGGACGGCTACGTCATCGGCGCGCTCGGCGCCGTCGCATTCACTGCCGCGGCGATCCTGACTAGGCTGGCACCGCAGTTCGCCACCGGGGTGGTTGCCGACGATCGGCCCGTCAAAATGCTGCTGGTGCAGGCGGCCCTGCAAGGCGTGGCCATCCCCCTGACGGCAGCGGCGATGGGCGGATTGGTCGGTGCCGCACTGTGGTTCGGCCGTCGCAAGCTGGTGGTGGCCAGCGTGGGAGCAACCGTGGCTGTCTTCGGCACGCTCGGCGTCACCGAAGTCGTGCCCGCGCTGGAAGGTTTGCATGTCGGTGCGCACCTGCTGGTCACTGTCGCCGCACTGGTGATACTGCGAATAGGAGTGCAGTACTTCCTGTTACACGAACAGCGCGAGGCCACCGGCCACGCCGGATATGTGCTGTGCCCCCACTGCGACCACGTCGTGGCCGATATGGCGTTCTGCCCGAACTGCGGGGTCGCCGCCGCGGCGGCATCGCGGGCGTCGCACGCCGCACGTCGCATCGAGACCGGCGGTGATGTGACTGTTCGGCGCCCCGGCTACGCCACGCCTGAAAGCGTGTATGAGGTTGCGCCGGTGCATCATACGGGCAACACGTGGATGCTCACCACGCTCGCTGCAGGGCTTGTGGTAGCCGCGGCGGCGGGAATCACGGCGGCGGTACTGGCAACACCGCAGCGTCCGCGCTACACCTGTCCACCCGACTGTGGGCGTCCGCCGATCGGCGAGCCCGTCGACATCAACCCGCGCTTCGTCTCCGCCGACGGCGAGTTCTCGGTGCAGTACCCCGGGCCCGGATCTCTGTACAAAGCCACGCTGTACCCGGACTGGGTCGAGATGGAGTACACCGGCGGCGACACCGGCACGCTGGACCTGTGGGGCGAACCCGCCACGAAGCGCTCGCCGAAGCAGATCATCGACACAATGATCGCCGACTACTATCCCGATGCCACCCTCGACTACGAAATCCCCAACGCCATGGTCGGTTACGAGCCGGGGTACGGCGCGGTGTACGACCAGTACCCGCAGGACGCCAGCGGCGAATTCACCCGGCTGCGGGTGGTGGCCTTGTGCGCCATCAAGAACGACTACGCTTTGGTGGCCACCGCGGTCGGCCCGTACCACGAGTTCAGCCCTGACTTCGGAAGCGGCCATCCGTCGGGGGTCAACCTCGAACTCGCGCTCGATATGGGCAAGTTTGTCAACAGCTTTCGCTGGCACAGCGGACCGTCAGCATGATGCGGTGAACCTGACCGGCATCGCGTGGATGCCGTTCATGAGGTTGGAGCGCACCCGCTCGACAGGCCCGGTGAGCTCGAGGTCGGGCATTCGGGACAGCACCTCGGGAATGATCGCCGACGCCTCGACGCGGGCGAGGTTGGCGCCCAGGCAGAAATGTGTGCCGCCGCCACCGAATGCCAGGTGCGGGTTGGGGCTACGGCCGATGTCGAAGCGGTCGGGATCGGCAAAGTGCGTCTCGTCACGGTTGGCCGACGGGTAGAACATCGCCGCCCGGTCCCCGGCCTTGACTCCGATGCCGCGGAGCTCCGTGTCGCGGGTCGCCGTGCGCACGAAGACCGTGACGGGGCTGGTGTAGCGCAGCATCTCCTCGATCGCGGTGGGCAGCAGGGTTGGATCGGCCGCCAGCCTGGCCTGCTCGGCCGGATGGTCCATCAGCGCGAGAATGCCCGCGGCCACCAGGTTGCGAGTGGTGTCGCCGCCTGCGTTGATCAGCAGCAGAAAGAACATGTTGAACTCGAGATCGGTGAGGCGTTCACCGTCCACCTCGGCGTGCAGCAGCGCGGTCGCGATGTCGTCGCCGGGCTCGGCCCGCTTGCGCGCGGCGAGCTCGGTGCCGTACTCGAACATCTGCATCTGCGCGTCGACCACGTGTGAATACTCGACATGGGTGTCGCCGACGGCGCCGGAGTTCATGATCTCGGTCAGCGCGTACAGCCGCCGCCCGTCCTCCAGCGGGATGCCGAGCAGTTCGGCGATCACATACGACGGCAGCGCGCCGGCGATGTCGGTGACGAAGTCGCATTCACCGCGCCCGATGACGTCGTCGACGATCTCGCGGGCCATGTCCGCGACGTGGTCGTTCAACCGCGCAACCTGGCGCGGCGTGAAGCCGCGGCTGACCAAAGACCGCAGCTTGGTATGCCGCGGCGGGTCCATCGTCAGCATCATCAGCGCCAGCTGGAACTCGTCGTTGTGCTGGGCGGGTTCGAAGAACACCCCGGTGGCCTGCGACGACCACGTCGCGCTGTCCCGGGAGACGGCGAGGATCTCGTCGTATCCGGTCAGCGCCAGGAAGCCGGGCCCGTCGCCGTACGGGTGCCATGCGACGGGCGCGCGGCGCCGGAGTTCGGCGTATGCCTCATACGGCATGCCGGAGGCATACGTGTCGGGGTCGGCGAGGTCGACACCGCCGACGGTGATGGCATCATGAGCCACGCCAGAAAGTTTGACCGACGGGGGGCTTTGGCGGGTGTACATCGAACCGGCCGAGTGAAAACTGCCGGCTCGGTTGATGCGCCCGACCGGTTCGACGTGTGACGTACGCTACGCCACTGAACTCGGCAGGCGGCGGTGGCGACGCCGATGAGCTGCGGAAATGTGAGCGTATCGAGATGCTTCGCTAACTCATGGTGCTCGGCGGTTTTTAAGGGTTCTTTGGCAGAAGATGAACATTCGCGGATTTGCTCGTATGGTGCTTCGTGATGGGGAGGCATAGCGCTGCTCGCCGCCGACGTATACCGTCGGTCGCCCCAGCGGCCGCAGTGATCGCTCCCTACGCCCTCTTACTCGCCGCCGGCGGAGATGTGTCGGTACCTGCTCCCAGCGTCGAGGCCGACGCACCGGAGGCGGTCATCGATGACGCCGCGACGCGCAGCGTGCAGATCATCGCCTCCGCCGCGCCGGATCTGTCGTCGACTCCGACCGCCCTCGATTCGGCCGCCGCCGCTGCGCCCGTGCAGCTCGCCGCGTCGCGGCGCTACCGGGTGTACGACCGCGAGGCCGAGCGCGTCCTTCCGGTCGGAAGAGCACCCGAGCGCGGCCTGCAGGTCAAAACCATCCTCGTGTCGCGCAGCGTCAGCGCCATGTTCCCGGAGATCCAAAGCATCGGCGGGGTGCGGCCGGACGCACTGCGGTGGCATCCCAACGGGCTTGCCCTCGACGTGATGATCCCCAACCCGAGCTCCGCTGAAGGCATCGCGCTGGGCAACCGGATCGTCGCGTTCGCGCTGGAGAATGCCGACCGGTTCGACCTGCAGGACTGCATCTGGCGCGGCATGTACTACACGCCCGATGGCGGCGCCAGGGCCGGCGGGTACGGCCATTACGACCACGTCCACATCACGACCCACGGCGGCGGATATCCCAGCGGCGACGAGGTCTATCTCCGCTAGTTCACGCTAGGGGCGGAAGGTCACCCCGCCGTCGACGCTGATGGTCTGTGCCGTGATGAAGCTGCCGTCGTCGGACAGCAGCAGCGCGCCCAGCGCGGCGACGTCGTCGGGCTCACCGAAGCGGGACTTGATCATCTGCCGTGCCCTGGTCTGGTCGACGATCCCGTCGGGCATCGGGGTCTGGTCGAATTTGTAGTGCCAAATCAACCCTGGCGCAATGGCATTGGCGCGGATGCCTTTGGGGCCGTATTTGCGCGCGATGTGGCGCATCAGCGCGAGCTCGGCGGCCTTGCTCATTTGATACGACACCCGCGTGCTCGCACCGTTGTAGGCGTCGATGGATGCGGTGAACACGATCGAGCCGCCACCGCTGTCGATCATCGGCGGAATCATGTGCTTGGCGCAGATTACGAAGCCGCGGGTGTTGACCCGCATGACGTCGTCGAACACGTCCAGGGGTAGGTCGACGACGCCGCCCGGCAGGTACGCGTCGTCGGCGTTGGTGAAGTTCACGTGTGCGCCGTCGAGCCGCCCGAATGTGTCCACAGCGAGGGCGACGGTCGACGTCACCGACGCCTCGTCGGCACCGTCGAGCAGGATGGCGTGCACCCGTTCACCCGACGGGTCGAGCTCGGCGGCCACCCGCGAAGCCAGTTCACCGTCGAGATCGCCGACCACCAGCAGGGCGCCCTCGTCGAAATACCGGCGGGCCAGGCCGTTGCCGATGCCGCCCAGCCCTGCCACGATCACGACTTTGTTCTCGAGCGCTCCTGTCACCGCTGCGATCTTTCCCGATGCGTCAGCCGAACCGATGACTTTCCGGGGCCGGCCGTGTCTACATGGAAAGCGCTACGAGAGGAGAACCCTATGGCCGAGAATGTCGCGAAACCGCCGGTTGTCGATCAGCAGACCTGGCGCAAGGAGCTCGACGAGCTGCGGCGGCGCGAGAAGGCTGCGACGCGCGAGCTCGACGCCATCGCCGCCCAACGCCGAAGGCTGCCGATGGTCGAGATGGGTGAGTACACGCTGATCGGTGAGGACGGCCCGGTCCGCCTGGTCGACGTGTTCAAGGGCCGGTCACAACTCATCGTCTACCACCACATGTGGCAGGACGGAGCGGAGTGGCAGTGCGGCGGGTGCACAGGGTTCACCTCTCAGTTCACCCGGCTGGAGTTCCTGAACAACTACGACGCCCGATTCGTCATCGTGACGAACGGGCCGATCGACGAGGCTCTGGCCTACCGCGACAAGGTCGGCAACAAGATGGAGTGGTACTCGTCGTCGGAGAGCTCGTTCGGCGCCGACGTGGACGCGCCGCCGGGAGGCGGCTTCGCCGTCAACGTTTTCCTGCGCGCGACGGATCCATCAGGAGAAGACGTCGTGTACCGCACCTGGCACACCAACGGCCGCGGCACCGAGCAGCTCAGCCACTCGTTCGGGCTCATCGACATCCTGCCGTGGGGTCGTCAGGAGGAGTGGCAAGACTCTCCGCAGGGCTGGCCACAGTCGCCGACGTATTCGCGGTGGCTGGACTCGCCGGACATCGCGCGGGCGTACGGCACTACTTGACGCAGATGTCCGTCGGGTCGCTGCAGCCGCCGCCGGTTGCCGGTGGCACCGGATGCGGCGCCGGCCCAACGGGATCGGGCACCGTGTGCGGTGCGGGTCCGACGGGATCGGGAACCTGCGGCGCGGGCTGCGCAGGAGCAGGCAGCTGTTTCGCGGAGCCGGGATCAGGCGCCTGGGGCAGCGGGTTCCCTTGATCGGGCAGCTTCTTGGGCAACTGGTCGGCCGGCGGACCCGGTGCAGGCGCGGGAGCGGGAAAGTCCGCCGGCGGCACCGGATTCTGCGGCAGTGGCAATTGGGGCAACGGAAGGCCGATCGGCGGTAGAGGAAGCGGCGCAGGGGCGGGCGCCTGCGCTGGTGCCGGAGCGGGCAATTGAGGTGCCCCTGCCTGCGGCGTCGGGATGGGCGCTTGCGGCGTGGGGATCGGCGCCTGCGGGCCCGGCAGTTTCGCCGGTGTCGGCAGTGGGGCGCCCGCGCGAGGCGCCTGCGCCGGCAATGGGGTGGGCGTGGCCCTGGGCGCCTGCGGAGTCGGGAGCACCGCCTCGGGGGTCGGCATCGGCGCCGAAGGTGTGGGTTGCGGCGCCGGTTGCACCACCCCACTCGGCGACAGCGCGGTACTCGGCAGGTACACCCACGCCAGCGCCCCGCCGAGGATGACGAGCGGCACGCCGATCAACAGCGCCATGAACGGAACGACCCGACGTTTGTCCTCGCCGGCGGGGTCGACGACGGCCGCCGGCTCCACAGGGGGTTCCGGCTTGAGCGCGGGCCGGGCGGCCGTGGCCGCGAAGTTCAAAGCCGATGGGCCGGGTATCGGGCTCAGCTGTGTCGCAACGCCGTGCGATGACGTGCCCATCCCATGTGAGGCCGAGGTCAGCTCGAAGTCGCGCATCACGTTGTTCTTCAGCCAGGACGGCGCGGGAATGAACACCGGAGCACCGAGCAGCGCGGCCGGGCTCACCGATCGACTGCGCAGGTCCTCACACGCATTGCACGATTCGATATGGCGCGCAATGCGTTTGCGCATCAGGATGTTGAATTTGCCGTCCCAGCCGTGCAATACGGCAGCCAGCTCAGGGCAGCTGCCCGGATCAGCCTGTACCCGGCGCGCCACCAGCAGGGCACCGAGCGAACGCTCGATGGTGTCGCGGAGCCGTCCGACCATGGTGTTGGCGTTGGTCTGCGTGACCCCGAGCGCCATCGCGAGTTCGGGCCCGTCGAGACCTTGGCGGTAGGCGAGCTCCAACACCGCCTGGTCGCGATCTGAAAGACCGCCTGCCGCTTCGGAAATCAGGTTGGCCAACTCCATCCGGTGAGCCAACGTGTCGGGGCTTGCGTCGTTCGACACCACGTCGGGCATTTCATCCGACGGCCGTTCGCGCTTGAGGTCGCGAAGTCTTTTGTGGGCTTCGTTGCGGACGATCGAATATAGCCACGGGCGCAGCTTGTCCGGTTCTCGCAGACCCCCGACGCTGGTCGACACGATGCAGAAAGCATCCTGCACGCAGTCGGCGGCCGAGTCCCGGTCGCGGAGCATTCCGATGCAGAAGTCGTGAAGCCGGTCGGCGTAGCGGTCATAGATCCCAGCGAAGGCGTTCCGGTCACCGGCGGCGGCTGCGACGGCCAACTCGGCGTCGCTGCTGCCTGGGCCTATGCCACTCCAGTTTGATAGCGCGGCGGTCATGAGGTGTTGCTCCAGATTGGTCAGCGGCGGTAGCTGTCAGCGTAGATGCTGGGGCCGCTTCGGGATAGGTATTCGAACTTTGGATGCGTACTCGCCCAGACCTGGGGTGGCCTGGGCCGAGTCCGTGGTGATCCTTCCTATTTCGCGTTGCCGTCGGTGGGTTTCTGCGAATCCGTGCCCGTCTGATCGATGCCGTCCTTCGCGGGCGGCTGGGGACCCGGCACCTCGACCACAACGTCCCCGCCGTTCTGACCGGGCACTCCAATGCCGACAACCGGCGTCTTGACCGACACGTCGCCCTTGCTGCCGACGCCGACCTCGGCGCCGGGCACCTTGACCGCCACGCCGGGGCCGGCGACCGGTGCGGGAGCAGGATCGGCAGGGGCCGCAACCGGGGCGGGTGCGCTGACGGGCGCCGGGCCTGCGGCGGGCTTCGAGATCGCGTTCGGCTTCTGTGCCGCAACGGAATTGGACGACGACGGCCCGCTGATTCGGATCGGTGCCGGGTTGTTGACGATCACCGGCGTCGCATTCTGCGCCGGGGCGACCGCCGGGATGCTGACCGCCGACGGCAGGTTGACGACCGTCTGACCCGACGGCAGTGTGGCGGCGGTGTTGCTGCTCGCCGTCTGGGCGGGCTGCGAGTCGCTCGAGTTGAGCAGCATGACCCCGCCGAAGGCGGCCGCGCCGACCACCGCAAGGCCGGCAACCAACAGCAGGCCCTTGCTCGACGACTTGGCCGCGGGCTGCTGCACCGGCTGCTGGGGCATCGCGTAGTAGTCGTGGTAGGCGGAGTACTGCGGCTGCGGCGGGTAAGGGTGTTCCGGCTCGGGCATGCACTGCGAGTAGGCCAGCGCGACCCCCGAACGCACGGTCGGGTCCTCGTAGCGGATGTCTTCGTAACGGATGATTGTGGTGGCGGTGGTGTTCATGGTTTCCCCTCTGGCTCGAAGCCGCCCTCGCGGCTGCTTTCACACCTAGGAGCCAGCAGCGGAGGAGACTCGCACACTTTTTTGAAAAGAATTCTTCGCCCGGTTTTCGGCGTCGCTCAAGGGCCGGTGACAACTGCATCACCATTGGGAAACGGCGCGGTGCGGCGTGGCGCGCGTCCGAAATCACCCAAGACAATTGACGCGGTCGTTGGAGAAACGGCGATGCGAATTGTCTATGCGTGAATGAAGGAGTCGACGTCAATGGCGATCATTGATCGAATCAACAGCAGCGCGATCGCTGCAGGGGTGGGGTTGTGCGGGGTCGCGATTGCGTTGAGTCCGGCCGCGTCAGCGATCCCGCTGGTAACGGGTGGATGCGACTACTCAACGTCGGCGGGCAGCGCCCCTGCGCCGGCTGGTGCGGCACCTGGTGCGCCATGTGCAGCTGCGGTGAGTGATATGGCGGGCGTGCCGATGGCCGCGCCGGGACCGCTGCCACTGGCACCGCCTGTTCCGGCGGCTCCGCCGCCGTTGCCGCCCGTGCCCGCGGCCCCGCCGCTTCCGGTGGCTCCACCGCTGCCGGTCGCCCCGATCGTGCCTGCGGCCGGGCCTGTTGGCGCGGCACCCGCGATGGGTGGTGCGCCGGTGCTCGAGATGGGTGGTGCCGGAGGTAAGGGCCAGCCGACAGGCCCCGCGCCGGCGGGTGCCCCTGAGGCCGGCAAGCCGCTACCTGCGGGTCCGTCCGGCAGCTAAGCGACGGAAAGCGGCCGTCGCGCCAAGCCTTACGGCTTGTGCGCGGCGGCCACTTTCGTCATTCCTGGACGATGACCGGGTCGCCGACGTTGACGGTGTTGTAGTACCACTCGGCGTCTTCAGGACTCAGGCTGATACAGCCGTGGCTGACATTGGCGTAGCCGAGTGAGTTCACGGCCCACGGCGCCGAGTGCACGAAGAGCCCTCGGCTGGTGATGCGGACGGCGTAGTCAACGTCGAGGTAGTAACCGTCGGGATCGGTTACCGGGATACCGACGCTGCTGGAATCCATGACGATGTCGCGTTCCTTGGCCAGGACGGTGTAGTGGTCGACCGGCGTGGGGTAATCGGGCCGTCCCATCGAGGCCGGGAACACACCCTCTCTACCCCAGTAGGGCCGGTGGTGCGGGGCGGGCAGCGACGGCGGGGGTCCCGATTCGACACCGTCGATGGTCACGGTGAACGTGTGGTCGCTGATGTCGGCGACGCCGACGACCTCGGGCCCGGTGTGGAAGCTCATCGACCGGCCGCCGACGGACAGCGCCACGGTGTCGTGGGCGGGCCAGTACCGATCGGGCACCCACTGGACGACCTTGTCGTCGAGCCATTCGAACTTTCCGGTCATGGCGGGCGCAGAGGTGATCCTGATGGCGCGCTCGGCGGCGTGCCGGTCGATGACCGGGAGCTCGAACGTCACGACGACGGGATGCGCGACGCCGACCACCGCATCACTTCCCGGCAGCACCGAGGCGATGGCGGACCTGATGGAATGGTTCACCGCAGCCGTGCTTTCCCCTGCGGGCGCCACGATCACGCTTCCAGCGGTCACGCTCGCGACAAGCACACACCGAACAACCCCACGCATGGCATCCGATTCCTTCGAAATTACAAAAGTGTCAATAAGATGGTAGGAGCGACGCGGTCTCTGGATGCGTAAGGGCGCGTGGGCATTTCGGTCAAGGCTTCGTCACGTTTCGGCCACGGCGTCGGGCTGGGGCGCAGCCAGTACCCGCTTCGAGGCCGCCCGATCCGCGGCGTCATCCCGCTGTTCGTCGAACGCAATGCCAGATAGGAGCTGTCACAGCTCGGCAGCTAGTGTCTGCCCCTCGGGAAACCGACGGTCCAACCGGGCCAGCATTCCGTCAACGTGACGAAGCTGGTTCTCGGTGCTGCGAATGCACTGCCGGTGGTGGCCGACTAATCGTGTGCTGCCGGAACTCATGCAGCCCTGCAACCGCCTGACGTGCTCGTCCAGGTAGCGCTGCAACTCAGCGCGCTCCTCCGCCAAGTACGCACGGAAGTAAGCCGCCTGCATGCTGTCGGCCAGGACCGCGGCCTGGTGCTGTTCGGACACCAGGAAAAGTTAACTGATGTTCGTGGCGCCTGCCGATCTATGAAGCACCATTGTGGGCACCGCCACGTTCTGCCGAGCTCCGAGGCGGTAGGGTTCCGCAGGTGAGGACGCCGGCCCGACGTGCCCGCTACGTGCGTGGCGGTTTGGTGGGCGTCTGCTCGGGCCTGGTCACAGTCGCGGCTCACGTGGCGGGGGGAGGCCCACTTCCATCTGGCGCAGCGGCGGTGATGTTGTCGCTCCTCTGTGCATTGGCAGGTGCGCTAGCCAGCTCGGTCATCGTTCGTTCGCGCTGTGCCCAGATCGTTGTCCTGACAACAGCACTGGGCGCCGTCCAGCTTCTCGGCCACGTCGTGTTGTCGTTGGCCGCCCACCATCACAGCGGGACTGAGCTGATCACCCCCATCATGGTCACTGCCCACATGGTCGCGACGCTGGGTGTTGCGTCGCTCATCAGCCTCGTCGAGTACCTCTACGTCGTATCCGTCTCTGTGCTGCGCTGGCTGCGCCTTTTCGCGGTCGACCGGACTCCGCCGTCGAAGCGCATTCGGCGCCGCCCGACCAATCGCGTTGTGGTGCAGTCGGTTTTGCTTGCCCGCGGCATCGGGATGCGGGCCCCGCCGAGCCACTGCCCGGCAAGCGTTTGACCTTTACATCTCTGCAGTCCGGATCGCCCTGGCGCGATCGGCTGCCGACGAAGCACTGACTTCGTAGCTCCCGCGCCTGAAGTCGCGCGCCCGAATTCATGAGTGAAAGCCAGCTTGAGGTATGACTACAACTTCTGATGACCAGATCGATGCGCCACCGCAAACGCTGGGTCGGCCGCATGGCGTCGCCGCGCTATTGCGTCGGCTCCATTTCTACGCCGGCATCTTCGTCGGCCCGTTCATCCTGATCGCAGCCGTGACGGGATTGCTCTACGCAGTGATTCCGCAGATCGACAACGTCGTTTACCGGCACGAGCTGACCGTCGATCAGGTCGGCGCGCAGCGGCTGTCGCTGGCGCAGCAGCTCGATGCCGTCCGGGCCGCTCATCCCGAAGGCACCGTCGAGAGCATCCGGCCGCCGGCCGAGCCCGATGAGACCACCCGGGTCACGCTTGCGGTCGACGACGTCCCGCCCGACTACGCCCGCACCGTGTTCGTTGACCCGTACAGCGGCGAGGTCCGCGGCGCGCTCACCACATACGGGCAGTGGATGCCGCTGCGGGCGTGGTTCGATGAACTGCACCGCACACTGCATCTGGGCACCATTGGCCGCAACTACAGCGAGCTTGCGGCGAGCTGGCTGTGGGTCACCGCGCTTGCCGGTCTCGTGCTGTGGATCGGACACCGCAGACAGACGGGCAAGCTCACCCGTATCGCTGTCGCGGACCGCAGCGTCAAGGGTCGCCGCCGCACGCTGTCATGGCACGGTGCCGTTGGTGTGTGGATTGTGGTTGCCCTGCTTGGGCTTTCAGTCACCGGTATCACCTGGTCCCGTTACGGCGGCGAGTCGGTCAACGTACTGCAAGAGCATCTGAACACGACCGCCCCGGAAGTCAGCACGGCCCTGGCAGCGAAGCCTGCGTCCGGCATTGGGCACGTACACGGCCACGGTGCGGATATCGGCGACACGCTGCTGCGGGGTGCAGAAAGGGCTCTCGACACGGCACATGCGGCGGGACTGTCGGGACCGATCTGGCTATACCCGCCCGCTGAGTCGGGTGAGGGCTGGCTGGTCAAGGAAAACAAGCGGGACTGGCCCACCCAGTTCGATGCCATCGCCGTGAACCCTGAAACCGGAACGATCACCGACCGAGTCGATTTCGCCGACTGGCCGTTGCTGGCGAAGCTCACCCGGTGGGCCATCGACACACACATGGGAATCCTGTTCGGAATTCCGAACCAAATCGCGTTGGCGCTCACCGCCATCGGGCTGATTCTGGTGATTCTGCGCGGCTATCAGATGTGGTGGCAACGCCGCCCGACGCGTGGTAAGTCGTGGACGATGGGCCGTCCACCGCTACGGGGCACAATCCGCCACATGTCACCCGTTGCCGCCGTCGGCATCGGCGTCCTTGCTATCGGCTTGGGATGGTTCCTCCCCTTGTTTGGGGTGAGCCTCCTGGCGTTTCTTCTCGTCGACGCCGCAGTCGGCACAGCGAAGCGGTGGCACACACGACGATGATTCGGCGTCGCGCCGAGCCACGGTGACCACACTGGCACTCGGCGGACTATCAGTCGTTCAATGGGTGGCGGGTGACAGCCCGTAGCGTCGCACCACATCGTCGAGCCAGTCCGGCGTGCCGTAAGTCAGGCCGTACTTCTCGGCCAGCTCGATGAACTCGGCTGACTCATGAAGGGGCGCACCTGGTTTCGCTCCGACTGGTTCGGACATCAGCAGCTCACCAAGTTCGCGGAAGTAATTCTCGAAGCCCCCGGGGGTGATGACCTCGATGATCCGGCCGGGTTCCGTTCCCGCGTTCCACATGGCGTGCATCTGCCCGCGTGGTTTGGTGATGTATCCGCCCGGGCCGAGTACCACCTCGCTGTCGTCGGAGCGAAAGCCGATCTCACCGGCAAGCACGTAGGAGTGCTCGTCCTCGCGTGTATGGCGATGCGCCGCAGTGATCGTCCCGACTGGGAACGGATGCTCGACGATCGACACAAGGCCGCCGGTCGTGCGGCTGGTGAGCTTGAAGACCGCACCGAATCCCGGGATGGGGACGACATCGCCCCCGCCGGGGTGCACAAGAGTCAACTGTGTTACCGACATGTTCATTCCCTCCTTATCGCTCGGTCACCCCACCGCGGCCAGGGCGGTCGTCGTAGCGTCCTGAGGTGGCCACAGCGGCTGTGGCACCTCGACGCCGAACGGTGCATCCCAGTGGTTGCGAGACGAAACGTCATGCACCGGGCGGCGATTGGCGGCCACACCCCATTTGCCGAGTGGGTAGCCGAGGGTCAGCATGGCTGACATCTTCCACCCTTCGTCGGCGGGTACGCCCAGTAATTCGTTCACCCGGTCCTCGAAGTTGCGGAGCACCATCGTCATGACGCCGCCGACCCCCTCGGCGCGGGCGGCGAGCAGTGCACTCCAGATCGCTGGGTAGATGTTCGCACCGCCGAGATCGTCGATGGCGTAGACGAAAAGTAGCAGAGGAACCTCTTCGAAATGGTCCGCGAGGTAATTCCCTGAGCCCTTTATCCGGCGCATCGTCGAGGCGTGGGCGGCAGGATCCGAACCCGGCGCCAGCGCCACCATGGGCCCCGCGCCCGCCGCGAACTTCTGGTATTCGAGGTCGCGGGCCTGCCGGAACAGGTCGGCGAATTCGCGGATGAGTTCCCGATCGTCCACGGCCACAAAATGCCAGCGTTGGGTATTGCCGCCGTTGGGCGCGCGAACGGCGGCATCAATGATGCGCGCCTGCACGTCGAGCGGAATGGGATCCGGCCGCAACCGCCGCATCATCCTGGTGGTGTACAGCGCTTCACGAACGTCCATCGGTCCAATCCTTTTCGCTATTCGGGCCAGCTGTTGTTCAAGATGAGGTCGACGAAGTCCTGGCGCTTGAACGTCGGGTCGAAGTGCGCCAGCACGTCGGCGTTCATGGTTCCCCAGGTGCTGTCCGGTCGGTGCTTCATGCCGTTGTGGAAGGCCTCCAGAATGCGGTTCTTGAAATCGGGGCGGGGATGAGCGGCGGTCACCGCGTCGAGGGCGTCCGAGGGAAGCTTGTCGCGGTCGATGCCCACCACGTCGGTCTCGACTCCGGCGATGACCAACGCGATTTCGGGATCGAGGAACTGCGGCACGCCAGGCGTGGTGTGTAATGCGATGCCCAGCCACACCTTTCGAGCGTCGGCGGCATCGACACCGTGCTCCAGCAGGAAGTCGCGTGCCGCGTTGGCGCCGTCGACTTCGAAGCGAAGGTTGGAGGTGCGATAGCGCGGGGTGAGGCCGATGTCGTGGAACATCGCCGCGACGTAGAGAATTTCGAGATCGGGTTGCAGCCCCAGCCGTCGGCCCTGTAGCGCGCCGAACAGAAACACCCGGCGCGAATGGTCGAACAGCAGATCGTCTTCGGCTTCGCGGATGAAGTCGGTCGCCTCGCGCACCAGTGGGGTGTCGGGGATGGTGATGCCGGCGATCGACTGAAGCGACTGGGTTTCCATGGTCAACCTCCTCAGTTGGACTAATACGGACTAGTCAACGCAGGTGGAGGGCTATTCACATATGGCTATTGAGCCGTTAGGCCCACAAAATGCGACACAATGGCGCGGTGGCGGCAGCCGGTGCTCGGTCCAGGGTGGTGGTGATCGTCGTCTTCGACGACGTGACGATGCTCGACGTCGCCGGAGCGGCCGAGGTGTTCGCCGAGGCCAACCGGTTCGGCGGCGACTATCAGATCAAGATCGCGTCGGTGGATGGGTGCGACGTGACAACCTCGATAGGAATCCGCCTGGGGGTCACCGACAGCATCGCGTCCATCGAAGCCGCCGACACCGTCCTGGTCGCAGGCAGTGACAACATCCCGGCGCGGGCGATCGATCCGGCGCTCGTCGTGGCCGTCAAAGCGGTGGCGGGCCGGACCCGGCGGTTGGGGTCGATCTGCACGGGGTCGTTCATCCTCGCGCAGGCCGGGCTGCTCAGTGGCCGACGCGCCACCACGCATTGGCGAAACGTCCGATCGATGGCGCGCGCGTTTCCCGACGTCACCGTCGAGCCGGATGCGATCTTTGTTCGCGACGGCGACGTCTTCACATCGGCCGGGGTGTCGTCAGGCATCGACCTCGCGTTGGCTCTGGTCGAGCAGGACCACGGCACCGACCTCGTCCGCGATGTGGCCCGCTGGTTGGTCGTCTATCTCAAGCGCGCCGGCGGCCAATCTCAATTCTCGTCGCTGATCGAGGCCAACCCGCCGCCGCAGTCCGCTCTGCGCGTCGTCACCGAGGCGATCGCCGCCGACCCCAGCGCGGACCACAGCGTGAAAACGCTTGCGGCTCGGGCGTCTTTGAGCACGAGGCAGCTGACCCGGCTATTCCGGTCTGAGCTGGGGACGACGCCGGCCGACTACGTCGAGATGGTGCGCATCGACGTCGCCCGCGCGGCGCTGGATGCCGGCCGCTCCGTCAGCGAGACTGCGCACCTCGCGGGCTTCGGCAGCACCGAAACCCTGCGGCGGGCATTCGTCGAACGCCTGGGCGTCTCACCGAAGGCTTACCGGGACAGGTTCCGCACCGCCATCCGAGGCTGAGCCGTTATTGCGCATCCGTCGTCGACAGCGGCTGGCGTTCGACGGAGCGTCCGAGGACGACCTTCGCCGTGATCACGCCCAACTTGGCCATGCCCAGGTATGTCGACGGGTTGAACAAGGTCGGCCACACCGTGCGCGTCTTGTGCTCGCTCACCGGCTGGTCGGTGAATCGATCGCGCAGCCACCGCAGCGTCATGGGCGCCGACAGCGGATGCAACAGCAGATGACCGCAGAACCGGTCACGGTGATAGGTGACCGCCGCACCATCCTGTTCATACTCGGCAACCAGTGCATCGACATCATCGACGCTGATGATCCTGTCGTGCACTGCCTGAACGACGAGCACGGGGGGCTTCGGCTTGGATTTGCCGAGCTTCGTTTCGTCGAAGATGTGGCGCACCTCGGGTAGGTCCCACAGTTCGTCGGCCGTCACGTCGACATATGACCCGATGTCGACGTGGCGCAGCTGCCATACCGCCTCGGCCGTCGTCATTGTCTGCAACTTGTTGAGCAACGCCTTGCCTTCATCGGTCGCGTGCTCGTCGACGACCTTCTGTGCGCCAGGGAAGACGTGGGTCAATGCGGAGATCATCAGCGCGGCGAGACCGGCGAAGAAGCTGCCGTTGAGGCGGCGAGCCACACTGCCGGGATCACCAACGGGCGAACCCAGAACGGCGCCAACGATATTGAGCTCCGGTGCATAATGCTCGCAGCGCTCTGCTGCCCATGCCGAGGCCAAGCCGCCTCCCGAGTATCCCCACAGACCCACGGGAGCCGACGGCGACAATTCCAGGCGCTCGCATCGCAGTGCAGCGCGCAGCCCGTCGAGTATCCGGTAGCCGGGCTCGACGGGAGCGCCCCACATGCCGTGGCAGCCTTCATGATCCGGTATGCACACCGCCCAGCCTTCGGCCAGCGCCGCGGTCACCAACAAGTACTCGGCCTGAACGAACGCACCTATCGGTCGAGCGCCGCGCCGCATGGCGAACGACGGGAAACAGCGTGACGCCACGGCGTCTATCGCGCATTGATACGAGAGCACCGGACAGTTGGCTTCCGATTGGCGCTGCGCCGGCACAAGTACGGTCGTCACGGCGACTTCAGGTTCTTCGTGCAGGTTTGTGGTGCGGTACAGCAACTGCGTGGCTGCCACCGGTTGGCTGATGAGACCGAGAAAGCCGATCTCGACGTCGCGCGAGCGCAACACCGTGCCGGGTTCGGCGTCTTCGTAGCCGTCTGGCGCCTGGTAGAAGGGGTCGTGGTCCGGTGAGACCGGCCGTGCGCCGCTGCGGAGCTCGTCGTGCGGCGGGCTTGCGAGGCCTACCGGCGTGGCGGAATAGCTGTTCATCGGTATGGCGACCCTCCCCGTATTGATGACGGCGCACGTCCACGCCCTCGAGGTATCCCATACCCGTGGTACCGGTTTGTGAACCCCCGACTACCGCGCCCGTTTCTGACCTGCCGATTTCACAATCGCCGAAAGATCCCTCCACGCCGCCACTGCACGGTGTGTTCGTCAACAACCCCGCTCTCCCAGCGGACGAACACCGGAAGGAATACACAGAATGCACCAGAGAGGTGTGCCCAAGCGGCACAAGCAGATATCGGCCGGCGTCTTCGGAGCCGCAGCGATCGCCCTCGCCGTCGGCGGGGTCTTGCAGCCCACGATGTCCCACGCCGAAAAGGTCTGGGACATAGGCGACTTCGACTCTTGTACGAAGTCAGCCGAAAATAGATTCATCAGCGGCCAAACCAACTCCGACCAATTTTCCGACGAGGTCAAGTTCTGCTGCATCCGGTCTGGCGGCGAGTGGACACAAGCGCAGGGGTGCACGGCACCGGCGGCCACATTCGCGCCCAAGCCCACGCCGTTGCCCAGCCAGGTCGCCACCGGGCCCGGTCAGGCGACGTCGCCCGGCGCGAGGAAGTAGAAGGCATCAGCCCATTGCGGCAGACTATTTTTCCGGCGTATATTTCGGTCGTATACCCCCGGGGGGTATACGACTGGAAGGAGTGGGCCGCCATGACCTCGCCGTCGAGAGCGCAGGACCACAACCACATGGGTGAGAGCACGAACGTGATGGCTGTCAGCGCGACACTGCACTGCTTGACCGGCTGCGCCATCGGCGAGATCGTCGGGCTGATCATCGGCACCGCCCTCGGTCTGACCAATCTGGCGACCATTGCCGTGGCCCTCGCGCTGGCGTTCCTGTTTGGCTACTCACTGTCGACGCTGCCACTCCTCAAAGCGGGGTTGGCGTTAGGGACGGCGCTGAGCGTGGTCTTGGCGGCCGACACGTTGTCGATCCTGACGATGGAGCTGACCGACAACGTGGTCATGGCCGTCATCCCGGGAGCGATGAACGCAGGACTCGTGAACCCGGTGTTCTGGATCGGCATGATGATCGCGCTGATTGCAGCGTTCTTCGCTGCGTACCCGGTAAACCGCTATCTTTTGCGGCGCGGAAAGGGTCACGCACTCACACACCGGTACCACCAGTCGTCCGGTGAGGTGACGGGCTTCCGACGTTTCATCCCTGCCTTCAGCACGGGCGCCCTTGTGTCGGTGATAGCGGCGTTCATGCTCGGCGGCCTGGTTGTGTCGGTGGCAGACGAACTCGGCAGCTCAGGCGGCGGCTCCGCTGCGGGCATGCGGCCCATCGACATCGCGGAGCTTATGGGCACCGGGACGTGAAGACGACGCTGACCGTGTACGCGCACCTGATCAACACTGAAGTTCCACAGCCTGCGTCACACCTACGCGAGCTTGTGCGTGGCCGCAGGGATACCGCCGCTCGAAATCAGCCGGTTCATGGGACACAACAAGGTGACGACGACGCTCGGCATCTACGCGCACCTGTGCGAAGACGATCATTCGGATGCGATGGCCGCACTTGGTGCGATGGCAGGCCCAAGCTCAGCCGACAACAAAGTGATCCGACTGCGCGCCGGAGGCTAGCGCTGCCTCGCAAGTAGTCGTCGTCCGAGGTCGTCGGTATCCATTTCGGATGCGCGCAGGCTTCGGGGCTGCCTAACGGGTGACCAAATAGTTGTTCCGGGGACGTATGGTGTCAACCATGCGAAAGAGCAGCGACTCAGGGGAGAGCTTTTCATGATCGATTTCAGTGACCAAGCAGTAGTTGTGACCGGTGCCGGACGTGGCTTAGGTCGGCTATATGCACTCGACTTGGCGAAGAGGGGCGCGTCCGTCGTCGTGAACGATCTTGGGGGCAGCATGGGTGGCGAGGGCGCCGACACAACGGTTGCCGATGAGGTCGTCACCGAGATCACTCAAGCGGGCGGCAACGCCGTGGCGTCATATGACTCGGTTGATAGTCCTGAGGGTGGCGAGGCGATTGTCCAGACTGCGGTCGAGCACTTCGGACGGCTCGACGCGGTAGTGAGCAACGCCGGGATCTTCAACAGCATTGCCTTCGACGAAATGAGTCCCGACCAGTGGCGGCAGATGCTCAAGGTCCACCTCGACGGCGGGTTCTATCTCAGCCAGCCCGCGTTCACGGTCATGAAAAAGCAGGGCTACGGCAGGTTCGTGTTCATCTCGTCGTCGGGCGGGATGTTCGGACAACACCTCGAGGCTCACTATGGTGCCGCGAAGGCTGGCTTGGTCGGCCTGAGCAATGTCATTTCGCTCGAAGGGGCCGAGCACGGCATCCTTTCCAACACCGTGTTGCCCTTTGGATTTTCGCGCATGGTCACCGAGACAGTCGACGCGAAGACACTAGAAGATACTGGGCTTAAAGAACTGATTGCGCCGGAGAAAGTGGTGCCTATCGTCACTTACCTAGCGAGCCGAGCCTGCGAAAGCACCCACCAAAACTACTCAGCTTTGGCAGGCAGGTACGGGCGGGTGTTCATTGGTCTCGGCGACGGCTGGCTTGCCGAGAAGGATGCCACGGCTACTGCTGACGACATCGCCGAACACTTCGCCCAAGTGTCAGGAACGGAGTCGTACTCGATCCCGGGCAACATCTACGAGGAACTCTTTTCGGTCATGGGTCGACTCGGCATCGACATGGCGGGCGCGGGCGCTTCTGCGGAATCCACTTAGCGGGTAGCCACGCAACGGGCTCGACACCCGGCATCATTCCTGAGCGGGCGCAGCAAACGTCATTCCGCTGCGCCAGCGTTAGCACAACCAGAATGTGCGGACATTTTGCGGACAAATCGCCCGTTCGGGCCTACACGGCAAGCTCGAAACAACGGCTCTACCGGCGAAGACAGTGGAGCCGATGACGGGAATCGAACCCGCGTATTCAGCTTGGGAAGCTGATGTTCTGCCATTGAACTACATCGGCCTGCCCGGCTCGCGCCGGTGATCACGAAGGCTAACACTTCAGCCGTTACGCTCGTCGGGTGCTGCTCTCAGACGGCGACGTCCGTAAAGAAATTGCCGCGGGACGCCTCGGCATCGACCCGTACGACGAGAGCCTGGTGCAGCCGTCGAGCGTCGACGTCCGGCTCGACAACCTGTTCCGGGTGTTCAACAACACCCGTTATACCCACATCGACCCGTCGCTTCGTCAGGACGACCTGACGACCCTCGTCGAGCCCAAAGAGGGTGAGCCGTTCGTGCTGCATCCCGGCGAGTTCGTGCTGGGTTCGACGCTGGAGCGGTGCACCCTGCCCGACGACCTCGCGGGCCGCCTCGAGGGCAAGTCCTCGCTGGGCCGGCTCGGCCTGTTGACGCATTCGACTGCGGGCTTCATCGACCCCGGCTTCAGCGGCCACATCACCCTCGAGCTGTCCAACGTCGCCAACCTGCCGATCACCCTGTGGCCCGGCATGAAGATCGGCCAGCTCTGCCTGCTGCGGCTCACGAGCCCCGCGCAGAACCCTTACGGCAGCGCGCAGGCCGGCTCCAAATACCAAGGGCAGCGCGGCCCGACACCGTCGCGGTCGTACCAGAATTTCATCAAGTCGACCTGAGTCCCCCGACGGGGAATGCGAACCAGATGCGCCCCGTTTTCGTATTCGCGAGTAGGGTTGATTACCGGCGTCGACGGGCTGTTGTGCCGCCACGAACCGGCCAGGACTCCACCGCCATCAGCAAATGCGGTCGGTCGTAACGACCGCGCATATAGCGGCGATGAAGTAACTAGTTGTCGGCTCGCACGGCACGATTGCGCGTGGGACGCCTAGGTAGCGTAGCAAACACTTTGGAGGGTCAGTGGACATCGTACTAGGTGTGTCGATGACACCTACGACGGTCCGCATGGTGCTGGTCGAAGGGGAAAAGGCCGACGGCGTGACCGTCGACCACGACGCGTTCGAGATCAGCACCACCGACGGCTCAGCAACGTCTGCGGCCGCCGAACAGGTCGCCGCAGCCATCCTCGGCACGAAGGAAAGCGCCGCCGCGAGCGGACATCACTTGAAGTCGATCGGCGTCGCCTGGACTCACCACTCCGACGCCGCGGCACTGCGCGACATCCTCGTCGCCCGCGACATCGACGATGTCATGCTCGTCTCGGCCACACACGCCGCCGCGTCCCTGGCGCAGGCCGTCGGCCGCGCCATCGGATACGACACCACCGGCGTGCTGTTCATCGAGAAGGACACCGTCACCCTGTCGGTCGTGCAGACCGACGACGGCGCTGTGGTCAAGGTGCTCAGCCGCGACCTCCACGACTCCGACGCCATGGCCATCTTCACCGACATGGCCAAGGCGGTCGAAGCCGCGGACTCGCCACCCCAGGGTCTGTTCATCGTCGGCTCGGGTGTGGACGCCGCGGCCGTCAAGGAGCACCTGGAGAACCTGGTCGCGCTGCCCGTCAGCGCCCCCGACGTACCCGAGCTCGCGCTGGCACGCGGTGCGGCGCTCGCTTCGGCTCACGCCCCCGCGATGGAGGCCTCGACGGCCGGCCTCGCCTACTCCCTTGACCCCGACGGCCACACGGCCGCCAGCGCCTATCCGGGACTCGCGGCTGCGGCCACCCAGATGGCCGGCGTGCCGACCGAGCTGGCCGGGGCGGCCACACAGCTGGCGCCCGTTGACGGTGGCCAGGCGTATTCGGATGCGCTGGCCTACTCCGACGAGCTGCCCGAAGCCGATCCCGAACCCTTCTACGAGGACGAGACCCGCAAGCCGTTCCTGCTCGTCGGCAGCGCGCTGACATCGATCTTCGTCGTCGGCGTTGTCGCGCTTGTGATTTCGCTGGCGGTCAGCATCCGCCCGACCGTCGATCAGCGCCCCAGCCCCGGCGAGACGCCCGTCATTCCGAGCCAGGCGGCCCCCGCCCCGGCGCAACAGCTGGCACCACCGCCCGCTCCCGCTCCGGCGCCCGCACCCCCTGCACCCGCGCCTCCGCCGGAGACCATCAAGGCGCCCGTGCCCATGGCTCAGCAGGCGCCTGCACAGGCACCTCGGACGGTGTTCGTCGAGAAGCCCGCGCCGGCGCCGGCAGCGTTGCCTGCGCCGGAGCCGCCCGCCGCGCCCCCTGCCCCGGTCGTAGAGGCGCCGGCGCCTGCGGCCCCCGTGCTGCCGCCCCCGCCGGTGGTGGTGCCGCCGATTTACAACCCGCCCGTCTACACCCCGCCGCGGCCGGTATGGGTGCCGCCGTGGCAACGGCAGAGCCCGTGGCAACCGCCTCGGCAGGTTCCCGACGATCCGCCCGTGCAGCAACCGCAGTATCCGCAGTATCCGCAATACCCGGGCTCCGGTTCAGGATCCAGCGGGTATCCGGGATCCAGCGGGTACCCAGGGTCCAGCGGTTACCCCGGCTCAGGTGGGTCGAGTGGCTACCCCGGCTCGGGCCCCGGTGACTACGGAAGCGGAAGCTCCGGCGGTCCGACAATCTGCATTTTCAACCTCTGCACCGGGGGACGGCACTAGCACGACACCTGCCGTTGGTTTCCTGCTTGGTGTCGCTTAGCAGTTAGCTCATCGCAGACGCCTATAGAGGCAGTATGCGATGCACAGTTTTCGGCACCGGTTACCTCGGCGCTACCCACGCAGCCGGGATGGCCGAATTGGGCCACGAAGTCCTCGGCGTCGACATCGACCCGGGCAAGGTCGCGAAGCTGGCCAGCGGTGACATCCCGTTCTACGAGCCCGGGCTGCGGAAAGTATTGCGCGACAACATCGCTGCCGGCCGACTGAATTTCACGACGGACTACGACGCGGCCCCGGAGTTCGCCGATGTGCACTTCCTCGGCGTCGGAACCCCGCAGAAGAAGGGAGAATACGGTGCCGACTTGCGCCACGTGCACGCGGTCATCGACTCGTTGGTGCCGCGGCTGACAAGCTCGGCGGTGATCGTCGGCAAGTCGACCGTTCCCGTCGGTACCGCCGCTGAACTCGGCGCCCGCGCGCGCGGTCTCGCCGCCGACGGCGTGGACGTCGAAATCGCCTGGAACCCTGAATTTCTCAGGGAGGGCTTCGCTGTGCACGACACGCTGCATCCCGACCGGATCGTGCTCGGCGTACAACCGGACTCGGTGCACGCAGAGGCCGCGCTGCGTCAGCTGTACGCGCCGCTCCTTGCCGAAGAGACACCGTTCCTGGTGACCGATCTGCAGACCGCCGAGCTGGTGAAGGTGTCGGCCAATGCGTTTCTGGCGACCAAGATTTCGTTCATCAACGCCATCTCGGAGGTGTGCGAGGCCGTCGACGCCGACGTCACACTGCTGGCCGACGCGCTCGGCTACGACCCGCGCATCGGGCGCCGCTTCCTCAACGCGGGCCTGGGCTTCGGCGGTGGATGCCTGCCGAAGGACATCCGCGCGTTCATGGCGCGCGCGGGTGAACTCGGCGCCAATCATGCGCTGACGTTCCTGCGCGAGGTCGACAGCATCAACATGCGCCGGCGCACCCGGATGGTCGAGCTCGCGACCAAGGCGTGCGGGTCGCTGCTCGGCGCCAACGTCGCCGTACTCGGCGCGGCCTTCAAACCCGAGTCCGACGACGTGCGCGATTCACCGGCGCTGAACGTGGCGGGCATGCTGCAGCTCAACGGCGCGACCGTGAACGTGTATGACCCCAAGGCGATGGAGAACAGCCAGCGGCTCTTCCCGACGCTGAACTACTCGACATCGGTCGTCGAGGCGTGTGAACGGGCTGATGCCGTGCTGGTGTTGACCGAATGGCGCGAGTTCATCGAGCTCGATCCCGTCGATCTCGCTGATACCGTGCGCGCCAAAGTCGTTGTGGATGGCCGCAATTGCCTGGACGCCGAGAAATGGCGGTCCGCGGGCTGGCGGGTGTACGCGCTGGGCAAGAGCGCCGCTGTTTGACGCTTGTCGAACAGGTTACCTCGGCCGTAAGCTCGCGACATGAGGGAACGGATCCGTTGGCTCGCATTGCACGGATTCATCCGTGGCGTTTCAAAGGCCGCTGTGCGCAGCGGCGACCCCCAGGCACGGCTGATCGCCGACCCGGCCGTGCGGGAGAACCCGGGCGCCTTCGCCGACGAGTGCCGCGGGCGCGGACCGGTGATCCGGTGCCGCGCCGTGCTGCTGACGTTCGACCACGGCGTCGCGCACGAACTGCTTCGATCCGACGACTTCCGCGTCACCGAGCAGGGCGGCAACCTGCCCAAGCCGCTGCGCTGGCTGGCCCGCAAAACCGACCCCGGCCTGCTTCATCCGCTGAAGCCGCCGTCGCTGTTGTCGGTCGAGCCGCCTGAGCACACCCGTTACCGCAAGCTGGTGTCCTCGGTGTTCACCCCGCGAGCCGTTGCAACGCTGCGTGAGCGGGTCGAAGAGGCCGCCGCCGCGCTGCTCGATCAACTCGAAGAAGACGACAGTGCGGTCGTCGACATCGTCGGCCGCTACTGCTCGCAGCTCCCGGTCACGATCATTGGCGACATCCTCGGTGTACCCGACGAAGACCGTTCGCGCATACTGCATTTCGGCGAGATGGGCGCGCCCAGTCTCGATATCGGGGTGTCCTGGCGGCAGTTCCAGCAGGTGAACGAGGGCATCGTCGGCTTCAACGACTGGCTTGCCGACCATCTGCAACGGTTGCGCCGCGAGCCGGGCGACGACCTGATGAGCCAGATCATCCGTGCCTCCGACGAGGGCCCGAAGCTGAACTCCGACGAGCTGCAAGCGCTCGCGGGCCTAGTGCTGGCCGCCGGCTTCGAAACCACAGTGAACCTGCTGGGCAACGGAATTCGGCTGCTGCTCGACAACCCCCACCACCTCGAGACACTCGCCGCCCGACCGGACTTGTGGCCAAACACCGTCGAGGAGATCCTCCGGCTCGAATCGCCGGTGCAAATGACCGCTCGAGTGGCGTGCAAGGACGTCGACCTCGCCGGCATCCGCGTGCGACGCGACGAGACCGTCGTCATCCACGTCGCAGGCGCGAACCGCGACCCGAAAGTGTTCACCGATCCACACCTGTTCGACATCGAACGCGAGAACGCGGGCAGGCACCTGGCCTTCTCCGGAGGCAGACATTTCTGCCTCGGCGCCGCATTGGCGCGCGCCGAAGGCGAAGTCGGCCTGCGCACCTTCTTCGAGCGCTTCCCGCACGCCCGCCTGGCCGGTTCCGGCGGCCGTCGTGACACCCGCGTGCTGCGCGGCTGGTCATCGTTGCCGATCACGTTGGGCACCGCCCGGGCGATGAGCTCACCGTCGGGATCCTGAGATGAATTTCAGCACAGCACTTCTCGACGAAACCGCGGCATTCGGTGAGCTGATCCGCGCCGCGGATCCCGACACGCCCGTCCCCACCTGCCCCGAATGGACGCTCAAACAGCTGTTCCGTCATGTCGGCCGCGGAAACAGATGGGCCGCACAGATCGTCGCCGACCGGCGCAGCGACCCGCTGGATCCGCGCGAGGTTCCCGACGGCAAGCCGCCGGAAGACCGTGAGGCCGCCGTCGACTGGCTCAACGCCGGCGCGCGGCTGATCGTCGACTCGGTCGACGCCGTCGGCGCCGACACGTCGGTGTGGACGTTCATCGGGCCGCGACGGGCGGACTGGTGGATCCGGCGCAGGGTCCACGAGACGACCGTGCACCGTGCCGACGCGGCGATCGCGCTCGGCGCGGACTTCCGACTGGCACCCGAGGTGGCGGCCGACGGCATCGACGAGTGGCTGGAGCGCATCGTCGTCCAATCCAGCCGCGACTCGTCACCGCTGGCCGAGGGACAGGCCCTGCACCTGCACGCCACCGACGGTGACCTCGGCGAGGCGGGGGAGTGGAGCATCGCCGGCACCGCCGACGGCATCACCTTCAGCCACGAACACGGCAAGGGCGACGCCGCGCTGCGCGGACCCGCCACGGATCTGTTGCTGGCTGTCGTGCGCCGACGGTCTGCGGCCGAGGCGGGCATCGAGGTTTTCGGGGACACCGCCGTGTGGGACGCCTGGTTGGACCGGACACCGTTCTGATGTGGCGTACGTTTCGACCATGACGACTTCGGAGATCGCCACCGTCCTCGCCTGGCACGACGCGCTCAACGCCAAAGATCTCGACACGCTCACCGAACTGTCCAGCGATGACATCGAGTTCGGCGACGCCCACGGCGCGGGCCAGGGCCACGCCGCACTACTGCAGTGGGCCCAGTCGGTGGAGGGCGGCGTCGAGGTCGGCCGCATGTATGTTCGCGACGGGGTCGTGGTCACCGAGCACACCGGCGGCGGGGCATGGGCCTTCCGGGTGGTCCACGACGACGTCACCTCCGTGTTCAGGCACACCGACCTGCAGTCAGCGCTGGCGGCTACCGATCTGACCGAAGAGGACCTCGACGCCTGACGTCGGCCGCTTTGGACTCGGACGAGGCGGCCGCACCCGTCCGCTCATCAGGGTGACGGGGTGCGGCCGCTCAGGGCTGCGTCTAAAACGCGAACGTGTTCGGCCCTATCTGAATCGTGGCTGCCCGCAAGCCCGTTCCGGTAAGGGCGCTGCCGGTGACGCGGACTCCCACGGTGGTGGGATTGCCACCGCCGCCGTTCTCGTCCCAGATCGAGGCGGGACCGACGCCCCCGTCGCCCTCCCAAATCGTGGCCGGGCCGACTCCACCGTCGCCGTCCCAGATGGTGGTGGGGCCGACGCCACCGCCATCGCGGTCGTCGGGGATCGACGATCCGTGCCGGAAGGGATCTGAGTAGCTGTCTTTCTCCGCTATCGGTTGCGACGGATCCTCCTTGGGTTTCGGAGGCGGTGAAGGCTGCTCGTCCTTGGGTTTCGGCTGGTCCTGCTTGGGCTGCGGCTGCTGCTGTTGGGTGTCGGTGCCGTTGTCGTCGGGCTTATCGGGCTCGTCGTAGCTAGTCATGTAGATCACCCCGACGATGACCGCGGCGACTCCTGCGACGGCGAATCCGATGCCAGCAGTCATGACCCCCGAAGCGGCGCCCGCGTACATGACTCCCTCGGCGATGGCTGCGATGCCGATGAGCACACCACCGGACGCCATCGATGCGCCGCCCAAGGTACCCATCTCGTGGCCGAACCGAGAACGCTGTTCGTCTGTCCACGGCGCCGATCCGCCGTAGGGGCCCATGGAGCTGCCGAAGCCGAGAAGTCCGCCGTCGGCGCCGAAGTCGCCGGCGGTGAGACCGCCCAGAAGACCGCCGCGGTAGCCACTTTCGGAGCCGTTTCGTCGCCCCGGCAGATTGCCGTGGGTTCCGGTGAAACCGGGATCGTTCATCGGGTCATAGCTGCCGCCGATGTCCCCGCCGAGCCTGCCTAGGCCCGACCCTTGACCCGTGGGTCGGCGGCCGGGGAGATCGCCGTGGGTTCCGGTGAAACCGGGATCGTTCATCGGGTCATAACTGCCGCCGATGTCCCCGCCGAACCTGCCTAGGCCCGACCCTTGACCCGTGGGTCGGCGGCCGGGGAGATCGCCGTGGGTTCCGGTGAAACCCGGATCCTTCGTCGGGTCGTAACTGCCGCCGATGTCGCCGAATTGCCCGAGGGAGTCCTCGATTGAGGGCAGTCCCGGCACGTCCACTTCACGCTTCGGAAGAAACAGACGCCATTCGTCGATGTGCAGGCGGCGTTCAATCAGCCAATCCAGTGGGTCGATTGCCTTCAGCGCCCCCGGCGGGTGGAACGTGACGGTCCGAGCTGTCGGATCGACTACTGCACTGCTCACCGTGTCGGTGAATGTGGTGCGTGCGATTGCGGACTTCGCAAACCGCAGAGCGGACTCCAGGTCGTCGGCTGGAAGGTACGGCCACGCTCCGTTCAGAGCCGCGGCGAGTACGGTTTCGTTGCCTTCGGCGCCGCGGCGACGAACGAAATACATCACTTGGCGTAATACCGAAACACGTTCGGCAGGAGTCAATCTGCTGATACTCGCCGCGGTGATCGACGTCAACCGCAACCACGTGAGGTAGGCGGTGTCACCGTGAAGTCGAGACGCCAACGACGAGACGACTTTCGCCCGATGGTTCTTCACACGGGCTGCTAGCTCTCGATGTAGCTCCAGACCTGAACTGAGGGGGATCGCGGTGTAGGTGGCCGGCGACCGGTAGATCGGTCCGCTCGCCGTGACAACGAGTAGACGTCCCGGCGGTTCTTTTCCGGGCCTGCGCCGCAAGCCCTTCCCGTTGTCGGCAATGCGTTCGTGAACCACTGCGGTCATGATGCTCCCTCCGTACGTTGGTCGTGTTCGACGGTGGAAGCGTGACGCGCGGGCAGAGGCCGCGGGTAGCGTAGTCCGCTACTTTACTTGCAAAGGGAAAGGCTTTACGGGCGGATAGATCTACGCCTGACCTCTGCGGCCGCCCCGGACGTGGCCAGTACCGCCGCGATCCCGGTCGTCAGCGGCACCGACAGGGCGAGCGCGATACCACCGACGGCCGAACGCGCGATCTCGATGGCAACCGTCTCCCCGGTCAGCACGTCGCCGAGCGATCGGTTGGCCACGCTGAACAGCAGCAGTAGCGGTAGCGCGCTGCCCGCGTACGCCAGCACCAACGTGTAGACGGTGCTGGCGATATGGTCGCGGCCCACCCGCATGGCGCCGAGAAAGATGCCGCGACGCGAGCCGCCGTCGGCCACTTGCGCCAGCTCGAACACCGTCGACGCCTGCGTGACCGTCACGTCGTTGAGCACGCCGAGGGAACCAATGATGAACCCTGCCAACAGCAACCCGGTGATCGAGACCTGTCCCATGTAGGTCGCGACGGCGTTGTTCTCCTCCTCCGACAGCCCGGTCAGATGAGCCAAAACGATTGCCGCCCAGGACAATCCTGCCGCGAGAAGAAGTGACGTCAGCGTGCCGAGTAACGCGGCGCTGGTCCGCAGGCTCACGCCGTGCGCGAGGTAGATCACGGCGTACAGGATCACCGCCGATGCCACGAGGGCGACGGGGATGGCCGGACTGCCGTCGCGCAGGGCCGGCAACATGAACACGACCAGCACAGTGAACGCGACGAGGATGCCGACCAGCGCGCGTAACCCGCGCCACCCGGCGACCGCGACGACCACCACCGCGAACGCCGCGGCCATCGCCGTCAGTGGCCATTTCCGCTCATAGTCGTAGAAGGAGTACGTGGTCAGGCC
This sequence comes from Mycobacterium sp. 1274761.0, assembly GCF_001668615.1. GTDB lineage: Bacteria > Actinomycetota > Actinomycetes > Mycobacteriales > Mycobacteriaceae > Mycobacterium. The sequence continues at coordinate 76,260 of NZ_LZMC01000088.1, forward strand.
CGTCGGATCCACTTGCCGGGTGATCCGAATGCGTTCGCCCACCGCCAGTTGCGGCTGACCCGGCCCGCCACTGAATTCGAGCAGCGTATTGGCGCCGCTGTTCGGCCCGGAGTCGATGGCGATGAGCGACTGCACGCAGTGCGCGTCGGGGCCCTCGGCCGGCTTGGGTTCGGTGGTGATCACCGTCCCCACGCTCTGCTGGCCGCATGTCGCCGCGCTGGTGGACAGCACGTGGCCGGCCTCGGTGGTGACGGCGCCGCCGGCCGCATTCTGGTAGGGCAACGGGATGTTGACCTTCTGCTGGCTGGGCCACAGCAACGCGGCACCGACAATGACCCCGATACCGATCGCGATAAGGACACCGACGACAGTCTTGGCCGCCAATGGCCCGAGCGGAGACGGCCCCTCGAGGCTGTGTGAATGGGCGTGCGAGTGCGTCACCCCGACGAGGGTAGAGGCCGGATGCTCTCGAGAAACCTACTGGCGGTAGCTCGCCAGGAAATTGCCGATGCGCTCGATGGCGTCGTTCAGTTCGCGCGACCAGGGCAGGGTGACGATGCGCAGGTGATCGGGCGTCGGCCAGTTGAAGCCGGTGCCCTGCGTGACGAGGATCTTCTCCTGCAGCAGCAGGTCCAGCACGAGCTGTTCGTCGTCGACGATCTCATAGACCTCGGGATCGAGCCGGGGGAAAACATACAGCGCGCCTTGAGGTTTCACGCAGGAAACGCCAGGGATCTCGTTGAGCTTGGACCACGCGACGTCGCGCTGCTCGAGCAGACGGCCGCCGGGCAGCACGAGCTCGTCGATGCTCTGATACCCGCCGAGGGCCACCTGAATGGCGTGCTGTGCAGGCACATTCGGGCACAGCCGCATGTTGGCCAGCAGGCTGATGCCCTCGATGAAGGAGGCGGCATGGTCCTTGGGGCCAGTGATCACCAACCACCCCGATCGGTAGCCGGCCACCCGGTAGGCCTTCGACAGCCCGTTGAACGTCAACGTCAGCAGATCGGGGGCCACCGATGCCAGACAGGTGTGTTCGGCGTCGTCGTAGAGGATCTTGTCGTAGATCTCGTCTGCAAGCAGAAGCAGTTGGTGTTTGCGCGCCAATTCGACGATTTGCTCGAGGATTTCGCGCGAGTAGACGGCGCCGGTGGGGTTGTTGGGGTTGATCACCACGAGCGCCTTCGTGCGGTCGGTGATCTTGGCTTCCATGTCGGCGATGTCGGGCTGCCAGCCCTGGGTCTCGTCGCACAGGTAGTGCACCGGCGTCCCGCCGGCCAGCGATGTCGACGCCGTCCACAGTGGGTAGTCGGGGGCGGGGATCAGCACCTGGTCGCCGTTGTCCAACAGCGCCTGCAGTGTCATCGTGATGAGCTCGGAGACGCCGTTGCCGAGGTAGACATCGTCGATGTCGAAGCGCGGGAAACCCTCGACGAGTTCGTAGCGGGTAAATACGGCGCGGCGCGCGGCCTGGACGCCTTTGGAGTCGGAATAACCCTGCGCGTACGGCAGCGCCGCGATCATGTCGCGCATGATGACGTCCGGCGCCTCGAACCCGAACGGCGCGGGGTTGCCGATGTTCAGCTTGAGGATGCGGTGACCCTCCGCCTCCAACCGCGCGGCGTGCTCATGGACCGGGCCGCGGATCTCGTAGAGAACGTCCTGCAGCTTCGACGACTGCGTCAGCGTGCGCAGCCGCGGGTGTTGGCCCATCGCATGCCAGGGCGCCTGGGGGGTAGTCACGTCCTCCATCGTCTCATTGATGGCAAATTGTATTTGCCGATCGAGACCTGGCCGTAATGTTCGACGCACGGGGTATACGGCCGCCGTTTGTGAATCTCACGACGTGAACGGCCGAAATCCGACGTCAGATTCACAAACGAGTCGTGGTTCTAGCGCTTGCCTGGCGGGCGCGCACCCTTTGCGATGCCCAGCCCCTTCACCGCCGGTGCCGGCTTGTCGTTGCCGCTGCCGCTGCCGTTGCCGTTGCCGTCGTCGGTGGCGGAGTTCGACGGTTCGCTTTGGGCTTCCGGCTGTGGCTCGGCGGGTTTCGCGGCGGGCGCGGCCGCGGCCTTCTTCGCGCCGGGCCTACGCGCACCCGCCGCGATGCCGAGACCCTTTACTTCGGGCTCGGGCTTGGCCACCCCGAGGTCGGAGTCGGCGGTGTCGGTCTTCGCGCCTGGTTCAGCCTTGTCCGGGTCGACGTTGGGCGGCTGAGTGACGGTGGCGTGGCCCTCGTTCGGAGAGGCCTTCGCCGGTGCCTTCTTCGCGCCGGGACGCTTCGCCCCCGCGGCGATGCCCAGACCCTTCGCGGGTGCTGCGGGGGCGGGCTTGGCTTCCGCGGGTGCCTCGGTCTTCGCCTCGGCGTTCGCCGGTGCCGCCTTCTTGGCCCCGGGACGCTTGGCGCCGCCCGCGATGCCGAGGCCCTTGACGGGTGCTGCGGCGGGCTTCTCGGCGGCCGGCTTGGCTTCGGGCTCGGCCTCGGCAGGCGCCTCTTCCTCGACCTTCTCCGGTGCGGCGACGGTGGCTTTCGGCGGCGCTTGAGACGCCCCGACCTTGGCGGCGCGCACTTCGGATTCCTTTGCGGCAGTGCCCTTTTCGGGCAGGGTGACCGAGCTCGTGTCGAGCGAACCCAGCAGCAGCTGAGCCACGTCGAGAACCTCTGCCTTCTCGACATCCCGTGCGGCAGAGACGTCGTCGACGCCGTCGGTGATCATCACGCGGCAGAACGGGCAGCCGGTGGCGATCTTGGACGCCCCGGTGTCGAGCGCCTCCTCGACGCGTTCCTGGTTCACCCGCTTGCCGATGTGTTCTTCCATCCACATGCGGGCACCGCCTGCGCCGCAACACAATCCGCGGTCTGCGTGGCGCGGCATCTCGGTGAGCTTGGCCCCGGAAGCGCCGATCAATTCACGCGGCGCCTCGTAGACCTTGTTGTGCCGGCCCAGATAGCACGGGTCGTGGTAGGTGATCGGGGAGTCCTGTCCGTTCGAACCGCCGACCGGTGCGACCGGCACCAGCTTCTTGTCGCGGATCAGCCGGTTGAGCAGCTGAGTGTGGTGCAGCACCGTGTAATTGCCGCCCAGCTGCGGGTATTCGCGGCCCAGCGTGTTGAAGCAGTGCGGGCAGGTGACGACGACCTTGCGGTCCACCCGCTCGACGCCTTCGAACAGATCGTTGAGCGTTTCCACGTTCTGCGCGGCGAGCTGCTGGAACAGGAACTCGTTGCCGGAGCGGCGGGCCGAGTCGCCGTTGCAGGTCTCGCCCTCGCCGAGCACAAGGTATTTCACGCCGGCGATCGCCAGCAGCTCGGCGACGGCCTTGGTGGTCTTCTTGGCGCGGTCCTCGTAGGCGCCGGCGCAGCCGACCCAGAACAGGTACTCATAGCCGTCGAACCAGTCGACGTCCTTGCCGAACACCGGCACGTCGAAGTCGACCTCGTCGATCCAGTTGGTGCGGTCCTTGGCGTTCTGGCCCCAGGGATTGCCCTTGGTCTCCAGGTTCTTGAACAGCACGCCGAGTTCGCCGGGGAACTCCGATTCCATCATCACCTGGTAGCGGCGCATGTCGACGATGTGGTCGATGTGCTCGATGTCCACCGGGCACTGCTCGACGCACGCACCGCAGGTGGTGCATGACCACAGCACGTCGGGGTCAATGACGCCGCCCTGCTCCTCGGTGCCAACCAGCGGGCGGGTGGCCTGCGCCGGACCTGAGCCGAGGATGCGCTCGAAGCCGGACTCCGGCACGTGCTCATGGGAGTGCTTCTCGGACTCCTTCTCGCCGCGCAGCTCTTCGCCGAGACCGCCCTCCGGCGTGTTCTCCAGCGGGCCTTCCTTGTCGCCCAGGATGTACGGCGCCTTCGCGAACAGATGGTCGCGGAGGTTCATGATGACGAGCTTGGGGGACAACGGCTTTCCGGTGTTCCACGCCGGGCACTGCGACTGGCAGCGGCCGCACTCGGTACACGTCGTGAAGTCGAGATAGCCCTTCCAGGTGAAGTCCTCGATCTTGCCGCGGCCCAGGATCGCGTCCTCGGCGGGATCCTCGAAGTCGACCCGCTCGCCGTTGTACTCGACGGGCAGCAGCGGTCCCAGGCCGTTGGGCAGCCGCTTGAAGGTGACGTTGACCGGCGCCAGGCCGATGTGCAGGTGCTTGGAGTGCAGCACGATCAGCAGGAAGATCAGCATGACCGCGATGTGGCCGATCAGCGCCAGCGTCTCGATCCATTCGTTGGCGGATTCGCCCAGCGGATGCAGGACCCAGCCCATGAAGTGCGAGAAGAATGCGCCGTTGCCATACGGCAGCGCACCGGTGTTGGCACCGGCGCCGCGCACCAAGGCGTAGGTCCAGATGACGTTGAAGATCATGAACAGGATCAGCCAGGCACCACCGGTGTGCGAACCGTAGAACCGCGAGTCGCGGCCGTGTTTCTTGGGCTCTCGCATGATGCGGATGATCGAGAACGTGATGATCCCGAGCAGAACCGCGACCGCGAAGAAGTCCTGGAGGAACCCGAGGACGTCCCAGCGGCCGACGAGCGGGATGTGGAAGTTGTGCTGCACGACCTGACCGAAGGCTTCGACGTAGACCGTCGCGAGGATGAAGAAGCCCCACATCGTGAAGAAGTGCGCGAGACCCGGGATGGACCAGCGCAGCAGGCGGGTTTGCCCGAAGACCTCCTCGACCTGCGTCGCGATGCGCTTGCCGAGATGGTCTTTGCGGTTGTTCTCGACGCTGGTCTTGGCGCCCGACCGGATCAGGTTGGTCAGGAACAGCACTCGCTTGAGTGCGAACACACCGACGACGACGAGCATCAGGACCACGGCGACAATCCTGATCAGCATTTGGGGGTTCACCCGTGTGCCTCCCGGAGGTTAAGTTACCCAACAGTAACTTATCTGAAGTTACCCGTCGGTAACTTATGCGTGATGCCTGCTCATAGTTGCATCTCGCCGGGAATGTCCGCTACACAGGCTGCCCTAACCTCAGCCCTGGGGCTGCAGGATCGTAAGCACGTCGTGCAGTAGGGGGAGCTTTGCCGGGCCGCCGGCCGCCGTGCCCGTGCCGGTCTGGGACCCGGCACCGGTGCCCGGGTCAATCGGCGGCGTACCGGTGCCCGTGCCGGTGTGAGTGCCCGCGCCGGTGCCCGCGTCGGCGGGCGGAGTCTTCGGTCCGCCGCCGGTGCCGGGATCGATCGGCGGTGTCCCGGTGCCGGTGCCCGGGTCGATGGGCGGAGTCTTCGGCTGAGGATCGCCCGGCGGGGTCTGCGGCTGAGGGTCGGTCGGTGGTGCCGGATGCTCAGGCGGGGGCTCGGGTGCAGGCGCCTGCGCCGGGGCGGGCGTCTTCGCCGCAGGAGCCGCAGGTGGCGGGGCGGAATGTTGTGGAGCGGGTACCTGGACGGGCGCCTGCTGGGGTGGCCGGGCCGCGACCCTCGGCTGCGGCCTGGCCGCCGCGGTCGCCGCGACGGGCGCCTGCGCAGGCGCGGGAACCACCACCTCGGCCTCGGGAGGCGCTGCGTCGGCGACCGGCGCCGGAGCGATGCTCGACGAGGTGCCGGCAGGAACAGCGTCCGCGTCGTTCGTCAACGCCGTGAGCCCGAAGGCCACGCCGGCAGCCACGGCGGCCGCCGCCGCAACGCCGAACAGCACGGCCGGGCCGCGTCGACGAGGTTGCGCCTGTGCCTGCCGTTCGTCCCATTGGTCGCGCCGGAACTCGACCTCTGGTCGACTGTCTGCGGGAGTGGCGGGGAAGCCCTCCTCGACGCGCGGCTCGTCCTCGACTTCCGACCACGCCAGCGCGGTGACGGGCGCGACCGCGGCGACGGTCTCGGCGACCGGCGCAGCAGGAGCCACGGTGGTGGCCGCCTCCACGACGCGGCTGCGGCGGGCGATCAGCGCGGCGCCATCGGCGGCCGTCAGCTGGGGCTGCGGGGTAGTGACCACGGCGGTCCGCAGGTGCGCGGAGAGCCGCTGGGTGACCAGCGGGATGCGGGCACCTCCGCCGATCGTCGCGACCGCCGAGATGCTCGCGACGGGCACACGGTGACGCTCGAGCGTGTCGAACAGCGCCACCGTGAACTCGTCGAGCGGCTCGTCGATCAGCGCGTCGAGCTCCATCCGCGTCATGCGCACGGTGGTCTCCAGTCCGAGCACGTCGACGACGATCGCAGTGGCCGTCTCGTCGGACAACCGCTCCTTGGCGCGGCGGCACTCGTCGCGCAGCCGGCCCAGCGAGCCGACCATCGAGGTGCCCGCGGGGTCGGCCCCGGATGCGTCGAGGACGCCCGCCACGACCCTCGCCAGGATCGCCTGGTCGAGCCGGTCGCCGGAGAAATCGTGGAAACGGATCGTCTCACCGATCGGAGCGTCGTCGGCCGCGGCGTCGATGAGCGTGATGCTCGAGCCGCTGCCGCCGAAGTCGCACAGCACGATCACACCCGATGACGGCAGGCCGGGGCTCGACCGCAGCGCGGTCACCGCGGCGGCCGCGTCGGAGACCAGCGGCGAGCGGGCCAGGCCCTTCTTGCTGCGCAGCGCCCCGCGCAGCGCGTCGACCATGGGCGGGCGCCAGTGCGCGGGTACGGCCACGGCGACCTCCGACACCGGCGCCGCGGCGGCCGCCCGTGCGGCGTCGTCGAGCGCGTCGGTGAGCAATGACTCCGGGCGGTGCCGGGATCCGTCGTGGGCGACCATCGGGACCGGGTCTCCGACGCGGTCGACGAATCCGGTGAGTGTCAGCCCGGGCCCCAGCGTCACCGACGCGGGCCGCAGCACAGGTCGGTGCCCCGCGCCGACGCACGCGACGTTCGTGGCGCCAACGGCAAGGCCAAGAGAATGGCTCGCCGAAATGCCCCGGCCGCCTTGCGGATTCGACATGTAACACCTCTGCGTCGGGTTCGTAAAAGTAAGGATTGAGTCGACCCTAAGCCGTGACGGGCCGTCGCGGATCGGTGCTCGCACCGGTGCCGGCGCGCACCCCATAGGGGAAATGGATTAGGGGAACTCGTGCCGTTAGGGGATCGCGGGAGTCAGCTGGCGGTGCCGAGCATCGCGCGCAGCATCGACAGCATCTCCGAGCGGGACTCCGCACCCAACCGCCGCCGGATCCGCGCCACATGGTGCTCGACGGTCTTCGCCGAGATGAACAGTTGGCTGCCGATGTCGCGGTAAGGCATGCCCAACAGCAGCAATTCGGCGACCTCGCGCTCGCGGTCGGACAGCCGTGACGACGGTTGCCGGCCCTGCGCCGTCGGCGCGGCGGCGGCAGCCGGCTCCACGCTGGGTTCGTCGTCCACGGCAGTGGCCAGCTTGAGGTCGCGCGCCAGTTGCAGCATCGCGCCGGACACGCGGCCGTCGGGGGTCTGCAGCGCGGCTTGGCCAGCCAACCGGGTGGCGTCCGAGGTGAGCCCGAACTGGGACAGCGACCGGGCCGCGGCGGTGACCTCGTCGGCGTCGACGTGGTTGGCCAGCACCCGTAGCCACGTCCGGCCCGCACCTGAAAGCGCCTTGGCGAACGGGCTGCTGCCCGCGGCGGACGTCAGTGCGTGCCCGTGCGGGGCGACCGCGTCGGGAGAGTTGGCCAGGATCCCGGCGTGCACACCGGCCCAGTGCAGCGGCACCGACCACAGCACCGGGTCGTCCAACGATGCGAGGATCGCGAACGCCTGGTCCAGCGCATGCTGCAGACGATCGACCTGCCGTAGCCGGGCGGCCGCGACCCACAGCTCGCCCAGTGGAAGCAGGGAGAACAGGTCGACGGAGTATTCGGCGAGCACCTCCATCGCGGCATACCAGTGCTTCTGCAGGGCGCCGCCGTCACCGCTGCGGCGGGCGATCGCAGTGTTCAGCGCCGCAGCCCACAGCGCATCGCGGCGATGCAACGCCACGTCAGCCACCGAGGCGGCGTCGGCCGCGGCCGCCCCGAGTTGGCCGTCCTGCATTCGCACCCAGCCGAGCAGCAACCGGTGCCGGTGCACCGCGAACGCGTCGTCCTCACCGGCATCGGTTTCGCTCCTCTCGTGCGCGGTTGCCCGCACCGCTCGCCCGATCACGCTGCGCGCCCGCACTGGGTCACCGCCGTGCAACGCCGCGAGCGTGACGAGGGCAGCCGCGCTGTCGGGAGTGACGCCGGGCTGGTGCGATTCAGCGGTGATGGCCTGCCCGAGGCGAGTGATGGCGACGGGGAATGGCTGGTCGAGGGACAGCAGCAGCCCCTCGCCGAGGCTGTGCGCCGCACGCGCGATTGACGTTGGCGGACCGGCACTTTCGGCGCTCACCGCGGCCCTGGCGGTCTGCGCGTCGCCCACCGCGATCGATACGACGGCATTGGCGGCACCGACGACCGCGTCGGGGTAGGGGCCCAGCCACCGGAACAGATCGGCGGCCTGCGCTGCACCGCCGTCGTGCAGGGCGATGCTCGCCGCGATCCGAACGGCCGCCGCCCGTTCGGCCATGTCGTCAGAGCCCAGCAGTTCGTCGGTCAACCGGCTCGCCGTCGCGCAGTCGCCGGTCAACGCCAACGCATCGGCGAGCCGCGCGCTCACAGCGGTGGCGCCCGCGGCCGCCGCCGCACGGTAGAGCCGCGCCGCCTCGGCGGGTTGGCCGCGATGGCGTGTGGCCAGCTCGGCCAGCGCGTCGGCGAGCCGGTCGTCGCGCAGCCCGTGGTCGGCCATCCGCATCGCGAGATCCGGTGACAGCGTGGCCAATTCGATCTGCGACCGCAGCAGGGCCACCTCGATGTCGTGATGGCGAGCGGCGCCGATGATAGCGGCAACGCCCTGGTGAACCGAGTGCAAAAAGGTTTGGCTGTGCGACGGCTCGACCAGGCCGCTGGCGCGGGCCCTGTCCACCAGCTGCTGGGCCTCTTCCGAGTCCAGCCCCAGCGCCGCCGCGACATCATCGGGCCCGAGCTCCGGGCTCAGGGACGACACCAGCAGGGTGTCGAGCACCGGTTCCTCGACCCGGCGCAGCCGCTCGATCAACGCGAACCGGGCCGCATCGACGATGGCGTTCACGGCGGGCTCGCCGTCGGCCGGCGCCGCGGCGGCCATCGCGGGCCGAAGCAGAAACGGCAACCCTTCGGTCGAAACCATCAGCGCGCGAACGACTTCCGTGGGCGGCTGGCCGCCGGCCGCGTCGCTGACGTCAGACGCGGTGAGTGAGCCGAGGGAGACGGCGGGGTTCTCCCTTTGCAGGGCGGTGGCCAACGCCCGCAACGGCTGACGATGGGCGAGCGGTTCGGCCGCGACGACCACCGTCGCAGCCGGAACCGACACCCGCTCGGCGAGTGCCTCGAGTTCGTCGTCGGCCAGCAGGTGCGCGTCGTCGATCACGAAGGCGGCGCCTGGATCGTCTCCCGCTCGCGGCGCGCGCGTCAGCAGCCGTACGCCGGCGGCCCGCAACGCATCGCGGACCACCGCGAGCACCGAGCTCTTGCCCGTTCCGTAGCCACCCGACACCAGGATCCTGACCGGTTCGGTCGGCGCGCTCGTCAGCGTTGACACGGCCTGGCGGGCGGCAGGCGGTATGTCGGTGCGAACGTCGGGCCCCGCCATGGCTGTCTCAGCCGTTCGCGAGTGCGGGGGCCGACTGCGCCGCCGGGGACTGCGGCTGAGCCGGGCTTGCGGGGGCCGACGTCGTCGTTGTCGGCGTGGTCGTCCGCGTCGTCGTGGTGGTTCTCGTCGTGGTGGTCGTGGTTGTGGTGGTGGTTGTTGTCGTCGTTGTCGTGGTGCTCGTCGTGGTGGTCGTCGGTGACGTGGTCTCGGTGGTGGTCGTCGGAGACGGCGGCGGCGGGGTGACGACGCTGGTCGTGGGCTGGCCGTCGTCGCCGGTCACCGTGATGGTCGTCGGCTCGACAGATGTGGGCGGCGGGCCCGACGTCGGCTCTAAAGAGAACGTCGTGCTGGTTTCGGTGACCGGCCCCAGCACGCCGCTGTTGCCCGTCAGCGTCACCGCCAGGCCGCCGATGGCGAGGACCGCGGCCGCC